>NZ_JBVIEE010000025.1:6873-146259 GCF_055572015.1 Streptomyces sp. NPDC030840 | reverse complement strand
CGGCCGCCGCCGCCGAAGGCGGCCTTGATCGCGATCGGCAGACCGTGCTGCTCGGCGAACGCCACGACCTCCTCCGCCCCGGAGACCGGATCGGGGGTGCCGGCGACCAGCGGGGCACCGGCGCGCTGGGCGATATGACGGGCGGCGACCTTGTCGCCGAGGTCGCGGATCGCCTGCGGCGGCGGGCCGATCCAGATCAGGCCCGCGTCCAGGACCGCCTGGGCGAAGTCGGCGTTCTCGGAAAGGAAGCCGTAACCGGGGTGGATGGCGTCCGCGCCGGAGTCCTTGGCCGCCTGCAGCACCTTGGCGATGTCCAGGTAGCTGGTGGCGGGGGTGTCACCGCCCAGGGCGAACGCCTCGTCCGCCGCGCGGACGTGCAGGGCGTCCCGGTCCGGCTCGGCGTACACGGCGACGCTCGCGATCCCGGCGTCCCGGCACGCCCGGGCGACGCGGACAGCGATTTCGCCACGGTTGGCGATCAACACCTTGCGCACGATGGCTCCCTCTCCTTGAAACAAGCCGAGTTTAGGGACTGCCGACACGGCGTTTCGACCCGTCCTCAATGGTGAGCTTGCCCACACGGAGCGTGAGTGGAGGCTCGCTCAACCCGCGAAATCCCTTGTCGCACCGCACCGCGCAGGACTCCACCGGAAAACCCTAGCCCTCTGATGTGGTCAAGGTCTCTATGAAGCCGCGCTGCGCCACGATCGGTTTCTTTGTGGAATCCCTACTAATGGCCCAATGGTTCTTTGCCCGCGCGGGAACCCTTGTCCTCGGGTTTACCCGTTAGTAGCGTTCGCGATGTCCGGACGGTACTGGCGGTAACGGGCGTCGCGTGCTCCAGGCGGCGGACGGCACAGCGGAAATGGGGTGGGACCGGTGATACGGAGACCGGTGGCGGTGGTCACGGCGATCGTGCTCTTCGTGGAGGCGGGGGCCATCGCCTGGCTCAACTGGTTCCTCGGCATCGTGGTCGACCGCCAGGACATGTCCCTCGCCGGGCTCGACCCGGCCGCGATGTCGACCTCCTCGAAGGCCGGCGGCGTGGTCTTCGGTCTTTACTTCGCCGTGTGCGGTCTCGCCGCGCTGCTTGTCGCCCTGCGGGACCGGCCCGCCACCGGCGTCTGGCGCATCCTGCTGATCAGCGCGGCCGTCGTGCACGGCCTGCTCGGCGCGTTCGCCGTGGGCCTGGTGGGCTGGGGCGCGTTCGCGTCTCTGATGGTCGTGCTCGGACTGGTCCTGCTCACGCTGATGACGTACGACCGTCAGGCGGGCCCGGAGGGCGCGGTCCCCGAGGGCGACGCGGGCGGCGGTCCCGACGGCGGCGGGGGAGAGGGCCGGGCTCCCGGCGACGGCTCCTCCGGCGACAAATCCCCGGGCAACGGCGAACCCGCCCCGGTCACGCCCCCGGCGCCCAGCACTCCCTGACCGCGCGCCTGCCTGACCGCGCGCCCCCTCTGCCGGGCTCCCGGTCGCCGCGCTAGGGTCACCCCTCCCTGGGCGTCCACAACTCGGTGATGCCCACGCCCAGTTGGGCCAGCAGCCGCCGTACCAGCGGGAGGCTGATCCCGATGACGTTGCCGTGGTCCCCGTCGATGCCGTCGATGAACGGAGCCGAGCGGCCGTCGAGCGTGAAGGCCCCGGCCACATAGAGGGGTTCACCGGAGGCGACGTACGCGGCGATCTCCTCGTCGGTCGGCTCGCCGAAGCGGACCACGGTGGACGCGGTACCGGAGGTGTACCGTCCGCTCGCGGTGTCCCAGACGCAGTGTCCGGTCTGGAGGGTGCCCGCGCGGCCGCGCATCGACTTCCAGCGCGCGGTGGCCTCCTCCGCGTCCGCGGGCTTGCCGAGGGCCTCGCCGTCGAGGTCGAGCACCGAGTCGCAGCCGATCACCAGGGCGCCCTTGACCTCGGGTTTCGCCGCGACGACAGACGCCTTCGCCTCGGCCAGCGCGAGCGCGAGTTCGGCGGGGGTGGGCGCGGTCACGGCGTCCTCGTCGACGCCGCTGACGATCACTTCGGGATCGAGCCCGGCCTGGCGGAGCAGGCCCAGCCGGGCGGGGGACTGGGAGGCGAGCACGAGTCGGCGGCGCGGCTGATCAGTCATGCGGCCAGGGTATCGGCGCGGCCCGGGTCACCGCCGGGGGTGCCGTCTCACCTCACTCCGAGCACGAGCATCGCGAGGACCATGGCCAGTGCCACCAGGACACCGAGCCGCCGCATCATGTCCTGCGTGTCTCGCAGTTCCTTGGGCGGCTCGTTCTCGGGGTCGGACCACAGCATGTAACCGATGCTGCGGTAGCTCTCGTTCCGGCGCCTGAGTACGCGTACTCAACTTGCGCGGTCCGTGGGGACTACGCGGCCCCGGGCACGCGTGTCCCCGCGCGCGGCCGGGGCCGGGCCGCTGACGTCACGGCCCGGCCCCTTTCGAAGCGCGGTCTAGCCGGGCCAGTAGGTGCGTCCCCACGCCGTCGGCCCCGGCTGGGGCAGGCGGTGCGCCGCGATGCGCGAGGGGTCGGCCCAGGAGTCGCGGGGGCGGGGCGCGCCGGACGGCTCGGAGGCCGCCGCCGCGGCGCGCGCCCGGACCACCGCCAGTGCGGCGGCCAGCTCCTCCGGGGTCGGATTGCCCCGTACGACCTTGATCGTCATAGCAGGCTCCTGAGGCCTAGAGGGGGATGTTGCCGTGCTTCTTCGGGGGCAGGCTTTCCCGCTTCGTACGCAGGGAACGCAGGCCGCGCACGATGTGGGAGCGGGTGTCGGACGGGAAGATCACCGCGTCGATGTAGCCGCGCTCGGCCGCCGCGTAGGGATTGAGGAGCCGGTCCTCGTACTCCTGGATCAGGCGGGAGCGCACGTCCTCGCGCTTCTCCTCCGAGGTGGCGGCGATGGTGCGCCGGTGCAGGATGTTGACCGCGCCCTGGGCGCCCATGACGGCGATCTGGGCGGTCGGCCAGGCGAGGTTGAGGTCGGCGCCGAGGTGCTTGGAGCCCATGACGTCGTAGGCGCCGCCGAAGGCCTTGCGGGTGATGACCGTGATCAGCGGGACGGTCGCCTCCGCGTAGGCGTAGATCAGCTTGGCGCCGCGGCGGATGATGCCGGTGTGCTCCTGGTCGACGCCCGGGAGGAAGCCGGGGACGTCCACGAAGGTGATGACGGGGACGTTGAAGGCGTCGCAGGTGCGCACGAACCGCGCGGCCTTCTCGGAGGCGTCGATGTCGAGGCATCCGGCGAACTGCATCGGCTGGTTGGCGACGATGCCCACGGGGTGGCCCTCGACGCGGCCGAAGCCGGTGATGATGTTCGGCGCGAACAGCGGCTGGGTCTCGAAGAACTCGCTGTCGTCCAGGACGTGCTCGATCACCGTGTGCATGTCGTACGGCTGGTTCGCGCTGTCCGGGACGAGCGTGTCGAGCTCGCGGTCCTCCTCGGTGAGGGAGAGGTCCGCCTCCTCCGGGAACGCCGGGGGCTCGGAGAGGTTGTTGGACGGCAGGTACGACAGCAGCTGCTTGACGTACTCGATGGCGTCCTTCTCGTCGCCCGCCATGTGGTGGGCCACGCCGGAGGTGGAGTTGTGGGTGCGGGCGCCGCCCAGCTCCTCGAAGCCGACGTCCTCGCCGGTGACCGTCTTGATGACGTCGGGGCCGGTGATGAACATGTGCGAGGTCTGGTCGACCATGACCGTGAAGTCGGTGATGGCGGGGGAGTAGACCGCGCCGCCCGCGCACGGGCCGACGACCAGGCTGATCTGCGGGATCACACCGGAGGCGTGGGTGTTGCGGCGGAAGATCTCGCCGTACATGCCGAGCGCGCTGACGCCCTCCTGGATACGGGCGCCACCGGAGTCGTTGATGCCGATGACCGGGCAGCCCGTCTTCAGCGCGAAGTCCATCACCTTCATGATCTTCTGCCCGAAGACCTCGCCCAGCGCGCCGCCGAAGACGGTGAAGTCCTGCGAGAAGACGGCGACCGGTCGGCCTTCCACCGAGCCGTAGCCGGTGACGACACCGTCTCCGTACGGACGGTTCTTCTCCAGCCCGAAGTCGGTGGAGCGGTGCTGGGCGAACTCGTCGAACTCCACGAAGGAGCCTTCGTCCATAAGCAGTTCGATCCGCTCACGGGCCGTCAGCTTGCCCTTCGCGTGCTGCTTCTCCACCGCGCGCTCGGAGCCGGCGTGCGTCGCTTCATGGATGCGGCGCCTGAGATCCGCGAGCTTGCCCGCGGTGGTGTGGATGTCGATCTCTTCGACCGTCTGGCGCTCTTCCGGCTCGGACATCGGGATGCGGCTCCCTGCCTGCTCAATGGGGACGTGAGGGTGACGTGCTCAGTGATGTGCTCGGCGATTACTCAGTGACGTGCTCAGAAGTGTGGATGGCTACTCATCCGTAGCGTAGTGCTGGGCCTACGGTTCGGCAGTGCGGCGTTGACCACACCTAGGGTGGGTTTCATGACCCCGAGAGATGCATCAGACGCGTACGACGACGGCGGCCAGGGCGAGGGTCCGGGTGGCGGCCGCTGGTCCGATCTGGGCCGCCCTCCCCTCAACGGGACCGCGCTGCGCCGCGCGCTGGTGCGCGCGGGCGGGCTGTGGTCCGGGGTGGACGTGGTGCAGCGGACGGGGTCCACGAACTCCGATCTCGTGGCCCTCGCCGAGGCGGGCAAGGCGGCCGAGGGCGCGATCCTCGTCGCCGAGGAACAGAACGCGGGCCGCGGACGTCTGGACCGGGTCTGGACCGCCCCGCCGCGCTCCGGCCTCTTCTTCTCGGTGCTCCTGAAGCCGGCCGAGGTGCCCGTGCGGCGCTGGGGCTGGATGCCGCTGTTGACCGGGGTGGCGGTGGCGACGGGCCTGTCCCGCGCGGCCGGCGTGGACACGGCACTCAAGTGGCCCAACGACTTGCTGGTGACGGTGGGCGGCGACGAACGCAAGGCCGGCGGCATCCTCGCCGAGCGCGCGGGCGCGGACGGCGTGGTCGTCGGCATCGGCATCAACGTCACGCTCGGCGAGGAGGAGCTGCCCGTGCCCACCGCGGGTTCCCTCCTTCTGGCGGGCGCCGCGAACACCGACCGTGACCCGCTGCTGCGGGCCGTTCTGCGCTCGCTGGAGCAGTGGTACGGCAAGTGGCGTGAAGCCGGAGGCGACCCCGCCGTCAGCGGCCTCCAGGAGACGTACGCGGCGGGCTGCGCCACCCTGGGCCGCACGGTCCGCGCCGAACTTCCCGGCGACCGGTCGCTCGTGGGAGAGGCGGTCGCGGTGGACGGCGACGGGCGCCTGGTGCTGGCCACGAGGGAGGGCGTGCAGGAGCCGGTGGGGGCGGGCGACATCGTCCATCTGCGACCCGAGTGACTGGTGGGACGGCTGGGTACCCGGAGTGGCCCGGTGAACGCTGAGGACGATCAAGTCGTACGACCCGGGGGAACCCCCGGCCGACCAGCCGGGAGGGGGCGCCGGCGCACGACAACGGAGGGGGTTTAGGTGTAACGGCAAAGGAGTGAGCCGACGCACACCTGCCGTGCTGTGTTGACCCGGGGGTAACCCCCGGACCCCTAGCCGGGACGGGGTCCTGGCGTATGGCAAAGGAGTGAGCCGACGCACACCTGCCGTGCTGTGTTGACCCGGGGGGTAACCCCCGGACCCCCAGCCGGGACGGGGTCCTGGCGTATGGCAAAGGAGTGAGCCGACGCACACCTGCCGTGCTGTGTTGACCCGGGGGTAACCCCCGGACCCCTAGCCGGGACGGGGTCCTGGCGTACGGCAAAGGAGTGAGCCAGCGCACACCTGCCGTAGAGTTGAGGCCGGTCGATACCTGGCCGTGACAGATCGGAAGGGCAGCAGGCGTGACCGTCGACGACACGGGCTCCGGCACGGGTGCACACCCCGCTCCCGACGGTGATCCGGACCGTACCGCCGGGGCTCCCGGCGACGCGTCGGCCGACCGGGCCGAACCGCGGGGGCGGGTGGACGCGACGCACCGGTCCGACGGGCAGGGCGACGAGCCCGCCGAGAACCCCCTGGCACTGCGCATCGAATCGCTCATCCTCGGCGCCGAGCGCCGCTACACCCCGTTCCAGGCGGCCCGCAGCGCCGGCGTCTCCATGGAGCTGGCGTCCCGTTTCTGGCGGGCCATGGGCTTCGCCGACATCGGCCAGGCCAAGGCGCTCACGGAGGCCGACGTGCTCGCCCTGCGGCGGCTCGCCGGTCTCGTGGAGGCGGGGCTGCTCAGCGAGGCGATGGCGGTGCAGGTGGCCCGCTCGACCGGTCAGACCACGGCCCGGCTGGCCGAGTGGCAGATCGACTCCTTCCTGGAGGGCCTCACCGAGCCGCCGGAACCGGGCATGACGCGCACCGAGGTCACGTATCCCCTGGTGGAGCTGCTCCTGCCGGAACTGGAGGAGTTCATCGTCTACGTCTGGCGACGCCAGCTCGCCGCCGCGACCGGCCGCGTCGTGCAGACCGCCGACGACGAGGAGATGGTCGACCGGCGCCTCGCGGTCGGCTTCGCGGACCTCGTCGGCTTCACCCGGCTGACCCGCCGCATGGAGGAGGAGGAACTGGGCGAACTCGTCGAGGCCTTCGAGACCACGGCGGCCGACCTGGTGGCCGCGCACGGCGGCCGGCTCATCAAGACCCTGGGCGACGAGGTGCTGTACGCGGCCGACGACGCGGGCATCGCCGCCGAGATCGCGCTCCGGCTCATCGAGACCATGGCGAACGACGAGACGATGCCCGAACTGCGCGTCGGCATCGCGTTCGGCACGGTGACCACCCGGATGGGTGATGTCTTCGGTACGACGGTGAACCTGGCCTCACGGCTGACGTCCATAGCCCCCAAGGACACGGTCCTGGTGGACTCCGCGTTCGCCGAGGAGGTCATCCACACCGGTGACGCCCCAGCCTCCGAGGCGGAGGCCGCCGAGGCCGCGGCCGCCGCCGAGAAGGAGGGCGAGGAGCCGCCGTCCTACCGCTTCGCGCTCCAGCCGATGTGGCAGCGGCCGGTGCGCGGGCTCGGCGTCGTCGAGCCGTGGCTGCTCACGCGCCGCGCCAACCCGCCCGCCTAGCGCTCGGCCGAGCAGGCCGGCTCTGTCCCCGGCGCCGTCCCCGCTGCCCTCCCCGGGCGGACGCGCCCCGCGGCGGAGCCGCATGACGTGGCAGCCCCGCGCCCTAATGACCTCGGGCCCGCTCCTCGACAGCCAGGGGCGCGCCGACACACACCCCGATGACCGGGACGCATGCGTCCCGGTCATCCTGCTCGTCCGGCTCATCCCGCTGGTCCCCCTCATCCCGCTGGTCCCCCTCATCCCGCACGTCCGGCCGGTCCGGCAACGGAGCCCGGGCGGTCGTGCTCGGCGCGGGCCGGGACGCGGCGGATGCGGTGGCCGCCGGGGCCGGTGCGTCGGCGGTGACGGGGGCCGTGGGGAGGCCGGCCGAGTCGGCGGACCGGTCCGTCGCGGCGGGGACCGGCGACCTGACCGGTGACGACGGGACCACCACCGTCGTCGCGCCGGAGGGCGCCCCGCTCCCGGCTCCCGGCACGGCGGTGGCGCCGGGGCCCGCCGCACCCGCCGGGGGTGGTGCGGCGCCCATTGTCGCCGCCGCGTTGGCCGTCCCCTCCGGGACGCCGTCGGAGGCGGCCCTCGGCTCCGTCTCCGTGGCTCCGGTGCCGCCCGGGCCGACCGACTCGGGCACCAGTCGCGCGAGACTGAGCGCCCCCGCCGCCAGGGCGAGCCCGCCCACCGCCAGCAGCGTGCGTCGTGGCCGGGGCTTGCGGTGCCGTCCGCGGGCGGGGCGCGCGCGAGGGCGATCGGGCAGGACGTCGGCCCCGGCCTCGGCGTCCCGTGCCGCTGCCCTGGTGGCGGTCTGTGTCATGGCCCGTTCCTTCCCGAAGCGCTCCGCGCCCCGTCGCGCTGTGCGTGCGCACGGTATGCGCCCGGGCGGAACAGGAGGTGGGAGACGGAGGGGATGTCACCCGATCGGGGTGACCCGTCCGCACTTCCCCCGAGGGGAGCGGGCTGCGATGATCGGGGACGTCGGAAGTTAACCCGCGTTAACCGGAGGGCGTCATGGTGGAGCAAGGGGACGAGCGGCGTTTCGGGGAGTACGTCGTCGTGCGGCGGCACGGCCATGTCGCGGAACTCGTCCTCGACCGGCCCAAGGCCATGAACGCGGTCTCGACCGACATGGCCCGCTCGATCGCCGGCGCCTGCGAGGCCCTCGCCGCCGACCGGGACGCCCGCGTGGTCGTGCTGACCTCCACCCATGAGCGTGCCTTCTGCGTGGGCGCCGACCTGAAGGAGCGGAACTCGCTCAGCGACGCCGACCTGGTGCGTCAGCGGCCCGTGGCGCGCGCCGCGTACACGGGCGTCCTGGAGCTGCCCATGCCCACCGTCGCCGCCGTCCACGGGTTCGCGCTGGGCGGCGGCTTCGAGCTGGCGCTGTCGTGCGACGTGATCGTGGCGGACCGTACGGCCGTGGTGGGGCTGCCCGAGGTGTCGGTGGGGGTGATCCCGGGCGGGGGAGGCACGCAGCTGCTGCCGCGCCGGGTCGGGGCCGCGCGCGCCGCCGAGCTGATCTTCACCGCGCGGCGCCTGGAGGCCGTCGAGGCGCGGGAGCTCGGGCTGGTCGACCAGTTGGTGGACGAGGGGGAGGACCGTACGCGGGCGCTGGACCTCGCCGCCCGGATGGCCGCCAACTCGCCCGTCGGCCTGCGTGCCGCCAAGCGCGCCCTGCGTCTCGGGCACGGGCTGGATCTGCGGGCGGGGCTGGAGGTCGAGGACGCGGCGTGGCGGTCCGTCGCGTTCTCGGGTGACCGGGCGGAGGGCGTGGCGGCGTTCAACGAGAAGCGGCCGCCGGAGTGGCCGGGCGAGTAGGAGGGTGGACGGCGGCCCGAACCGCGCACGGCCCGAACCGCGCACGGCCCGTCCGTACGGCTGGCCACGGCTGGCCATACCAATACCCCGAAACGCCACAAAACTACCTAGCCTGGAGTGATGGGTGAGGACAAGCGGTTGCGGGCCGTGGTGGCGCTGGCGCAGGGGATGGCCGCCGCGCACACGCCGCGGGAGGCGTGGCACGCCGCGGCCTCGGGCGCGTGCCGTGCGCTCGCCGGGAGCTTCGCCGCGCTGTCGGTGTGGGAGCGCGACCTGGGCAGGCTGAAGGTGCTCGTCAACGTGGGGAAGCTGGCCCCGGACGAGGAGGAGTTCCCCGACGGCGAGTCCTACCCCGTGCACCAGTTCCCGGAGATCACGGAGTTCCTGCACGAACGCTGGGCGGGCGGGATCGGGCCCAGCGCCTGGGTCGAGACGGTCGAGGGCCCGGACGGGCGGCCCGACGCGGACCTCTACTGCCACCAGCGCGTCGCCGCTCTGCGCCGGCGCGGCCGGGGCTGTTGCGTGATCGCCCCGGTCGTGCTGCACGGGCGCGCGTGGGGCGAGCTGTATGTCGCGCGTCCGGCGGGCGCGGCGGTGTTCCGTACGCGGGACGCGGAGTTCGCGACCGTGCTCGCGGCCGTCGTCGCGGCCGGGATCGTACAGTCCGAGCGGCTGGAGGAGGCCCGCAGGCTGGCGTTCACCGACCCGCTGACCGGGCTCGCCAACCGCCGTGCCGTCGATGTCCGGCTGGGTGAGGCGGTGGAGCAGCACAAGGCCGACGGGACGGTCGTCAGCCTCGTGGTCTGCGATCTGAACGGGCTGAAGCGGGTCAACGACACGCACGGGCACGCGGTCGGCGACCGTCTGCTGGAGAGGTTCGGGTCGGTCATGTCGCTGTGCGGGGCGATGCTGCCGGGCGCCCTGGCGGCGCGGCTCGGCGGCGACGAGTTCTGTCTGCTGGCGGCCGGGCCCGAGGCGGACGAGGTGGTCAAGGTCGCCGACGAACTCTGCCGCCGGGCGGCGGAGCTGGAGCTCGGCGAGGGCGTCGCCTGCGGGGTGGCCTCCACGCAGGACCCGATCGGTGCCGTACGGTCGCCGCGGCGGCTGTTCCGCCTCGCGGACGCCGCGCAGTACCGGGCGAAGGCGGAAGGCTCCCCGAGACCGGTCGTGGCGGGCCGTGCGGGGCCGGACGACCCGGTGGTCCGCCTCGCCGACCGGCCTCCGGCCGCCGACGCGGCCTCGGGGGAGCGGCGCCGCATCCGCGGACGCCGACCGGAGTGAGCTCCTTGGGCCGCCCCGCTTTGTAAGGAGCTCTTCCCCGAACCGGTCGTGACATTCGGCGATTCAGTCCCTACGATCCTGAATATGGATATGCACTCTGTGGACCCGGTGGTGCTCGGCACGTCCGGTGTCACCACGGCCGACGTCGTCGCCGTGGCGCGCGGCGGCGCCCGGGTCGAGCTCTCCGAGGAGGCCGTGGCGGCGCTCGCCGCGGCCCGCGACATCGTGGACGCCCTCGCCGCCAAGCCGGACCCCGTCTACGGCGTCTCGACCGGCTTCGGCGCCCTCGCCACCCGGCACATCAGCACGGAACTGCGGGCTCAGCTGCAGCGCAACATCGTCCGCTCGCACGCCGCCGGCATGGGCCCGCGGGTGGAGCGCGAGGTGGTCAGGGCGCTGATGTTCCTGCGCCTGAAGACGGTCTGCTCGGGGCACACGGGCGTGCGGCCCGAGGTCGCGCGGACCATGGCCGACGTGCTGAACGCGGGCATCACCCCGGTCGTCCACGAGTACGGCTCGCTGGGCTGCTCCGGCGACCTCGCCCCGCTGTCCCACTGCGCCCTCACGCTGATGGGCGAGGGGGAGGCCGAGGGCCCCGACGGCACCGTACGGCCCGCCGGAGAGCTGCTCGCCGCCTACGGCATCGCCCCGGTCGAACTCCGCGAGAAGGAGGGGCTCGCCCTCCTCAACGGCACCGACGGCATGCTCGGCATGCTGGTCATGGCCCTCGCCGACCTGGAGCTGCTCTACCGGTCCGCCGACGTGACGGCCGCCCTGACCCTGGAGGCCCTGCTCGGCACGGACAAGGTGCTCGCCCCCGAGTTGCACGCCATCCGCCCGCACCCCGGCCAGGGCGCCTCGGCCGCCAACATGCTCGCGGTCCTCAAGGGGTCCGGCCTGACCGGCCACCACCAGGAGGGCGCGCCCCGCGTCCAGGACGCCTACTCGGTGCGCTGCGCTCCTCAGGTCGCGGGCGCCGGCCGCGACACGATGGCCCACGCGCGCGCGGTGGCGGAGCGGGAACTGGCCGCGGCGGTGGACAACCCGGTGGTGCTGCGCGACGGGCGCGTGGAGTCCAACGGCAACTTCCACGGCGCCCCCGTGGCCTACGTCCTCGACTTCCTCGCCATCGCGGCCGCCGACCTCGCCTCGATCTCGGAGCGCCGCACGGACCGCCTGCTCGACAAGAACCGCAGCCACGGGCTCCCGCCGTTCCTCGCGGACGATCCGGGCGTCGACTCGGGTCTGATGATCGCCCAGTACACGCAGGCGGCCCTGGTGAGCGAGATGAAACGTCTCGCCGTCCCGGCGTCGGCCGACTCCATCCCCTCCTCGGCCATGCAGGAGGACCACGTCTCGATGGGCTGGTCCGCGGCCCGCAAGCTCCGCACGGCCGTCGGCAACCTGGCCCGCGTCCTGGCCGTCGAGCTCTACGCCGCCACGCGCGCCATCGAGCTCCGCGAGGGCCTGACCCCCGCCCCGGCCTCCCAGGCGGTGCTGGAGGCCGTCCGCAAGGCGGGCGTCGGGGGGCCGGGCCCGGACCGCTTCCTCGCCCCCGACCTGGCCGCGGCCGACGCCTTCGTGCGGGAGGGGCACCTCGTCGCGGCGGTGGAGCCGGTGACGGGGCCGCTGGCCTGAACGCTCGGTGACTCACGGGGGCCGCGGGCGTGTGACGCACCGCGGCCCTCTGTACGGGTTTCCGCGTACGGGCAGAGGACCCGCGGGTCAGGAGAGCGCCGTACGCTCCCGCCGGACCGAGTACGCCACGAAACCCGCGCCCAGACCGAGGAAGAGGGTGCCGCCGACGAGGTACGGCGTGGTGTTGGGGCTGCCGGTGTCGGCGAGTTGGGTCCGCGCGCCCGTGGACCGGGAGGAGTCGGAGGTGGTGACCGCGTGCGTGGACGTCTCGGTCGTCGTGTCCGTGCTCATGGTCGTCAGCTGTCGCTGCTCTGTCGCGTCCTGGGTCGCGTTGGCGGACGGAACGAACCACAGGGCGGCGAGGAGGGTTCCCGCGGCGGTGGCGGTCAGCAGCGTTCGACGTGCGGTGGACGACGATCGACGTGCGGCGGACACGAAATATCGATCCCCTTGTGGAGCTGGCGAATTGGCCGTGTGGGGCGATGTTAGTGAAAGGCGCGGGTCACGGGAAAGTCACGGGAGGTGTGAGACGTACCCTCCCGCCTATGAGCACTTCAGAGACATCACAGTTCATCCGGCTTCGGGTGGAATTGGTGGTCGAGGTCGAGAGCGCCGGCGCCCTGACCAAGGCCGCGCAGGACCGGATCGAGTCCGACGTCGATATGGCGGCGGACGAACGGGTACACGCCGGGAGCGCGGTGACGCGGGACACAGCGGAGGCCCTCGCGTACCTCGTCGACCCGTTCGACCTGGTCAACGAGGTGCCCGGGGTCGATCTGGCCCAGGCGTCCTGGAGCAGTGAGCAAATCGACTACGACCCTGATTCGCCTGATTGGGGCCTGGACGAGGATGATGTGCACGAGGACGACGAGGAACACGGGACCGGCTGACGCGCCGCGGGTGAGATTCACAGCCCCGGGCGGCAACCGCCGCCCGGGGTTCTGTCGTCTCATGAGGCGCACTGACCACCTCAGCACCAGTCAGCCGGTCGTGGACCGAGCGTGGTGTGCCCCACACATCCGCGGGATGTGGAACGGGAGGAACCGGTCGTGGCGTTTGAGTCCGTACGGGGATTTCTCTGGGCTTTGGGGATTCGGCAACGATGGAGAAGCGTGTGATGACGAACAGTAGGCGGCGCAAGGGCCTCGCGGTCGCGTCCGCACTGCTCGGCGGGGTGTTGGTGCTCTCTGCGTGCAGCGGAGGCGACGACAAGGCATCGGGTTCCGGCGGCGGTGACACCTCACAGGCCAAGGCCGACGAGGCGGCGGCCAAGAAGACCTCCGTCGCCGAGATCAAGATCACGCCGAAGGACGGCTCCGACAACGCGTCCATCAACAACGCCGCCAAGGTCACCGTGGCCAAGGGCACGCTCACGTCCGTCAAGATGGAGACCGAGGACGGCACCGCCGTCGCCGGTGAGATATCCGCGGACAAGAAGAGCTGGGCGCCGAGCGGTCAGCTGGAGCGGGCCACCCAGTACAAGATCACGGCCACCGCCGAGGACTCCGAGGGCCGCGCGGCCCACGAGAACGCCACGTTCACCACCGTCTCGCCGAACAACAGCTTCCTCGGCTACTTCACGCCGGAGGACGGCTCCACGGTCGGTGTCGGCATGCCCGTCTCGATCAACTTCGACAAGGCGATCACGAACAAGGCCGCCGTGCAGAAGGGGATCACCGTCTCCTCCAGCTCCGGCCAGGAGGTCGTCGGCCACTGGTTCAGCCCGAACCGGCTCGACTTCCGGCCCGAGGACTACTGGAAGGAGGGCTCGACCGTCACGGTGAAGCTGGCGCTCGACGGGGTCGAGGGCTCCAACGGCGTGTACGGCGTGCAGCAGAAGACGGTCTCCTTCAAGATCGGCCGCAACCAGGTCTCGGTCGTCGACGCGCAGACCAAGCAGATGAAGGTCATGCAGGACGGCAAGGTCATCAAGACCATCCCGATCTCCGCCGGTTCGCCCGAGAACAAGACGTACGAGGGCAAGATGGTGATCTCCGAGAAGTTCAAGGAGACCCGGATGAACGGCGCGACGGTCGGTTTCACGGACGACGACGGCAAGGGCGAGTACGACATCAAGGACGTGCCGCACGCCATGCGTCTGTCGACGTCCGGCACCTTCATCCACGGCAACTACTGGGGCGCCAAGTCGATCTTCGGCAGCGTCAACACCAGCCACGGCTGCGTGGGCCTCTCGGACACCAAGGGCGCCAACGACCCGAACACGATGGGTGCCTGGTTCTACAACAACTCGATCATCGGTGACGTCGTCGTGGTCGAGAACACCGGCGACAAGACGATCGCCCCGGACAACGGCCTCAACGGCTGGAACATGGACTGGGCGGCCTGGAAGGCGGGTTCGGCGGTCTGAGGCCGGCTTCGCCGGACCGAGACCGATTTCCCGACGACGGCGGCACGGGCCCTTGGAGGCCGGTGCCGCCGTCGTCGCGTCTGCCGGGTTCCCGCGGGTATCCGGGTGCGGGGCGTGGATGGGCTGGTCGCGCAGTTTCCCCGCCCCCTGAAAACCGGCCGGGCGAGCCCGTGCTTTAGGGGCGCGGGGAACTGCGCGCCAAGCCGCAACGCGCCCGCTGCCGCGGCCTTTAGGGGTGCGGGGAACTGTGCGACCGGCCGCAACGCGCTCGCTGCCGTGGCTTTCAGGGGTGCGGGGAACTGTGCGACCGGCCGCAACGCGCTCGCTGCCGTGGCTTTCAGGGGTGCGGGGAACTGTGCGACCGGCCGCAACGCGCCCGCAGCCGTGGCTTTCAGGGGTGCGGGGAACAGCGCGCCAAGACACAACGCACCCGCAGCCGCCCACAGACAGAAGAAGGCGGACGAGACGCACCGGCCACCCAAGCCCACCCCCAGCCTTCTCATCCAGCTCTTATGGCGGCCTTATCCGTTCATCACGGGACGTCCCTAGCTTGCCGCCATGTTCCTCACCTACCTGAGGCGCGAACTGCGCCGCCGCAGAAAGGCGGCCCTCGTCGTCGCCTCCGGGCTCGCGTTGGGTATCGCCCTCGTCATCGTGGTCAGCTCCGTGTCCTCCGGGATGGAGAAGGCGCAGGGCAAGGTCCTCCAGTCGCTGTACGGACTGGGCACGGACATGACCGTCACGAAGGCCGCCGAGGCCCAGTCCGACCAGAACCAGGGGCCCAGGTTCGAGTTCGACGCGCGGAACGACGACTCCGACGAGGAGCAGAGCAGCGACCGAGTGATGGTCCAGGGATTCCAGACCCTGGCGGCCTCCACCGTGAGCAAGGTCGGTGCCCAGAAGGGGGTTTCCGACGCCGTCGGCGGGCTCAGCCTGCGGGTGATCAAGGTGAGCGGGCAGTTCCGGCAGGGCGAGTTCCAGCAGGATCCGGGACAGGGACAGAACGGCGGCGGCCAGCCGGGCGGCGGCCAGGGCGGCCAGCCCGAGGGCCGCGTCCAGGGCGGCGGCGCCGACTTCCAGGTCAACAACTACTCCGTGTACGGCACGGACGTCACCCAGCCGGCCCTCGGCCCGCTGACCTCCTCGAAGATCACCAGTGGCCGTACGTTCAAGACCTCCGAGACCGACGCCGAGGTGGTCGTCGCCGACAGGTCGTACGCCAAGGAGAAGAAGCTCGCCGTCGGTGACAGCGTCACCATCAAGGGCACCAAGTTCAAGGTGATCGGCATCGCGACCCCGGACAGCGGGGACGCCGCCGCCAACCTCTACATCCCGCTGAAGCAGGCCCAGACACTGAGCGACTCCAAGGACAAGGTCACCACGATCTACGTCAAGGTGTCGGACTCGCAGGCGATCGATTCCGTCAAGTCGGGCATCCAGAAGAACGTCCCGGGTACGACGGTCACCACCTCCGCCGATCTCGCCAAGACCGTCTCCGGCTCCCTGTCCACGGCCTCCGACCTGGCCTCCAACGTGGGCAGGTGGCTGTCCCTCGCGGTGCTGGTGGCCGCGTTCCTCGTCGCCGGACTGCTCACCTCCTCGGCCGTCTCCCGCCGCGTACGGGAGTTCGGCACCCTCAAAGCGCTGGGCTGGAAGTCCGGGCGGGTGACCCGGCAGGTCGTCGGCGAGGCCGTCGTCAACGGGCTCGTCGGCGGAGGGCTGGGCATCGCGCTGGGCCTCGCGGGCGCGTACGTCGTGACCGCGATCAGCCCCACCCTTGAGGCGCAGGTGGGTGCCTCCGGCGGTGCTGCGGGCGGCGGCCCCGGTGGCGGCGGTCCCGGCGGTATGGGCGGCGGCTTCCGGCAGCAGGCGGCCACCGACGCCCTCAAGGTCGCGCTCACCGCACCCGTCAGCCTCTCCACCATCGCCCTCGCGGTCGGACTCGCCGTCACCGGTGGCCTCGTCGCGGGCGCCTTCGGCGGCTGGCGTGCCTCCCGGCTGCGTCCCGCCGACGCCCTCCGCCGCGTCGAGTAGCCGGCGCCCCGACGCAGCAGACCCCCTTACGTATCCGAGGAGTTGCACGATGTACGAACTCAGAGGCGTCACCAAGCGCTACACGCGGGGCAAGGACACCGTCGACGCGCTGGACGGCGTCGACCTGACCATCGCGGACGGGGACCGCCTCGTCATCCAGGGGCCCACGGGCGGCGGCAAGTCCACGCTGCTCCAGATGCTCGGCGCGCTCGACAAGCCCACCGCCGGAAGTGTCGAACTCGACGGCACGGACCTGGCGAGGCTGTCCGAGGCGAAGCTCACCAGGGTGCGCAGCGAGAACATCGGGTTCGTCTTCCAGAGCTTCAACCTGATCCCCACGCTCACGGCCCAGGAGAACGTCGAGACGGCGCTCGTACCGCTCGGCGTGAGGACGAGGGAGCGGCGTGAACGGGCCGCCCAGGCGCTGGAGTCGGTCGGGCTCGGCGAGCGGCTCAGGCACCTGCCGTCGGAGATGTCGGGCGGTCAGCAGCAGCGCGTGGCCATCGCCCGGGCGCTGGTGAAGCAGCCGAAGGTGCTGCTCGCGGACGAACCCACCGGCAACCTCGACGAGTCCATGCGCGACGAGATCATGGACGTCCTGGAGCGCCTGTGGAAGGAGCACGGGCTCACGTTCGTCATGGTCACCCACGACTCGTCGATCGCGAAGAAGGCCCCGCGCGTCGTGACGATCCGCAAAGGCAGGGTCACGGTGAAGGAGAAGGAGGGGGCCTGAGGAGCGGACCGGGGCGCGTGTGTGAGGACTGGTCGGTGTGCGTGACGCGCACGCCGGTGCGCACACCGGCGGGGCTCGGTTCCCTGTCAAGCATTCAGTCATTTTTGGAGCACAGGTGTAACGAAACCGTCAACTCTTCACAGAAGTCTCTCTATTGAGCACGCGTCAGCCCCCCGTCATACTTCTGAGTACGGGGGGCGTACGCATGCGTGTGCGGAGTTTCCCCCGGCCGGGCGAACTGCTGAGTCGCCCGGACTTCAGCTCCAGGGGGAGATTTGCGCAGACAAATGAAGAGAGCGAGCACGGCTTCGATCGCCATGGCCGCGGCCGTGGCACTCGCGGCGGGCATGACCAGCCCGGCGTCCGCGGAGCCCGACCTCGCGACCAGCTCGAAGGCGGCCGACTTCTCGGCCAAGCACCGCATCACGCTGATCACCGGTGACCGTGTCGTGGTCGACGTGAAGGGCAAGCCCGTCGGCTTCGAGCGCGCGAAGGGCCGCGACGGGATCCCCGTCGAGGTGCGCAAGGCCGACGGCCACACCCTCGTGATACCGGCGGACGCGGCCCGCCTGATAGCCGGCGGCAAGCTGGACCAGCGGCTGTTCGACATCACGGAGTTGAGCAAGTCCGCGAGCCGCAAGGCCCAGAAGAAGGGCCTGAAGGTCATCGTCGGCTACAAGGGAGCCGCCACGGGGGCCCGCGCCGACGTCCGCGACGCCGGTGACACCACCGTCCGCCGCACCCTCAAGACGCTGAACGCCGACGCGGTCCTCACACCGAAGGACGACGCCACCGAGCTGTGGAACGCGGTGACCGACACCGACGGCACCACCGCCTCCGGCATCGCCAACGTCTGGCTCGACGGCGTCCGCAAGGCCAGCCTCGACAAGTCCGTACCGCAGATCGGCGCCCCCAAGGCGTGGGCCGCCGGCTACGACGGCAAGGGCACCAAGATCGCCGTCCTGGACACCGGTGTGGACACCACCCACCCGGACCTCAAGGACCAGGTGATCGAGTCCAAGAACTTCACCGCGGCCGCGGACGCGAGCGACAAGTTCGGCCACGGCACGCACGTCGCCTCCATCGCGGCGGGCACGGGCGCCAAGTCCAACGGCAAGTACAAGGGCGTGGCCCCGGGCGCGAAGATCCTCAACGGCAAGGTCCTCGACGACAACGGCTCCGGTGACGACTCCGGCATCATCGCCGGCATGGAATGGGCCGTCGCGCAGGGCGCCGACGTCATCAACATGAGCCTGGGCGGCGGCGACACGCCCGAGGTCGACCCGATGGAAGCGGAGATCAACAAGCTCTCCACCGAGAAGGGCGTCCTCTTCGCCGTCGCCGCGGGCAACGACGGCGAGTGGGGCGAGCAGACCATCGGCTCCCCGGGCACCGCCGCCTCCGCGCTCACCGTCGGCGCGGTCGACGACAGCGACAAGCTGGCGTCCTTCTCCAGCACCGGTCCCGGTCTCGACGGCCAGATCAAGCCGGACGTGACCGCGCCGGGCGTGGACATCACCGCCGCCTCGGCCAAGGGCAGCGTCATCGAGCAGGAGGTCGGGGAGAACCCGGCCGGCTACCTGACGATCTCGGGCACGTCGATGGCGACCCCGCACGTGGCGGGCGCGGCGGCGATCCTGAAGCAGCAGCACCCGGACTGGACGTACGCCGAGCTCAAGGGCGCCCTCACGGGGTCGACCAAGGCGGGCAAGTACACCCCGTTCCAGCAGGGTTCGGGCCGTATCCAGGTGGACAAGGCCATCAAGCAGACCGTGTTCGCCGAGCCGGTGTCGGTGACGTTCGGTTTGCAGCAGTGGCCGCACACCGATGACACGCCGGTCACCAAGCCGGTGACGTACAAGAACACCGGCACGCAGGACGTCACCCTCGACCTGTCCGTGGCGGGCACCAACCCCAAGGGCCAGGCGGCTCCGGAGGGCTTCTTCACCCTCGCCAAGAAGACCGTGAAGGTCCCGGCGGGCGGCACGGCCTCCGTCGACCTGACGGTCAACACCAAGCTGGGCGGCACCGTGGACGGCGCGTACTCCGCGTACGTGACGGCGACCGGTGGCGGCCAGACCGTGCGCACCGCCGCGGCCGTGCAGCGCGAGGTGGAGTCGTACACCCTCACGTTCAAGACGATCGACCGTGACGGCAACCCGGCCGTGAACTACGGCATCAACCTGGCGGGCATCTCCGGCCTCGCCCAGGAGAAGTGGTACAGCCCGTACGACGCCTCCGGCACCGTCAAGGTCCGTGTGCCCAAGGGCGGTTACATCCTGAACTCCTCGTTCTACGCGGACCCGGAGGACTTCACCAAGGGCGCCGACTGGCTGGCCCAGCCGAAGATGTCCGTGACCAAGAACGCCACGATCACGCTGGACGCCCGCAAGGCCAAGCCGGTCGACATCACGGTGCCCGAGTCGGGCGCCAAGTCCCAGTTCGCGTCGGCCGACTACACGGTGGACGTGGCGAACGGCAGCTACTCGTTCGGCTGGTGGCTGGACTCGTACAAGGGCTTCCGCACCGCCCACCTCGGTCCGCAGATCACCGACGGTTCGCTGTACCAGCAGTGGGACGGCCACTGGACCAAGGGTGACAAGACCGAGTACGACGCGGTCAGCGGCTCCAAGGTCAAGCAGCTCGCCACCGGCTACACCAAGCACTGGAAGAAGAGCGAGCTGGCCACGGTGAAGGTCAACCTCGGCGCTTCCAGCAGGGACAAGGAAGGCTCCGTCATGGCCTGGGGCTACCTGCCCGGCAGCGGCGGTGCCTCGGCCATCGGCATCCCGCAGAAGCTGCCCAGCACCCGGACGCTGTACCTGTCCTCCACGGGCGGCGTGAAGTGGGGCCTGGACTTCGAGCAGACCGGCGGGGTCGACGCGGACGGCTGGCCGATCGTCGAGGCGGGCTACACGCTCGGTGCCGCGCAGACGTTCAAGGGCGGCAAGACCTACGAGAAGACCTTCAACACCGCGGTCTTCGGTCCTCGCATCGGCGGCTCCTACGGCGTCACCCGCGACGGCAACACCATCTCCGGTTACCTGCCGATGTTCGCCGACGGCAAGACCCACGCCGGAAGCTCGCTGTACACGTCCGTGAAGTCGACGCTGTACCGCAACAGCACGAAGATCATCGAGAACGACGACGCCCTGGAGGGCGGCGGCGAGTTCAAGGTCCCGGCCGGTGAGGCCACCTACAAGCTGACCACGTCCATCAAGCGGTCGGTGAAGGTGTCCGCGGCTTCCACGCAGGTCAACGCCAGCTGGGAGTTCAAGTCCAAGAAGACCGCCTCCGAGACGAAGCTCCCGGTCGCGACCGCCCGCTTCAACGCGCCGGTCGACCTCTGGAGCCGCGCTCAGGCGGACAAGAAGGTCACCTTCCCGGTCACCGTCCAGGGCGCGGCCGCGGGCAGCAACCTCAAGTCGCTGACCGTCTACGTGTCGTACGACTACGGCCAGAAGTGGACCAAGGTCAAGGTCGTCAACGGCAAGATCACCGTCAAGAACCCGGCGAAGGGCAAGGGCATCTCGTTCCACGCCAAGATCGCCGACAAGAAGGGCAACAAGTCGACGGTGTCGATCTACAACGCGTACTACGGCAAGTGAGCCGTACGACCGCGGTGAGCGGGCGCTGAGGTTCGCCGACCGCTGATCCGCGGGACGGCCCGCCGGAGGATCTCCTTCCGGCGGGCCGTTCGTGTTTGTGTGGACGTATGACCACATCGACCGTGGAGTACATCCGTTACCGGATCCCCGAGGACAGGTCGGCGGAGTTCCTGGCCGCCTACACCAAGGCCGCGGCTCAGCTGGCGGTGGCACCACAGTGCGTCGACTACGAGCTGTCCCGCTGCGAGGAGGACTTCGAGCACTACGTCCTCCGCATCACATGGACCTCGACCGAGGACCACCTTGAGGGCTTCCGGAAGTCGGCACTGTTCGAGGACTTCCTCGCCGAGATCCGGCCGTACGTCGCCCACATCGAGGAGATGCGCCACTACAAGCCCACCGTCGTACGCGGCACGGGCGCGGCCGTGCCGACGCTGTACGCCTGGGCGGGCGGCACCGAGGCCTTCACCCGGCTCACCGAGGTCTTCTACGGCAAGGTGCTGCACGATGACCTCCTGGCACCGGTGTTCGAGGGGCTGGCCCCCGAGCACGCCGAACACGTCGCGCTCTGGTTCGCCGAGGTCTTCGGTGGGCCGTCCGCCTACTCGGAGACCCGGGGCGGCCACGGACACATGGTCGCCCAGCACATGGGCCGGGGCATCACCGAGCCGCAGCGCCGCCGCTGGGTCAACCTCCTGCAGGACGCCGCGGACGAGGCCGGCCTGCCGACCGACGCCGAGTTCCGCTCGGCCTTCGTCGCCTACGCCGAATGGGGCACGCGGCTCGCCGTGTACTTCTCGGGCCCGGACGCGGCACCACCGGCGGAGCAGCCGGTACCGAGGTGGGGGTGGGGGGTGACGCCGCCGTACCGGCCGTGAGGGCGGCACGGGCGTTGTGGTGCGAGGGTGCGGAGAGTGCGCGCGGTGGGGGCGCGTTGGCGCGACGGGCGGCGCGCCTGTGCTCTTGAGGGGCGCGGGGAACTGGGCGAGCTTTTGAGGGACGCGAGCTTTTAGGGGGCGCGGGGAACTGCGCGACAAGCCACAACGAACCCGCAGCCGCCCACTCACCGCGACAGGGCAGACGCGACTACTCCCGCCGGCCGGCCCCAGGGCGCCCAAGCTCGGACGCGCTCCGGCCGGAGGCCCGCGCGTCCGAACCCCAGCTCGCCAACAGCCGCAACGCCTCCGCCGAGGGCGACCCCGGCTCCGCGTGGTACGTGACCAGCGACTGCTCGCCGTCGTCCGGCAGCCGGAACGTCTCGAAGGAGAGGGTGAGCTCGCCGACCAGGGGGTGCCGCATCCGCTTCACCCCGTGGCCCTTCTCCTTGACGTCATGCGTGGCCCACAGCCGCCGGAACTCATCGCTCTTCACCGAGAGCTCCCCTACCAGGGAGGACAGCCGCGGGTCGTCCGGGTGGCAGCCGGCGTCCATGCGCAGATAGCTCACCATGTCGGCCGCCTTGGACTCCCACTCCACGTACAGCTCGCGGTACTCGGGCCGCAGGAACACCAGCCGCGCCCAGTTCCGCTCGTGGGCGGGCAGCTCCGACCAGTCCCCGAAGACGGCCGCCGCCATCCGGTTCCAGACGAGGATGTCCGAGCGCCGCCCCGTGATGTACGCGGGGACGCCGTCCAGCGTGTCCAGCAGCTGCCGCAGCGAGCCCCGCACCTGCTGCGACCGCGCCGACGGCTTCTTCTTGTGCGCCTTCGGCTTCGCGAGATGCGTGAGGTGGGCATGCTCGGCGTCGCTCAGCCGCAGGGCGCGCGCGATCGCGTCGAGCACCTCCGCCGAGACGTTGCGCCCGTTGCCCTGCTCCAGCCGCGTGTAGTACGCCACCGAGACGCCCGCCAGCTGTGCGAGCTCCTCCCGGCGCAGCCCCGGAACCCGGCGGTGCCGGCCGAAGTCCGGCAGCCCCACGTCCTCCGGTTTCAGCCGGGCACGCCGGGTGCGCAGGAACTCGCTGAGCTCGGCCCGCCGGTCCAGGGTCTCCCCGGCGTCACCGGCGGGCGCCTGGGTGGCGGCCGGTACCGCCCCGGACCTCTCCTCCATACCGTCCATACGTCAAGTATTCACGGTCGTACGACGGGGAGCCTGACCCCGCCGGTGGTAGGACCGGCGAACGTACGCAGAACCGTGATCTGGGTGAACCTCGCCCGCTGCGACAGGCTGGAACCCGTACCCGGCCGGAAGGCAGGCCGGGCGCAAGACGACCTGCTAGGAGAACCCCCGGCATGACCACCACTGTCGCCGCATACGCCGCCCCCGCGGCCAAGGCTCCGCTGGAGCGCACCACGATCGAACGCCGCGCGGTCGGTGAGTTCGACGTACTGATCGACATCAAGTTCGCCGGAATCTGCCACTCGGACATCCACCAGGCCCGTGAGGGCTGGGGCGAGGCGATCTTCCCCATGGTGCCCGGGCACGAGATAGCCGGCATCGTCTCCGAGGTCGGCTCCGGTGTGACCAAGTACCGGGTCGGCGACCGCGTCGGCGTCGGCTGCATGGTCGACTCCTGCCGCGAGTGCGAGAACTGCGAGGCCGGCCTCGAGCAGTACTGCGCCAAGGGCAACGTGGGCACCTACAACGCCCTCGACAAGAACGGGGAGCCGACCTACGGCGGCTACTCCGAGAAGATCGTCGTCGACGAGGCCTTCGTCGTACGGATTCCCGACGGCCTCGCGCTGGACGTGGCCGCGCCCCTGCTGTGCGCCGGCATCACCACCTACTCCCCGCTGAAGCGCTGGAACGCAGGCCCCGGCAAGAAGGTCGCCGTCCTCGGCTTCGGCGGCCTCGGCCACATGGGCGTCAAGATCGCGAAGGCGCTGGGCGCCGAGGTGACGGTCCTGTCCCAGTCCCTGCGCAAGAAGGACGACGGGCTGCGGCTGGGCGCCGACCACTACTACGCGACCAGCGACCCGAAGACGTTCGAGGAACTGCGGGGTTCGTTCGACGTGATCCTGTCCACCGTGTCCGCCCCGCTGGACCTGGACTCCTTCCTGTCCCTGCTCAAGACGGAGGGCGCCTTCGTGAACGTCGGCGCGCCCGAGGAGCCCGTCGCGCTCAACCTCTTCTCGGTGATCGGCGGCGGCAAGACCCTGGCCGGCTCCATGATCGGCGGCATCCGTGAGACCCAGGAGATGCTGGACTTCTGCGCCGAGCACGGCCTGGGCGCCGAGATCGAGCTGATCGAGGCCTCCGAGATCAACGTCGCGTACGAGCGGGTGCTGTCGAGCGACGTGCGCTACCGCTTCGTGATCGACACGGCGACGATCTGACGGTCGCCTGCGTGTTCGGTGAGGGCCGGAGCCGGTGACACGGCTCCGGCCCTTCGTTGTCAGTGTGCCTTGCGGCCGCGGTGGCCTTGCGGCCGCAAGGCCACCGCCTTCTTGCCGGACGCGGACCCGGACGCAGGCGCGAAGTGGTGGGCGGCACACGTCCTGAACCTGCCCCCCCACGCCGACCCCGGGCAGGGGCGGGCCCAAGGCAGCCATACCCTGGCTGTCCGCTCACTGCCTAGGACCCGAGGCCCGGTCCAGGAGACGGAAGGGACGGGGTCGAAGGACGGATGGTGTCGGCCGGGGGCGGCTGCCTAGCGTGGGAAACGTCCCGCGTCGAGGAGGTTTCGCCATGTCCGTCGAGCTGAACCACACGATCGTCGCCGCCCGTGACAAGAAGGCGTCCGCCCAGTTCCTCGCCGACATCCTGGGGCTGGAGGTGGGTCCCCAGTACGGTCCGTTCATCCCGGTCGAGATCCCCAACGGCGTGACCCTCGACTACGCGGACTCGTCCGGGCCCATCACGCCCCAGCACTACGCCTTCCTGGTCTCGGAGGCGGACTTCGACGAGATCTTCGCCCGCATCCGGGCCGCCGGCCTCACCTACTGGGCGGACCCGTACCACCGCCGCTCGATGGAGATCAACACCAACGACGGCGGCCGGGGCGCCTACTTCGACGACCCGAACGGCCACAACCTGGAAATCCTGACCCGCCCGTACGGCAGCGGAGGCTGAGGGCTCCGTCAGGATGCGGTGACCGAGGGATGGGCCGACGATGGAGGAGGCAACCAGGCCGCGGCGCGATCACCAACCCAGGGGGGCCTGAGGTGTGTCATGCCCGTCCACAAGGTCCGTCCGGACATCAGTGTCCTGACCGACAACCTCGATGTGCCCGGAATCGGGCACATCCCGGTGAACGCATTCGTGCTGCATGCCGACCAGCCCGTCGTCGTCGACACCGGTCTCGGACTGCCCGACCGGAACTTCCTGGAGAGGGTCGCCGACGTACTGGATCCCTCCGATGTGCGCTGGATCTGGCTCACCCACCCGGACCGTGACCACACGGGCGGGATCTTCGACCTGCTGGCCGAGGCGCCGGAGGCGCGCGTCGTGACCACCTTCGTCGCGGCCGGAATCATGTCGTGCGAGCATCCGCTGCCCCTCGACCGCGCGTACCTGCTCAACCCGGGGCAGTCCCTGGACGTCGGTGACCGTACCCTCACCGGGTTCAGGCCGCCGCTCTTCGACAATCCGGCCACGGTGGGCTTCTTCGACAACCTGTCGGGCACCTGCTTCAGTTCCGACTGCTTCGGAGCACCGCTGCCCACCGCCGAACTCGCTGAGGCCGAGGACGCCCGCGAGGTCGGTGCCGAGGACCTGCGCTCCGCACAACTCCTGTGGGCCACGGTCGACAGCCCCTGGGTGCAGAACGTGGACGTCGAGAAGTACCACGACAGCTTCCAGCCGCTGCGGGACAGAAAGCCCGACCTCATCCTCTCCACCCACCTGCCCCCGGCCGCAGGCATCACCGGCGCGATGCTGGACACCCTGGGTGCCGCCGCCGGCTCACCCCCGTTCGTCGGTCCGGACCAGGAGGCCCTGCAGCAGCTCCTCTCCACGTTCGAGCCCAGCGCGGGCGGACGCTGACGGGTGGTGATGACGAGTGGACGCTGACGGGGTGGGCGATGACGGGTGGGCCCTGACGGGCGGACTCTGTCCGTCGTCAGCCGTCGTCAACCACCGTCAACCATCGCCGTCGGCGCCCTCGTCGTCGGGCACCCAGCGCAGAACGTCACCGGGCTGACAGTGGAGCGTGCGGCAGATCGCGTCCAGCGTCGTGAAGCGCACGGCCTTCGCGCGGCCGTTCTTCAGTACGGCGATGTTGGCGGGTGTGATGCCGACGGCATCGGCGAACTCGCCCACCGACAGGCCGCGCCTGGCGAGCTGGAGGTCGAGGTCGACGATGATCGCCATCACACCACCTCGGCGATTTCGGTCTGCAGTTCCGTCGCCTTGTGCAAGAGGCTGCGCATGATGACGATCAGCATCGCGAACGCCGTCCCCACGCCGACGCTCGCGACGGCGGCCGCCAGCGCGCTGATGACGTCCATACCGTCGTCCGGAGAGGGGATCTCGGCCAGGGCCAGATGCCCAGTGACCCCGATCGCCAGCACGGTCGCCACGACCGAGGCCCCGATGATCGTGTCGACCCACCGGAAGGCTCGCGGTGTGAAGATCGCATCGCGCTCGACCATGGTGAGCAACATCCAGGTGGCGACGAGCGCGACCTGTACACAGGCGACACCGATGATCGCCACCGTCACGTAGGGCGTGGCGAACGGCGCGTAAGGGGGGAACCGGTCGACCTCATCGGCTGCCGCCGACGGGATCACCACGATCTGACCGAAGAGCCCGAACAGGAACGCAGCCGCGATGCCGACGCGGAGCGCGCCGATGTAGAAACGATGCATGCATCGATTATCGATCGATTCCTATCGAATATCAATAGGTGAGGATGCCGGTCGACGGGACCCGCGTCACGCACGCAGGTGGGCCAGTAGTTCGTCTCCGGCGGGGTAAGGACGCTCCGGGGGCAGCAGCCGGGACGCGGAGTCGAGGTCACCGCCGCTCACGAGCGCGTGGATTTCACGGGCGAGCGGGGTCACGTCGTTGATGGCGACCGTCCATTCGTCCGCGTAGCGTCGTACGGCCTCAGCGGAGAGCCCCAGTTGCAGCGAGCGGTACGGCAGGGGCCGCAGGCGCAGATCCCGCTCGGGGTCCCACTGGATGCGAGCGGGCGCCCGCTTGAGCTGGTGCTGCCATGCGACGCGGTCGGGGTGCACCCCGTGCACATAGCTCGACAGGCACGCGTGGCGCAGCGCCCACTCGAAGCCGTCACGCGTGATCTCAACGGCCAGGACGGTCTCCTGGCCTGCCTTCGTTCCCCAGCCGCAGCGGTACATCATCCATAGGAACGACGGCTTGATCCAGGTCAAGCCATGTTCACAGTCCTTTTTGCAGCATCGGCTCAATGCGGCTTGCCGCGCGGGCTCTGGATCATTGGGGCACAGCGCGGATGCATGTGTTCTGTTGCATATCAGTTGCCTGAAAAGGGGCTTGCGGGCGTGATGGTTTCGGAATCATGCCTGCATGACTTTGTGGCAGGTATTGCGCTGGGTGGGGGCTGCTGTCGGCCTGGGCGCTCTGATCGTGTTCTTCGCCCTGCTGGGGCTGGATCGGGCAGATCAGTTGAGCAGCGTGCTGAGTCTGTTCTTCACAGTGGCCGGGTTCGTGCTGGCGGTGGTGAGTCATCTGCAGCAGCAGCCTGCGAATGGGCCCTCGCCTGTCGCCCGTGGGGGGTCGATCGCCTCGCGTGGACGTGTGCGCGGTTCGAAGGCCATCGATACCGGTTCGGGTTCCGCTCCGTCCGGCTGGTCGCCTGCGCCGCCGGGAGGGACGGGACCGTCGGCCGACAGTGGATCGATCGCGGCAGACGGCGACGTCCGGGATTCCGAGGCCCGGCGGGGTTCGTAGTGGGCCGCCGGAAACCGAGCCGCACAAAGCGCGGCGGTGGCGCACCGGGCCTGTCGGCCGACAAGGGCTCGATCGTGGCGGGCCGGGATGTCAAGAGCGCCACGTCGTTCCATACGCACAACACGGTGTTGCCTACGGGAGCGCTGAAGAGCGCGCCGAGGGTGAAGGCGCCGACAGGCCTGAGCAATATGCCGCGGCCGCATGGGTTCGTCGGACGTGATCGCCAGCTTGCCGCGCTGGATACGGCGTTCGCCACGTCGGGGGAAGTGGTCGTACAGGCCCTTCACGGCTTGGGAGGGGTCGGCAAGTCCACGCTCGCCGCTCACTGGGCCAGGACACGTTCACGGAGCTCCCCGCAATGGTGGATCACCGCTGAGTCGCCCGCCGCTCTGGACTCCGGGCTGGCGGATTTCGCGGTCGCCCTTCATCCCGTTCTCACAAGTACGGAGATGGGAGCCGATGATCTACGAGAGTGGGCCCTGTTGTGGCTCGCTGCCCACCGGAACTGGCTCATCGTGCTGGACAACGTCAACGACCCCCAGCATGTCCGTCCGGTCATCGAGCGGGCCGGTCACGGTGGACGCTTCCTCATCACCAGTCGCCGTGCCACCGGCTGGCACCAGCTGTCCTCCACCGTGCCCCTGGACGTCCTGGAAGAAGCGGAAGCCGTCGAGTTGTTCACCCGCATCCTCAACCACGAGAAGCAGCGGGACAGTGACGGTGCCGCCGAGGTCTGCGCGGAAGTGGGCTTTCTGCCCCTGGCGGTGGAGCAGGCAGCCTCGTACTGCGCCGAGACCGGCGTCTCCCCACGCGCCTACCTGGACCTGCTCACCAGCAGGCCGGCCGAGATGTTCGCCACGACCGCGGAAGACGGGGACGCGGACCGTACGATCGCCCGGATCTGGAGCATCACCCTGGACCGCCTCAAGGACACACCGCTGGCGGGAGAGGTACTGCGGGTACTGGCCTGGTACGCCCCTGACGGCATCCCCCGCAACCTCCTCGACGATCTTGCCTACCCATCCCTACTACGCTCGAGAGTCGCACAGCTGCAGTCTCAACGCGCGCAGGGGGTCACCGGGCGGCGTCTCCGGCTTCTTGAGCTCACCCTCTCCTACATGGAGAAACTCGCTGACCCTCAGGCGCTGAACACGGCCATCGGCAGACTGGCCGCCTACAGCATGATCAGCGAACAGGACGGCACCATCACCGTGCACCGGCTGGTCCAAGCCCTCGCCCGGACACCCGATCCCAAGGATCCTCACCGCCGCGCCAAGGACATCACAAACGCACAACGGGTAGCAGCGAACGCCTTGGAATCCCGCCTTCCCACAGATGCTTATGACCCTGGTACCTGGCCGACATGGCATGCCTTGCTGCCCCATGTCATCGCCCACACCGATCACACCCCGCCGGAATCGGAGACCGCCACCACCGCCCGGCTTCTGAGGGACGCGTCGGAGTTCCTCCGCCAGCAGGGAGCCGTGGCCCGTGGCACAGCCGCCGGAAGTCGCGCAGCCCACATTCACGAGCGCCTGCTGGGGAAAAGGCACCGCGCCACCCTGACCAGCCGCAACAACCTCGGCCGCGCCTACCAGGACGCCGGGGACCTCAAACGCGCCATCCCCCTGCTCGAGTCCAACCTCGCCGACACCGAACGCATCCTCGGCACCGACCACCCCCACACCCTGATCCACCGCGACAACCTCGGCCGCGCCTACAAGGCCGCCGGGGACCTCAAGCGCGCCATCCCCCTGTTCGAGTCCAACCTCGCCGACACCGAACGCATCCTCGGCACCGACCACCCCAACACCCTCACCCACCGCAACAACCTCGGCCGCGCCTACCAGGACGCCGGGGACCTCAAACGCGCCATCCCCCTGCTCGAGTCCACCTTCGCCGACACCGAACGCATCCTCGGCACCGACCACCCCCACACCCTGATCCACCGCAACAACCTCGCAACCGCCTACCAGGACGCCGGGGACCTCAAACGCGCCATCCCCCTGCTCGAGTCCAACCTCGCCGACGCCGAGCGCATCCTCGGCACCGACCACCCCCACACCCTCACCCACCGCGACACCCTCGCTCGCGCCTACAAGGCCGCCGGGGACCTCAAGCGCGCCATCCCCCTGTATGAGTCCAACCTCGCCGACACCGAACGCATCCTCGGCACCGACCACCCCAACACCCTCACCCGCCGCAACAACCTCGCAACCGCCTACAAGGCCGCCGGGGACCTCAAGCGCGCCATCCCCCTGTTCGAGTCCAACCTCGCCGACACCGAACGCATCCTCGGCACCGACCACCCCGACACCCTCACCTACCGCAACAACCTCGCAACCGCCTACAAGGCCGCCGGGGACCTCAAGCGCGCCATCCCCCTGTTCGAGTCCAACCTCGCCGACACCGAACGCGTCCTCGGCACCGACCACCCCGACACCTTCACCTACCGCAACAACCTCGCAACCGCCTACAAGGCCGCCAAGGGAACCCATGGGCGGTTTGGAAGAACTCGTTCAGGACTACAGCAGCGCCGCGGAGCAGATACCTCCTGAGGCCCGCGCCCTGGAAAGTCCCCCATGGATTGAGGCTGTGAACGCGGCTTGATGGCCAAGATCAAGGCTCGTTCACAGACCTTTTACGATCGGCTCATCCCTGACCAGGGTTCGTCCGACGGTGCCTGCCGGCCTGCAGCCCTGTGCGAGACAGCAAGCATCACGGCAGGTAATAGGCGGTGTACTGGGCGGAGTGTTCCTCGACGGAGAAATCCTCGAAGTCGCCAACCGTCTCAGAGTGGAGCAATCTCTGCAGTGCTGCTTCCGCCTCCGGCAGACGCTGGCGCGCCAGGTACGCCTTGGTCCTGGCCAGTCCGCTCCCGCACAGCAACTGGATGTCGATCGAACAGTCGGCGTCCATGCTGGCGGACTTGCCCTTCCAGATGAGTAGTACGTCGTCCAGAACTCCGGCGTTGAACAGTTGAACGCAGCACAGTTTCATCAACTCCGTGTCACCGCCCCCCTGTGCATGCTGCTCCAACCGGATGTGAACGGTGAGCAGTCCGCGAACCTCGTCAAGGCTCGCACCAACAGGGTGCAGGCCGTAGCGGTGGAGGCTCTCGTCTTCGTCCATCACCATGGTCTTTCTGCGTGGGCGTCCGCCGTAGGACCAGTGTCCTAGATCATGCAGTAACCAGCGCAAATCCGAAACATCGATAAAAGGTTCGACTCCCTCGGGTAGTCGCCCCAGGCTCGATCTCATCCCTGTCACCCTGGCGTAGACAACTGAGCCTCGTTCAGTACGGTCGTCGTTGTGTCCGGCGCGCCTCGGGTTGGTCACCCGTGAACGTGCGCTGGTTGATCGCGTGCGACTAGGGGAGCTGGTACGGGCATGGCGGTTGGCGCTGCTCGATCGGAAGAGGGGTTTACGTCGGCGAGGGCTGCGCGGGTGATGGTGGCCGCGTGCCGGGCGGCGGGGCTCGACGACACCGGGGCGGAGTTAATCCGGCTCGGGGAGAACGCGTTGTTCCGGCTGGCTTCGGCCCCGGTTATCGTGCGGGTGGCTCGTGGGCGTGAGTGGTTGTCCAAGGCGCGCATTGAGGTGGCCGTTTCGAGGTGGCTGGCAGCAGAGGGAGTCCCTGCCGCACGCATCGTTGAGGATCTTGAGCAGCCGCTCGTGGTCGATGGTCACCCGGTGACGTTCTGGCATCTGATCGTTGAGGGAGACCGGAAAGCTACCTACGGTGAGTTGGGCGGTGTGCTGCGGGATCTGCACTCCCTGACCGTGCCAGATGGTCTTGAGCTGCCCTCGTTCGATCCCTTCGACAAGCAAGAGCTGCGGATGGACCGGGCGGTGATCCCGGAGGATGACAGGGTCTTCTTGCGGAAGCGGTGGCGGGAGCTGCGGGACAAGTACGAAGAGCTGCGCTTCGAGACACCGAAGGGGCCCGTGCACGGTGACGCCCACGTGCAGAACCTCATGGTGGATGACCGCGGGCAGGTGATCCTGATCGACTTTGAGGCCTTCTGTTACGACCATCCGGAGTGGGATCTGATGGTCACAGCTGTTGAGCACCACAGCCTCGGGTGGCAGACGGACGAGCAGTATGCGGACTTCGTGGCTGCGTACGGGCGGGATCTGTACGACTGGCCCGGGTACGAGACACTGCGTGGCCTGCAAGAGTTCGGGATGACGACGTGGCTCATGCAGAACGTGCAAGAGGACGAGGGGACGGCGGAGGAGTACCGCCGGCGTATCGCCGGGCTGCGCAACGATCATGCGCCTCGGGACTGGCGGCCCTGGTAGCTGCTACTCCTCGTCGTCCTCCAGGCGGGTGAGTGCGTCGCGTACCCGGTCGTTGAAAGCGGCCACGATCGGGTTCGCCGCGTGGGCGCTCACCTGGGCCTGGAAGTCGGTGATGTAGCGCTGGAAGCGTGTCGACTGGAGGGAGTCACCGCCGTCCACGGCCAGGCTGGCTGTCGTGACGGCGGCTTCCAGTTCGCCGTTGAGTAGCTGACTCTGGGCGAGCACCATGCGGCAGAACCCCAGGGTGCGGGCGTACTTGGGGTCGGTGCTGTCCACGGCTCGCTGTGCCTGCTCGACTGCTTCGCGGCGCATCTTGAGGTCGCGGAAGCAGTGGCAGAGTTCGCCCATGAGTTCCGCCTCGTCGAAGTAGCTCAGCCATGCGGGGTCGTCGGCGGTGTCGGCGCGCTGGAAGTGGCGTTCTGCTTCGTTCATGGCGCGGCCCGCTGCGATCGGGTCGCCTGCGTGGGAGAGGGCTCATGCCTCCATGGCCGAGTAGTTCGCCATGGCGCGTGGGGTGGCCCGGCCCTTGGCGCCCTCGACGGCGGCGCGGGCGAGTTGGATAGCTTGGGTGTGGTTGCCGAGGTAGTTGGCCTGGTGGCTGAGGTTGCCGAGGATGCGTGAGCCGAACATGCGGTCGTCGATGACCTGGGACAGTCGCAGCGTGGATGTCAGGTAGCGGTGTGCGAGTCGGTGGTTTCCGGTGTCGTAGGCGGTCCACGCGAGCAGCTGGGAGACTTCGGCGGCGGCGCCGAACAGTGCGGTGCCCACCTTCTCGCTGTAACTGGCGTCCAGCAGGGGCAGGACTTCGTGGCGGAAGTAGTGGCGCAGGGCCTTGTGGCCGTGGCCTCCGCCGTATTTGAAGTCGAGTTGCATGAACATGCTGGCGGCGTCCCGGATGGCGCGTACGTCGCGCATGCCGACGTGTTGGTGAGCGGGCCTGTCGGCCTGGATGCCGTCGGGTCTGCCGATCATCCATGACAGGACTGCCGAACTGAGGTCGGCGTCTGCGATAGCCAGTGGCTTGGTGGCGGGTGCCTCGGCTCGTTCGTCGGCGAGTGCTGCCAGTGTGGACAGTACGTCGGGGACGGTGCTCGGGTATCCGATCGGCTGGGGAGCGGCCGGGCGGGAGGTCTTGAAAAAGCCGAGATCGCCGGGTGTGATGTGGCGGCCCAGTTTGGTGCTGAGGACGTCCGCCATGATCGCGGCTGTCTGGGGCTGGATGCCCGCGCCGTCTCGCCATCGCTGGACGGCGACGTGAGTCGTCCCGAGGGTGGTGCCGCGTTGCGTGGCGGCGTCACGCATGCGTTTCGCGAGTCCCTTGTTCGAGACGTTCGCTTCGTCCATGACGGCGATTAAGTGCGCGTTCGGCTCTCGGTTCATGCTCCCCTGCCAACCCGAGACTGACGGCGAGTGCTCATCCTGTCACAGCAGTGTCGCCCTGAGGGGGTTCATTGGTGAACCCCCTTTGCGTTTGCCAGTGTTCACGTGAACCCCCTGGTGAACGCTCCCGGTTGGCTCTCCTACGCCGTTCACTGGTCGGCACAGATCGACGGGCTACCGGGCTCGTCGGGGCTCGGGAGGGATCGCGGTGGAAACGCAGCAGAGCAAACGCTCGGCGAACGCCTCGGCGGCGGGTGCTCCGCCCCGCTCGGTGCATGATCCGGCGAACGGGCACTTTCGTGCGCTGACGCTCTTCGCGGAGTCGCCGGACTGCGCCAAAGCGGCGCGGGACATGGTCGGCGCCTACCTGCGGACCTGGGGTCTGGCGCATGCGGTCGACGCTGCGCAGCTCGTTGTGTCGGAGCTGGTGGGCAACGTCGTGCACCATGCGGTGCCGGATGCCGTGCTCGCCGTGCCCGGTGCCGCGCGGAGTATCAAGGTCTCGCTGATGACGTACCCGGAACTGCTGGTCATCGGTGTGGCGGATGAGGACTCGACTCCGCCTGAGCTGGCGGCCGGTGAGTTCGTCTCACCTGAGCTGGCGGGTGACTTCTGCGAGGCGCTGTTGCCGGACCGGGGGCGTGGGCTGCTGATCGTGCAGCGGCTGGCCGATGCGGTGTGGTGGTCCCCGGCGGTCAAGGGCGGCAAGACCGTGTGGTGCCGCTTCGACCTCGAACGGTTGTGGGCCGAGTACTCGGCCTGAACAGGCGCCGGGCCACTGTGCCGGTCGGCTCCTTCGCGATCAGGAGCGGACGGTGACCCGGACACGGCCGGACTGACCTATCCGGCCAAGGGGCGCGGCTCCCAAGGTCCGTATCTCGGGGGCTCCCCTCCCGAGTGGGGGCCGCGCCTACAACCTCATACCGAGACCGGGCCACCCCGTCAGCCCTGGAAAGCGAAGGGTGGCCCGGCAGGGGACGCGACGGTCCCCGGTGCCTGATGGTACCGGGGTCGTCGCGTTGCGTCGCCTTGGGTCCCTTACAGGCAAAGGGAGTTGACGACTCGTTATCTCGGGAAGGGCTGAGGTGGACGCGGTGGCTGGCGCGGGTGAGGACTGGCTGAGCGGTGGGCTCGACGGCATCGCGGGCATGGACTGGGGTCTGTGGGTGCCTGGTGTCGACTACGTGGCGGGGTGGCGGGTCGCGCGGGAGGCTGCCGACCGGATGAACCGGGCACTGATCAGTGCGGGGTTCGAGCTGTCGGAGGTTCGGGCGATCGCCTCGACGGATGAGCAGGGGCGCGGTGTCGTACGCCTGGCGGGCTGGCCCGGTGCCATGGACCGGCTTGCCGGACTCCTGGAGGCACTGGCTGACAGTGACGGCGGTGCGCGGTGAGGGGTCTTCTCGCTGGTGAGCGGCGCGGGTGGACACGTCGCCGGCTGGTGAGACTTTGGGCGGTAGCTGCCATGGGGCGAGTGAACAGGGGGCCCTACGCTGGCCCGGCGAATCGGGCAGGCATGTGCCCTGCCCGCGGTTGTGCCCGATGGGCCCCCTGTTCTTCGAGGCTCGCCCCATGGGAGCTGCCTAAAGTCTCGGAGGCCGTCGACCCCCGGCCCACCACGCCCCGGCCTGCGGCGGCCGGACGTCGCCTCGCCTGCTGGGGTGTGCTGCGGGTGGGGGCGCTGGCCGTCCGGACGGGACCGGCGCTCACGCCGCACGCCCGGCCGGGGCGGCCGGGCGTCCCGGCGCGCCGCAGGCGCGCCCTTGAGGAAGTGAAGGGCGTTTCGACCGATGCCGGTGGCCGCTCAGGTGCGGGTGCGTTGCGCGGGCTGCTGGTCGGCGGTGATCCGGTAGGTGAGTTCGGCGCGGTCGGCGCCGATGCGGAGTTCTTCGAGGATCAGGGGCCGGTCGTCGGTGTCGTGGGTGACGTGGGCCAGGTGCAGGATGGGTGTGGCGTCGGGGAGCTGGAGCGTGGTGCGCTCGTCGGGCAGGGGCATGCGGGCGCGTACGGTCTCCGACCAGGTGAGCTGGTGGCCGTCCTGGGTGAGCAGCCGGTAGAACGCTGCCGGGCGCCTGCACGGCTCCTCGGCCAGCAGGGGGATGCTGTCGGCGACGGCGAACGGGATCAGGGTGCGGTGCATCGCACGCGTGCCCGTGCCCGGGTCGAAGAGCAGCCGGTCACAGCCGAACAGCGCTTCCTCCTCGCCGAGTTGGAGGAGTCGGCCGGTGGCCTTGGTGGCGTGGGTGCGGTAGGTGCTGGGCTTCTCGGCCTCCTGCCACACATCGCCGTTTGGCATGACGAACTTCCCGTCGGTGGTGCGGCTGATGCTGCGCTCGATCGTCAGGGCGGGCTGTCCGGCGGAGCGCACGAAGCTTCCCTTGCCGTGGCGGACGTCGATCAGTCCTTCGGCGCGCAGGGCCGCGATGGCGTTGCGGACGGTGGGGCGCGAGACGCCGTAGCGGGCCATGAGCTGGGCCTCGGACGGCAACAGGGAGTCGGGGGCGAACTCACCCGACAGGATCGCCTCGCGGATGGCGGCGGCCACCTGCTGGTAGAGGGCTCCGGGGCGCTGGATCTCCGTCATCTCGGCATCTCCGACGAGTCTAGGTCATAGGCACGTCGCACACGCGACATCACTCGTCAGCATAAGTAGTTGCATCCTCGCTGTACAGCACCCCACACTCATAACTCGTTATGACAAGTGACGTCCGGATGAGATGTCGGGCGTTCCAACCAACAGGCCAGGGAGGCCAATCACATGCAGTCCATTCCCGTGGACACGGCGCGGCTCGGCGTACTGCGGTGCGCCATCGCGCCCGAAGTGAAGCTCAGCAACCCCGAGACACAGGAGGTGAAGAAGGACCGGGACGGCAACCCGGTCTGGACCGTGGCCGTGACCGTGCGGCAGGACCGGCGGCGGATCTCCGTCATCGAGATCGCCGTGAGCGGTGAGCCCAAGGGCATCGAGGAAGGACAGATCGTCAAGGTCACCGGGCTGACGGCGTTCGCATGGTCGATGGGCGACCGGCACGGCGTCAGCTTCCGCGCCGACGCCATCACGCCCGTGCAGACCACTGCCGCGACCGGCGGGGCGGGCAAGGGCGGTGGTGCCTGATGAGCCCCGTCCTGCTGGCCCTCGGCCTGGCCGTGCTGGCCTGGCTGCTGGTGGTGGGTGACCTGCTGCGGCGACACCGCCCCCTCTGGCACTGGTACCTGGCCGGCTATCCGGTAACCGCGTGCCGAGTGGTGTTCACCTGGCGCAGGGTGGCGGTGCTCAACGACCTGGCGATCTCCCGGCGTCCGCCGCGCGGACTGCTCGGGGACGTGCTGGTCAAGGGCGATCCGCTGCGGCCGGTGGCACCGAAGACCTCGTTCCCGCGGGCCACCCGCACCGGATTAACGGTGGTCGTGCGCCTGCACCCGGGGCAGACCCCGGCCACCTATCTGCAGGCGGCCGATGCCCTGGTGCACGCCTGGAAGGTCCACGCCGTGCGGGTCACCTCACCGCAACGGGGCCTGGTGCTGCTGACCGCGACGGCCACCGATCCGCTGCAGCGGCCCGGCCTGGCCACCGCACCCACGATGCTGATGTCCGCGCTGCTGGGGGTGCTGGAGAGCGGCGGGGCGTGGGTGGTGAACCTGCGGCTGGTGCCGCACTGGCTGATCGCCGGGGCCACCCGCTCGGGCAAGTCCACCCTGCTGGCCCGGCTCGTCACCCAGCTCGCCCCGCAACCGGTCGCCCTGGTCGGCATCGACTGCAAGGGCGGCATGGAACTCGGCCTCTTCACAGGACGGCTCAGCGCACTGGCCACCTCCCGAAGGGAAGCGGTCGCCATCCTGGCGGCGCTGGTGGTCGAGATACAGGACCGGATGGCGGCCTGCCGGGCGGCCGGGGTCCGCTCCATCTGGGAGCTCCCGGACAAGCAGCGGCCGGTACCGGTCGTCGTGATCGTCGACGAGATCGCGGAACTGTACCTGTCCGACGGCACCCGCGACAGCAGAGCGGAAGCCGAACAGTGCTCCACCCTGCTGCTGCGGCTCGCGCAGCTCGGGGCCGCGCTCGGCCTGCACCTGGTCGTCGCCGGGCAACGCGTCGGCTCCGACCTGGGCCCCGGAGTCACCGCGCTGCGCGCCCAGCTCGGCGGCCGGATCTGTCACCGCGTCAACGACCCCGGCACCGCCGAGATGGCCCTCGGTGACCTCAACAAGGATGCCGTGGCCGTCGCTCAGGCCATCACCGCAGACGAACAGGGTGTGGCCGTCTGCACCGGCCCGGACGGCGGCTGGAACCGGGCCCGCTCCCACCTGACCACGACCGAGGAAGCGGTCTCGACGGCCCGCAAGCACACCGGCATGACCCCTCACCTGCCCGCCCTGGACCGCGCCCTGGCGGCGCTGGAAGAAGGAGACGACAAGTGATCAGCGAGGGTACGGCGTTCACGTTCGCGGTGATCTTCGGAATCATCACGGTTCTTCTGGTCCGCTCCCGTGACGTGCGGGCCTGGGAAGCGGTCTGCGTCGGCCTGTTCGGCCTCTACCTCGGCCAGACCCCCGTCCTCTACACCATCCACGGCCTCGTCACGTGGATGATCAACGGCTTCTCCCACACCTGAGCAGAAGGGACACACCTATGCCGATGCCTCGTGTGAGGTGCCCCCACTGCAAGGGCGACGGGGCCCGCAAGACCTGGACCGGACGGCTCCGCCGCTGCCGCATCTGCCGGGGAACCGGCACCATCCGCTGAACCATCCCGCCCCACCTGACCAGCAAAGGAGCAATCCCATGACCCACCACCCGCCAGCAACCCACCCCCGTGCCGCTGCGGCGGCCCACCCCGGAAGGTCACCACCATCACCCCGGAACACACCCCGGCTAGCAGGCGCGCCGAACTCGACCGCGCGGCGCGCCTGCGTCAGCTTTCCGACACCGACCGCGACGCCATCCGCCTCGCCCAAGACCCCCAATACGCGCGCTGGCTGGCACAGATCACCGCAACCGGCGGCTGCGCCCACCCCATCCACCTCTCCGGCTCCACCACCACCCTGGACACGGCGACCGGCGAGATCATCCGCCGCTACGACACCCGCACCGAACCCGGCGAACGCCTCCTGGTCCGCTGCCGCAACCGGCGCGCAACCGTCTGCGCCCCCTGCTCCCGCCTCCACGCCGGGGACACCTACCACCTGGTGCGCGCCGGACTCCTCGGCGGCAAGAACATCCCCACCACCATCCGCCACCGTCCCCGGCTCTTCGTCACCCTGACCGCACCCTCCTTCGGCCCGGTCCACCGTGCCGGGGAGCGCTGCCACCCCCGCCGTGACGGCGGCGCCTGCGAGCACGGCCGTCCCCTCGGCTGCGGCGCCCTCCACACCCCGGACGCTGTGGCCGTCGGCCAACCCCTGTGCGCCGACTGCTACGACTACCCGGCACACATCCTCTGGCACGCGCACGCCGGTCAGCTCTGGGACCGCTTCGTGATCGGCGTCCGCCGCCACCTCGCCACCTCGGCGGGCCTCGTCCAGTCCCGCTTCCCCGACCACGCCCGTCTGTCCTTCGCACGCGTCGCGGAGTACCAGAAGCGGGCAGCCGTCCACGTGCACGCGGTCATCCGCATCGACGGACCGGCCGGACCGGACGACGAACCCCCCGCCTGGGCCACCCCCGACCGCATCGCGGACGCCGTACGCGCCTCCGCAAGCCGCGTCCTCGTCCACACCCCCCACAGTGCCGCCATCGGGGAACTCACCCTCCGCTGGGGCGCCCAGATCGACACCCGTCCTCTGCACGCCGACGGCGACGGACCGGACGATGACGCCGTGGCCGCGTACGTCGCCAAGTACGTCACCAAGGGGGCCAGCGAGACCGGCGCCGGCACTGACTACAAGCTCGCCACCTGGGACGACATCGGCGCGACCCGCGTCACGACCCATGTCCGCACCCTCATGCGCACCTGCTGGCGCCTCGGCGCCCTACCCGAGTACGAACCCCTGCGCCTGCGCGCCTCGGCCCACACCCTCGGCTACCGGGGCCACATCCTCACCAAATCCCGCGCCTACTCCACCACCTACGCAGCGCTCCGCGCCGAACGCGCCCACCACCTCGGCCACACCGAGATGCCCGGCACGGTCACGGAAGCCCACTGGCGCTACGTCGGCTCCGGCCACACCCCCGGCGCGGCACTCATCGCGGCCGGAATCGCCGAAGACCTCGCCACAAACCGCGAGATCGCACGGAGCGAAGCCCACGGCTTTGGAGCGGGCCATTGACCAAGTGCGACCGTGAAGCGGAGAAAGCCCGGCACTTGGAACGAGTATGCGGACAGTTCTCCACCAAGATCGGGCCGAAGTCAGCGCAGCGTCTGGCCCGTCTCCTGGCACGCCACACCAAGGGCCAAACCGAGTGAGACAGAACAAGGGGCCCAAGAGGGCCCCTCGTCCGGCGGCGCATCAGAACCAGATGGGGTTCTGCTCGATGTCGATCCTGCCGTAGTCGAACTGGCGGCCCTTCTTCGTCGCTTCCTTGATCTTGACGGCGGCGAACAGGAACCGCATGACCGCGTTCATGCGCTGGTAGTCCTCCGCCTCTTCCAGCGCCTTCCAACTCTTACGCGCGTTGGGCCCCACCAGGCCGTCCAGGACCTCGGCCGTCGGACGCACGATCAGCTTGCGCTCGATCTCCGCGATACGCGCCTCGACGGTCTTGCGCATCTCGCGGTATTCCCGCGTCTTCAGCTCCTGGTTCTCCCACATGTCCTTGAGCTCGTCGAGTTCCCGCCGATCGGCCTCAATGGCCTCCTGGTCCTCCTCCGACAGCGTGGACGGCGACGGCGCCTCGGTGAGGTCGAGACGTTCCAGAAGATTGACCGCGGCCTCGGTCACGAACTCCTCCAGAAGCGGGGCGGAGATCGCCCTGTTGCAGCGCCGGACATCGAGCCGGTGACTGTGGTTGCAGACGTACTTGGCTCCGGTTCCCCCCGACCCACCCATGACCTTGCCGCATCCCGTGCACGTGACCACGCCGCGCAACAGGTAAAATCTGGTCGACTTCTCCCCCTTGGTCGCGGCGGCCCTGTACGTGCGGCGCTCCCGTACCTCGTTCCACATCCCCCGATCGATGATCGCGGGCCATTCCCCATCGCCGATCTCCTCACCCCGGAACACGCGGATCCCGGCAACGTGTCGATTGTCCAGAAGATCGCGCACTCGCGGCGCGGTCCAGTTCCGCCCCTCGGCGGTCGTCTCGCCTCGCTCGTACAACTCCTTGGCCAGTTGAACCGGGCTCACACCGTCGAGATAGCGGGTGAAGACCTCCCGCACGATGGCGGCTTCTTCGGGAACGACCTGCATACCGGTCTTGTCGTAGCCATAGCGGCGTCGGCCGGTGTGCGGCCTTCCCTCCTGGGCCCGCTCGACCATGGAGTCGACGAGTCGACGCGACGTGTCGTCACTGGACCGGCACGCGTGCGCCACCTCAATCCGCAGGAAAAACCGGTCGTCGGGATCTGCGAGATCACGCCGGTTAGCCTGGCCGTGCAACGTGATGTCGTAATCATCGGCGATCTGCAGCAGCTCTTCGAGATCGCGCGGCTGTCGCATCAGCCGGTCCGGGTGGTAGGTGAGGACGTGGCGGACACGGCCCTTGCTGGCCTCGGCGAGTAGCGCGTCCCACCCGGGCCGCTTGCGCTTCCGCTGCCATGCCGACCGGTTGTTGTCCACGAAGACCTGGTCCTCGGCGACAACGAGCCCGAGGCGTTCGGCCACATCACGGCAGATGCGCTCCTGGCGCTCCACACCGGTCTGGTCGTCATCGTTCACGTGGGAAATCCGGCAGTAGATCGCTGCGGACTCCCCCGTCCAGTCGGTACGGCGCTGCTTGGTCCGCTGTGTACCGGCTGCCTGCTTGGCCCGGAGGGCTCGCCGTAACCGGGCGTCTGCCTGCTGCTTGCTGTGGTCTTCAGTCATGGAAAAAGACTATGAGCGCGGCTTGGTCCACGTCATACGGTCCCGCTTCCACCCTGCGGGAAAGCGTCCCTCCCGGACCGCCGGCAGGCCGATGGCAGGGGAGTACGCCTGGTAGACAGTGATCGTGGATGCCGTGTGGACCGCGCGTATCCGGCGTTGTGGTTCTTCCATGGCCGACAGCGTGCGCTGTGGCGGAGCCCGCGGCCACTGAATTCCGGGCCGCGGGTCAGTCGCTGCGGCCCTCGACCGCCGAGGCGACGTCCTCGAGATCCTTCGCGATGGCCTTGCGCACTGCCCGTGCGCCCAAGCCGCCGAGGATCTTGGCGAGCAGGCCTGTGACGCCGCCTGGAGTCACGGCGCTGAACGTCATGCGGATGGTCGTCGTCGACGGGCTGTCCGCCCGCAGCAGCCACTCCGAGACGTAGCGGGTGCCACGCGCTTGCGCCTCCACGACACAGCGTGCGGGTGGCTCGCTGGCGGTCACCCACATCTCCTCGGTGGCGTCCTTGCCGAACATGCGCCGGGTCTCCCGCCACCGCGTGCCGACGTCGAATGCCCCGTGCGTGAGGACCTCGACCTTCGAGACGCCGCTGAGTACGCCCTCCATGCCCTCGAGGTCGGTCAGGGCGGCCCACACACGCCCCTGCCCCGCGGCGATGCGTCGCTCCACGACGACGCTCCTGCTGGTCATGCCACCCATGAAAGCACCCGGCCCCGACAATCGCGTGGCACCCGCTACGGCGGGCACCGGTTCGTCGAGACGGCCGCGCTATGACGGGAGGGCGGCCGTGTCCGACCCCCCGGTCCCCGTGTCCTGTGACGGCTCGCTGAGCTGGTCGCGCACATAGTTCCAGACCACCGCGATCAGTGCGGCGATCGGTACGGCGAGAAGACTGCCCACGATGCCGGCCAGATTGCCGCCCAAGGTCACCGCCAGGAGAACGACGGCCGCGTGAAGGCCAAGCCCCCGACTTTGGATCATGGGCTGGAACACGTTGCCCTCGAGTTGCTGCACCACGACGATGATGGCCAGCACGATCAGCGCGTCCGTCAGCCCGTTGGACACCAGCGCGATTAGAACCGCGACGAAACCGGCGAAGAGGGCGCCTACGATCGGCACGAACGCGGAGACAAAGGTCAGCACCGCCAGCGGGAGCACCAGCGGTACCCCCAGAACCCACAGGCCCAGGCCGATCAGGACGGCGTCGAGCAGGCCGACGGCCGCCTGGGAACGCACGAACGCGCTCAGGGTGTCCCAACCGCGCGCGGCCACGGTCGGGACGTCGTTGGCGAGCCGACCGGGCAGCTGGCGGGCGAGCCACGGCAGGAACCGCGGGCCGTCCTTGAGGAAGAAGAACATCAGGAAGAGTGCCAGGACGGCGGTGACCACGCCGTTCACCACGGTGCTCACCCCCGTGACGACAGCGCCGACCATGCTGCCGAGCCCCTCCTGAGCCCGGGCGACCGCGGTGTCGAAGGCCTTGGTGATCTGGGCGTCCCCGATGTTCAACGGCGGACCGGCGGCCCACTCGCGCAGCTTCTGGATTCCTTCGACGACACCGTCGGTCAGCTCGCCCGCCTGGGACGCCACCGGCACGGCGATCAGCGCCACGACGCCCATGGCGACCAGGAGGAACAGCACGGTCACGACCGACGCGGCGAGCGCGGGTTTCCACCCGTGACGACGCAGGAAACGAGCCGAGGGCCAGGTCAGTGTGGTCATGAGCAGGCCGACCACGAGCGGCCAGACCACCGACCACATCCGGCCCAGAAGCCACAGGGCCACCGCGAGCATCAGGAATATGAGCAGCAACTCCGCGGAGACGCGCGCCGATGTGCGGAGCGCTGCGCGGGCTCTGGTGGAACTCAACGTGGCAGTCACGGAGGCACCCTATTGGTACTCACGTCACACCGGTATCGCTGGCCGGGGTGTGGATACCACCGGCGCGCACGCCCCTGGCCGGGGGCGGGCCAGGTCTGATCCTGCCGACCGCATCACAGAGGATCGGCGCCCGTTTGCCCCTCGCCTGTGGGACGGCCACACCGACCGGTTCGCCGCCGACCACTGCGACGACGGCCGTCTGTCCGGCCTTGGCCGCCGTCATGACCTTGGAGGCCGCGGACACCCGGTTCTCGTCGGCCCGGCGGCTCTGACCCGGATTTCGATGGCCTGGTCGAGGGCCGGACGGACGGGCACGGAATCGCCAGGAGCCCTCACGCGTTGAGGAAGCTGGGCGTCGGATGCCGGTGGTGTGGCGGCGAGCAGCCCGAGTGACCAAGCTGACACGTATGGGAGGGCCGCGATGGCTACGCAGACGCAGAGGGCCGTGCTGGCGGGCGGATGTTTCTGGGGAATGCAGGACCTGATCCGCCGGCTCCCGGGCGTGACGGCGACCCGAGTCGGATACACCGGGGGTGACGTGCCGAACGCGACGTACCGGAACCACGGCACGCACGCGGAGGCCATTGAGATCCTTTTCGACCCGGAGAGGACTGACTTCCGCGCGCTCCTGGAGTTCTTCTTCCAGATCCACGACCCGAGTACCAAGAACCGCCAAGGCAATGACATCGGCCTCAGCTACCGCTCGGCGATCTACTATGTGGACGACGAGCAGAAGCGGATCGCTGAGGACACGATCGCGGATGTGGACGCCTCCGGCCTGTGGCCGGGCAAGGTCGTCACCGAGCTGGAGCCGGTCGGCCCCTTCTGGGAGGCCGAGCCGGAGCACCAGGACTACCTGCAGCGTTATCCGGACGGCTACACCTGCCACTTCCCGCGTCCGGGATGGCGGCTGCCAGCCCGTACGGAGGGCTGAGGGCGAGACGGCCCGGCGGCAGGCGGAAGCCGACTGGCGGGGTTCCCGCAGCCGCGCGTGCCTGCGCCACGGGCCGACGTGCGCCAGAGCTGCGTCACACCTCGCCCAACGTACGAGCACGGTCAGACAGTGCGCGACACCGCCCGGCCGGGCAGCGGCAGGCCGGTGACCTCCGCGCGGCCTCGGGTCCGCTCAGGCCTGGAGCGTCGCCGGGCTGCCGCCGTTGGCCTCGTAGCCCGCGACCGCCAGCGCCCGGTATATCGCGTAGTCCGCGGCCGGGTCGGCCGTGAGGGTCCACGGCAGGGCGCCCACATGGCCGTCGACGTGGACGAGCTGGTTCATCGCCTCGGCCCAGCGCTCGCCGCGGACCAGGAAGTACACCAGGAGGTGGCGGACGTGGGCCAGCATCGGGTCGTCCGGGCGGGCCGCGTGCACCGCGAAGAGGGCGCCGTGGACCGCCTTCGTCACGACCTCGCTCTGGTAGAAGCCGCTGACCAGGTTCACCTCGGGCAGGTGCTCGAAGACCGCGAACAGGGGCATGGCCGCGAGGAGCGAACCCTGCGGCGCACGGGCCGCGGCCGCCTCCGCGAAGGCGTACGCCAGCTCCCGCGAGCCGTGCCACTTCTCGCACCAGTAGTGCAACGCCGCCAGGTGCGCACCCATGTGCGTCGGGGCGCGGTCCAGGATCTTCAGCCAGAGCTTCTCGAACTCCGGCTGCTCATAGGCGAGTCCGCGCGCCACCGACAGCTCGATGATGTACGGGATCGGGTCACCCGGAGCCAGCAGCGCCGCCTCACCGCAGGCGGCCTTCGCCTCCTCCATGATGATCCGGAAGTCGTCGGTGCCCGGCGTCGACGTGCGCCAGGCCTGCTGCACCAGGAACTCCGCGTGCACCGCCGCACCGCCCGCGTCCTTGGGCGCCTCGGCCCGCCACACGCGCAGCCACTGCCCGCCGGGGGACTCGCTCACTCCGCCCGGACGCTGCTGCAGCTCCAGCGCCGCGGCGCCCGCGAAGGCCTGCACCCGCTGCCACCGCCGCTCGCCCTCCGCCTCGGTGCCTGCGAGCAGCTGCGACGCGGCGCGGTGGTTCTGCGTGCCCTGCACCACGTCCAGTACGTCCAGCAGGTCCTGGTCGGCGCCGGGCATGCGGATGTCCAGCTCCTCCTGCCGTACGAAGCCGTAGTTCGCCGGGTCCGCGGCGTCCGGGTCGCCGGGCGCCACCTGCTGGATTCCGGCACGCCTGCGCATCAGGACCGGGCCGATGACGAAGCTCATCATGACCAGCGCGATCAGGACCCAGAGAATCTCCATGCCTCAAGCGAACCAGACGGCTCTGACAATTGGCCAACCTGGCCGCGTCACGACTTGGTTCCTGACCGCTTCACGACTTGGTTCCTGGCCGGAGCGCTCCGCGGGTGGGCGGGGGAGCGGGAGGGTTCGGTTCCGCGGGGTCGTACGGCGGCCGTGGGTGGGTTTCGGGCCATCCGCGTGCATCTCTTCCCGGGCGGGCCACGCGTCTCTTTCCCGGTCGGACCACGCACCCGCCCCGATTCCGGCGCACGCGATCGTTGCCGGCCGGTGGCGGCATCGGGCGTCCGCCGTCATCCGTGCGCCGCGCGCACTACGCTCGATGCCCATGAGCGACAGGCACATCAGTCAGCACTTCGAGACACTCGCGATCCACGCCGGCAACACCGCGGATCCCCTCACCGGCGCGGTCGTCCCGCCGATCTACCAGGTCTCGACCTACAAGCAGGACGGCGTGGGCGGCCTGCGTGGCGGATACGAGTACAGCCGCAGCGCGAACCCGACCCGTACCGCGCTGGAGGAGAACCTCGCCGCCCTGGAGGGCGGACGCCGCGGTCTCGCGTTCGCGTCCGGGCTGGCCGCCGAGGACTGCCTGTTGCGTACGCTCCTCAGCCCAGGCGACCACGTGGTCATCCCCAACGACGCGTACGGAGGTACGTTCCGTCTGTTCGCGAAGGTCGTCTCGCGGTGGGGCGTGGAATGGTCCGTGGCCGACACCAGCGATCCCGCCGCCGTACGGGCCGCCGTCACCCCGAGGACCAAGGTCGTGTGGGTGGAGACCCCCTCCAACCCGCTCCTCGGCATCACCGACATCGCCGCCGTCGCGCAGGTCGCCCGTGAGGCCGGCGCCAAGCTGGTCGTCGACAACACCTTCGCCACCCCGTACCTCCAGCAGCCGCTCGCGCTCGGCGCGGACGTCGTCGTGCACTCGCTGACCAAGTACATGGGAGGCCACTCGGACGTGGTCGGCGGCGCCCTCGTCGTCAGCGACCAGGAACTGGGTGAGGAACTGGCGTACCACCAGAACGCGATGGGCGCGGTCGCCGGCCCCTTCGACTCCTGGCTGGTGCTGCGCGGGACCAAGACGCTCGCGGTGCGCATGGACCGGCACAGTGAGAACGCGACCAGGGTGGCCGACATGCTCAGCCGGCACGCGCGCGTGACGCGCGTGCTGTACCCGGGCCTTCCGGAGCACCCGGGGCACGAGGTCGCCGCCAAGCAGATGAAGGCGTTCGGCGGCATGGTCTCGTTCCAGGTGGAAGGGGGCGAGGAGGCGGCCGTCGAGGTCTGCAACCGCGCCAAGGTGTTCACGCTCGGTGAGTCCCTGGGCGGCGTGGAGTCCCTGATCGAGCACCCGGGCCGCATGACGCACGCGTCGGCGGCCGGTTCGGCGCTGGAGGTGCCCGCCGATCTCGTACGCCTCTCCGTGGGCATCGAGAACGCCGACGACCTCCTGGAGGACCTGCAACAGGCCCTGGGCTAGGGCGCATGGATCTCGCAGGGGCCCTGGTCACCAGCCGGTGATCGGTGGAGTCGTGTCCGACGGCGGCTCCACCCAGGGGCGTGCCATCGACGCCCACACGGCGAACGCGACCACCGCGGCCAGCAGCACCAGCCACATGATGCGGCGGGCCACGGTCCTGCGGCGCAGCATGCGCCCGCCGCGCCGCACCACGTCCCCGTACAGGTCGGGCGGCACGGCGGGCGGTGTCCGCTCCAGCATCCGCCGCACGGCCGCCTCCCGGTCGTGCACGCTCATGAGCCACCTCCGCCAGGTCTCACGACGGCGCCGCCTTCGCCTCCGCGGTCGTCGGCGCGGGCCCGCGCGGCGGATGGAGCAGGGTCGCCATCGCACGGGCGCAGAGCGTGTGCACGCGCTCGACGGGCAGCCCGAGCAGTGCCGCCGTCTGCTCCTCGGCGACGCCCTCGTACACCCTCAGGACGACGATCAGCCGCTCCTGGGGGGTGAGCCCCGCCAGAACGTTCACCGGAGCGGCACGGAACCGGCCGTGCTGGTGCCACGCCCCGCGTGCGAAGCGCACCGCCAGCTGCTGGCGCGTCCGGTCGTACGGGTCCTCGCCGCGCAGCCGGTCCCACGAGGCGTACGTGTGGGCGAGGGCCAGGGTCAGCAGGCGCCGCGCGCGCGGGTTGTCGTCCGGCGCTTCCGCGGTGAGCAGCGTCGCGGCATGGAGGAGCCGCCCAGCCGCGCCCGCGACGAACGCCTCGAACTCCCGGGCCCGGCGGGCGCCTTGGGACGCCTGCCGATCTCGCACCGCGCCTCCCCCTGAGGGCACCCCGACGAAAGGACCGGCCCCGGCCGGGTACGGACGACGGGACAGCCGTACGACAGGGGCCTGATCTCATATCAGACCGAGGGCGGCCCCACGGTCAAGAGCCGCGCAGCGCCGGAGCCGGGCGCCGGGGAGCCGCGCGCCGGCGTCGAAACGGTCCTCCACGCGCGCGTGCGGGACGATCACCGACCGCGCGCGGGCACGGGGTGCGGGCGACCGCCGCCGCTCAGGACGTGGGCGACGAGTCCCCCATTCCGACGCCCGTGACGGCCATGCGGGCGGAGAGAGCGGTGTTGAAGCGGGTGAGGAGAGCGCAGAACGCCTCTCGCTCCTCCGGGGCCCAGTCGTGGGTCAGCTCGGCCATCAACTGGCGCCTGGAGGAACGGACTTCCTCCAGGCGGGACAGTCCGCGCGGGGACAGCTGGAGCACCACCGCGCGCCCGTCCTCCGGGTGCGAGGTGCGCTTGACGAGCCCGGTGTCGACGAGCGGGGCCACCTGGCGGGTGACTGTGGACGAGTCGATCCCCATGCTCGCGGCGAGCGCCTTGACGCCCATCGGGCCTTCCTTGTCGAGACGGTTGAGCAGCAGGTACGCGGCGCGGTCCATGGAGTTGCGCACCTGCCCGACACCGCCGAGCCGGGTCTGTTCGGCACGGCGCGCGAACAGCGCTACCTCGTGCTGCAGCGCGTCGAGAAGACCGGTGTCACCGACGGTCGACATGTCCATCGACATTTCAGGTGTTGTGGGCATGGCCGGGGGCTCACTTCATTGCGAGGGTGCTGGGTTGGGGGACAGAGTACGCGGCGGACAGGCACGTCGTGCGGGCGCTTCGCAATCCAGTTTCGCCCCTTGGTCACTCCGGCGCCCTGCCGCTGTGAACTGCGAGACTGGTGGTCATGAGCTACAGCACGGCTGACTCCTTGCCACGGGTGACCCTCGACGACGTGCGGGGCGCCCAGAAGATGCTCACGGGAGTCGCGCGGGTCACCGCGATGGAGGGCAGCAGGCACCTGTCGCAGCTGGTGGGCGCGCCGGTGCACCTGAAGTGCGAGAACCTGCAGCGGACCGGTTCGTTCAAGCTGCGCGGAGCGTACGTGCGCATCGCCGGGCTGCTGCCCGAGGAACGTGCCGCGGGCGTCGTGGCGGCGAGCGCGGGCAACCACGCGCAGGGCGTCGCCCTGGCTTCCGAACTTCTCGGAGTGCGCTCCACGGTCTTCATGCCGAAGGGCGCCCCGCTGCCGAAGGTCAGCGCGACCCGCGAGTACGGCGCCGACGTGCGCCTGCACGGCGTGGTGGTCGACGAGACGCTGGCCGCCGCGCAGGAGTACGCGGAGCGGACGGGCGCGGTGTTCATCCATCCCTTCGACCACCCCGACATCATCGCGGGCCAGGGCACGGTGGGCCTGGAGATCCTCGAGCAGTGCCCCGAAGTGCGCACGATCGTCGTAGGGATCGGTGGGGGCGGGCTCGCCGCGGGCATCGCGACGGCCGTGAAGGCGCTGCGCCCGGGCGTACGGATCGTGGGCGTGCAGGCGGAGGGGGCGGCCGCGTATCCGCCCTCGCTGGCGGCCGGGCGCCCGGTGGTGATCGACGCCCCGGCGACCATGGCCGACGGGATCAAGGTCGGGCGGCCGGGTGACGTACCGTTCGGCATCGTCAGCGAACTGGTCGACGAGGTCCGCACGGTCTCGGAGGACCAGCTGTCGGCCGCGTTGCTGCTCTGTCTGGAGCGGGCCAAGCTCGTCGTCGAGCCGGCGGGGGCGAGCCCCGTCGCGGCGCTGCTGAGCGGGCCGGACGCTTTCGAGGGGCCGGTGGTCGCGGTGCTGTCCGGCGGCAATGTGGATCCGGTGCTGATGCAGCGCGTGCTGCGGCACGGTATGGCCGCGCAGGGCCGCTACCTGGCCGTCCGGCTGCGGCTGACGGACCGGCCGGGCGCCCTCGCTACGCTCCTGGGGACGTTGTCGGTGGTCGACGCCAACGTCCTCGACGTGAGTCACGTACGGACCGACCCACGGCTCGGACTCGCGGAGGCGGAGGTCGAGCTGCACCTGGAGACGAAGGGCCCTGAGCACTGCGCCGAGGTCGGCCAGGCGCTGCGGGAGGCGGGCTACACGGTGATGGACTGACCTCCGCTCGCGTCGGCGGAACCCGTCCGTTCCGCTTCCACCGCGGCTGACCGCCGAGGTCAGGGGCCCTGTGTCACTCGTTCGGGAAAATCCGTTGAGGGACGCGATACATCGCGTTAGGGTGTCTCGCGATGTGGACCTGCCGGGCGGATGATAGCCCGCCTGGCGCATCCAGCAAAGCACGCAGACACAGTCCTACCGAAGAAATCCCCAACGAGGTGGAGAAATTACATGCCGGGCGCCATCTATGCCGAAGGCCTGGTGAAGACCTTCGGTGACGTAAGGGCACTGGACGGCGTCGACCTCGATGTCCCCGAGGGCACGGTGCTGGGCCTGCTCGGGCCGAACGGCGCGGGCAAGACGACGACCGTCCGCTGTCTGACGACCCTGCTGCGGCCCGACAGCGGCACGGCCGTCGTCGCGGGCATCGACGTCGTCAAGAACCCCGACGCCGTGCGGCGCTCGGTCGGCCTGTCAGGACAGTTCGCCGCGGTCGACGAGTACCTGACGGGCCGGGAGAACCTGCAGATGGTCGGCCAGCTCTACCAGATGAAGGCGAAGGCCGCGAAAGCGCGCGCGGACGAGCTGCTGGAGCAGTTCAACCTCGCGGACGCCGCCGACCGGACCACCAAGACGTACTCCGGAGGTATGCGCCGCCGCCTCGACCTGGCCGCCGCGCTGGTCGTCTCACCGCCGGTGATGTTCATGGACGAGCCCACGACCGGGCTCGACCCGCGCAACCGCCAGCAGCTGTGGGACGTCATCAAGCAGCTGGTCTCCGGCGGCACCACCCTGCTGCTGACCACCCAGTACCTCGAAGAGGCCGACCACCTGGCGCACGACATCGCGGTCGTCGACCACGGTCGTGTCATCGCCCGCGGCACCTCCGACCAGCTCAAGGCCCGCACCGGCGGAGAGCGTGTGGAGGTCGTGGTGCACGAGCGCGAGCACATACAGGCTGCCTCGGAGGTGCTGAGGGGCTTCGGCAAGGGAGACACCACCGTCGAGGAGCACATGCGCAAGCTCACCGTGCCCGTGACCGGTGGTGCCAAGCTCCTCGCCGAGGTCATCCGCGAGCTGGACACCCGCGGCATCGAGATCGACGACATCGGGCTGCGCCGGCCCACCCTGGACGACGTCTTCCTCTCCCTGACGGGACACGTCGCCGAGGTGAAAGAGGAAGAGCGCGGCACACCCCAGGACACCAAGGGCTCCAAGCGCAGGAAGGAGGCCGCCAAGTGAGTGCCGCGACCGACGCCGCGCCCGCAGCGGCACCCGCGAACCCGATCGGCCAGTCCGTCCGCGACTCGCTGGTCATCGCGAAGCGAAACCTCATCAGGATGTCCAGAATCCCCGAAATGGTGATTTTCGGACTCATTCAGCCCATCATGTTCGTGGTGCTGTTCAGCTACGTCTTCGGCGGCTCCATGAACATCGGCGGCAGCACGGACCCGGGCAGGTACCGCGAGTTCCTGATGGCCGGCATCTTCGCGCAGACCGTGACCTTCGCCACCGCGGGCGCCGGCGCGGGCATCGCCGACGACATGCACAAGGGGCTCATCGACCGCTTCCGCTCCCTGCCGATGGCCCGTGGTGCGGTGCTGACCGGCCGGACGCTCGCCGACCTGGTGCAGACCGCGCTCACCCTGCTCGTCCTGGCCGTGGTCGCCCTCCTGGTCGGCTGGCGCACGCACACCAACATCGGCGAGGTGCTCGCCGCCTTCGGCCTGCTGCTCCTCCTCGGATACGCGTTCACCTGGATCGGCGCGCTGATCGGCCTCTCCGTGCGTACGCCCGAGGCGGCCACCTCCGGCGGACTGATCTGGCTCTTCCCGGTCACGTTCGTCTCGAACGCCTTCGTGGACTCCAGTCAGATGACGCCCTGGCTTCGGCATGTCGCCGACTGGAACCCGTTCAGTGCCACCGTGCAGGCCTGCCGTGAGCTCTTCGGCAACCCCGGGGTGACACCGTCGGACGCCTGGCCCATGCAGCATCCGGTCTGGGCCTCACTGATCTACTCGGTCGTGATCGTCCTGATATTCAGGACGCTGGCGGTACGGAAGTACCGCTCGGCGACGGCGTGACAGCGGGCCGGGCATGACGCCGGGCCGGGCATGAAGCCGGACCCGGCATGACACCGGGTACGACGATGCCCCCGGTGCCGCGAAGGGCACCGGGGGCTCGCCGGAAAAACGGTCCGTGCAGTCGGCCCTGGTAGCAGTCAGCCCTGGTAGGGCTCGGCATTGAGGATCTTCACCGAGGCCAGCTTGCCGTTCGGCAGCTCGTACTCGGCGTCCTCACCGACCTTCTTGCCGATCACGCCGGAGCCCAGCGGGGACTGCGGCGAGTAGGTCTCGATGTCGGAGCTCGCGTACTCGCGGGAGGCGAGCAGGAACGTCAGCGTGTCGTCCTCGTCACCGTCGAAGGCGATGGTCACGACCATGCCGGGTGCCACCGCACCGTCCGCCGCCGGTGCCTCGCCGACCTTGGCGGTCTCCAGAAGCTGGGTCAGCTGGCGCACACGGAGCTCCTGCTTGCCCTGCTCTTCCTTGGCCGCGTGGTACCCGCCGTTCTCCCGCAGGTCCCCCTCCTCGCGCGCGGCCGCGATCTTGGCGGCGATCTCCGTGCGCGCAGGACCAGTAAGGTACTCAAGCTCATCCTTGAGCTTGTTGTACGCCTCCTGGGTCAGCCAGGTGACGTTCTCGCTGGTCTGGGTCACAGGTGCTCCTCGTAGGTACTGGGAATACAAAGCATCGCCCTACCCAGAAGAATGTTCCTTCACGAGTGGGCGAAACCACGAGCCTAACAATTCAACAGCCGAAGGGGGAGGACATAAGCCATCAGAATTACATCGACGCAGGTCAGCGCGGTAACTGTCGGGGGTGGCGCAGGCCGGTCGGCCGTACCGCCGGGTGGGAGTTCAGTCGGCGTGGCAGCCGAGCAGTTCGGCCGTGGTGCCGCGGGAGGTGGTGCGGAGCGTGACGACCTTGTCGATGCGGGTGGCGTCCCCGTCGAAGCGGAAGTCCTTCCGGCCCACCTCGGCGCCGTTCTCGGCCTGGGAGCGCACGGTGCAGTAGCCGCTCGCATTCGCGTCCTTGCGCACCTCCAGGTGCACCTTCACCTCGGTGGCCGAGGTCTCGAAGGTGATCACCTCGGCGCTGATCCTGCTGCCGCCGACGTAGTGGTACGCGAACCAGCCGATGAGGACCAGCAGGCCGGTCCCCAGCACCGCCCCGAGGATCTTGAGCGTGCGGTCGGCGCGCTCGTCCGCGGAGCGGCCGTACCGGCCCTCGGGCAGCCGCGTGCTCGCCGTGCTCATGCGTCGTCCTCTCGAAGCGGGCCCGGACGAAGGCCCTGCGAGGGGCCCGGGGGCCGGTCCCGGAATTTTTCGTCCCCCGATTCGGTCACTATAGAAGTCGCCCGACACCCGGGTTCACGCCGGGGCGAGTCACACGAGTCACCGAGTGCGGAAGCGGGCGCCGACTTACGAGGGAATGAGTCTTGACTGACCAGCTGCGACTGATGGCCGTGCACGCGCACCCCGACGACGAGTCGAGCAAGGGTGCGGCCACCATGGCGAAGTACGTGTCCGAGGGGGTGGACGTGCTGGTGGTGACCTGCACGGGCGGGGAGCGCGGCTCCATCCTCAACCCCAAGCTGCAGGGCGACAAGTACATCGAGGAGCACATCCACGAGGTACGCAAGAAGGAGATGGACGAGGCGCGCGAGATCCTCGGCGTCAAGCAGGAATGGCTCGGCTTCGTCGACTCCGGGCTGCCGGAGGGAGACCCGCTGCCGCCGCTGCCCGAAGGCTGCTTCGCCCTGGAGGACGTCGACAAGGCGGCCGGTGAGCTGGTGAAGCAGATCCGCTCGTTCCGTCCGCAGGTGATCACGACGTACGACGAGAACGGCGGATACCCGCACCCCGACCACATCATGACCCACAAGATCTCCATGGTGGCGTTCGACGGTGCGGCGGACACCGAGAAGTACCCGGAGGAGGAGTTCGGCCCCGCCTACCAGCCGCGCAAGCTCTACTACAACCAGGGCTTCAACCGTCCGCGCACCGAGGCGCTGCACAACGCGATGCTGGACCGCGGCCTGGAGTCGCCGTACGGGGAGTGGCTCAAGCGGTGGAACGAGATCCAGCGCAGCGAGCGCACACTCACCACGCACATCCCGTGCGCCGACTTCTTCGAGATCCGCGACAAGGCACTGATCGCGCACGCCACGCAGATCGACCCCGACGGCGGCTGGTTCAGGGTTCCCATGGAGCTCCAGAAGGAGGTCTGGCCGACCGAGGAGTACGAGCTGGCGAAGTCGCTCGTGGATACCTCCCTCCCCGAGGACGACCTCTTCGCGGGCATCCGCGACAATGCCTGACATGAGCGCAAGCCTGGCACTGACACACCTCGTCCCCCTCGCCAAGGAGGTGGACGAGAACAAGGTCACCCCCGGTGTCCTCGGCTTCATCGTGTTCGCGGTGATGGCCCTGGCGGTCTGGGGCCTGATGAAGTCGATGAGCCGCCACATGGGCAAGGTCGACTTCGAGGAGGCACCGGACGAGCAGTCCGGCGGCTCCGGAAAGCCGGCCGCCGAAGCCGCGGCCAAGGCCACGGGCACGGCCAAGCCACAGCGGGGCTGACCGCCGGTCCCCCGAGGGTGACCGGCAGTCGGGGCCCGGTGGAGGCAGTCACTGCCGGGCCGCCACCGGCACCCCCATGACCTCACGGGCGTGCCGGTCCGGCACCATCCCCAGGGTCCAGGCCCGCCACCCGGCGTCCAGGTCGACCCCTCGCTCCAGAAGCAACTGGTAGGCGTCCACGTACTCGTCGAGCTTGGTGTCGCGCAGCGGGTGCGTGGCGCGGGAGAGCTGGGCCAGTTCCTCCTGGGCGACCGCCGTGCCGACCTCTACTCCGCCCGGCGCCGCGTAGGGCAGCAGGGTGCACCGCAGGAACCTGGCCCAGTCCTCGCCCCGGCGGTCGCCGTAGGCGGCGAAGAGCGACAGGGCGTCGTCGCACAGGGACAGGGCCTGCTGGGTGCGGGCGTTGCCGGCGTCGACCACCGCCAGTTCCAGGCAGGTCCACGCCTCGCCGTGGGCCACGCCGATGCGCTGGAAGTCCGCACGGGCGTCGACCAGCAGCTGGCGGGCGAAACCGGAGTTGCGCAGCGAACCCGTCTGGACGGCTCGCTGGTCGCGGGTCACCCGGGCCGAGTGGTGGCGGGCGCAGGCGAGCCCGTACACGTCCCGCATCCGCGAGAACATCGTCCTCGACCGCTCCAGCTCCCGGACCGCCTGATCCAGGTTGCCCGTCTCCTCCAGGGCCTGGCCCAGGTAGTACACCGACCAGGCCACGCCGCGGGCGTCCTCGTTGTCCTGGTGGCGGGCGGCCGCCTGGCGCAGCCCGTCGACGGCGGCGGTGGCGTCGCCGGAGACCATGCGGGCGCGGGCGAGCTGGGTCATGGCCCACGCCGTGCCGCGGGCGTCGCGGGTGCGGCCGTACAGGTCCAGGGCCACGCGCAGCTCCGCCTCCGCGCCCGGCACGTCGCCCATCCGCAGCTTCAGCTGGCCCAGCTGGAAGTGCGCCCACGCCTGGCCGTGCACGGACTCTCCCTCGCCGTGCAGCACCAGCGCCCGGGTGAGGAGGTCGAGGGCCTCCGCCGGCCTCGCCCGGTCCCGCTCCACCGCCGCCAGAGCGTGCATCGTCCAGGCCCGGTCCACCGCCAGTTCCGGCGCCGCCTGGAGGTCCAGTGCCTCCCGGAGCTTCGCCGCCGCCTCGGTCAGGTTTCCCTGGTGGTGGAGCGTGATGCCGAGGGAGCACAGAGCACGGGCCGCGCCCGCGTCGTGGTGCGCCTCCATGTAGAGGTCGACGACGGAGGACAGGGTGGTGCGGGCCTGGTCCAGTTCGCCGAGCTGACGGGCCGCGATGCCCGTGCGCCACTGGACCGAGCGCACCAGCAGGCCCTGGTCGACCGCGCGGGCCAGCTCGCTGATCTCGCCCAGCCGGTAGAGGTCGCCGCGCAGCAGGCAGTAGTCGCACAGGGCGCCCAGCAGGTTCAGGACGGCCGCCTGGTTCACGCCCTCCGTGTGGCGCAGCGCGGCCGTGATGAAGCTGGACTCGTCGTCCAGCCAGCGCAGCGCCTCGTCGAGCGAGGTGAAGCCGTGTGGCCCGAAGCGGTCCGAACGGGTCGACATCTTGCCGTCGACCAGGCGGAGTACCGAGTCGGCCAGTTCCGCGTATGTGACGATCAGGCGCTCGTGCGCCGCCGTCCGTTCCGCCGGATCCTCCTCGTCCAGCAGACGGGCCTGGGCGAAGACGCGGACGAGGTCGTGGAGGCGGTAGCGGTTGCCGCGCACGTGGTCGATCAGGCCCGCGCGGGCGAGTGCGGTCAGGTGCCGGCCGGCCTCCGGCTCGTCCGTGGCCAGCAAGGAGGCCGCCGCGGCGACGCCCAGGGACGCCCGTCCCGCCAGGGCCAGGCGCCGCAGCAGCCGCCGCGCCGGGTCCGGCTGGTCGGTGTAGCGCAGCCACAGGGCACGCTCCACGGGCTCCACCGGGCCGTACGCGCCCAGGTCCGTGGCCAGCCGGGGCGGGGTGCGCGTGCCGCCGAGGGACGAGCCCGCGACGCGCAGGGCCAGCGGGAGACCGCCGCACAGCTCCCGGATGTGCTCGCAGGACTGCGCGTCGTACGGCGCCGAACTGTCCTGGGCCACCGCGCCCAGCAGCTCCTCCGCGCCTGCCTCGTCCAGGGCCTCGACCGGCAGCTGGTGCACCCAGGCGGGAACGTCGGCGGGCAGGTCGAGGGGTCCCCGGGCGGTGACCAGGACGAGGCTGTCGGAGCGGTCGGGGACGAGGGCGCGGACCTGCTCGGGGTCCGAGGCGTCGTCCAGGATGATCGTGACCGGCAGACCCGTCAGATGCTGGTGGTACAGCTCGCCCAGCCGTTTGACCTGCTGGTCGGGGGAGGAACGCTCGCGGAAGAGAAGCTGTTCGCGGGGCGCGCCGAGACGATTCAGCAGATGCAGCAGGGCGTCCCGGGTGGACAGCGGCGGCTCACCCGCGCTGTCACCGCGCATGTCCACCACGCACGCCCCGCGGAACTGGTCCTTCAGATCACGGGCCGCGCGCACCGCGAGCGTCGTACGGCCCGAACCGGGGGCGCCGTGCAGCACGACGACCGTCGAACGGGTCTCGGTGCTGGCCCGCGCGGCCTGCACCCACTGCCGGATTCGGGCCATCTCCGCCCGCCGCCCCGCGAACGGGCCGTCCGCCTCCGGGAGCTGCTGGAAGGACTGCTCCAGCACAGTTCTTCTGCGTGCCGCCGCGCTCTTGTCGGTGCGGCGCAGCTGGGGGGCGCCCTTCTTCGTGCCGGCGCCGGCGGCGGCGCTCGTGTTCGCGCTCAGTACGCGCTGCTGGTCGAGGAACGGGCGGATGCCGCGCACCTCCAGGGCGGTCAGCCACTGGAGTCGCAGCTGTTCGGGGCCGCCGGGCTGGCCCAGCGCTCCGGCGCGGTGGTGGGCGGCCGGGAAGTGGGAGGCGGTCACCTTCAGCACGGTGGCGGCGGCGCCGACGACGCCCACCGTGACACCGGCGCCGAGGGCGGTGCCCGCGCCGGTGCCGAGGGCCAGGTCGGCGACGGCCGCCGCGACCGCGGCCACGGCCGCGACCAGCAGGGGCGTGCCGGCGCCCTCCTTCGCGTACCGCTGGGCGAAGGTGACCTGGCCGGCCTCGGCCTCGTCGAGTGCGCGGGTGTAGGCCGCGTACTCCTCCCTGGCCGCCTCCGCCATGGCGTCGAGCGCGGCGCGTGCCCTGGTGAGCAGTACGCCACCGTCGGTACGGCCACCCGACCGCCGGACCTCTTCCTCCACCGCCCTCGCCAGCAGCCGCTCGGCCTCCACCCGATGGCCGTTCCGCATCACACGTCCCCCTCGCTCGCAGCAACGGCGTTCCCGGCCAAGTGTGCTGCGGATGGGGCCTTGAGGCGAGAGGGCCGGAATGGGGGGCGTGGGGTGTGAGTGCGGGGCGGCCGGGGCCGACCGCCCGTCCGGAGGTTTGTCCGTGGCGTCGGCGACCCGCGGAGTCCTGCTCGATCGGGGTACTGGGGAATGATGGACACCATGGCGAACCGACTGGCCCACGAGACGTCCCCCTATCTCCTCCAGCACGCCGACAACCCCGTCGACTGGTGGCCCTGGTCGGCCGACGCGTTCGAGGAGGCACGGAAGAGGGGCGTGCCGGTGCTGCTCAGTGTCGGGTACAGCTCATGTCACTGGTGCCACGTCATGGCTCATGAGTCCTTCGAGGACCACGAGACCGCCGAGTACCTCAACGCGCACTTCGTGAGTGTCAAGGTCGACCGCGAAGAGCGCCCCGACGTGGACGCCGTCTACATGGAGGCCGTGCAGGCCGCCACCGGGCAGGGTGGCTGGCCCATGACCGTGTTCCTCACGCCCGACGCCGAGCCCTTCTACTTCGGGACTTACTTCCCGCCCGCACCCCGCCACGGCATGCCCTCCTTCCGGCAGGTCCTGGAGGGTGTGCGGGCCGCGTGGGCCGGCCGGAGGGACGAGGTCGCCGAGGTCGCCGGGAAGATCGTGCGGGATCTGGCCGGGCGGGAGCTGAAGTACGGCGCCATGGACGTGCCGGGGGAGGAGGAGCTCGCTCAGGCGCTGCTCGGGCTGACGAGGGAGTACGACGCCTCGCGCGGCGGGTTCGGCGGGGCGCCCAAGTTCCCGCCGTCCATGGTCATCGAGTTCCTGCTGCGGCACCACGCCCGGACCGGTTCCGAGGGTGCCCTGCAGATGGCGCAGGACACGTGCGAGCGCATGGCGCGCGGGGGCATCTACGACCAGCTCGGGGGCGGGTTCGCGCGGTACTCCGTCGATCGCGACTGGGTCGTGCCGCACTTCGAGAAGATGCTCTATGACAACGCCCTGCTCTGCCGCGTCTACGCTCACCTCTGGCGTGCCACCGGCTCCGAGCTCGCTCGCCGTGTCGCCCTGGAGACCGCCGACTTCATGGTGCGCGAGCTGCGGACCGACGAGGGAGGGTTCGCCTCCGCGCTCGACGCCGACAGCGACGACGGGACCGGCAGGCATGTCGAGGGCGCCTACTACGTGTGGACCCCGCAGCAGCTGACCGACGTCCTCGGAGACGACGACGCCCAGCTCGCCGCGCACTACTTCGGTGTCACCGACGAGGGCACCTTCGAGCACGGGCAGTCCGTCCTCCAGCTCCCGCAGCACGAGGGCGTGTTCGACGCCGGGCGCGTCGAGTCCATCAGGCGCAGGCTCCTGGACGCGCGCTCGGCGCGGCCCGCCCCCGGTCGCGACGACAAGGTGGTCGCCGCCTGGAACGGCCTCGCCGTCGCCGCGCTCGCCGAGACCGGCGCGTACTTCGAGCGCCCGGACCTGGTCGAGGCGGCGCTCGCGGCCGGTGATCTGCTCGTACGGCTGCATCTCGACGAGCAGGCGCGGCTCTCCCGGACCAGTAAGGACGGGCAAGTCGGCGCCAATGCGGGCGTGTTGGAGGACTACGCCGATGTCGCCGAGGGGTTCCTCGCGCTGGCGTCCGTCACCGGGGAGGGCGTCTGGCTGGAGTTCGCCGGGTTCCTGCTCGACCATGTGCTCGCCTCGTTCACCGACGAGGAGTCAGGCGCTCTGTACGACACGGCTGTTGACGCCGAGCGGCTCATCCGGCGGCCGCAGGATCCCACGGACAACGCGACCCCGTCCGGGTGGAGCGCGGCGGCCGGGGCGCTGCTCGGGTATGCCGCCCACACCGGTTCCGCACCCCATCGCACCGCCGCGGAACGGGCGTTGGGTGTGGTGAAGGCTCTCGGGCCGCGTGTGCCGCGTTTCATCGGGTGGGGGCTCGCCACCGCCGAGGCGCTTCTCGACGGGCCCCGGGAGGTCGCCGTCGTGGGACCCGCCGCCGACGATCCGGGGACAAGGGCCCTGCACCGTACGGCACTTCTCGGTACCGCGCCGGGCGCGGTCGTAGCGGTGGGGACCGCGGACAGTGGCGAACTGCCGCTGCTGGCCGACCGTCCGCTCGTCGGCGGTGAACCGACCGCGTACGTCTGCCGTAACTTCACCTGTGATGCCCCGACGACCGACGCGGATCGCCTGAGGGCGGCGCTGAGCCGCTGAAATAACGGGCGAAAGCGGTTGCAGAACGGTCTGAAACGGTCCCTGTTCGGATACTTCGGGTTACATCGGCGCCCAATCCGAAACATGTTATTTAACGGAAGTGCCCTCCGGCTTCACAGTTCCCCCCTAATCTCTGCACAGTGACGCGACAGATGTGACTCGCGATGGACCAGTCATGTCCTGTTGCGCACGAGTACTGGGGATCTGGGGGGATCTTTTGCTGACGTCTGTCTTCATCGCTGCCGTTTCGCTCGCTCTGTTCTGGATGGCGGCGTTCACCCTGTGGTGGCAGATGCACGCGTGGCGCACGCCCGAGGTGCTGGCCTCCACCCGGTTCAGCAGACCGGACGGGGACGAACACGTCTCCTTCTCGCTGCTGCTGCCGGCACGGCACGAGCAGGCCGTGCTCGACCACACCATCCAGCGCCTGCTGGAGTCCACGCACACGGACTTCGAGATCATCGTCATCGTCGGGCACGACGACCCGGAGACCACCGAGGTGGCCCGGAAGGCTGCGGAGCGCGACCCGCGCGTCCGGGTCGTCGTCGACACCCATGAGAAGAAGAACAAGCCGAAGGCCATGAACACGGCGCTGCCGCACTGCCGCGGCGACGTCGTCGGGGTCTTCGACGCCGAGGACCAGGTCCACCCGGAGCTCCTGGCCCACGTCGACCACGCGTTCCGCTCCACCGGGGCGGACGTCGTCCAGGGCGGCGTGCAGCTCATCAACTTCCACTCCAGCTGGTACAGCCTGCGCAACTGCCTGGAGTACTTCTTCTGGTTCCGGTCGCGGCTCCATCTGCATGCGCAGAAAGGTTTCATTCCGCTGGGCGGAAACACCGTCTTCGTGCGGACCGGTGTCCTGCGCGAGGCCGGCGGATGGGACCCCAACTGCCTCGCCGAGGACTGCGACCTGGGCGTCCGGCTCTCCAGCGTCGGCAAGAAGGTCGTCGTCGCGTACGACTCCGACATGGTCACCCGCGAGGAGACCCCCGGCAGCCTCATGTCGCTGATGAAGCAGCGCACCCGCTGGAACCAGGGCTTCCTGCAGGTCTACCGCAAGCGGGACTGGAAGCAACTGCCGAGCTTCGGGCAGCGGTTGCTCGCCCGCTACACCCTGATGACGCCCTATCTCCAGGCGATCTCGGGCGTGGTCATCCCGCTCAACGTGGCCATCGCGCTCTTCCTGGACGTGCCGGTCGGCGTCGCCTTCATCACCTTCCTGCCGGCCGTCACCGCTCTCGTCACCTTCGTCTTCGAGGTCGTCGGGCTGCACGACTTCGGCAAGCAGTACGGGCTGCGTGTCCGCTTCGTCCACTACCTCAAGCTCGTGGTGGGCGGCCCCTTCTACCAGGTGCTCCTCGCCGGGGCCGCCGTCCGCGCCGTATGGCGTGAGCAACGCGGCCAGAACGACTGGGAGTTGACCAGCCACGTCGGCGCACATCTCGCGCACGTGAACCGAGAGGACGTTCCTGCGTGACCTCCACCCTTCCCGCGGCGACCGGAGTCAAGGTCCCCGCGCAGCGGACAGCTGCGCCAAAAGCCGGTTCGGCCCCTCGAACAACGCCCCAGGCGCCCCCCGCGCCGCCGAAACGATTGCGCAGCTCGCGCCCCGACCTCGCCCTGTGCGCCGTCCTCCTGGTCGCGATCCTCATCGTCCAGGGCTGGAACATCGCCGACTACCCGACGCTCAGCGACGACGAGGGCACCTACCTCGCCCAGGCCTGGGCCGTCCAGGAGGGCCGGGGCCTCGCCCACTACACGTACTGGTACGACCACCCGCCCCTCGGCTGGATCCAGATAGCCGTACTGACCTGGATCCCGGCGCACTTCGCGCCCGAGTCGATGACCGTCGGCTCGATGCGCGCGGTGATGCTGGTGGTCAGCGCGGTCAGCGCCGTCCTCGTCTACGTCCTCGCACGCCGCCTGTCGCTGCCGCGCTGGGCCGCGGGCCTCGGCATGGTCCTGTTCGGGCTGTCCCCGCTGTCGGTGGTCCTCCAGCGGGAGATCTTCCTCGACAACATCGCGGTGATGTGGACGCTGCTGGCGTTCTGCCTGGCCGCCTCGCCGAGCCGCCACCTCTGGCACCACTTCGGCGCCGGGATCGCGGCCGCGATGGCGGTCCTCACCAAGGAGACGATGCTCCTCGTCCTGCCCGCGGTGATGGTCACCATGTGGCGGCACAGCCACCGCGACACCCGCAAGTTCGCCCTCACCGGCGCCGTCACCGCCTGCGCGCTCATCGGCATCTCGTACCCGCTGCTCGCCCTGCTCAAGGGCGAGCTGCTCCCGGGCGACGGCCACGTCTCGCTGTGGGACGGCATCGCGTACCAGATGACCCGCCCCGGCTCGGGCTTCATCCTCGACCCGGGTTCCGGCTCGTACGGGGTGCTCCAGTCGTGGCTCTACTACGACCGGGTGCTCCCTCTGGGGGGCCTCGCCGGCGCGCTGCTGCTCCTGGTCACCTGGCGCTGGTCGGTGACCGCGCGGGCGCTCGCCGGACCCGCGCTCGCCGTGGCGATCCTCGCCGGGATGGCCATGCGCCCCGGCTACCTGCCCGCGATGTACGTCATCCAGGCGCTGCCCTTCCTCGCCCTGGTCCTCGCGGGCGGCACCGCGAGCGTGGCCCACGCGGTTCTGCGGCGGCGCCGGAGCGAGGACGAGCACCAGTACCTCACCTGGGGGCGGTACGCGGTGGCGGCGGTGCTCGTGGGCGCCTCGGCCGCGTACGTGGTCCCGCGCTGGTACGACGGCAACCGCACCGCCATGACCGCCGACGCCAACGCGCCCTACCAGGCCGCCGCCGAGTGGCTGGGCAGCGAGGTGGAGAACCCGGGGAGGACACGCGTCCTCGTCGACGACGCGCTCTGGCTCGACCTCGTGCACGAGGGCTACCAGCCCGGCCTCGGCGCCATCTGGTTCTACAAGGCCGACCTCGACCCCGCGGTGACGAAGACGATGCCGCGCGGCTGGCGCGACCTCGACTACGTGGTCGCCTCCCCGACGGTACGGCGCGACGCGGTCGACCTGCCGGGCGTCAGGGCCGCGATGGAGCACTCGACTCCGGTCGCCACCTTCGGCACCGGTGAGGACCGTATCGAGATCAGGCAGATCAAGTCCGGCACGGCCGCGGGAGGCGACCGATGAGCAGCTACGAGTCCACCGTCCCCGGGGAGCTGAACGACCCGGCCGTGGACGGCGCCGAGATTCCCGAACCCGGTGCCGTCACCATCGTCGTACCCACCTTCAACGAGTCCGCCAACGTACGCGAACTGCTGCACCAGATCACCGAGTCGGTGCCCGGCAGGCTGCCCTGCGAGGTCGTCTTCGTCGACGACTCCACCGACGACACCCCCCAGGTGATCAAGGAAGCCGCGCAGGACTGCCCGTTCCCCGTCACCGTGATCCACCGCGACGAACCGGTGGGCGGGCTCGGGGGAGCGGTCGTCGAGGGCATGAAGGCGGCGACCTCCGACTGGATCGTCGTGATGGACGGCGACCTCCAGCACCCGCCGTCGCTGGTGCCCGAGCTGGTGGCGACGGGTGAGCGGGCCATGGCCGGGCTGGTCGTCGCCTCCCGCTACATCAAGGGCGGCAGCCGCGCCGGGCTCGCGGGCAGCTACCGCGTCGCCGTCTCCCGCGGGGCGACCTGGCTCACCAAGTCCCTCTTCCCGCGCCGGCTGCACGGCATCAGCGACCCGATGAGCGGCTTCTTCGCCATCCGCCGCAGCGCCGTCACCGCCGGCGTCCTGCAGCCGCTCGGCTACAAGATCCTCCTCGAACTCGCCGTGCGCAGCCGTCCGCGCCAGGTCACCGAGGTGCCGTTCGTCTTCCAGGACCGGTTCGCGGGGGAGTCGAAGTCGACCGCGCAGGAGGGCCTCAGGTTCCTGCGCCACCTGGCGGGTCTGCGGACCGCCTCACCGGTCGCCCGCATGATCGTCTTCGGGCTGATCGGCGTCACCGGATTCGTACCGAACCTCGCCGGCCTGTACGCGCTGACCGCGGCAGGCATGCACTACGTGCCCGCCGAGATCCTCGCCAACCAGCTCGGGGTGCTCTGGAACTTCTTCCTCATCGAGCACCTGTGCTTCCGCGAGCGGCGCAGGCACCGCAAGGGGTGGGACCGCCTCGGCCGGTTCGCGTTGCTCGCCAACGCCGACCTGGTGCTGCGTATCCCGCTGATCGCGCTGTTCGTCAGCCAGTTCGGCATGGACGCGCTGCCCGCCACCGCGCTGGCGCTGGTGACGACGTTCGTCCTGCGCTTCGCCGGGACCGAGGCGCTGGTCTATCTGCCGCGCAGGAACAAGGCCGGGCGCGGGAGCCGCACAGCAAGGAGAACCGCATGAGAGCTCGGGTGGGACCCACACTCCGTAGGGGGCCGGGACTCCGGACGAGACCGGGACTCCGGACGAGACCAGGACTCCGGATGAGAGCGTCGCGGAGGACGTCGTTGCTGGCCGTGGGCGCGCTGGCCGCGGGCCTGCTGCTCGCCGTACCCCAGCCCGCGTCCGCCGCCAACCTCATCAAGAACCCCGGCTTCGAGACCGCCGGCACCGACGGCATGCCGTACTGCTGGGAGAAGTCCGGCTGGGGCGACAACGACTTCACCTTCTCCACCGTCTCCGGCGCCCACTCCGGCTCGAAAGCCATGAAGGTCGAGCTGACCCGGCGCGTCGACGGCGACCGCAAGGCCATGATCACCGAGACGGCCGAGTGCGCGCCGGTGGTCACACCGGGCAAGCAGTACGACCTGTCGCTCTGGTACAAGACGACCACACCGGACGCGAACGTCACCCTGTTCCGGCACGACACCACGGCCGGCTGGCAGTACTGGACCGACCTGAAGACGCTGGAGATGGCGGGCAGCTGGACCGAGGCCTCCGTCCGCACCCCCGCGGTCCCGGCGGGCACCGACCGCATCACCTGGGGCGTGTCGGTGTACGGGACCGGATCGGCCACCACCGACGACTACACGATGGAGCAGGTCGCCGACCCGGTCCCCGAGCCCGAGTGCACGGGCACGGCGGACGAGTGCGCGAACGGCCGGTGGGACGTCCTGCCCACCCAGAACCCCGTCCGCTCCATGCACTCCGTCGTCCTCAAGAACGGCAAGGTGCTGCTGATCGCCGGCTCCGGCAACAGCGAGACGATGTTCGAGGCGGGGACGTTCACGTCGGCGGTCTACGACCCGGTGGCCGGAACGTACAAGGTCATCCCCACGCCCAAGGACATGTTCTGCGCCGGCCACGTCCAGCTCGACGACGGGCGCGTGCTCGTCATGAGCGGCAACAAGGCGTACCCGGTCCCGGGCGGGCACGGCTACGAGGGCTACAAGGACTCGTACATCTTCGACCCGGTCACCGAGACCTACAGCAAGACCAACGACATGAACGACGGCCACTGGTACCCGTCGGCCACCGAGCTCGGCAACGGTGACGTCATCTCGTTCGGCGGCCTGCGCGAGGACTCCTCCGGCTCGGTGACCGCCGAGCTGTGGTCGGACGCCGAGCAGAAGTGGCAGCCGCTGTGGAAGGTCAACCAGACCTGGTCGTTCTGGGGCCTGTACCCGTCGATGATCCTCATGCAGGACGGGCGGCTCTTCTACTCGGGCAGCCATGTCTTCGGCAACAACATCCCGGGCACAGGTTCGGCGATCTACGACTACGACGCCAACTCGGTCACGCAGATCCCCGGCCTGCAGAACAAGGACCAGCGTGACCAGTCGGCGAGCGTGCTGCTGCCCCCGGCCCAGGACCAGAAGGTCCTCACGATCGGCGGCGGCAACATCGACTCCAACCCCGAGGCCAACCGCCTCACCGACGTCATCGACCTGAAGGCCGCGAACCCGTCGTACGTCGCCGGCCCGCCGCTCCCGCAGGGCACCGTCGACACGGGCAACGGTCCCGTCCCGCAGACCGGCAACCAGGGCAAGATGTACGTCTCCGCGGTGCTCCTGCCCGACGGCAAGGTCCTGGAGACGGGCGGCGCGCTGCACAACCGGGCCGACCCGGTGTACGAGTCGTCGATCTACGACCCGGCGACGAACACCTTCGACCCGGTGGCGGCCGACCCCGAGGCCCGCGGCTACCACTCGTCCGCGTTCCTGCTGCCCGACGGCCGGGTGATGGCCACGGGCGACAACCCGGGCAACGGCTCGTGGAACCACGACGTGTCCATCTACACGCCGCCGTACCTGCTCAAGGGCGAGCGCCCGACGATCACGTCCGTCATCGACACGGAGTGGCAGTACGGCGACACGCAGCGCATCACGGTCGACCGGCCCATCGCCAAGGCGGAGCTGATCCGTCCGGCGGCGGTGACGCACTCCTCCGACCCGAACCAGCGCTTCGTGGACCTGCCCCTGTCGGTGGACGGCAACAACGTCGACCTGAACGTCACGAGCAACCCCAACCTGGCGCCGCCCGGCTGGTACATGCTCTTCGCGGTCGACGCGAACGGCGTGCCCTCGGTGGCGAAGTGGGTGCACCTCCAGGGCCCGTCGGCGCTGGCGGCGCTGTCCTCCACATCGTCCGACGACACCGCCTCGGCCCATATCCACTCCTTCGCCGACTCCCTGACAGGCAAGGTCACGGGGCCCGGCAAGAAGAGGAAGTCGCAGAAGGTCAGCACCGCGATCTCGGGCTGCGACCGCCACTACGGCTCCGCCAACGTGTGCGTGCCGACGGACTTCCCGTCCGAGGTCGAGCCCACGACGAAGGCCCGCTGCACGTGGCTGAAGGAGCACGACTACGGGCGCCTGAAGGTCAACGGCAAGGACGACCCGCTGAGGCTGGACAGGAATAGGGACGGGGTGGCGTGCGGGAAGGGTGACGTGAGGAAGGGCTAGCCGTTCGAGGGGCGCTGCCCCTCAACGGCGCTCGGAGCACAACGCGAGGGCGCGCACCACGATCGCTTCCAACTGGTCGTGGTGCGCGCCCTTCCAGTACGCCCGCCCACACTCCTCACACTGCGCGAACACGTCGTACGACCGCCGCGTCCCGCCCTCCAACTGGTCCACGACGTCGTCCTTCGCCGCGTCCCTGAGCAGCCCGTTGCAAGCTGTGCAGCGCGTCCAGGGCCGCAGCTCGGGCGCGAACCGGTCGAGCACGTCGTCGAGTTGATCGTCCGGCCGCGTGCTGTACACGAACGCCCCGGCCCACAGCTCGCGCCGCCGCAGCAGCCCCCGGTCACGGCTGAGCATGACCCGGCGTTCCGCGGCGGAGCGCGCCGCGAGGGCGGGGTCCCCGATGTCGGTGGACTCGTAGGCCGCGTCGACGCCGAGGAGGCGCAGCCGGCGGGCGAGGGTGCCGAGGTGGACGTCGAGGAGGAAGCGGAGCGGGGCGCCGGGCACACGCTGGGGGCGGGCCACGGGCCGCACCTCCACGGTCTCTCCCGGCCCGGCCACATGGGAGACGGGAACCTCACGCCCGTCGGCCACCAGCGCGCCGACCTCGGTCAGGGGGACGCCCAGCGACTCGATGACGTGGCCGAGCGTGGAGACGCCGTCGGTGACGACCTTCGTGGCGCCCTTCCGCCGCCCCTGGGGGACGAAGAGTCCCAGCTCGGGGGCGAACTCGACGTGGATCTCAGGTCCGTTCACCGGATCAGGATGTCATGGCCGCCCGCGGCCGGCCGGTGGTTTTCCGGTGCCCCGCGCGGCCGGGGTCACCGTTTCCTCGGGAGGCTCTGGAAGGTGCCCAGGGTGCGGTCGACCACGTCCATCAGGTCGTCCTGGTAGTCGCGCTCGGCCCAGTAGATCATCGCTTCGAGGAGCGCGCCCATCAGGCCCATCGCGTAGACCCGCACTTCGAGGTCGTCCTCGTCGCGTCCCGTGCGCTCGGCGAGCGCACGGCACATCAGACGGCCCGTGACGGACATGGTCTCCATCATCCGCGAGCGCACCGCGGGGACCGAGACCAGCAGCCCGATCCGGAGCCTCATCGCCTCGTCCCCGAAGTCCGGCGTGCCGGCGACCGCGAGGGCCAGCGACTGCCGGATCGACCACCGCACGGACTCCAGCACCGGCTCGTCCGCCGGACGCGCGCGCAGCAGGTCTTCGACGAGGACGTCGTACTCGTCCGTGAGGACGATGTCCTCCTTGGTGGGGAAGTACCGGAAGACGGTGCTGGGAGAGACCTCGGCCTCCTCGGCGATCTGCTCGATGGTCGTCGCCTCGTACCCCTGCTCCTTGACCAGCCGGTAGGTGGCGTCCCTGATCGCGGTGCGTGTCTTGAGCTTCTTGCGCTCCCGCAGGCTCAGCCGGCGCTCCGCCTCCGGGGGGCGGCGGGCCGTGTCCGGAACAGGAGTTCGTGCCGTGGTCATGTCGCTCATTGTCGGCCATGGGTCCGGCCCGGAGCCAGATCCGGAGCCGCGCCGTCCGGTACCGGGGCCTGTGGGTCACTCCGGGGCCCATGACGGTTACGGACAGTGATGCCCGGGTTGGTCCTGACGCGCGAAGTGGCCGCGGCTTGCGAGCCGCGGCCACCGAGGAGGAGTTGGCCGGAAGAACCGGCAGGACGGGAGGGTCAGGCGTGCTGATAGGCCACGAGTGAGATGCCGACGTAGTGCACGACGAACGCGGCGAGGGTGAAGGAGTGGAAGACCTCGTGGAAGCCGAACCAGCGCGGTGACGGGTTCGGGCGCTTGATGCCGTAGATCACGCCGCCCGCGCTGTAGAGGACGCCGCCGACGATCACCAGGACGAGGACGGCGATCCCGCCCGTCCGCAGGAAATCGGGGAGGAAGAAGACGGCGGCCCAGCCCATCGCGATGTAGCAGGGGGTGTAGAGCCAGCGTGGGGCCCCGATCCAGAACACCCGGAAGACGATGCCCGCCAGTGCGGCACCCCAGATGCCCCACAGCAGCCACTGTCCCTTGCTGTCGGGCAGGAGCAGCAGGGTCAGGGGTGTGTAGGTGCCCGCGATGATCAGGAAGATGTTCGCGTGGTCCAGGCGGCGCAGGACGGCGTCCATGCGCGGGCTCCAGTCGCCTCTGTGGTAGAGCGCGCTGATCCCGAAGAGCAGGCAGGCCGTCAGCATGTAGATGCCGCAGGCTATGCGTCCCCGCGTCGAGTTCGCGAGCGCGGTGAGCACCAGACCCGCGACGATCACGGCCGGGAACATGCCCGCGTGCAGCCAGCCTCGGAGTCGTGGCTTGATCGGATGCGGCAGGGAGAGCGCGGCGGGACCGCGGTCGGTGACCGGCAAGTCCGTGGGCGCGTCGGAGGCGGACGCAGTCATGACCCGCATCGTACCTACGGCGCCGTAAGTGACCTATCAGTCCGACAGGTTGGGCGCTCAAGAGTGGCCATGCTCTCACCGGTCGCCCGAATCCGGGATACCGGTGGTGAAGTGCCGGTGACAGGGCGAAACCGGATGGGCGAATTCTACCGAGTGGTGATGGTCACGTCGCTCAGGTGTGAGGTCCTCTGGACATATGGGCGGATGCGTCGGATGATCAAATGAGTGCGGTCGGCACCGGATGAGCGCCAGAAGATCCATCTGGCGAAGCATCCGGGTCGCGGCCCCCACGGGGCGTCCCAATGAAAAATCCCTCATTTAGGAGCAATCGTGGCGCAGGACATCGCGGCTCCCCCAGATACCGTCCCCACCACCCACCGGGAACTGATCGCGTGGGTGAACGAGATCGCCGAACTGACGCAACCGGACAGCGTGGTCTGGTGTGACGGATCCGAGGCCGAGTACGACCGGCTCTGTGCGGAGCTTGTCGACAAGGGCACCTTCAGGAGGCTCGACCCGATCAAGCGCCCCAACTCCTACTACGCGGCATCCGACCCGACCGACGTCGCCCGGGTCGAGGACCGTACGTTCATCTGCTCCGAGCGGGAGGAGGACGCCGGCCCGACCAACCACTGGAAGGCCCCCGACGAGATGCGGGAGATCTTCCGGGGCAGGGACGGCGACGGCGGCATCTTCCGGGGATCGATGCGCGGCCGGACGATGTACGTCGTCCCGTTCTGCATGGGGCCGCTGGGCTCGCCGCTCTCCGCGATCGGCGTCGAGATCACCGACTCCGCGTACGTGGCGGTGTCCATGCGCACCATGACCCGTATGGGGCAGCCGGTGCTGGACGAGCTGGGCTCCGAGGGCTTCTTCGTGCGTGCCGTGCACACGCTCGGCGCCCCGCTGGAGCCGGGCCAGGCGGACGTGCCGTGGCCGTGCAACAGCACCAAGTACATCTCGCACTTCCCCGAGACGCGCGAGATATGGTCGTACGGCTCCGGGTACGGCGGCAACGCGCTGCTCGGCAAGAAGTGCTACGCCCTGCGCATCGCGTCCGTGATGGCGCGCGACGAGGGCTGGCTGGCCGAGCACATGCTGATCCTCAAACTGACCCCGCCCTCCGGCGAGTCGAAGTACGTGGCCGCGGCCTTCCCCTCGGCGTGCGGCAAGACGAACCTCGCCATGCTGGAGCCGACGATCTCCGGCTGGACCGTCGAGACGATCGGCGACGACATCGCGTGGATGCGGTTCGGTGAGGACGGGCGCCTCTACGCCATCAATCCCGAGGCGGGCTTCTTCGGGGTGGCCCCCGGCACGGGCGAGCACACCAACGCCAACGCGATGAAGACGCTGTGGGGCAACTCGGTCTTCACGAACGTCGCGCTCACCGATGACAACGACATCTGGTGGGAGGGCATGACCAAGGAGACCCCGGCGCACCTCACGGACTGGAAGGGCAACGACTGGACGCCGTCCGCGGACGCCCCGGCAGCCCACCCCAACGCCCGCTTCACGGTCCCCGCCTCGCAGTGCCCGATCATCGCGCCCGAGTGGGAGGACCCGAAGGGCGTGCCGATCTCGGCCATCCTCTTCGGCGGCCGCCGCGCCACGGCCGTGCCGCTGGTCACCGAGTCCTTCGACTGGAACCACGGCGTCTTCCTCGGCGCGAACGTCGCCTCGGAGAAGACCGCGGCGGCCGAGGGCAAGGTCGGCGAACTGCGGCGCGACCCGTTCGCGATGCTGCCCTTCTGCGGCTACAACATGGGCGACTACATGGGCCACTGGGTCGAGGTCGCCAAGGGCAAGGACCCCGCGAAGCTGCCGAAGATCTACTACGTCAACTGGTTCCGGAAGAACGACGAGGGCAAGTTCGTCTGGCCGGGCTTCGGTGAGAACAGCCGTGTCCTGAAGTGGATCGTGGACCGGCTGGACGGGCGGGCCGAGGGCGTGGAGACGCCGATCGGCATTCTGCCGACGAAGGAGGCCCTCGACACGAACGGTCTCGACCTGTCGGAGTCGGACCTGGACTTCCTCCTCACCGTCGACAAGGACGTGTGGCGTGAGGAGGCGGGGCTGGTTCCCGACCACCTCAACACCTTCGGTGATCACACGCCCAAGGAGCTGTGGGACGAGTACCACGCCCTGGTGCGGCGCCTGGGCTGACACCCGTGGCTCCGCGGCCGGCCCGACATTGCCCTGACCTGCGACGTCGTCACGGTCGGCCGCGGTGAGCGATCCCTGAAGAGGCAGGTGCCCGGACAACGCGTCCGGGCACCTGCCTCTACGGCTCTGCTGCGGCTGATTGTCCCCGGAGCGGGCGGGTACTCGGGGTGGCGCACGATCGAAGGCGTGCCGGAGGAGTACGGGAGGAGTGAGGTCCCGTGGCAGCTGGTGGCTTCTCCTCGCATGACCGTTCCGACGAGCCGAGGCGCCCCGGGGATGGCCCCCGTGGGGGTGGCCCCGCGGATCCGCGACAGCGCGGTACCTGGCCGGTGTGGCTGCTGGTCGTCCTGATGCTGCTCGTTTTCGCCGCTCTGATGGTTCTGCTGGGCTGATCGCGTGCGGTGACCAGTGGGGTGCTGCCTGGTGGTGGCGGTTCTGGCACGGGGGCATGGAGCGCCGGGGTTGTGACGGGCCCCGGCGCTCCGCCGTGGCTGGGGTGGCCGCCGTGCTGTGGCGCCCGGTCCGCACGTCGCTGCGGGTGCGCGCGGACCGGGGCCGCTCGTGGGAACCCCCGGCGGGGGAGGGCTCAGCCCGTGGTGGTCAGCTCGCCGGCCAGCGCCGCGGTGTGCGCGTCCATGCGCTCGGCGGAGAGGATCGCGGCCGCCGTGTCGGCACGGGACGCGGCGACGACGAGGGCGCGGCCCGCGAGGGTGTGCGCCCGCTCGTGGAGTGCCGCGGTGCGCGCGTCGTGGCCGGCGGCGGACGCCGACGACCGCACGGGCGGCCGCCCGCCCCGCAGCCGGGCCACCTGCCCGGCCAGCCGCTCCGCCGCCACGTCCAGGTCGTCGGACGGCGCCAGCGCGCGGAGCTCGTCCGTCACGGTCAGCAGCGCCGCGAGATGACCCGCGAGCTGGATGTCCAGCTCTTCCTCGCGGGAGCGGTGGGGGAAGTCGGCGGTGGTGCCGGCCATCGTGTGGACCGACTTGGTGCGGATCGGTTCGTACATGGGATGGCCTCCAAGCTCTCGTCCACCCATCCTAGCTTAGATTTCGTCTAAAGTTGAGTGGAGTCCGAAATCTTCAAGGGGCCGCAAAGAAAAGGGTCCGGGCCACCGTCCCGAAACAGCGAACCCTGCACGCGTCGCCCCGGACCCGAAGGGGACCTGCCCGGGAGGCAGCCAGGGGCGCAGCCCCGGGCCAGGCCCCGGCCCCGGGCCCAGACCCGGGCCCAGACCCGGGCCCAGACCGGCCCCGAATCCAGACCCGCCCCGAACTCGGACCGGCCCCGGACCCTGACTCGGACCCGCCCGGGTCCGGACCCGCCCGGGCCCGGACCCGCCCGTGTCCGGACCCGGCCCGGACGCCCGGGCGAAGCGAGCGCAGCGCTACGGCTGGCTGTAGCCGTCCAGGAAGTTGCCGATCCGGGTGATCGCTGACGTCAGGTCCGCCACCGTCGGCAGGGTCACCACGCGGAAGTGGTCGGGTTCCGGCCAATTGAAGCCCGTGCCCTGGACGACCATGATCTTCTCGCGGCGCAGCAGGTCGAGGACCATCCGGCGGTCGTCCTTGATCTTGAAGACCTTCGGGTCCAGACGCGGGAACAGGTACAGCGCGCCCTTCGGCTTCACGCACGTCACGCCCGGGATCTGCGTCAGCAGGTCGTACGCCACGTCCCGCTGCTCCTTCAGGCGGCCGCCCGGCAGCACCAGGTCGTTGATCGTCTGGCGGCCGCTCAGCGCGGCCACCACACCGTGCTGTCCCGGCATGTTCGCGCACAGCCGCATGTTCGCCAGGATCGTCAGGCCCTCGATGTAGGAGTCGGCGTGCGCCCGCGGGCCGGAGATCGACATCCAGCCCACCCGGTAGCCCGCCACCCGGTACGCCTTCGACATGCCGTTGAAGGTGAGGGTCAGCAGATCGGGCGCGACCGAGGCCGTGGGGCGGTGGGTGGCGTCGTCGTACAGGATCTTGTCGTAGATCTCGTCCGAGCAGACCAGCAGGTTGTGGCGGCGGGCGATGTCGGTGAGCCCTTTGATCATCGCCTCGTCGTACACCGCGCCTGTCGGGTTGTTCGGGTTGATGATGACGATCGCCTTGGTGCGGTCGGTGACCTTCCGCTCCACGTCGGCGAGGTCGGGCATCCAGTCGGACTGCTCGTCACAGCGGTAGTGGACCGCCGTACCGCCGGAGAGCGAGACCGCCGCCGTCCACAGGGGGTAGTCCGGGGCCGGTACGAGGACCTCGTCGCCGTCGTCCAGCAGGCCCTGCATCGCCATGACGATCAGCTCGGAGACGCCGTTGCCGATGAAGACGTGCTCGACGTCCGTCTCGATGCCGAGGGTCTGGTTGTGCATGACGACCGCCCGGCGCGCGGCGAGCAGGCCCTTGGCGTCCCCGTACCCGTGGGCCGACGACACGTTGCGGAGGATGTCCTCCAGGATCTCGGGAGGGCACTCGAAGCCGAAGGCGGCCGGATTGCCGGTGTTGAGCTTGAGGATGCGGTGTCCCGCCGCCTCAAGCCGCATCGCCTCCTCGAGCACCGGGCCCCGGATCTCGTAACAGACGTTGGCGAGCTTGGTCGACTGGATCACCTGCATGTCCGCGAGCTTACGGCCCGGTAACGCATCCTGTGGCGTGTTTTCCACCACGTGAGCCGACCGCTATGGGTACATATGCGCCTCTGCTGTCTCATGAACCCCGAAGGTCCCTACAATGCGCGCCCATGTCCAGCCACCCTCAACGCAACGACACGGCATACGGAGTGGACGCGGCGAACGGCGCGAACGGGATGACCGGCCCATCCGGGGAGGAGAGGGGTCTCCAGGGTCCCCCGAACGTGTACCACCCGTACGGTGACGCCGACGCGGCGCCCGTCTACGACGCGTACCGGGACCCGGCCGCCGCACACGGCTGGCAGAACGCCTACGACGACACGGTGCGGATGGAACTCGTCGAGGACGGTTACGCCGGGCGGGTGTCCACGGAGACCGGTTCCGTCGGGAAGGGCGGCGTGCGCCCGGTCGAGGACGGCGTGGGAGGTGTGGGCGGGGACGGGCGCCGAAGGCGGACGGGGAGTCGCCGCCGGCCACGGAAGGGGTGGCGGGCCGGTGTGGGCGCGGGCCGGCTCGGGCGGCGCGGGGTCCTGGTCGCCGGTGGCGTGGGCGCGGTCCTCGCGGCCGTCACCATCACCGGGATTCTCGGCTCCGGCTCCTCGGGACGCGGGACCCAGGAGTCCCCGGCGACGCGGGAATCCGCCCCGGCCGGCGAGAAGCCCGGCGCGGGCGGCTCGCCCGGCGCCCCGCGGACCCCGTCGTCCCGGGACGCCTCGGAGGCGGCCGACGGAACGTCGCCCAGGTCCTCCGACGGCGCGTCGGCGAGTTCTTCAGCCGACCGCGCCGGGGCGGACCCGGCCGGCTCCGCCTCCGCCGGCGGGACGTCCTCGGCCCCGGCGGCCTCCGCCACCACGAGTGAGTCGAACAGGGGCAACTCCGGCAACAACCCGGGCCGCGGGCAGGGTTCCACCAAGAAGCCGAAGTGATGCCAGGTCAGCCGGGGTGACCCCGAGTAAGTCGTCGCGCAATCCGTCGCAATGCGGAGATCCGGTGGAGTCCGCGCAACAAGGTGCCCAAGACGGCCCCAAGTAGGTGCGCGAGGCCGCCAGTTGCCCCGATCATGGTCCACGGGCGGTCGGTCGTGGGATCAGTCGCGGACGCCGTGCGTCCGGAAAGAGCTCCTTGCTCACCCATTCCACGCCCCTCACAATGCGCATGACAAACACGCGGTGATCGGAAACCTTCCGTCACCCACGTCGCAAGAGGGGACCCCCACATGAGAAAACCTCTCGTCGCCGCAGTCTTCGCCCTGGCACTGGCCGGAGCGGGCACGGCACCCGCGGTCGCCGCGAGCGCGCCCGCGGCCGACCCCGCCTCGGTGGGCAAGGGCGCTGACACGGACACGATCACGTCCGAGGTCACGGACCTGGTCACGTCCGCCACGGCGACGGTGGGCCGGATCACCCAACCGTCCGCCCAGGCCGTCGACTTCGCCGGCACCGTCTCGCTCAGCAACTGCTCCGGCTCCGTCGTCCGGATGCCCGACTCCGAGGACAACGACCCGGCGCTGGTGATGACCAACGGCCACTGTCTGGAGTCCGGCTTCCCGGCGGCCGGCGAGGTCGTCGTCGACCGGGCGTCCAGCCGCACCTTCGGCCTGCTCAACTCCGCCGGAAGCCGCGTCGCCACGCTCCGGGCCAGCAAGCTCTCGTACGGCACGATGACGGACACGGACGTCGCGCTGTACCAGCTCACCACCACGTACGCGCAGATCAAGAGCTCGTACGGCATCAACGCGCTCACCCTCAACGACACGCGCCCGACCGCCGGAACCGCCATCAGCGTCGTCTCCGGCTACTGGAAGCGGATCTACAACTGCAACGTCGACGGGTTCGCGTACCGGCTCAAGGAGGGCGACTGGACCTGGAAGGACTCGGTCCGCTACACCTCCGCCTGCAACACCATCGGCGGCACCTCCGGTTCTCCGGTCGTCGACCAGGCCACCGGCAAGGTCGTCGCCGTCAACAACACGGGCAACGAGGACGGCGAGCGCTGCACCCTCAACAACCCCTGTGAGGTCGACGAGAGCGGCAACGTGACGGTCCGCCAGGGCATCAACTACGCCCAGGAGACCTACCAGATCCCCGCCTGCTTCGGGGTCGACAACAAGCTCGACCTGAGCGCGAGCGGCTGCGCCCTGCCCAAGCCGTAGGCGTACACAGCCGCAGGCGTGGACAGCCCCGCGGGGCGGGCGGTCACCGGGCCTGGGCCCGGCGCACCGCCCGCCCCGCCAGCACGTCCGTCCGGCGGCCGTCCTCGATCGCGAACCGGCCGCCGACGAGGACGTACGGGATGCCGACGGGCAGCGTCCGCGGTGACGCGAACGTGGACCCAGCGGCCACCGTGCCCGGGTCGAACAGCACCAGGTCGGCGCGGTACCCCTCGCGCACCAGTCCCCGGTCGGCGAGCCCGAGCCGGGCCGCGGGCCGCGAGGTGAGGTGCGCGACGCACTCCTCCAGCGACAGCACCCCCAACTCCCGTACGTAACGCCCCAGGTACTGCGGGAACGTCCCGTACGCGCGCGGGTGGGGCTTGGCGCCCTGCAGGATGCCGTCGGAGCCGCCTGTGTGGACGCGGTGCCGCATGATCGTCCGGACGTTCTCCTCGTGGCCCACGTGCTGCAGGATCGTCGAGCCGAGCCGGTCGGCGACGAGCAGCCGGCGGGCGGTCGTCCAGGGGGCCTCGCCGCGCTCGTCGGCGGACTGCTGGACGGTTCTGCCGACGTACGAGGAGAGCTCCGGGTTCGTCACCCCCGAGATCTCGATCGTGTCCCACTCGATGGGGACGCCGTGGCAGCCGTCGGCGCCGACGACCTCCATGTGGTGCCGGATACGCTCGGCGGTGTCCTCGTCCTCCAGCCGCGCGAGAACCGCCTCCGGGCCGCCCTCGCTCGCCCAGCTCGGCAGCATGGCCACGAGCGTCGTGCAGCCGGGGGTGTAGGGGTACGTGTCGAGCGTGATGTCGGCGCCGTCGGCGAGCGCGCCGTCCAGCAGGGCCAGCAGCTCGGCGCCCCGCCCCTTGTTCACGCCGAAGTTCATGGTGGCGTGGGCGAGATGGAGCGGACAGCCCGCCTCCCGCGTGAGGGCGACCATCTCCTCGTACGCTTCGAGCGCCCCGGCCCCGTACGACCGGTGGTGCGGGCAGTAGTAGCCGCCGTACTCGCCGACGACCCGGCACAGCTCGGTGAGTTCTGCGTCCTTGGCGTACATGCCGGGTGTGTACGTCAGGCCCGACGACATGCCGACGGCGCCCTCGCGCATCCCGTCGGCCACCAACTGCCGCATCCGGCCGAGCTCTTCGGGCGTGGGCTCGCGGTCCTCCCAGCCCATGGCCAGCATGCGCACGGTCCCCTGCGGGACGAGGTACGCGGCGTTGACCGCGATGCCCTCGCCGTCGAAGCCGTGGTCGAGCCGGTCCAGGTACTCGCCGACGGACCGCCAGGCGAAGTCGATGTCGTCGCCGTACCCGTTCCAGCCGGTGATGGCTCTGCGGACCTCGGCGAGGGTGCGGTCGTCGACGGGCGCGTACGACAGCCCGTCCTGGCCGATGACTTCGAGCGTGACCCCCTGCGCGACCTTCGCGCTGTGGTCGGGGTCCCGCAGCAGGGCGAGGTCGCTGTGCGCGTGCATGTCGACGAAGCCGGGGGAGAGCACCAGGCCCTCCGCGTCCACCTCCCGTGTCGCACGCGGGCGCTGGCAGCCCGCCGCGGCGGCCTCCTGGACGATCGAGACGATCCGGCCGCCGTCGACGACCACGTCGGCGCGGTACGAGGGGGCTCCGGTGCCGTCCACCACGTCCGCGTCACGGATGACGAGATCCTCCATGGAACCCCTCCTAGAAGAACGTGCGGACGTAGTCGACGACCGTGCCGTCCGCCTCCACGACGGGGATCAGCTGCCACTTGTCGAAGGACGTGCAGGGGTGCGAGAGGCCGAGGGCCAGCCAGTCACCGACCTCCAGATCCGCCTCGGGGTCCGTGGCGAGCCACGCGTGCTGGTCGGAGAGGGACGTGACCGTGATGCCGGTGGCGGGACGGTCGGCCCCGGCACGGCGTACCACCTCCGCCGCGGGCAGGTCCAGGTCGTACGCCGCGTCCCGCTTGCCCGCGTTGGCGAAGGCCTGCTCGGGGGAGGGGCGGGAGACCACCTGGGACCACAGGCGGAAGGCGGGCAGGAGGGCGCCCTCCTCCGGGACGCGGTTGAACGGGGTCACCCGGCGGTAGTGGCCCACGTCGTGCGAGACGTACGCCCCGGACCGCAGCAACTTCAGTACGGGCAGCGAGAGTTCGGGGATCCCCGCGAACACGTCCGCGACCGCGTCGAACCAGGCGCTCCCGCCCGCGCTCACCACGATCTCGTCCAGTCCCGCGAACCGCCCGGCCTTGTCGAAGTCCGTCGCGAGCGCGGTGAGCCGCCGCAGCCAGGCCCGCACCCGCTCCGGGTCCGCCCCGGGCACCTCGCCCTCGTAGCCCGCCACACCCACCAGCCGCAGCGTGGGCACGGCCGCCACCGCGTCCGCCACCGCCGCGCACTCCGCCTCGGTCCGGACACCGGTCCGCGCGCCCTCACCGGCGGCGAGCTCGACCACCACGTCCAGCGGGCGGGAGGCGGCACCCCGCAGGGCCGAGTCCATCAGCTCGACCCCGCGCACGGAGTCGACGTAACAGACGAGCCGGAAGGAGGGGTGGGCGTCCAGCTCGGCCGCGATCCACTTCAGCGCGGCCTCGTCGACCACCTCGTTCGCGAGGAAGATCCGCTCGATCCCGAACTCCCGCGCCACCCGCACCTGATGCGGAACGGCCAGCGTGATGCCCCACGCGCCCCGGTCGATCTGCTGCCAGAACAACTGCGGGGCCATGGACGTCTTGCCGTGCGGTGCGAACACGAGGCCGTGACGGGCTGCGTACGTCTCCATGAGTGCGAGGTTGTGCTCCAGGCGCTCCGCGGAGAGGGCGAGGACCGGGGTGGTGAAGCCGCCCGTGAAGAGGTTGCGGCGCTCGGCGGTGAGCTCGCCGACGGTCAGTTCCGTGGCGTCCGGAGGGAGGCCCTTGAAACGGTGGCCGACGCGCTCTGCGGCCAGGCGGGCGAGGGCCTCGGTCCGTACGTCGGTACTGCCTTCCGCACCCATGGGGCCTCCCTGATCAGGCGGATTGCGCTATGTGCAACGGTCATTGCGTATGTCGCTCAGAGCTGTCTAACATCCCAGCCAACACCGGGTCAACGGAGCCGTTGACCCCGCCCCATCGCCCAGCACCGACAAGGAGCCTGTGTGACCACCGACCGATCCGCCGACCACGCGGACAACGGCGCGGCTCGCGGCACCTGTGTCGGTGTGGGTACGGGCGTCGGCGTCGTCGACGTGGTGGCACTCGGCGAGTCCATGGTCACCTTCCTTCCCTCCCGGCCGGGCCGCCTCGCCGACGTCCCGTCCTTCGCGCGGGACATCGGGGGAGCGGAGTCCAACGTTGCGTGCGCGCTGGCCGCCGCCGGACACACGACGCGGTGGGTGAGCCGAGTGGGGGCCGACGGCTTCGGCGACCACCTCGTCGAGACCATCGGCGGCTACGGTGTCGACGTCTCCGCCGTGCGACGGGACCCCGCGCGCCCCACCGGCGTCTACTTCCGTACGGCGGGCGACCGGGCCGACGACGGGCACGAGGTGGCGTACTACCGGACGGGCTCGGCCGCGTCCGCGATGGCCGTGGGGAACGTCGACCTCGCGGCGGTGCGGGCGGGCCGCGTCCTGCACCTCTCCGGGATCACCGCGGCGCTGTCCGACGACTGCCACGCCCTGCTCCGGGAACTGACCGAGCCCCGCCCCGGCCGCCCGCTCGTCTCCTTCGACGTCAACTTCCGCCCCAGCCTGTGGCGCGACGCCGACGGCCGGCGGGTCCTGCTCGACCTCGCCCGACGCGCCGACATCGTGTTCGTGGGCGCCGACGAGGCGGCGGCCGCCTGGGGCGTCGAGGGCGCGCCCCGGGCCGTACGGGACGCCCTCCCCGAGCCTCGCACGCTGGTCGTGAAGCAGGGCGCCCAGGGAGCGACCCTGTTCGAGCGGCCCCAGGACCGGTCCGGGCAGCCAGTCCCACCAGCCCCGTCAGCCCCACCAGCCCTGTCAGCCCCGCCGGTCCCGTCGGCCCTGTCGGGGCCGGCGGCCGACACGATCACCCACGCCCCCGCCCTCCACGTGGACGTCGTCGCCCCCGTGGGCGCCGGAGACGCCTTCGCCGCCGGATTCCTGTCCGCCACGCTGCGCGGACTCCCCGCACGGGCCCGCCTGCGCCACGGTCATCTCATGGCCGCCGCCGTGCTCACGGTGCACGGTGACCTGGCCACGCCCCCCACCCGCGAGTACGCCGACCGCCTCGCCGACCTGGACGACGGGACCTGGGGCACACTTCGTCTCGGCCCCGGCTGGACCACAGCCGCCACCCGGGCCGAGGAGGAGGTACAGCACCCATGAGCCAGACCGTCGACCGCGCCCTCAGCATCCTGCCGCTGCTGGCGGAGGGCCCCGCCGACCTGGGCCGGGTCGCCGACCGCCTCGGCGTCCACAAGTCCACGGCTCTGCGCCTCCTGCGCACGCTCCACGAGCACGGCCTCGTCTACCGCCAGTCCGACCAGCGTTACCGCCTCGGCGCCCGCCTGTTCGCCCTCGCCCAGGAAGCCGTCGAGAACCTCGACGTCCGGGAGATCGCCCACCCCCACCTCGTACGCCTCAACGAGGAGTGCGGCCACACCGTCCACCTCGCGGTCTACGAGGAGAACGAGGTCCTCTACATCGACAAGGTCGAGAGCCGCTACCCGGTGCGCATGTACTCCCGGATCGGCAAACCCGTCGCGATCACCGTCGCCGCCGTCGCCAAGCTGCTCCTCGCCGACCTTCCCGAGGCCGAGCGCCGCGCCCTCGCCGACAAGCTCGACTACCCCCTCTACACGCGCCGTTCGACGCCCAACGCCGCCGCCTTCCTCAAGGAACTGGAGCGAGTGCGCGAGCAGGGCTGGGCCACCGACCTCGGGGGCCACGAGGAGTCCATCAACTGCGTCGGCGCCCCCATCCGCGGAGCCGACGGCCGGGTCGTCGCCGCGATGTCGGTCTCGGCCCCCAACGTCGTCGTCACCGCCGACGAACTCCTCACCCTCCTCCCCCTGGTGCGCCGCACCGCCGAGGCCGTCAGCCGCGAGTACTCGGGCAGGACCCCGGCGAAGGACACCGTATGACCGACACGGCCAAGGACCCCCTATGACCGACACGGCAAAGGACACCGTATGACCGACAAGATCGCGCTCACCCCCAAGACGCACACCACCCCGCCCGCGAAGTTCTCGCACGGCGTGAAGAAGGGGAACATCCTCCAGGTCGCCGGCCAGGTCGGCTTCCTGCCGGCGGAGGAGGGCAAGCCGCCCACGCCCGCCGGGCCCACCCTGCGCGAGCAGACCCTCCAGACCCTCGCCAACGTCAAGGCGATCCTCGAGGAGGGCGGCGCAGGCTGGGACGACGTGATGATGATCCGCGTCTACCTCACGGATGTCGACCACTTCGCCGAGATGAACGCGATCTACAACCAGTACTTCGAGGAGCAGCAGCTCACCGCTCCGCCCGCCGCCCGCACCACGGTCTACGTCGGCCTCCCCGCCGGCCTCCTCATCGAGATCGACGCCCTGGCCGTGCTCGGCTGACACCCCCTCGACTCCCGCACTCCGTACGCCCTCACGGCACGACGCCCACACCCCCGCACGGGGCGCCGTGCCGCGATCCCCCCTGCCCAAGAGCTTTATGCACTTACGAAGAGGTCCCCCCACCCATGTCCCCAACACCCTTTCCCCCAACAGCCCTTTCCCTCGCGGCGGCCGCCCCCGAGACACCTCCCCACACCGGCGGCCTGCTCACCCTCATCGACGGCACCGCCGGGCTCCTGACGGTCGCGGCCCTCGGCATCGTCCTGCTCCTCGTACTGATCATCAGGGTCAGACTCCAGCCGTTCGTGGCCCTCCTGGCGGTCTCCATAGCCGTCGGCCTGGCGGCGGGCCTGTCCGTCACCGAACTCTTCGGCACCGTCCAGAAGTCGGACGCCGTGTCCACCATCGAGTCCGGCATGGGCGGCATCCTCGGTCACGTCGCGATCATCATCGGCCTGGGCACGATGCTCGGCGCGATCCTCGAAGTCAGCGGCGGCGCGGAGGTACTCGCCTCCCGCCTCCTGAACCTCTTCGGCGAGAAGCGCGCCCCCCTCGCCATGGGCCTCACGGGCCTGATCTTCGGCATCCCGGTGTTCTTCGACGTCGGCATCTTCGTCCTCGCGCCGATCGTGTACGCCGCCGCCAAGCGCTCCGGCAAGTCGATCCTGCTGTACTGCATGCCGCTGCTCGCCGGCCTGTCGGTGACCCACGCGTTCCTGCCGCCGCACCCCGGCCCGGTGGCCGCCGCCGGCCTGCTCAAGGTGGACCTCGGCTGGGTCATCCTCATGGGCGTCGTCTGCGGCATCCCCGCCGTGATCGCCGCCTGGGCGTACTCGGCGTGGATCGGCAAGCGGATCTTCGTCGCCGTGCCGCAGGACATGGTCGAGGCGGCCGAGGAGGCCAGGCAGGCCGTCATCGACGAGCAGCGCGCGGCCGGCGTCGAGCCCCAGGAGAAGCCGGTGCCGCTCACCACGGTGCTCGCCATCATCGGTACGCCGCTGGTCCTGATCCTCGCCGCCACGTTCTCCTCGATCGCGCTGGACCCCTCCACCGGCCGTTCGGTGATCGAGTTCTTCGGCAGCCCGTTCGTGGCGCTCACGATCGCCCTGTTCCTCGCGTACTACCTGCTCGGCATCCGCCGCGGCTGGTCCCGCAGGTCCCTGGAGACGGTGTCGACGGCCTCCCTCAAGCCGGTCGGCAACATCCTGCTCGTCGTCGGCGCGGGCGGTGTCTTCGGCGCGGTCCTCAAGGCCAGCGGGGTCGCCCAGGCCCTCTCCGACACCTTCAACGACGTGGGCCTGCCGGTGCTCGTGCTGTCCTACCTGATCTCGGTGGTCCTGCGCGTGGCCCAGGGCTCCGCGACGGTCGCGATCGTCACGACGGCGGGCATCGTCGCGCCGCTGCTGTCCGAGGGCGACCACTCCCAGGCCTTCATCGCCCTGGTCATCATGGCGATCTCGGCGGGCTCCATCTTCGCCTCGCACGTCAACGACGGCGGCTTCTGGATGGTCGCCAAGTACTTCGGCATCAGCGAACGCGACACCCTGAAGTCATGGACGGTGCTGGAGACGGTGCTGTCGGTGGCGGGCTTCGCGGTGGCGGCGCTGCTGAGCGTCTTCGTCTGAGGCGCCGGGCGCATGGAACTCATGTAACGCATGTAACGAACAAGGGGCTGGCTGTGCCCGGCACAGGATCGTCGACCATACTTCCCGCTGTGGAGCAGCGCATAGGTTCGAGCAGCCAGCCCCTGGAGGGCGCCGGATTCGACCCGGCCTTCATCCCCGGGCTCCCCTCACCCGCGTCCGGCGAGCCGAAGGACGCCAAGCCGAAGGACGCCAGGCGGAAGGAGGCGGACGAGACCGACGCCGACGCCGGTGACGAGGCGCCTGAGGAGCCCGAGGCCGAAGCCGAAGCGGCCGAGGAGGACGAGGAGGACGAGGAGGACGAGGGGACCGACGAGGAGGAGGCGCCCGGCGGTCCCGTCTTCGAGGCGTCCGACCGCCGCGCGAGGATCGTCGCGGACCACAAGGGCGTACGGCTCTCCCTGGACGACCAGAGCTGCGAGTTCCGTTGGGACGAGATCGGCGCCGTGGAGACCGAGACGCCGCGCTTCGGGAAGCGGTTCACGGTGACGGTGCACACCCCGGACAGCCGCTGGTACCCGATCGAGATCGAGGCGACGTCCAGGAGCCGCTTCCAGGAGTGGGACACCCAGCTGGACGAGGTACTGGACGCGTACTTCGAGGACGGCGCGGCGGAGGAGAGCGCCCCGTAAGGGGCGCGGGGCTGTGACACTGTGCGGCTGCGCCGCGTGGGCGCGACCAGCCACAACGCACAGCCCCGCGCCGCTCTCAACCACCGCGCCTCAGCGGAGCGTCACCCGCAGTACTGGGCCTCCTTGCCGATGGACCGGTACATACAGTCCGCGTTCTCCAGCAACTGCAGCACCGCGTCCCGGTTCCGGGACGTCTCCCGCTCGATGACCTCGTCGGGCGGGTAGAAACCGCCACCGCCGGCCGACCCCGGATACATCTCGAAGGTGTAGCCGAAGATCTTCTGGTTGCCCCACAGCCAGTCGTCGATCGAGCCGTCCGTGATGTAGAGGTCGCTGGACTGCTCGGGCGTGTACCCGTTGCTGGCGGCCATCTTCTGGCCGACGGTCGCGAACGCGTTGCGGTCGTCCGCCGTCATCCCGGTGGTCGTGTCGGCGGTGGTGTAGCCGAACGGCCAGAGCACGAGCTCGCTGTAGGTGTGGAAGTCGATCCCCGCCTTGATCTGCTGCTTGCCGCCCACGACGCGGCTGCGCACGAAGTCGGCGACGACCTTCACCTCGGGTGCGGACTCGGCGGACGTGCCCCGGTAGGTCTCCGAGGACGTGGAGCCGGACGATCCGCCGCAGCAGCCCCACCGGTAGTTCCAGTTCCGGTTCAGGTCCGTACCGACGGCCGACGAACCGCTGTTGGGCTGCCGGTTCTTGCGCCAGGACCGGTACGAGCCGGTGGCGATGTCGTACTCGCCGCCGTCCGGGTTGAGGTCGGGGACGATCCAGATCTCACGGTTGTTCACCATGTTGGTGACACGGGAGTCCGATCCGTACCCGGCGCCGAGCTCACGGATGAGGTAGAGCGCCATCTCGACGGTGAGGTGCTCACGGGCGTGCTGGTGGTGGGTGAACAGCACCTCGGGCTCGGACTCGTCGCTCGCGACGTTGTCACTGATCTTGATGGCGACGATGTCGCGGCCCTGGTACGACTTGCCGATCACGCGCTTGCTCATGATGCTCGGGTACGCCGCGATCCGCTGGTCGATCTCCGTGTTCATCTCGGCGTAGTTGTGGTAGCGCGAGTCGGCCGAGGGGAAGTCGAGGAGCCGTACGTCGTCCTCGCCGCCCGACCGGTCGGGTACGGCACCCGCCGGTGTGACGTCGTAGCCGAGCCGCTTGAGCTTCCTGATCTGGTCCGCGCGGCCGGAGATGAAGACCGTGTGGTCGTCGGCGCTGTCCACGGTCACGCCCGCCTGCTGCAGCGCCGTGCGGGACTTGGCGTCCGAGTGCATGGTGACCTCGTACTGGCGGATGTCGTCCGCGGAGGCCGTGGGGCGCTGCGCGCTGGTCGCCGTGGCGTCGGTGGTGGTCGTCGCGGCGACGGGCGCCGCGAGGGTGAGGGCCAGCAGGCCGATGAGGGCGGCGGAGCGGCGACCTGGTCTGCCGCTGCCGCGTGTGCGGAGTCGCATGAGTCTCCTAGGTTCTCCGGGGAATCCGGGGTCTCCGGACGGGGAGTGGAGCGGGGGGTGGTTCTGTGCGACGTACGACCTCTGGTGCGGGTGTGGCGCTCATCGTGCGGGCGTGGCATGAGCAGGTCAAGAGTGCGAGGGGGTTGAGGAGCGGCGAGGGCGGACTGAAGTGGCCTGAAGTGGCCTGTAGGTGGCCCGAGTTGGCGCTGTCGCCGCAGAGGTCCACGCTGCCTTGGTCCAACGCCGCCCGGGGCGCGCCACGTTGGGTGCGCGGAGGCGTCAACGTGGTCCCGTACGCAGGATTCTGTAGTGGCGCCTACGGTGTGCGTACGCGCGGAATCGCGCATTCCTCCGGGTGTGCCGGACGCCCCAAAGGGATAACTTGGACCCATGCTGCGACTTTCCGAGGGATTTGAGACACAAGAGGGCCAACTCTCCGAACTCTCCGAACACGGCCCTCGGTTCGGCACACTCTCCGTGTTACCGCTGGGCGCGGGGCACCGGAGCGTCGAGTACGAACCCCTTCCCTCCGCCGCCGGACAGGCCCGCGCGGAGGTCCGAAGACAGCTGGAGAGCTGGGGACTCACCGAACAGAGCGAGACGGTGGAGCTCCTGGTCAGCGAACTCGTCACCAACGCCCTGGTGCACGCCGAGAGCCGGCTCCGGCTGACGCTGACGGCCGCGCACGGCGTCCTGCGCTGCGAGGTGTCCGACACCGACCGGCGTCGTCCCCGTGTGCGCCGTGTCGCGCAGACGTCGGAGAGCGGCCGCGGAATGTTCCTGGTGGACGCGCTGGCGCAGCGCTGGGGCTGCCACCAGGACGGGCCGGGCAAAACCGTGTGGTTCGAGCTCGGCACGTGCGGACTGGACGGCTGCGGTCGGCGACAGCCGTAGCCCGCGCGTTCCGTCCCGGACCGCATCCCGAACCCCGGCGGCAGGCCAGGCCGCCGGGACCCGCCCTTGGCCATAGCCGGGCCTTCGGCCGGGCCCGGCCTTCGGCATGGTCGGCTTCTTGGCGGGGCCGGCTTCTTGGCGTGGCCTGCCCTTTGGCTTCACTTGTTCCTAGGTGGGGTCGGCTCCCTGGCGGGGCCGGGCCTTTGGCATGGTCGGCCTCTTGGCGTGGCCTGCCCTTTGGCTTCACTTGTTCCTAGGTGGGGTCGGCTCCCTGGCGGGGCCGGGCCTTTGGCATGGTCGGCTTCTTGGCATGGCCCGCCCTTTGGCATCACCAGTTCCTTGCCGGGCCGGCCCCTCGCGGGGACCGTCCACCCACCGGCTTCCTTCACGGCATGCCCTCTTGTGCCCTCGACCGCTTTGCGCTTTCTTGATCGGCATGGCGGACACCACGGACAACACAGCGACAGGGAAGGCCACCGCGGCCCCCCGCAAGTCCAGTTGGAAGTACATCGGTCCCGGCATCGTGGTCGCCGCGACCGGCGTCGGCGCCGGGGACCTGGTGGCGACCCTCATCGCGGGCAGCAACTTCGGCTACACCCTGCTGTGGGCCGCGGTGATCGGCTGCCTCGTCAAGATCTCCCTCGCGGAGGCGGCCGGCCGCTGGCACCTGTCCACCGGCCGCACCCTCTTCGACGGCTGGGCCAGCCTCGGCCGCTGGACGACGTACTTCTTCGTCGTCTACGCCGTGATCTGGGGCTTCGTGTACGGCGCGGCCGCGATGTCGTCGAGCGCGCTGCCGCTGCAGGCGCTGTTCCCGGACGTCATGGACCTCAAGTGGTGGGGCATCGCCTGCGGGCTGGTCGGCCTGGTCTTCGTCTGGTTCAACAAGTACGCCGTCTTCGAGAAGGTCATGACGGTCCTGGTGGGCGTCATGTTCGTGGTGACGGTCTATCTGGCCGTCCGGGTGACCCCGAACCTCCCCGACGCCTTCGCCGGCCTCCTCCCCGTCCTGCCCGACGAGAAGGACTCCGTCCTCAACACCCTCGGCCTGATCGGCGGCGTCGGCGGCACGATCACGCTCGCCGCGTACGGCTACTGGGTCAACGCCAAGGGCTGGACGGACACCGGCTGGATGAAGGTCATGCGCCTGGACAACCGGGTCGCCTACGCCACGACCGGCATCTTCGTGATCGCGATGCTCTTCGTCGGAGCCGAGCTCCTGCACTCGGCGAACATCGCCATCGCGACCGGCGACAAGGGTTTGATCCAGCTCGGCGGCATCCTGGAGGACGAGTACGGCACGGCCACCGCGAAGTTCTTCCTGATCGGCTTCTTCGCCACCTCCTTCACCTCGCTGATCGGCGTCTGGCACGGCGTGAGCCTGATGTTCGCCGACTTCGTGGCCCGCTACCGCACGAGCGGCGGCGAGCTGAAGGGCGAGGAGGTCGCCTCGGGCGAGCGGGAGCGGTCGTGGCCGTTCCGCGCGTACCTGCTGTGGCTGACCTTCCCGCCGATGGTGCTGCTCTTCCAGGGCCAGCCCTTCCGCCTGATCATCATCTACGGCGTCCTGGGCGCGGCCTTCCTCCCCTTCCTCGCCGGGACACTGCTCTGGCTCCTCAACTCCTCGCGCACACCAAGTCAGTGGCGCAACGGGCCGCTCAGCAACGTGATGCTGGCCGTCGCGGGACTGCTGTTCCTGGTGCTGTGCGTGAAGCAGATCTGGGACCAGCCGTGGGCGGAGTTCTTCTGACCGGTCCTTCTGACCGGTCCTTCTGACCGGTCCTTCTGACCGGTCCTTCTGACCGGTCCTTCTGATCGGTTCTTCTCACCTGCCGGCCTGAAGGAGCCGCTCCCACCGCTCACTTGTGGCGATCTTCCTGAGGTCCCCCATCGTGAGGGCGGGAGTGGCGCGGGTCGGGGCGGTGACCTGGGAGCCGGAGTTGAAGGCACTGACCACGACCCGCACACCGTCGGTGCGGATGGTGTCGACGGTCCACATCACCAGAGCCGCGCCCTTGTCGTCGCCCGGGCCCTTCCGTGTCGTCACCTTGGTGCCGTCCGGCAGGACCTCGGCGTCGGGCCCGAAGAGCTGGTCCTCGACGTCCGACATGCCGGGCTGCACGTTGATCTGGACGAAGGTCGCGCCCTTGCCGTCGTCGACGACGGCAAAGCCGTACTCGGACTCCTGGCCCCCCTTCGACACCACCTTGAGGTCCTTGGGCAGCAGGCTGACGAGCGTCTTGCGGATCGCCGGGCCGTCGGCGGCCGGGGGCTCGGCGGGCGCGGTCGGGGAGGCCGTAGCCTCCGGGGCCTCGGGGATGGCGTCGACAGCCGTACGCCATGCCCTGGCGGTGACGACCTTCTTCAACTGATCCGCGGAGAGCGGCGGGTCGGGCCTGCTGACCGGTGCGTCCTTCTCGGCCGCGGCGTTCCACTCGCTCAGCGAGACGTGGTACCCCTCGGGGGTGACGAGTTCGGCGTTCCACCACTTGGTGTCCACGCGCCGGTCGGGATACTCGTAGCCCTGGAAGACCATGAGCAGTGAGCCGTCGGGGAGCCGGCTCGTGGAGCAGGCGTCGTGCGGGGTGAGCTCCTGGGCCGGGCACGTGGTCACCTGGCGGGCCTGCCGGCTGCCCGGCTCGACGCGGTCCATGCTGATGCCGATCGCGGCGGGGCCCTTGCCGTCGTCGTAGACGAGACGCGCGGAGGGGCCGAGGTCCGCGCCGGTTCCACGGGCGTTCTCGCCGCTGAACCTCCCCTCCGGGAGCAGACCCTTGAGCGTACGGAGCAGCGCGTCGCCCGACACCGGCCGGGACGGCGTGGGGGAGGCGGAGAGGGAAGAGGACGGCCTCGGCTTCGGGTCGCCCGCCACGGACTCCTCGTCGCCGCCCCCGCCCCAGGGAACGAGCAGGGCACCGCCGACCCCCGCGAGCGCGACGCCGGCGACGCCCCCGGCGACGGTGGCGCGGCGCCGCCGCAGCAACCTGCGCCCCCGCACCTCCCCGCCGGCGACCAGGGCGGTGCCGTCGGCCTCGAAGGCTCCGCCCGCCTGACGCAGGGCGTCACCGAGCCGGTCCTCGAAGGGGTCCTCGTGATGTTCGACGGGCATGGCGAACCACCGTTTCTTCAGGGGCGTACGTGTGTGGGCGCGGGGTGGGTCAGGGTGTCGCGTACTCGCCGAGGTCCTCGCCGAGCAGCTCCCGGAGGCGGGCGAGCGCGCGGACGCAGCGCGTGCGTACGGCGGCCGAGCTGGCGTTCATCGCGTTGGCGGTCTCCTCGATGGAGCGGTCCTCCCAGTACCGCAGGACGATCACAGCCCGGTCCTTGGCGGGCAGTTGGGCCAGCGCCTCGACGAGGGTGAGCCGCAGCGGTGTGTCGGCGCCGTGGGGGTCCGGCAGGTCGGGAAACGTGTCGGTGGCCCGCTCGGTACTGCTGCGCCGCCGCTGGTGGGAGAGGAACGTGCGGGTGAGCACGGTCTGCGCGTACGCGGCCGGGTTCCCGACCCCTGACACCCGCCCCCACTTCACGTACAGCCGCCCGAGCGTCTCCTGCACGAGGTCCTCGGCGAGATGGGTGTCCCCGCCCGTCAGCAGACAGGCGGACCGGTAGAGGTGCCCCGCGCGTGCCGCCGCGAACTCCGGATAGCCGTCCGCGCGGACGTGTCTCATGCGTTCCCCCTGCACTCGTGTGGGCTCGTGGCACCGCTCCACTACTTTGATGCGGTGGACCCCGGCGAATGTTTCACCGGTGAGCGAGAGATACGGTGCGTCGAGGATCACGCCGACGGCACCAGGACAGACGCGCGAGGGGGACGCGAGCATGCAGCAGCCCGACCAAGGCCCACAGCCGTCACCGCCACCACCGCCCCCCGGCTTCGGCCCTCCGCCCCCGCCGCACGCACCACCGCCCGCCCAGCCGTACGCACCACCACCGCCCCAGGGTTACGCGCCGCCGCCACCACCCCAGCCGTACGCCCCGTACCCGGCCCCGCCACCGCCGTCACCCCAGCCGGCCGCGCCCGCGGGCCCGGAGTTCCTGGCCGTGGACCGTCACAACTCCATCGTCGTCGACATCTCCGGCGTCTCCTTCGAAGACCACGGCCGGACCATCGACTTCTCCTGGCCGGAGATCCGCAGCGTCCACTACAAGCCCCACACCGACAACAAGGGACTCGTCATGGGCGTCGTCCACGTCGACGGCCGCTTCTACGAGTGCGTGGTCGACGCCAAACGCCATGACCGTCTCCAGGAATGGTTCGCCCACCTGTTCGGGGTGCTTCGGTACTACCGGCCCATGGGGTGAGGGCGGGCTCGACAGCAAGCAACCTGTTCCGCGCCCCAAGGGCATCCTCATCAATTGCAATGCCCCCTGACCGTAGTGGGCTGGGCCGCATCACAACTGGGCCCAGACTCTGATCGTGCCGGACGGCTTCGAGGGTCGGTCCGATGCTGGTCGCGCCTCACGCCGCGGAGGCGGCGTCGTGCTGCGGATCACCGCCGCTGCGTGCTCCTCCCGATGTCAGCAGCAAGCGCGCATACTGCGTGGTATGGCGACCTACAACAGCATCGGTGCGACCTACGCTTGCACCAGGCGGCCGGACCCCCGAATCGCCGCCAGGATTCATCAGGCCCTGGGTGGTGCTGCCACCGTGATCAACGTCGGAGCCGGCACCGGCTCCTACGAGCCGCCGCAAACGGTGCTGGCTGTTGAACCCAGCGCAGTGATGATCGCCCAGCGTCCGGCCGGATCCGCGCGGGCTCTGGAAGCATCCGCGGAGTCGATCCCTCTCGCCGATGACTCGGCCGATGCGGTGATGGCCCTTCTGACCGTGCACCACTGGAGCGACCTGGATGCCGGCATCGGGGAACTCCGTCGCGTTGCCCGGCAACGGATCGTCATCTTCACCTTCGACCACGACATCAGCCGCAGGTTCTGGCTGCTGGACGAGTACCTGCCCGAGGCAGCCGCGTTCGACGACACACGAGCCGTCGGCGTCGACCGCCTGGTCACGCTGTTAGGAGGCGCCCGCGTCGAGACCGTCCCCATCCCGCACGACTGCGCCGACGGATTCCTCGCCGCATTCTGGCGCCGACCCGAGGCGTACCTCGATCCGGAAGTCCGGGCGGGTATCTCGATGTTCGCCCAGATCAGCGACGACGTCATCCAGCCAGGCTTGGCCCGGCTGGCCGACGACGTGTCTTCCGGCCGGTGGCATCAACGTCATGCCGACCTGCTCGACCGCGAAGCGCTCGATGCCGGCTACCGGCTGGTCGTAGCCGACTTGTGAGCCGGGCACGCCTTTTGACTGCGTCTCAAACGTTGGCTGTGGGCAATGCGCAACGGCTACGGTCGCGGTAAGCGATCGCTTGGCCACTTCGGGGCAGGATGACCGGTGGCGCCAGCAGAGGGCAGGAAACTTGATGGCAGTCATCGATGCGTGGATGCAGCACCCAACACTCCGTCACTCAAACCACGAGATGTTTGAGTCATTGCGTCGATGGACGGGCCAGGGGTTGCTGAAGGAGCAGTTGCCGGTCGAGGCCACAGTGGCCGCGATGGCCACGGGCGGAGTCGAGATTGGGCTTTCAGCGGCCTGGTACGGGCCGCAAGGGCCGCTGATCAGCAACGACGAAGTGGCCGAGTTCGTCGCCCAGTCCGACGGACGGCTGCGGGGGGTGGCCGGCGCGGACCTCACGCGGCCGATTGATGCCGTGCGGGAACTGCGCCGGGCTGTGCAGGAACTCGGCTTTGTGGCCCTGCGGATCGTGCCCTGGCTGTGGCAGCTCCCGCCCACCGACCGGCTGTACTACCCGCTGTACGCAGCTTGCGTCGACCTCGGCATCCCCTTCTGCACACAGGTCGGGCACACCGGCCCGCTGCGCCCGTCCGAGACCGGCCGTCCCATCCCCTACATTGACCAAGTCGCCCTCGACTTCCCCGAGCTGACCATCGTGTGCGGACACATTGGCTACCCGTGGACCGCCGAGATGATCGCGGTGGCCGACAAGCACGCCAACGTCTACATCGATACCAGCGCCTACACTGTCCGCCGCTATCCACGCGAGTTGGTCGACTACCTGCGAGGCCGGGGCCGCAGGAAGATACTGTTCGGCACCAACTACCCCATGATCACCCCTGGCCGAGCGCTGGAACACCTCGGTGATCTGGGCCTGGATGAGGAGGCCACCGAGCTGTTCCTGTCCGGCAACGCCCGACGACTGTTCAACCTTTGATCACACCGGGCAGCGCCGGGCTCAGAGGATCGCCGCCAGGTGGAAATGCAGATTCCGTCCAACATCGCTCGACAAGCCACTTGGCCTGCAAAATCACGCAGTGCTGGGCGATGCGTCCTCCGCGCGGATCATTCTCCGGAGGCTGGCGCGAGCAGCCGCGAGGTCGTCTTCGAGCTCACTGACTCGGCCTTCAAGGAGCGCTTTCTCCCTCCATGGCATGGCGGAGACGGCCTTCGAGTTCTGCGGTGGCCTGGGTCAACTCCTGGACGCGTGTGACGAGGTTCTGGGAGTTGCACTGGTAGTCGGGCACCGACCCCTCCGGCCCAGCGTGCCCGACGTGCTCCAGCAGCGGTTCAAGGCGCGGTAAGCGCGTGTAGGGGGCGGTCAGCCGCGCGAACAATTCCGGGGAGGTGCACCGCGAACAGGCCGCGCTGCCGCAGACGAAGCGCCGGGCCCGCAGCAGGAGCACGACGCTTTGCCCACCGAGCGTCGTCACGGGTCACGGGTCACGGGTCGCGGTCGACGGCCGCGACGCCCGCGAAGACCTGATGGTTACAGCACCTCACGTATGTCCTTCCGCGCCTTCAACCCTGCCATGAAGGCGGCAAAAGCGCAGTGCGGCACGGCCAGCACGCCTCGGTGAGGGGCTTTCGAGTCGCGTACGGACACGAGACGGCTGTGGACAGCGATCTCGACGCACTCGTTGTCGGCCGCGCTGTAACTGCTCTTGCGCCAGATCTCAGGTGCGAGCTCAACGGGGGTTGGCGCCTCGGTCATCGGAAGAGCTCCTGTCTCGCGGCAGTCAGCAGGTTCAGGCTGGCCGAGGTGTCGGCAGCTTGGGACCGCAAGTAGTCAAACATGAGTTTGTAGCTCTGTACTCTTCCGGTGCGTCGAGATAGAGGCCCCGCTTGTGGAGTTCGAGGTAGACGACGTTCACACCGCTGAGGGGGTCGCCTTCGTCGTCCCGGCCGAGGATCAGGAAATGCCCGCCGGATCCTGCGGCGTGTGCGCCCGCGGTGCACGGCAGCACCTGGATGTCCACGTTGGGGCGGCGCGCCATGAGCTGAAGGTGATCGATCTGCTCGGCCATCACCTCATCACCACCGACAGTTCGGCGCAGTACGGCCTCGTCGAGGACCACCCACAGGTGCATGGCAGGAGAGCGGTCCAGGATGGCCTGCCGCTTGAGGCGGGCGTCCACTTTGCTCTCGATCACGTCGTTTCCGGCGCGGGCGTCCTGGGCGCGATGCAGGGCGAGGGCGTAGTTCCGCGTCTGCAGCAGTCCGGGCACCAGGGCATTGGCGAAGACATGCTCGTACTCGGCGACGTCCTCGAACGACAACAGCGGGTCCATGACCTCGGGGACGGCGGGGAGGTCCATCCACCAGCCGTTCTCCTGGTTCCGGACGAGCTGGGCCAAGGCCGCGCGCTCCTGGGGTGTCGCGCCGCACGTATCCGCCAGGGCGTTCACGGTCGGCAGCCTGAGCTTCGCACGGTCCTGCCACGTCTCGTAGCGATTCACAGTTCCGACCGAGACTCCCGCCCGTTTCGCCACCTCGGACTGTGTGAGACCGGCCCGCGTACGGAGTGCCCTGAGGCCCCGGGCGATCTGCATACGACCGGCCGGTCCTGCTGAGCCTCGTAGGGTCACGTTCACGCCTCCAACGAACCCATCGACGGCTCCGCCACCACCCTCGTCCGCCCCTACCTCAAGGCCTACGAACGGCAGGAGGAGGCGCGGATCCAGCGGCTGCGGCGAGACACTCTGTGGTGCGCCAGCTACGGCGTCGACCTCGACACCCGCGACATCCACGCCCAACTGGGAGCGGCTGCGTGAACGAGAGGAAGGGTGAAGTGAACCTCGCGCGGCTCCTGCCCTGGAACGGTGCCCACGGCCAACCCTGCCTTCTCCTCACGGATGGAGGCGAGCCCGCCTTCCGGCATGCGGATCGGGTCGAGAACATGCAACTCGACCTCGCAGACCGGCTCCTCGCGTGTGCAGGAGACTTGCTTGTAAGTCGGAATGTGAATCTGGACAAGGAACTCGCGGCCCTGGCAGGGCAGTTGGCCGACGCGCTCGCAGAGGCCCTGCTCATCGCCAGGTCCCGAGGTGCGCGGCTCGGCGGAGTGCCGCCGGCTCACCTGGAGGGAACGCCGCCGGCGCCCGCGTTCCCGAGCGTCCCGCCCGCAGCCCGCGCGTACGCCCTGCTCACCCTCCCCGGCCACGACCTCGCCTCCGAGCCCGCGGCCCGCCGCTACGTGCGGGACACCGCCCGATCGTGGGGCCTGCCTCCCCGTACGACGGACGACCTGGAGACGGTCACCGGAGAACTCGTCGCGAACGCCCTGGAGCACACTGACAGCAGCACCATCACGGTGACCTGCGCCCACGTGCCGGAACGGTCACGATCGGCGTGCTCGACGAGGGGCGCGGCGGCGTGCCGCTGGACGCATCGGGAACGCCGTCCGACCCGGAGGGCGAGCACGGGCGCGGGCTGCTGATCACGGATGCGCTGGCCGACCGTTGGGGGGTGCACGGAGTGGGCGGCGGTCAGACGGTCTGGGCCGAGATCGCCACCGAGTGCCGAGGTCTGCTCCGATGATGCCCGCGATCACACCGCACCCCTCATGCTGGATGCGGGAGGCCTTGATGACCCAGAAGAGCCTGTACCGGCGGCTCCGCCACCGCCGTGACCACATCACCCCGCCGCCCGGCTTCACTTGGCCAGAGATCAGTGACGGGCAGCTCGTGATGATGACAAGCCCGCCGCCCCGCCACCAGTTCACGGCCAAGTGGGTCTCCCGGCAGCTCGACGCGCAACTTCCGGAGGGGTTTTTCGCCTTCCAAGCCACCGATACCGACGACGAGTCGCTCGGCAAGCTGCGTGTTCCGGACATCCTCGTCTGCTCCAGCGAGGCCATGCAGACGGACGAGCCTCTCGATCCCCACGAGATCATCGTCGCGATCGAGATCGTCTCCCCCTCGAACCCTGAGAACGACTACGAGCACAAGACCCGCGACTACCCGGCCATGGGCATCCGCCACTACCTGATCATCGACCCGCGTGACGGGACGTGGACCTACCAGTGGGGGATCGGCCGGTCCGAGGGGCGGCCCGCGTACGAGAACCGCCTGCGTCAGTCCTACGGCAAGCCCGTGACCGTCAGCACGGATCTGGGCACGTGGACGATCGACACCGGTGAGCTGCCCCGGTACAGCGCCAAGGAGATGGGGCTGGAGCCCGAGGAGGAGTAACCGCGGAAGGCGGTCGCCGCACACCGCACGCCACCCGCTGTGGCGCACGTCACCGGAACCACCCCCGTCCGGCGGAGAGTCACGGGTGTGAGGTCTATGGGGTGCATACGACATGAGTGACCGCTTGCGCGCGCGGCTACGGGCGGGTGACCGCGAGGCCTTCGCGGAGATCTACGAGGAGTACGCGCGCACCGTCTACAACCACGCCTACCGGCTGACCGGTGACTGGTCGTCCGCCGAGGAGGTCATGGCGGACACCTTCCTCGACGCCTGGCGTACCCGGGAGCAACTGGAGCCGGAGGGCGGCACGGTGAAGCCGTGGCTGCTGGGCATGGCGACGAACAAGTCCCGCAACGCCAACCGGGGCCTCGGCCGCCGCCTGGACTTCCTGGCCCGCCGCCCCGCTCCGGACGCGGTGGCGGACTTCGCCGACGAGACCGCCGGGCGCCTCGACGACGCCCGCCGGCTGGCCGCCGTACGGCAGGTGTACGACCGCCTGCGGCGCGGCGAGCGGGAGGTGCTGGCGCTGTGCGTGTGGTCGGGGCTCGACTACGCGCAGGCCGCGCAGGCACTGGGCGTCCCGGTGGGAACCGTGCGCTCGCGCCTGTCCCGGGCACGGGCGCGGCTGTGGAAGCTGACCGAGCAGCGGCTGCGGGAGGAAGGGTCGGAAAACCGTCCAAAAACCACGGAACCGACCCGTCGCCGCGGAGAGATACCCGGTGAGGCCGCGTTGGCGGCCCTTCCGTTCCAGGAGATTCAGGAGGGATCCCGATGAACGCCGCTGGTTCCGGGCCGGTCCGGGCCGAGCGTGAGGACGAGGCGCACGAGGCAGAGGCGCACGAGGAGTTGCTCCGAGTGCTCCCGGCCCCCGCCGAACGGGACCTGCCCCCTGGTCGCCACTCCCACCACAAGGACCGCTTGATGCAGCTCATCGATGACGACCAGAGCCGTACGCCCGCTTCCGCCGAGACGCCCGAACAGACCCCGCACACCCCGCACACTCCGGACACCCCGCGGCCGACGCGGTCCCGCGCCCGGCTGCTGCGCCCGGCGGTGTGGATGCCGACTGCGGCCCTCGCGCTGGCCGGGGCCCTGACCGTCGGTCTCGTCACAACCATGGATTCCGGCTACGGGGTCCAGCCGTCCGACGGCGAGACCGCCGTGGTCCTGCTCGACCGCATCGCCGATGTCGCCGCGAAGACGGAGGCCACGCCCGTGCGCGACGACCAACTGGTCTACATCAAGAGCATGGACGCCGGGGCGGAGTGCCAGGAGGACGGTCCGTGCGAGCCGGGGCAGCTGAGCGAGCGGGAGGCCTGGTGGTCGCAGGAGCCGGGCCCGGTGAAGCAGCTGGCCCTGCTCTACGAGGGCGGCGGCTACGCCCCGCTCAGGGAACTGCTGCCCCCCGGTTCGCCCGGCACTCCGGCGGGCATCGGCCGCCCCACGTACAAGTGGCTGGCCTCGCTGCCCACCGATCCTGACGAACTGCTCGACGAGATCGGCCGCCTGACCCAGCAGGACGAGGGCAAGGAGAAGGCGCAGGCCGTCTTCGACGAGATCGGCCGACTGCTGGGCATGGTCATGCCGCCGCGAACCGCAGCCGCGCTCTACGAGGCCGCGGCGAGGATCCCCGGCGTGAAGCTGGTCGACGACGCGGTGGACCCGGCGGGCCGGCACGGCATCGGTATCCGCCGCGTCGACAAGCGGTCCACCTGGGCCACCGAGTGGATCTTCGACCGCGACAGCCTCGCCTACCTCGGCGAACGCACCTACCTGTCGAAGGACGGCGAGGCGGGCAAGAAGGGCACCATCCTGGCGGAGACCGCCATCCTCCAGCGGGCCGTCGTCGACGAGTACCGCGAGCGGCCCGGTTCCGCCGCCAGGTGACACCCACCGGACCCGGACCCCGGGTCCCGGAACCGGAACTGCCCAGGGGCTTCTGAGCGACTTCACCAGTGCATGGGCCGGCCCGAGACATGGGGGAGCACAGGTGATCGAGGTCGTGTACGCGGAGCAGTCCCGGAACCCGCTGGCCAGAACGGTCGTACTGACCGAGGGCGGCTTGCGGGTGGGGCGCAGGACCACCCCGCCGGAGGAGTTGCACATGGCGGCCATGGCGGACGCGTATCTGCGGGGGCAGTGGCTCGGCGGCGGTGGCTCCGAGCGGCCGTTCGCCCACTTTCCCGCGGGCGACGGGATCGTGCCGGTCACGCGGATCACCGGGTCCATGAAGCCGGTGCGGGTGCGCCGGGCCGCCGAGTTCGCGCGGGCCCTCGGGGACATGGCGGTACGCCACGCCGGTGGTCCGGCGGCGGTCGCCGCGCTCGCGGACCGGGCGAGGGCCGAGGGCGTCCCGCTGTGGCTCGCGCGGCGCGTCGCCATGGGCCCGGCGGGCCCGGTCACGGTGGTGGTCGACCGGCGGACCGCACGGGTCGACGTCTGGGCGCCGTCGGCCCCCGTGGTGCGGATCCGCGCCCCGTACGGCGTGTCGGCCGACCGGAGGGACCCCGGGCGGGGGCTGCTGCTGACGGTGGGGGAGACACCCGCCCTGACGGCCGTCACCTTCACCCTGCGGAAGTCGAAGCGCTCGGTGACCGTCGAGATCCCGCAGCGCCGCTGGGAGCTGACGCGCGCGGACGCGCGGTCGTCCCACCTGACCTGCAACGGCCGTCCGGTCGCCCGCCTCACCCGCCCCCGGCCCGCCGCTCCCGTACTCGGCACCGTGCTGCTCCCTCTCGCGGACGTACGGCACGACAGCCCCGACCCGCTGGACGCCGTGATGGCCCACGTGTTCGCGGTCGCCTTCGGCCTCGGCGACGCGACGGGCGCGGTCCGCTTCCGCGCACGGCCGGACCGGTCCCGGGACGAGGACGACTGGAACGAGCCCTGGTTCACCCACCTGGGCCGTGACAGCGACGACAACGGCCCCGGCGGAGGGTCGGGGGACGGCTGGGACTCGGGCAGCGGAGGAGGCGACGACGGCGGTGGCGGCGGGGGCGACGGTGGCGGTGGCGGCGACGGCGGTGGAGGCGGCGGCGGGGACTGACCAAGTCCCCGCCCCCACACGGGCTGGTCCCCCTACGGCAACCCGTGCACCTTCGGCCCCACCGCGTTCGACCAGGCGTTGCCCGCCAGGGCGTCCCAGTTGGTCGACCACGTCATCGCGCCCCGCAGGTCCGGGTACGTGCGCGAGGGCTTGAAGGAGCCGCAGTTCGTGCCCCGGGTGAGGCAGTCGAGCGCGTTGTTCACCACCGAGGGGGCCACATAGCCGCTACCCGCTCCCCGTGTTGACGCCGGGAGGCCCAGGCCCACCTGGGACGGGGCCAGGCCGCCCTCCAGCTGGATGCAGGCCAGGGCCGTCAGGAAGTCCACCGAGCCCTGGCTGTAGACCTTGCCGTCACAGCCCAGCATGGAGCCGCTGTTGTAGTACTGCATGTTGACGACCGTCAGGATGTCCTTCACGTTCAGCGCCGTCTGGAAGTAGGAGTTCGACGTCGACTGCATGTCGATCGTCTGCGGCGCCATCGTGAGGACGAGTGAGGGGCCGGCCTTGGCCGACAGCGACCGCAGGGCCTGCGTCATGTACGTCGCGTTGAGACCGTTCTCCAGGTCGATGTCGACGCCGTCGAAGCCGTACGTCTGCATCAGGGAGTGGACCGAGTTCGCGAAGTTCGTGGCCGACGCCGCGTCGTTGACGGTCACCGTGCCGCGTTCGCCGCCGACCGAGACGACGACCTTCTTGCCCGCCGCCTGCTTGGCCCTGATGTCGGCCTTGAACTGGTCGACCGTGTAGCCGCCCAGACCCGCCGAGTCCAGGTTGAAGGTCACCGCGCCCGGCGTCGTGGTCGCGTCGGCGAAGGCCACCGCGATGATGTCGTACTGGGACTGGACGTCCGAGAGGCGCTGGACCGTGGCGCCGTTGTCGAAGTTCTGCCAGTACCCGGTCAGGGCGTGCCTGGGCAGCCCGGTGCCGCCACCGCCGGAGCCGGACGTCGTCGTCCCCGTCACCGTCGCCGACCTCGCCGACTCGCCCGCCGCGTTCGTCGCCGTGACCTGGAAGGTGTACGAGGTGGAGGCGGCGAGCCCGGTCACGGTCGCCGACGTGCCCGTCACCGCCTGGACCTTGGTGCCGTTCCGGTAGACGTTGTAGCCGGTCGCGCCCGGCACCGTGTTCCACGCGAGGGACACGGAGGACGAGGACGAGCCCGAGACCGTGACACCGGCCGGGGCGGACGGGACCGTGGGGTCCGGATCGCTCCCGCCCCCGCCGTCCGGGCCGTACACCGACACGTCGTCCGCGTAGTAGGCCGCCTGCCCGTACCAGCCGTGCGTGTAAAGGGTGACCGAGGTGGTGGACGCGCCGGTGGTGAACGTCGTCGTCAGCTGCTTCCAGACCGTGGTGTCCGGGGTCCACGTCGACACGTCCGTCGTGCCCGTGCCGCTCGCGCCCAGGTACGCGTATCCGCCCCGCACCCACGCGCTCAGCGTGTACGTGGAGTTGGGCTTCACCGCGACCGTCTGGACGCACCTGGCGTTGTCCTGGCCGGCCGGGGTGGCCTTCAGGGCCGCCGAGCCGCTGTGGACGGGGGAGGAGACGGTCCTACCGCTGCTCGCGGAGCAGGTCCAGTTGGTCAGGCCGGACTCGAAGCCGGCGTTCCTCGCGTTGTTGATGTCGGCGGCCGAGGCCTGGCCCGCGCCGGTGAGGGCGAGACCGGCGGCGGTGAGGACGGCGGCGAGGGCTCCTGCCCAGGTCCGGCGTCCGCGTCTGGGCATGCCTGGTACGCGGTGCACTGATGCCTCCCGAGGGGAGTGGATGTGGGGAATCCGTCACGGTGGCCACCGCTGGACGTACAAGTTGGTCCAGACCAATCCGCTTGTCAAGGTTTCCCGCTCCATCTCAATCCCCGTACGTCAGTGCTGAGTTGAGACATGCGCGTCTCACTCTGTGTGGGACACGCCGTACCTTCCGTGAGTTGATCAAGGAGATTCGGTGTTGAGCGGGCCATGCCGTGGATATGGTGCTGATGCAGGACGATGCGAAAAGTCGATGCGAAAAGAAGTCACGAAGTCACAGGGGTCATCTGAGGCGGTGGTCGACCACCCCCGCCGCAGCCGGAACGGGGTGGTGTGCAGCGTGCCGACCGCGATAGCCGTCACCAGTCCCGATCTGGTGCTCCCGCCGCTCGACCGGCAGACCCCGCCCGCCTGCGTCCAGCCGCGGGACACGCTGGAGGACTCCCTCGTCGGGATGCACGCGCTCATCGAGCAGCACGGGTACGTGATCGCCCTCTACGCGGCCTCCGCCGAGAACGCCGGACCCGCCGAACAGGCCGTCGCGCGACGCCTGCACACCGTTCGCTCCGTGCTCGAAAGCGACCGGATCGCTCTGCTCGGCATCGATCTGCCGCCGCTCGGGATCGCCCTGCTCTGCCAGCAGTTGCGCCAGCTGTCCGTGTGCGACTTCAGCCCGGGCGTACTGGCCTCCTCCGCCCGCCTCCTCGCCCACTACATCTACGCCGGCGCCCTCCTCGGCTCCGTCGCCAAGCTCGACCGGGTGCCGGTGTCGCTGAAGTCCCACGCCAAGTCGTGGGTGCCGGGAGCCCAGTTCGCCGTGCTGGCCAACCCGCGGCCCCGGCTCGTCCGCCTCGGCCAGGAGGAGGAGCTCGCCGGGCCGGAGTTCGGGACGCGGCTGCTCGTGGCCAACGGCCCGCAGCCGCCCTCCGACTGGGTCACCTCGACACTCGCGCCCGCCTGGCAGGTGCAGGGCGTGGGCACCGTGCCGTTGCCCGCCGAGTCCGCCCGCTGGTGGGGGACGGGCAAGCTCGTCGAGTTCGCCGCCGGGCTGTACGACGTGTCCGTGCTCTACCAGCTCGTCTCGTCCGTGCGCCGGGAGACGTGCCACTGGTGCGGACTCGAACTCATCGGGGACCGCTGCGGATTCTGCGCGGCACCGTTGTCGACCTCTTTACCCGCCGTCCAGACGTCGGCCGCGCGTGCGCTACCCCGAGGCGCGACGTGAGTCACATACGAACAACTCCATAGCAGGCACGACCGCTCGACCCCGCCCGCCCCGCCCGCCCCATGCCCTTCGATCGAGGTTGTCCGCGTCATGCTGCATCACCCCGGGGGACACCCCCCGGACCCCCGGCAGGAAACGCTCGGCACAGCCACCGGAAAGTCCCTACGAGGTGAGATTCAGTGAACTCGCGCCAGCGCCGCGGCGTCATCCTGCTGGTCCTCTCGGCGCTCTGCGCCGTCGGCGCGTTCGCCGGGGTGCTGTCGGTGATCCGTGACGTGGACTCGAAGGTCGGGCCGGAGGTGACGGCGTACCGCCTGAGGAACGACATCGCCCCGTACAAGGAGCTGTCGGCGGGCCAGTTCGAGAAGGTGTCGATGCCCGAGCGGTGGCTGTCGGAGACGGCCGTCACGAACCTCGCCGAGATCCGCGGGAAGATCGCCGTCACGAGGCTGGAGAAGGGATCACTCCTCCAGAGCGACATGATCGTCGACCGGCCCGCACTGGAGCCGGGGCAGCAGGAGATCGCGATCATGATCGACGCGTCCACGGGTGTCGCCGGGAAGATCAACCCCGGCTCCCGCGTCAACATCTTCGCCACCTTCGAGGCCGACGACAGCGACAAGGGCGTCGACCAGTCCAAGCTGATCGTCGCCGACGCGCGCGTCCTCGACGTCGGCAGGCTCACCCCGCTCGACCCCGACCAGTCCAGCAACGACCGCCGCCGCACGGCCACCGAGGCGGTCCCCATCACCTTCGCGCTCGACACCGCGGACGCCCAGCGCGTCGCGTACGCCGAGTCGTTCGCCGAGCACGTACGGCTCGCCCTGGTCGCGGGCGGCGACGCCACCGGCGTGTCGCCCTCGGACCGTACGTACACCCTCGAAGAGGACAAGTAGGAGGCCGCGCATGAGGTCAGTACGTAGGGTTCGCGCGAGCATCACCACGGGGTCCCGGCGATGACCATCCGCATCCTCCCCGCCGTCGGGGACATCGACTCGGCCCGGGCCCTGAGCACCATGCTGAGCCAGCTCGCGGACGCCGAACCGGCCGCCCCGGTCCCGGACTCGACCGCGCTGCTGGACACGCTCGCCCGCCTGGCGGCCGACTCCCTGGACGAACTGCCCGAGGTCGTCCTGGTCCACGAGCGGATCGGCCCGGTCCCGGCGCTCGACCTGATCCGCGACCTCGTCATGCGTTTCCCGGCGGTGGGGGTCGTCCTCATCACCGCCGACACGAGCACCGGCGTGCTGACCGCCGCCATGGACTCGGGCGCCCGCGGCATCATCACGCTCCCCCTCGGCTACGACGCCCTCGCGGAACGCGTCCAGGCCGCGGCCTCCTGGTCGGCCGGCATGCGCCGCCACCTCGGCAGCGGTGCGCCGGAGCTGTACGCGGGACCGGGCGGCACGCTCGTCACGGTGACGGGAGCGAAGGGCGGCGTCGGCACGACCCTGACCGCCGTCCACCTGGCCCTGGCGGCACGCGCGTCGGGCCGTACGGTGGCGCTGCTCGACCTGGACCTGCAGTCCGGGGACGTGGCCTCGTACCTCGACGTGCAGTTCCGGCGTTCGGTCGCCGACCTGGCCGGCATCGCGGACATCAACCCGCGCGTCCTGCAGGAGGCGGTGTACGCCCACGACACGGGCCTCGCCCTGCTGCTCGCCCCCGCCGAGGGCGAGCGCGGCGAGGAGGTCACCGACCGGGTGGCCCGCCAGGTCCTCGGCGCGCTGCGGGCCCGGCACGACGTGGTGATCGTCGACTGCGGCTCCCAGATGAACGCGGCCACCGCGGCGGCCGTGGAAACGGCCGACCAGGCGCTGCTCCTGGTGACCCCCGACGTGGTCGCGGTCCGCGCCGCCAAGCGCATGGTCCGCCTGTGGGACCGCCTCCAGATCCGCAAGGCGGAGGAGACCCTCACGGTCGTCAACCGCCACTCCCGGGGCACGGAGATCCAGCCCTCGCTCGTGGAGAAGGTCACGGGGACCCGGGTGACCCGGGTCGCCGTCCCGGCCGCCTTCAAGGAACTCCAGTCGGTCGTCGACGCGGGCCGCCTGCAGGACCTCGACACCAAGTCGACCGTCAAGCAGGCCCTGTGGGCCCTGGCCGGAGAGCTCGGGCTGGTCGTGATGCAAGAGGGCGGCCACGGCCGCCGCCGGAAGCCGGGATCGGACCGCGGCGCGCTCGTGCTCCGCAGGAAGGGCGGCGACCGGGGCTCGGTGACGCTGGAGTTCGCGGGCATCTTCCCGCTGGTGCTCGTGGTGATGGCGATCCTGTGGCAGTGCGTGTTGTACGGCTACACGTACTCGCTCGCGGGGAACGCGGCGGACGAGGCGGCGCGGGCGGCTACGGCGGCGGCTGCCGTGGGCGACGATGTGCCGGGTGCCTGTCAGGCCGCGGGGAGCGAGCATCTGCCGGGGGCCTGGAAGGACCGTACGACAATCGAGTGCGGCTCGGACGGCACGGTCATGAGGGCCACGGTCACCGCCGATGCCCCTCTCTTCTTCCCGGGCTTCAACCCGGGCTGGCTGCCGGTCGAGGGGCAGGCCGGGGCAGCGCTGGAAGGGGACGGGCAATGACCCGGAGCCGCCGCCCCAAGACCGCGTGTCCGCCTCCGGCTTCGCCGCACCACCTCGCCCCCGGGGACGAAGGGGCGGAGCCCCTGGCAACGGGACCGGGATCGGGTAGGGGCGGCGAGTGCGAGAATCCCCGGGCGAAGCCGACCCGTCGCCGGGGGAACGACCGCGGCGCGTCCATCCTGGAGTTCGCCGGATTCCTGCCGATCCTGCTCCTCGTCGGGATGGCGGCCATCCAGCTCGGGCTCATCGGGTACGGGATCAACCAGGCGGGGACGGCGGCGCGGGCTGCGGCTCGGGCGGCGTCCCTGGGAGAGGACGGCAACGCGGCGGGCGTGGCGGCGGCCAGCGCATGGCTGAATCCGGAGCCGAACGCCCCCCAGGCGGGTGGCGCCACCGTCACCGCCAGCGTCACCGTCACCGTCCCCTCCCTCATCCCCCTCCTCGACCCCGTACAGGTGACCCGCGAAGTCACCATGCCCACCGACAACCCCGACGACTGAAGCCCCCGAGAGGAGCTGACACAGAAGATGAGCCTCCGATCCCGTATCGCCGCCCCCGAGAACGGGGAAGCCGGACGCGAGGACGGGCACCTCGTGGCCGTCTACCGCGCCAAGCTCCTCGAAGAGATCGACCTCGCCGAGATGTCGAGCCTGGCGGCAGCCGAACGCAGGGCCCGACTGGAGCGCGTCCTCGGCCACATCATCAGCCGGGAGGGCCCCGTCCTCTCGTCCGCCGAGCGGTCCCAGCTGATCAGAAGGGTCGTGGACGAGGCGCTCGGCCTCGGCGTCCTCGAACCCCTCCTCGCCGACGCCTCGATCACCGAGATCATGGTCAACGGCCCGGACTCGATCTTCGTGGAGCGCGCCGGACGCGTCGAACAGCTCCCCCTCCGCTTCGCCTCCACCGAGCAGCTCATGCAGACCATCGAGCGCATCGTCTCCACGGTCAACCGCCGTGTCGACGAGTCGAACCCCATGGTCGACGCCCGCCTCCCCACCGGCGAGCGCGTCAACGTGATCATCCCCCCGCTCGCTCTCACCGGCCCCACCCTCACCATCCGCCGCTTCCCACGCGCCTACACGCTCCCCGAGCTGATCGGCCTCGGCTCGCTCGACGAGCAGATGCTGATGCTGCTCGCCGCGTTCGTCCGCGCCCGCTTCAACGTGATCGTCAGCGGCGGTACCGGCACCGGAAAGACGACCCTCCTCAACGCGCTCTCCGGGCTGATCCCGCAGCAGGAGCGCATCATCACCATCGAGGACTCCGCCGAACTCCAGCTCCAGCAGGAGCACGTGATCCGCCTGGAGTCCCGCCCGCCGAACATCGAGGGCAAGGGCCAGATCACCATCCGCGACCTGGTCCGCAACTCCCTCCGCATGCGCCCCGACCGCATCATCGTCGGTGAGGTCCGCGGCGGCGAGACCCTCGACATGCTCCAGGCGATGTCGACGGGCCACGACGGCTCGCTGGCCACCGTCCACGCCAACTCCGCCGAGGACGCCCTGATGAGGCTCCAGACCCTCGGCTCCATGTCCGAGGTGCTGATCCCCTTCGAGGCGCTGAAGGACCAGATCAACTCGGCCGTCGACGTCGTCGTGCAGCTCACCCGGTTCGCGGACGGCTCCCGCAAGGTGACGGAGATCGCGCTGCTGGTCTCGCACGGCCGCGAACAGTTCCGTATCGCCACGGTCTCCCGCTTCGTCCCGCAGCCCCTCGGTGCGGACCGCGTCGTCAAGGGCCGCTTCGAGCACCTCCCGCTGCCCCGCCCGGTCGCCGAGAAGCTGTACGTGGCCAACGAACCGTTGCCGCCCGCGTTCGGCGTGGCCGATGCCCTCGACGTACTCACCACGAGGCAGGCCATCGGATGACCAGGACGACGAGTACGACCAGGACGACGAGTACGACCAGGACGACGAGTACGACGAGTACGTACGAGCCCTCGAAGGGGTGCCCGGCATGAACAACCCCGCCCTGCTGGCCCTCGGCGCCACCGTCCTGTGCGGCACGTTCGCCGTCGCGGGCGTCCACACGTTCGCCTCCGGCCGCGCGCAGCGCCAGGCGCTCGTCGACCGCCTCGCGGGCACCGCCCCCGCCCGTGCGGTGGGCGGCCGCGTCCGCCGGTTCACCGGCATCGACCGGCGCCTGCGCCGCACCCGCCTCGGCCGGGCCATCAACCTGCGCCTGTCGGCCACCGGACTCGACCTGACGGCGGGCGAGTTCGCCACGTACGTCGCCGCGGTCGTCGGCGCCCTCTGGCTGATCGCCGCCGCGACCCTGGCACCCTTCTTCGGCCCGGTCGCCGCCCTCGTCGGCATCTGGAGCGCCGCCATCTTCCTCAACTGGCAGCGCCAGAAACGCATCGAGGCCTTCATCAACCAACTGCCGGACGTGGCACGGCTCATCGCCAACGCCACGGCCGCCGGTCTCGCCCTCCGTACGGCGCTGGCGATGGCGGCGGAGGAGCTGGAGGCCCCGGCGGGCGAGGAACTGGCCAGGGTCGCCGACCAGCTGACCCTGGGCCGGTCGATCGACGACGCGCTGGGCGAGCTGGCCGAACGCCTGCCCTCCCGCGAGCTGATCGTCCTCGTCACCACCCTCGTCCTGTCCAACAAGGCGGGCGGCTCGGTCGTCAGTTCCCTGCGCAACCTCGTCCAGACGCTGGAGGACCGCAAGGAGACCCGCCGCGAGGTCCGCACGATGCTCTCCGAGGTCAACGCCACCGCCTTCACGGTCCCGCTGCTCGGCCTCGGCTCCCTGGTGCTGATCAACTCCTCGAACGAGGGCGCGCTGGCCCGCGTCACCGGCTCAGGACTCGGCCAGGCCCTGGTCCTGATCTCGCTGGGCCTCTACACCGTCGGTTTCTTCGTCATCCGCCGCCTCGGCAAGATCGAAGTATGAGAATCCACGCATGACACGTATGAGAGGGGAGGAGAGATCGCGGTGCTGCCCCTGCTGCTGGCCCTCCTGACGGCCGTCTCCGTCGCGGGCATCCTCCTCGGCATCCGCATGATCCGCGCCGAGGCGAAACTCCCCGGCGACCTGGCCCTCGCCCTGGAGGTGGGCGCGACCCGCGTCTCCAAGGCGGACTCGGCCGTCGACCGCCTCGGGATGCGCTTCGCGCCCCTCGTCCTGCGCCTGATGGGCCCGCGCCGCGTCGACGCCAAGCGCCGCCGCATCGACATGGCGGGCAACCCCGGCGGCCTGACCCTCAACCGGTACGCGGCCCGCCGCGCCGTCTACGGCTTCTTCGGCGCGTTCATGGGCCTGGTCTTCCTCACCAACGGCCGGCTCCTCCTCGCCCTCGGCACCTTCGCCTTCGGCCTGCTGGCCGCCGACGCGCTGATCTGGCAGGCCATCCGCGAACGCAAGGACGTCATCGACCGCACGCTCCCCGACTTCCTCGACGTCCTGGCGGTCGTGGTCTCCGCGGGCCTCGGCTTCCGCCAGGCCCTGGACCGGGTGGCCGAGAAGTACGAAGGGCCCTGGGCGGACGAACTCCGCATCACCCTCCGCCAGATGGACATGGGCGTCAGCCGCCGCCAGGCCTTCGACGAACTCCGCAGGCGCAACTCCTCCGAACAGGTCGCCCAGTTCGTCTCCGCGCTCCAGCAGGGCGAGGAACTCGGCTCCCCGATCGCCGAGACCCTCATCCAGCTCGCCACGGACATGCGCCGCACCGACGCCCAGAACGCCCGCCGCCGCGCCGCCAAGACCATCCCCAAGGCGACCCTCGTGACCCTGGTCTTCATGTTGCCCGCGACGATGATCCTCATCGCGACCGGGATGTTCCTGGGCTCGGGCACCAACTTCGGCGACATCCTGGGCCGATGAGAAGGCCGATCAGAGGACCGATGATGGGGCTGCCGAGGGGACTGACGAGGGGGCTGACGAGAGGCCGGCCGTTACGGCGGCGTTCCTGGAGACATCTGAGCCCGACGGGCCCGGCCGTCGGCTACCTCGCCGACGACGTGCCCGCCCCCACGAGCCTCCGCCTGCACCTGAGCGCCCTGCAGGCGCTGTGCCGCCAGACCTTCGCCGTCCGCCTCACCATGCTGCTGATCGGCACTCCGTTCGCGATGGCCAACGCCACGGACGGTCCGCCGAGCCACGCCGTCCTCACCGCCGGGGTCCTCGGCATCATGGGCTCGTACGCCATGCTGAGGGACTGGGACCGCTTCGGCCCCCGCCTCCTCGCGCACCCCACCCTCATGGCCCTGGACCTCCTCTTCGGCGCGGTCCTCCTCCTCACGGCGTCCCCGGCGTCCCCCCTGGCCTACGCCACCGTCTGCACCCCGCTCCTCTCCGGTCTCCTCTACGGCCGGCGCGGCGCCGGAGTCTTCACGGGCCTGCAACTGCCGGTGCTGCTCCTGGTGTACCGGGCCTGGGAACACCGCCCGGGCACGGGTACCAGCACCCTCCTCGTCGCCGGTTTCTGCGTCGCCGCCGGCATCGTCGGCGTGACCCTGCGCAACCTGATGTTCCGCTTCGGTACGGCCACCCAGGCGCTCTCCGAGGCCACGTCCCGCCTGGCCGTGGCCGAGGCGGTCGAGTCCGAACGCGCCCGGCTGGCCCGCGAACTGCACGACTCGGTCGCCAAGACCCTGCACGGCCTGGCGCTGGCGGCGGAAGCGCTGGCGACGTCGGCGGACCGCTCGGCCGACCCCCGGGTACTGAAGCAACAGGCCACTCTGGTCGCGGTGGCGGCCCGCCGGGCGGCCTCGGAGTCCCGCGACCTCCTGACGGACCTGCGCCGCCACACGGACCTGACGACACCGCGCCCGGCGGCGGACCTGAAGACCGAACTGAGCACCCGCCTGCAGGACTTCACGTCCCGTACCGCGCTCCCGGCGGCCCTGCGGCACACGAGCACCACGCCCCCGCCCTCGCCCCCGCTCCCGCCCCTTCCCGACGAGACGACCCGCGACCTCCTGGCGATCGTCGCGGAGGCCCTGGAGAACACCCACCGCCACGCGCGGGCGACGGAGGTCGTGGTCGAGCTGGAGGAGTCCGCCGACGCCCTCCGCCTCCGCGTCACGGACGACGGAGTGGGCCTGCCACCCGGCTTCACCGTCAACCAGGCGGCCGGATCCGGCCACTTCGGGCTGCTGGGCATGGTGGAGCGGGCGGCGAGGACCGGCGCGAGCCTCCGTCTGGCCCGGCCCGCGACGGGAGGCACGGAGATCACGATCGACCTCCCGCTGCCCGCCCCCCATACCCCCCGACAGGAGGCCGCCCATGTCTGACCAGGCACTTCCCGGCCCGCCCCTGCGCGTCCTCGTGGCCGACGACAACCCGGTCGTCCGCGCGGGCCTCGCCGCGCTGCTCGGCGCGCACCCCGGCATCGAGGTCGTGGCGGACGCGACGAACGGGGAGGAGGCGGTGCGTGAGGCCGCCGCCCACCGCCCCGACGTGATCCTGCTGGACGTCCGCATGCCCGGCACGGACGGCCTGACCGCGCTCCCCGAACTCGCCGCGCTCGCCCCCGTGATGATGCTGACCTACAGCCGCGAACCCCAGGTCGTGACCGAGGCGCTGCGCCGGGGCGCGATCGGCTACCTCGTCCACGGCGAGTTCACGGCGCCCGAACTGATCGCGGCGGTGCGGGACTTACGGGAGGGCAGACCGACGTTTTCCCCCTCGCTGTCCACCGCTGTCCGTGTCTTGTCTCCGCTCGGTGTTTCGTACGAACCTTCACATGAAAGTCACGAAGTGCCTTCGCAGCTGCAACCGGTTGTGGCACAGTCGTCGAAGACTCGGCCTGCGGTCACCGCACGACTCCGTCGCCGCGTGCCCGACCGTCCGGCCTTCGGTCTGAGCTCAAGGGAGGTGGAGGTGATGGACCTCATCGCGTCCGGCATGAACAACCGCCAGATCGCCGCCGCCTGCTTCATCAGCGAGAAGACCGTGAAGAACCACATCAACCGCATCTTCGCGAAGCTGCACAGTTCCTCGCGCAGCGAAGCGATCGCCCACTGGCTCGGAACGGCTCGGGAGGGGTGGAGCCGATGAGTCCGGTCGACGGCCCACACGGGGGAAGTTGGGCCCCCGGACCCACCCGCAGTAGGCGGATTCTCACGTACGGTGCTGTGGTTGGTAGTGGCATCGGCATCGGGCGAGAGGGCGGGCGTCGTGAGCGGGTTCGGCAGGTTCGGCGACTGGAAGCGGACCGTTGTCTCCCGGATGCGGGGGGAGGGGCGGGACGCGGGGGCCGGGTTCGTGGAGTATGCGGGGATCATGATCATTGTGGCGGGGATCTTCGTGATGATCGATGGGTTGGGGTTGGACGGAAAGATCTCCCAAGCGATCCTGACGGCCGTCAACAACGTCACCAGCGGCGGCTGACGGTCGTACGATCGATCGACGACCGAGGGTCCATACTCCCCATCTACATCTGGCTGACGGCGATTTTGCTCTTCGCGGCGTTGGCCTTCTTCGCGTTCGCCCAGGCAGCGGTCGCCCGGAACGGCGCTCAGTCCGCGGCGGACGCCGCGGCGTTGGCGGCGGCGCAAGAGGCTCGGGACGAGCTGGTGCTCGACCTGGGGGATGCCATCGGGACGGACGACAACTGGCTCGACTGGCTGGACCTCCCGAGCGAAGGAGGACTGCCCGTCGGCGGGGCCGAGGCCGCAGCCCAGCAGTTGGCTGCCGACAACGACTCGGCCCTTGTGGGCTTCGGTACGCCCGATGTGGACGGTCACCCTGGATTCTGGGCCAAGGTGCAAACGGACTACACAGTCGGCGACTCGATCGTTCCCGGCACCGAAAGCAGGCACGCCCAGGCCGAGGCCACGGCCTTTATCCAGCCGCGTTGTGAGTTCGACGACGACGCGGACCCTACGAAGCCCATCGACCTGGTCTGCGACGGCCAGCCCGTGAACATCGACCCCGAAGATTTCGATCCGGACGACCTTCCCGACGCGTCCGTGATGTTCTCTGTGCATCTGGCCAAGTGAGAGGGAGCTGTGTCCATGAAGTTCCGGTACACCACGAAGGGCCGCGCGGCTCTGACCACGGTGACGATCGCCACCGGGCTGGTCCTGACGGTGGCCGGTTGCGGCGGGGGTGGGGACGACGACAAGTCGTCGGACTCGAAGTCCTCTTCAAAGCCGTCCAACAACAGTGGGGATGACGAGAAGGAGTCCCAAGCCCCTGCTGGCGAGTCGGCGCTGGCCGAGGTCAAGGCCGGAGGCCTGACGCTCAAGGTCACTTCGGCTGCCCGGGAAGAGGGTGGCTTCGTCACGGTCGAGGGAACGGTGACAAACGGTACCGGCGCACCGTGGGTGGGCGCGGAATGGCGAGGTGACGAGAGGGAACTGGCCAAGAACGGCGGCTCGATCGCGGGCGCGAGCCTGATCGACCAGTCGGGCAAGAAGAGGTACCTCATCCTCCGTGACACGTCCGGCCGTTGCCTGTGCACGCAGTTCACCGGTGGCCTCGACACGGGCGCGACCGCCGACTGGTACGCCCAGTTCCCCGCCCCACCCGACGGCACCAACAAGGTCGACTTCCTCGTCGGCTCCATGCCCCCCGCCTCCATCGAACTCACCAACGGCGAGTGACCCATGGCCGCCCCCACGCCCCGTAGCGTCACCACCACGGTCACCGCGCTCGCCGTACTGAGCACGCTCGCCCTCGTCACCCCGGCCCATGCCGACGACGGCCCCAGCGAACCCCCGGGCACCGTCACCACCGCCCCGCCACCGGAGGTCGACGCCAACAGCCCGGGACTCAAGCTCGCCAACGGCGCCACGCTCGCGCCCGCGAAGGTGCTGGACATCAAGTCGGTCGTGGAGGACCTCGGCGGCGAGGAGCGCAGGGAGGACACGAACCAGAACGTGACGTTCGCGCTCCAGGCGGAGGTGCTGTTCCCCAAGGACAGCTCGAAGCTGAACCCGGAGGCGCGCTCCCGCATCCAGGCGATCGCGGACGAGATCAAGGCCCAGAAGCCCACCACGGTCCGCGTCTTCGGCTTCACGGACAACCTCGGCTCCTACGAGCACGGCAAGACCCTGTCCAAGAAGCGCGCGGACGTCGTCCACGACGAGCTGGCCGGCTCCCTCGGCTCGGAGATCACCTTCGAGGTGCGCGGCTACAGCGAGGACTACCCCATCGCGGACAACACCTCGGAGGAGGGCCGCCGCAAGAACCGCCGCGTGGAGGTGTCGTTCCCGAGGGGCGCGGGCGCCGGCGCGAGCGACAGCGGAACGGGGAGCGAGACGGCGAGCGACCAGAGCTGAGGGCTGCCCGCCCCGGCACCGCCGCCCCGTCACCCCAGCGCCCGCCGGATCGCCGCGATCATCGTCCCGGGGGAGTGGAAGACCTCCTCCGCCGTGAACCGCAGCACCACCCGCACCTCGGGACACTGCTGGAGGTCGTTGAAGCGGGCGACGTCACGCCGGTGGTCCTCACGGCGCCCGTGGTAGGCGTACCCCTCGATCTCGACGGCGACGGCCCGCGCCCGGAACAGAAAGTCGACTCGCAGGACGCGCCCGCCTCCCGTGACGATCCTGGCCTGCGTCTCAGGGCGCAGGCCCGCGTCGTACATGCGCAGCCGGGCCACGGTCTCGGCGGGTGAACCGGATGCGGGATCGGCGATCGCGAGGTGGCGCCTGGCGCGGACGGCGCCCCGCGAGCGTCCCCCGAGGGAGGCGGCGACGCGGTCGAGGCTGGTCAGGGGAGCTCGCCGGACCCGCGACTCCCCCTCAGTGACCGTACGGTGAGCGAGCGCCGATTCGACGGCCACCAGCGCCTCGTCCCGCGGGCAGGCCACGAGCAGGTCGGCCAGGGTCCGGTCCACGCAGGTGACCCGCAACCCGTCGCGTAAGACGACATCCTCGGGACGCATCGCGCAACGGTGAACCCGCACGTGCTTCCGCTTACGCAGCCCGTCAGGATCGGTGAACTCCGCCTCCACGTGCAGCACCTCGATCCGCCACAGCCAGGCCGCCGCCCGATGGCTCACCACCAGCCCGGGCGCGGCGAGTTGCGTGGCCCGGAGCCGGGTACGGAGGTCCGGTGTCCTGCCCGGCACCGCCCAGGCACCCTCCCCGATCGCCGCCCACCCCTCCTCCCGCAGGCGCCGGAAGAGAGAGGACCGTGACCACCCCTCCGCCACGGCCCACGACGTCAGCAACACGCCCCCCAGGGCCAGCTCCCGCAACTCCCGCACGCGCCCATGCTCCCGCACCCGCCGGACCGAGCACTGGGCCCTGTGGACAACGGGCCCGAGCACCCCGGAGGGGCCGGCAATTGTCTCCGCAGTCCCAGGGCTGTGTGTGGGCAATGCCTCTGACCTGCGGGTACGAGAGGGAGCCGAATGAACCCGTGGGACTGAGAGTCCAATTGGCTACTCGTCGGCCGCCTCGTCGCCGCCCAGCGTCGTGGAGGGGCTCGGCGATACGTACGTGCCGCGCTGCGGGACCGTGAAGACCAGCCCGTCCTCGACGAGCACGGCGATGGCCCGGCGTACGGTCGTTCGGGCCAGGCCGTACTGCTGCACCAGCTGCGTCTCGCTGGAGATGGGTCGGTTCGGTTGCCAGTCCCCGCGCTCGATCCGCGCCCGCAGGATGCCCGCGAGCTGTCGGTAGGGCGTCACGGGGCCCTCGTGATCAATTTCGTCGTCCGGCTGGAAGTGCATGATCAGGAAGCTACTCGTACCGATAAGGTCTCCGTCATCGAGATACGTCTCTGTACGTAGCGATACAAGTCGAGCTAAGTTGGTCGCACCACAAAGGACCCCGGCGACGGTTCGCGGCCGTCCCGGGGCATGGCCAACGCTGCACAAGGAGCGTCGACATGCTGGACCTTATCGTCCGAGCCCTCGCACGAGCCCTCGCACGGGTGCTGAACACCCTTCTGCCGACCCCACCTGGCAGGCACCGGGCCGGTAACACCCCGCCCCCTCACATCGCCCCGCCCCCACCCCGCTTCACCGAACGCCTCGAGTGCACCGCCTCCGCCCTCGTCCGCCCCTACGTCCTCACCTCCGAGGAGCGCCGCCATCAGCGAGCCCGGCGACGCGCACTCTGCCTCGCCACCCTCGGTATCGACATGGGCCCGAGCCACATCCACGGAGTACGCGTCGGGGCCGCCCGGTGATCCGCATGTGCGCCCGCTGCGAGCGCACCACCGACAGCCCGGTCGTCGTCCACGAGGTCCACGCGGCCACCGGGCCCGGCTTCCACGTCTACGCCTGCCCGGACTGCGCCCCGCACTACGCGCCGCAGCAGGACCCCCTCGACCTGATCGACGCCGGCCTGCGAGCCTCCCGCATGACGATCCGCGTCTACACGGTCAGCCCTGACGGCATCAGCAGCCGAGAGCGCGGTGGCATCCGCACGTGTACCGGCGACCACGTGGCCGCGCCCCCGCCGATGACCGCGTATCCGCCGTGCGCCTGCCCCAGATGCCGTACGGTGCTGCAGCCGCGATAGCTGAGCCCCGGGCGCTGGGCACAGAAGCGCCTGAGAACCCGCTGGACGGGGCGGCGTCCCCGTCCGGCGGGCAGGACCGCGCGATGCTGGTGCCACGAGCGAGTACGGCCGCACGGAACCGGGAGCCACCATGAGAAAGATCGTCCTGATGATGTCCGTGTCCCTCGACGGCTACTTCGAGGGACCGAACCGCGAGATCGACTGGCACATGGTCGACGACGAACTGCTCCAGCACTTCGACGAGTACCTCGCGGGCATGGGGGCCTTCATCCACGGACGGGTGACGTACGAGCTGATGGCGGCCTACTGGCCGACCGCCGACCGCGAGAAGGACGTACCCCGTCACGTGGCCGACTTCGCCGTGGTCTGGCGGAACATGCCCAAGCTCGTGTTCTCCCGGACACTGCGGCACGCCCAGTGGAACTCGACGATCGTGCGGGACGTCGTGCCCGAGGGCATCCGGGCGCTGAAGGCGCAGGACGGCGGTGATCTGACCCTGGGGGGTGCCGACCTCGCCGCCGAGTTCATGCGGCACGACCTGGTCGACGAGTACCGGATCTACGTGCACCCGGTCCTCATCGGCCGGGGCAGGCCCCTGTTCGCGGAGTCCGACGCCCTCCGGAAGCTGCGGCTGCTGGAGACCCGGACCTTCGGCAACGGGGTCGTGCTGCTGCGCTACGAGCGTGCCGAGCCCGTGGGTCCGCCGGTTGTCAGTGCCCACTGACACACCCTCATCCTGCCTTCGCCGCTGGGGAATTCGGTCGCGCCCCCCACTCCGCCCTTGCGAAGATCCCACCATGACCGCCGCCGACACCGACCACGCCCACAGCGCCCGTAACCCCCACCGCATCCTCGGCGCACGCCGCACCTTCGAGGACCTCGTCGACGAGGCCGAGGCCGCGCCGACCGAAGGATGGGACTTCTCCTGGTTCGAGGGCCGGGCCACGGAGGAGCGGCCCTCGTGGGGGTACGCGCGGTCGATGGCCGAGCGCATCGCTCACGCCTCCGCCGTGCTCGACCTGCAGACCGGGGGAGGGGAGGTCCTGGCCTCCGCCCCGGTGCTCGCCCCGCTCACCGTCGCCACCGAGGGCTGGCCCCCGAACGCCGCCAAGGCCACCGCTCTGCTCCACCCGCGCGGCGCCGCGGTCGTCGTCAGTCCGGAGGACGCTCCGCTGCCGTTCGCGGACGAGGCGTTCGACCTGGTCACGAGCCGGCACCCGGTCAGCCCGCAGTGGGCGGAGATCGCGCGCGTCCTCAGGCCGGGCGGCACGTACTTCGCCCAGCACGTGGGACCTCGCAGCGTGTTCGAGGTCGTCGAGTACTTCCTCGGGCCGCAGCCGGATGCGCAGAGCAGCGGCCGCCACCCCGACCATGAGCGCGCGGGCGCCGAGGCCGCCGGGCTGGAGGTCGTCGACCTGCGCGCGGAGCGGCTGCGGATGGAGTTCTTCGACATCGGTGCTGTCGTGCACTTCCTGCGCAAGGTCGTCTGGATGGTGCCCGGGTTCACCGTCGAGGCGTACCGGCCCAGGCTCCTCGCGCTGCACGAACGGATCGAGGCGGAAGGCCCGTTCGTGGCCCACAGCACCCGCCACCTCATCGAGGCCCGCAAGCCCGTCCGTTGACCACGGCGGCGGGTGCGCCCTCAGGAGCGCGCCCCCAGGAGCGCACTGACCACCCGTCCACCTCTGACCAGGAGTCCACCATGGCCAAGGGCAAGGGCCCCTACAGCTGCGGTCTCGACGCGGCCGTCGACGTCGTCGGCGGCAAGTGGAAGCCGGTGATCCTCTGGACGCTGCACGCGGGCGGGACGCTCCGCTTCGGCGAGCTGCGCCGGAACATCGACGGGGTCAGCGAGAAGGTGCTGATCCAGCAGTTGCGTGAGCTGGAGGCGGACGGTGTCGTCCACCGTGAGGTCCATCCCGAGGTCCCGCCCCGGGTGGAGTACTCCCTCACGGGCCTGGGCGAGGACCTCAACACCGCCCTGGTCCCACTCGGGGTGTGGGGGGACCGGCACATGCAGGAGATCGTCGCCCGAAAGTTCGCGAACCATCAGAACCCCTCAGCTGCTCAGAGCACCGCTCCGCCAACCTGACATGTCCTATTTCATGGTGATTAAGTAGGTGCGGTGTCCACATTGTTATCCGACGCGGCTGGCTTAAGTCGGGTATCTCGCGTTAAGTTCAGACCAAGGAAATTCGCGTGAGCAAAGCTGCGCGGGCGGTACCGCGCAGAGGAGGGGGCTGCGCGGTGCCGGTATCCGACAGTCGGTAGCGGGCCGTCCGGGCCCGTCGGGTGCAGGCTGTGGCCGCGAATCCCACGTTGGCGTCAAGTGTGCGTTCTCAGTGCGGTTCACCCGTGCGGGGTGCGCCGGAAGATGCCGTCATGCGGCGCGCAAGCGAGCTCAAACCCCTTGGATCCCTCTGGATGCCACCCGATTGCCTTGGAATCCGCTGTGATCCGGCCATGAATACCCCCTGAATCAACGCTTCCGCACCCACCCGCGCGTCGTCAGCCGACTTCGGAGAGTAATTTTTTGGCGCCGATGCACGCAGCATCACTCACGAAGGGTTATGGTGGAAGCCCCCCCTCGGGCCGGTCCGTCTCCCCCCCACGGACCGGCCCGTTTTTTGTGCGGTAACGAGGGGCGCGCTGACGTGGAGGTGTGGGCGGCATGCCCCGGTTCTCAGGGCGCGGGGATCGCGCGGGCGCCCCTCGTCTTTTCAGGGGCGCGTAGCGACGTCGAAATGCGGCTCCGCCGCGTGGGCGCGACCAGCCACCGACAACCCGCACATACCCACCGGCCCCCGCACCCCCTTCCCCCCGACCCCCAGCGGCAGCGCTAGGCTTCGCCGTTGGGGGACCGCATTCGCTACGGAGGGGCTTCATCACGTGAACCTGCGCGACACACTGCGTGGCCTGCTGGTCAAGGTCTACGCACGCAGGGTGGAAGGCCATCTCGACCACAACAAGGTGCCCGAGCACATCGGCGTGATCGTGGACGGCAGCCGTCGCTGGGCCAAGGCGGCGGGCTCCACCACGACGCAGGGCCACCGGGCCGGCGCCGACAAGATCGAGGAGTTCCTGGGCTGGTGCAGCGAGACGGACGTGAAGGTCGTCACTCTTTGGCTGCTCTCCACCGATAACTTCAACCGGCCGCAGGAGGAACTCGTCCCGCTCCTGGGCATCATCGAGGACGTCGTACGCACCCTGGCCGCCGACGGCCGCTGGCGCGTGCACCACGTAGGCGCGCTCGACCTGCTGTCACCTGGGATGCAGACCACGCTCAAGGAGGCCGAAGAGGCCACCGCCCACGTCGACGGGATACTGGTCAACGTCGCCATCGGCTACGGCGGACGCCAGGAGATCGCCGACGCCGTGCGCTCGATGCTCCTGGAGGCCCAGGACAAGGGCACCTCGATGGAGGAGCTCGCCGAGTCCGTGGACATCGACATGATCGGCCGGCACCTCTACACGAGTGACCAGCCCGACCCGGACCTCGTCATCCGCACCAGCGGCGAGCAGCGCCTGTCGGGATTCATGCTGTGGCAGACCGCCCATTCGGAGTACTACTTCTGCGACGTCTTCTGGCCGGCCTTCCGCAAGGTGGACTTCCTGCGGGCCCTGCGCGACTACTCCGCGCGAGGCCGGCGTTTCGGAGGCTGACGCTCCGTATCCGCCGGTGAGGTGCACATCACCCCCATGGGGGCACAAGTAACGAGGAGTTCACCGGGGTGCCGTCGTACCCCATGGCATGGCCGCGCGTGTTCGAGGGCATAAGCCAGTCAGGTCGACACCCGAACCACGGGTGTCGTATCTCAGCGGACGGCACGGGGCCGTCCGCCCGGGAGGCCCTTTGCACCAGCCCGACCGTGCGGTGACTGCGCGGACGAAGAGGCGGAGGGCCGGTCACCGGCCCGTGCATCGCGGCCGTCGACCGGTCCAGCTCCACTCCGTCGCTCCCCGACCTCATCCGAGGGGGTACGTCCTTCCGTGGTGACCAGCACAAAGCGCCATAAGCCAGACCGGCGCACCTACGTTCTCGACACCAGCGTCCTGCTGGCCGACCCGAACGCCCTGAACCGCTTCGACGAGCACGAGGTCGTGCTCCCGATCGTCGTGGTGACGGAGCTGGAGGCCAAGCGGCACCATCCGGAGCTCGGCTACTTCGCCCGGCAGGCCCTCCGCCTGCTCGACGAGTTCCGGGTGAAGTACGGTCGCCTCGACGCCCCCATTCCGACCGGGGACCTCGGCGGCACGGTCCGTGTCGAGCTCAACCACTCGGACCCCAGCGTCCTGCCGTCCGGCTACCGCTTGGGGGACAACGACTCCCGCATCCTCGCGGTCGCCCGCAACCTGCAGGCCGAGGGGTACGACGTCACCGTCGTCTCGAAGGACCTCCCGCTCAGGATCAAGGCGTCCTCCGTCGGCCTCCTTGCCGAGGAGTACCGCGCGGAGCTCGCCATCACGGACTCCTCCGGCTGGACCGGAATGTCCGAACTGACCCTGGCCGGCGAGCAGGTGGACATCCTCTTCGAAGAGGGGCACGCGTACGTCCCCGAGGCCGCCGACCTCCCCGTGCACACGGGCCTGACCATCCAGTCCGAGCGCGGCAAGGCGTTGGGCCGGGTGACTGCCGAGGGCAATGTCCGCCTCGTGCGCGGCGACCGGGAGGCCTTCGGCATCAAGGGCCGCAGCGCCGAGCAGCGGATCGCGCTCGACCTGCTGCTCGACCCGGACGTCGGCATCGTGTCGATGGGCGGCCGGGCCGGCACCGGCAAGTCGGCGCTGGCGCTGTGCGCGGGTCTGGAGGCCGTCCTCGAGCGCCGTCAGCACCAGAAGGTGATGGTCTTCCGGCCGCTGTACGCGGTGGGCGGGCAGGAGCTGGGCTATCTGCCGGGCACCGAGGCCGAGAAGATGAGCCCCTGGGCGCAGGCGGTCTTCGACACCCTCTCGGCGGTCACGTCCCGCGAGGTCATCGAGGAGGTCACCGCGCGCGGCATGCTGGAGGTGCTTCCGCTCACGCACATCCGCGGTCGCTCTCTCCATGACGCGTTCGTGATCGTGGACGAGGCCCAGTCCCTGGAGCGGAACGTCCTGCTGACCGTTCTGTCCCGCATCGGCGCGAATTCACGGGTGGTCCTCACCCACGACGTCGCCCAGCGGGACAATCTGCGGGTCGGCCGGTACGACGGTGTCGTCGCCGTCGTGGAGAAGCTGAAGGGGCATCCGCTCTTCGCTCACGTCACGCTGACGCGGTCCGAAAGGTCCCAGATTGCTGCCCTGGTGACCGAAATGCTGGAGGACGGGCAGATCTGACCGGAGTGCTCAACTTCAGGTAGCTACTCGCTGGTTGGCGCCGTTCAGCAAAGGCCATGAGCCTAGCTGGGCGGCGCTCGGCGTGTGCGGCTTTCCTGGAATCCCGCAGCGCAAACAGGGTGTGAGCTTTCACACGCAACTCAGAATTGCCATGCCGCGTCCGGTTACGGCAGAGTCTCACTCCTGTCAGGCCCCGCATACGACACACCTGTACCCCCAGCGGTACGGAACAACAGAAGCACCAGGATCAACTCCATAGCGTCGTCGTATGCCGCCCGAGCACCACGCGGCGCTCCCCGCAAGGGAGTTGCCCACCGGGCCCGCGCCTCCCGTGACCCCGCAGTTGGGAGGCCAGTGCCAGGGGCACGATTGCGTCCGCCAGGGTCACCGAAGCGGGCGATGCTGGAAGGAAACCGTGTGAGCCGGATTTCGGTCCGGGGATTCGCAGTGGCCTCGGCCACCGCGGTCACCGCTGTCGGAAGCGTCGTTGGTGTTGCCTCGGGCAGCACCGCTCAGAACGTCGACGCCGAGACGACAGCAAGCGACGCGACTCTCCTCTCGGACATACCCATGGGCCAGCAGGCCCAGGTGCAGACGGCGTCACTGACGCAGCAGGCCGACGCACAGGCCATCGCCGCGGACGCCACCGCCCGGAAGGACGCGGAGGAGACGGCCCGCAAGAAGGCCGCCGAGGACGCGATCGCCAAGCAGAAGGCCGCCGAGAAGGCGGAGGCCGAGCGCAAGGCCAAGGAAGCGGCCAGCCGCTCCGCGAGCCGCGATGTCTCGTCGCTCGTCGGCAGCTCCTCCAAGACCTACACCATCGCGGAGATCCAGGCGATGGCCAAGCAGGTGGTGGCCGCCGACCAGTGGACCTGCTTCAGCAACATCGTGGACCACGAGTCCAGCTGGAACTACAAGGCCGTCAACGCCTCCTCGGGCGCCTACGGTCTGTTCCAGGCACTGCCCGGCACCAAGATGGCGTCCGCCGGTTCCGACTGGCAGACCAACCCGGCGACCCAGATCAAGTGGGGCCTCAACTACATGGAGTCCCGCTACGGCAGCCCGTGCGAGGCGTGGTCGTTCTGGCAGGCCAACAACTGGTACTGAGCCGCCGCTGAGCCCCCGGGCACCCGTGGGCCGCTCAACCTTCCCGAGCCCCTCACCGTCCTTTGGTGAGGGGCTCGGGCCATGTACGGTCGGAGCGGCGATTCCGGGGGAGTCACCGGGGCGGAAGAGGAACGGGGGAGAAGGCGGATCATGTCGCGAGTGCCCAAGTGGCTCGGCCGACTCGGCGCCGGACTGACCGGATGGGGTCAGGAGCTGGAGCGCCGTCGCGCGGAGGCCGAGGCCCGCGACGCCGACGCGTCGGACTCCGAGGAGCCGAGGGGCTCCGAGACCGCCGGAACCTCCCCCTGGGCGGAGGCCCAGCCGCCCGAGTACGTCCCGGCGCCGCCCTCTTACGCACCCTCCGTCATGGCCCGCCCGCATCCCGCCGAGGCGGTCCCCTGGGGGATGCGGGTCGCGGCCGAGGCCGGGTGGCGGCTGCTCGTCCTCGCGGGCACCCTCTGGGTCCTGATGCGGGTCATCAGCGCCGTCCAGCTGGTGGTGCTGGCGTTCGTCTCGGCGCTCCTCATCACGGCCCTGCTGCAGCCGGCGGTCGCCCGGCTGCGCCGCCACGGAGTGCCGCGCGGCGTGGCCACGGCGCTGACGGCGATCCTCGGCTTCGTGGTGATGGGCCTGATCGGATGGTTCGTGACCTGGCAGGTCATGGAGAACATCGACAACCTCTCCGACCAGATCCAGGACGGCATCGACGAGTTGCGCCGCTGGCTGCTCAACAGCCCGTTCCACGTCACCGAGGACCAGATCAACGACATCGCCAAGAACCTGCGCGAGGCGATCAGCAGCAACACCGAGGAGATCACCTCCGCCGGCCTGGAGGGTGTGACGGTCATCGTGGAGGCCCTGACCGGGATCCTCCTGACGATGTTCTGCACCCTCTTCCTGCTGTACGACGGTGATCGGATCTGGAAGTGGACCCTGAAGCTGGTGCCGGAGGCGGCACGGCCCGGGGTGGCCGGAGCGGGTCCGCGGGCCTGGCGCACCCTGACGTCCTATGTGCGCGGCACGGTGATGGTGGCCCTGATCGACGCCATCTTCATCGGCCTGGGCATCTACTTCCTCGACGTGCCGATGGCGGTGCCGCTGGCCGTCTTCATCTTCCTCTTCTCGTTCATCCCGCTGGTGGGTGCGGTGGTCTCCGGCGCCCTGGCGGTGGTCGTGGCGCTGGTGACGCAGGGCGTCTTCACCGCGGTGATGACGCTGGCGGTCGTGCTGGCCGTCCAGCAGATCGAGGGGCACATCCTGCAGCCGTTCATCCTGGGGCGGGCGGTCCGCGTCCACCCGCTGGCGGTCGTCCTGGCCGTCGCGGCCGGCGGCATGGTCGCCGGCATCGGGGGAGCGGTGGTCGCGGTCCCGCTGGCGGCGGTGACGAACACGGTCGTCGGCTATCTGCGGGTCCACTCCCGCGAGGCGTCCCTCCGGTACGCGCCGCAGCCACGGGGAGCCACGGCGGCGGGCACGGCACAGGAGGCGCCACCACCGGGCGACACGGGCGGCGGGCAGAAGTGACGTCGCCCCTGGCGTGCTGATCGCCCCCGCCGCCCCTACCCGTCCGGTCCCCAGGGGCGCTGCCCCTTCGACCCGGCTCGGGGCTGCGCCCCGGGCCCCGCTCCTCAAGCGCCGGAGGGGCTGGACAATCCAGCCCGTCCGGCGCTTGAGGACGAGGCCGCGGGCTACTCGCCCAGGACCGCCTCCGCCTCCAGCGTCACCCCGGCCGCCTGGACGACCGACGCGATCCTGACGGCCTCCTGGACGGTCTCGCGGTCGATACCGGCCTTGCGCAGGGCCTGCTCGTGGGAGTCGAGGCACACCCCGCAGCCGTTGACGGCGGAGACGGCGAGGGACCACAGCTCGAAGTCGGCCCTGTCGACACCGGGATCGCCGAGGACGTTCATGCGGAGCCCCGCCCGCAGCGTGCCGTACGCCGGGTCCGACAGCAGATGCCGTGTGCGGTGGAAGACGTTGCTCATCGTCATCGTCGCGGCGGCGGACCTTGCCGCCGTGTACGCCTCCGGTGACAGGTGGGCCCTCGCCTCCGGCGCCAGCTCACGCAGCACGAGCGTCGAGCGCGAGGCGATCGCCGTCGCCAGCACCGTCCCCCACAGCCGCTGAGCGGGAAGGCCGGAACCGCCGATGACCGACTCGAGGTTCCGGCGCAGGTCCTCGGCGTAGTCCGGTAGCGAGGACTTGAGGGAGTCGAGTGACATGCCGGACATCCTCCCCCCTCGGGAACGGCCGCAAGAAACCGCCCCGCATTCGGTCACATGTGCACTCGAACAGAGACCATTCGGCGGCCGTACCCTTCATCTTCCGTCAGGTAACGGCAGGGAGCGAGACTCCCGCCGCGAGGCGCTCCCCGGCTGCTACACCTACCCCCTCGGAGTTACACGTCAGGCGTGTGTGCGACAGGTCAAGGGGAGTGATGGCGGACCGTCGGATATCCCTCGACCGGGCCGGGTACGGCCTGCTGTCACGGACCCTCGCGGAGTGCGGGCGGGACGTGGCCACCGGGGAGCTCCGGGTGACGGGGAAACCCGGTGGCGCCTTCCACCTCCGGGGCGGGCTCGTCGTCGCCGTCGAGAGCCCGGGCGCGCCCGGCCCCGAGGCGCTGCTGCTGCGCTCGGGGCGGATCAGCGGCGAGCAGTGGGACGGGCTGCTGCGCGAGCCGGGGGCCGGTCGCTGGCCCGAGGGGGGACTGGTCGCGCACGGGTACGCCGGCGCCGCCCAGCTGCGGGTGGTCCGCATGATGGCGTTGCAGGACGCGGTGTTCGCGGTCGTCGCGGGCCGCGTGGACGGCGTCGAACCCCTCGCCGAGCCGTCCGGCGCCGGCCCCGTCGCGCCGGTCGCGGTCGGTGAGAGCCCGCTGCGGCTGCTCCAGGAGGCGACCCGCAAGCTCATCGCGCTCTCCGCGCTGCCCTGCCCGGTCCTGCCCGACCGCGAACGGCCCCTCCCCGCGCCCGGAGCCGACGCGGACGACCCCCGGCTGCCGTCCGCCCGGCGGGAGATCCTCACCCACGCCGACGGCCGCCGCACCGCCCGCGACCTCGCCTTCGCCACCGGCCGCGGGGTCTACCCCGTCACCGTCGAACTCGCCCGCATGCTCGCCGAGGGCCTCCTGCGCTGCGAGGACACCCCGCCGGTGGTCCTGCCGTTCCCGGTCCGCACGCCGCCCACGGGCGCCCTGAGCCCCGTACGCCAGGACGCACCCACGGAACCGGAGACACCCCCGCGCCCCGAGGCGCCCCGTTCCGCGCCCACGGCACCGGCGGCAGCCGTACGGCTCGACAAACCCAGCAAGCTCCCCCGGCGCGAGCCGGGGGCCAGTGGCATCAACGAGACTCTCGCCGCGACGAAGAGCGGCGCGGCGAGCTGGAAAGGGTTCTTCCGTCTGCGGCACCGCATCTTCACCCCGGACTCCGGCACCTGACGGACAGGAAGACGGACAGGGAGACGGACACGGACACGGCTCCGCACACGGAGACCACGGAGAACCACGGACACGTCAGGGAGTTCACGCACATGGATCACGAGGCTTTGACCAGGGAGATGCGGGGCCTGCGCGAGCAGGTCACCGGCGTCACCGACACGGCGGTGGCCGCCGCAGACGGACTGCTCATCGCGGCCGACACCGCCGGCGGGATCGACCCGGAGGGCCTCGCCGCGATCGCCGCCGCGGGACTCGGGCTCGCCCACCGCACGGCGGAGGCGACCGGGCGCGGCATCCTGCGCCAGACGGTGACCCACGGCAGCCGGGGCTGCGCCGCCTTCTACGCGGTGGGGGAGACCGCGTTGCTGGTGGTCCTGGGCGACGAGGGCGTCGACGTGGACCGGCTGCACGAGGAAGCCCGCCCGGCCCTTGCCCGCATCGATGCGATCCTGACGGCGACCGGTGCCGGGCACGAGCCCGCACCCGCGGTCGGGGCGGTGTGAGGGGATGGCGACCAAGCGCATGACGTCTTCCTTCTCCGACCAGGTGATGAGCCTGGTCAAAGCACTGCGCAGCGAGACCCCCGACTGCGTCGCCTCCGGAGTGGTCGACATGTCGACCGGGATGCTGCTGTCGTACGAGACGGTCGAGAGCCATCCGCCGGAGGTCCTCGACCTGCTCGCCGGCGCCACCCTCGACCTCTTCCAGGGCCGTACGGTCGTGATGATCGAGGACGTGTTCAAGGAGCGCCGGGGCGTCACCAGCGACCAGCACTTCTTCCAGGAGATCCTCGTCAACAGCGACAACCTCACCCATCTGTTCATCCGCATGAACGACCAGCAGGACGTGGTGGCCGTGGTCGTCTGCCGCAAGTCGGTGAACGTGGGCATGCTCTTCGCCCAGGCGCGGCGGGTGGTGCAGGCCCACACGCTGTGAGCGCGCGTGTGAGGGCCCCCTCCGGGGCGGAGGGGGCCCTCGCCGTACATCGCCTTCGCGGCTACTCCGTGCGCAGCCCGTCCGGCCGCATCAGGCGCAGCAGCGGCGGCAGGCTGAGCAGCGTGACCACCGCGACGACACCCGCGCCGACGCCCGTCATCGACAGCACGCTCGCCCAGTCCACGGTCACCGGGACGGCCGTCATCTTCAGCAGCACCGCACCCAGGGCCAGACCCACGACGGAGGCGAGGAGAAGGCCCAGCGCGATGGGGATCGCGGTCTGCCACAGCACCGACAGGCTCAGCGTACGGCGCCGGGTGCCGAAGGCGACCAGGGCCGACAGCAGCTTCTTGCGCTCGCGCAGCTGCTCCAGCTGGGACACCAGAAGGCTCGCGCCGATGAGGAAGAGTACGCAGGCCGCGCCGACGAACAGGCCGGTGCGGATGGAGTCGTACTGGCCGGAGCGCTCGGTCGACGTCCAGCTCCAGACGGACGCCAGCGGATCGATCGCGGCCGCCGTGTTCCGCACCCGGTCGGTCGCGTCCGGCACCGAGGGATCGAGGCGTACGTAGGCGGTGCCCTCGAGCGCGGGGTTGACCTCATCGGGCAGGGCGGACGGAGTGACCAGCAGTCCCACGATGTCGTCCGCCAGCTCGTAGTTCTCGTCGCGCAGGGAGTCCTCGCGCGTCTGGGCCTTCTTCAGCTCACCCGGCAGCGTCCAGGCGATCTCCTTGCCCCGGTCGGAGTCGTAGGACGGGTCGAAGTAGACCGTGTTGCCGGGCTTGGCGAGCTTCACCGGATACGTGCCGTCCGAGAACGGCAGGACGAAGACGTCACCGTCACGGCAGGCGGGGAGATTCGCCATCTCCCGCAGGGCCGCGCAGCCGCCGACGGTGACGTCCCCGAACCGGTCCGGCTCCGAGCGCTTGTCACCGATCCAGCCCCTGCTGACCGCCACGGCGTCCTGTACGCCCCTGGTCCGGTCGAGCTTTTCCTGGGCGGCTGTCTCCCCGACGGCGTGCGTCAGGGTGATCTGCAGATCGGCACGGCTGGTGTCCAGTCCCGTCGACTTCGTGTACTCGTCCTCGACCCCCGCGAACAGCATCTGCAGGGCGATCGCGCCGGCCACCGCGACCGCGATGCCGTTCACCATGCGGGCCGCGGAGCCGCTGCTCAACTGCAGTCTGCGTACGGCGAGTTGCCAGGACACCGAGCCGGAGCCCATGCGTGCGACGAACGCCTCGACGACCCACGGCAGCAGCGCCGTGATACCGACGAGCAGCAGGACGACACCGCCGGTGACCATGTACTCGTTGAAGTTCCCGTTGTCCGCGCCCTGGCCGATCATCGGGTAGAGCAGCACGAGACCACCCAGCGGCAGGAGCAGCCGCCACCACAGCCTGCGCCGGGGCGGCTTGGCCGTGCGGACCACACCGAGCGGTTCGATGACGACGCCGCGCAGGGCGAGAAGCGTGACGAGGACGGCGGACGCCGGGACGGCGACGGCGATCAGCGCGACGAGCGCGGGGGAGGGGTTGAGATAGCTCGGGAAGACACTGAAGCCGAACAGGTCGACCGATCCCGCGAGCTGACGGAGGACCAGGAAGAACACGGTGCCGAACGCCAGCCCAAGGACCGACCCGGCGACAGCCTCGCCCGCGGCGATCCGGCGCGTCATCCTGCCGTCGGCGCCGACCAGCCGGAGCGCCGCGAGCCTGCGGTCGCGCCGCTCGCCGCCGAACCGTACGGCCGCGGCGATGAAGACGGCGACCGGCATCAGCAGCACCACGAGCACGACCAGGACGAGCAGCAGCAGGATCGGGTCCATCTCCTCCCCGCCGCTCTGGTCCGTCACCTTCCCGAAGCCGTCGATGCGGCCCACGGTCGCGCCGTTGATCAGCTTCACCAGCCCGTCGGCGCCCGCGAAGTAGGAGAGTTCGCCCGGGCCGACCAGCCCGGCCTCGTCGATGGTGCCGGCGACGCGGTACGGCAGCCGCTCCCGCAGCAGCTTCCCGTCGTCCGACTTCAGCAGCTCGGCGAGCGCGGGGGAGACGACCATCTCGCCCTTCGCGGGGAGCTTTTCCACCCCCGGAGGCCGCGGCGCCCGTGGTCCCTCGGGCTCCAGCAGCCGCCCACGGACGACCGTGCCCCGGTACGTGGTGTCGCTGTTGGCGACGACCAGGGTCTTGTCGGACGGCTTCAACGTGCGGGTCTCGTCGTGGTAGACGAGACCGATGTCGTCCCGGGCGTCGTCGCGGTCGTCCCGCGTGGCCAGGGCGTTCGGCAGCGCCGCGGTGAGCAGCAGCAGCGCCACCCCGAGTCCCACCCCGACCGCGGTGAGCACGGCGCGCACCCACCCCTCGCGGCCCCCGGCGAGGGCGAACCTGACGCCCATCGCCAGGTCGCGAGGCCACTGGCTCGCACTCATATGGCCCGCTCCATGTCCCGCGACCTGCCGTCCCGTACGACGATCTCGCGGTCCGAGTACGCGGCGACCCGCGCCTCGTGGGTGACCAGGACGACGGCCGCGTTGGTGGACCGGGCGGCGTCCGTGAGCAGTTCCATGACGCGCTCGCCGTTGAGCGAGTCGAGCGCGCCGGTGGGCTCGTCGGCGAACAGCACGCGCGGGTTCGTCACCAGCGCGCGGGCCACGGCGACCCGCTGGCCCTGGCCGCCGGAGACCTCACCGGGCCGCTTGTCCTTGAGGTCGTCGACCTCCAGGCGCTGCATCCAGGCCAGGGCGGTGCGCTCGGCCTCCTTGCGGGAGGTCCCGTTCAGCCGCAGGGGCAGGGCGACGTTCTCCACGCAGGTCAGTTCCGGCACCAGCTGGCCGAACTGGAAGACGAACCCGAACTCGCTGCGCCGCAGCGCGCTGCGCTCGGTGTCGTTCATGGTGGCCATCTCGCGACCGCTGTACGTGATCGACCCGGAGTCGGGCGTCACGATCCCCGCGAGGCAGTGCAGCAGGGTCGACTTGCCGGAGCCGGAGGGGCCCATCACGGCGACGACCTCGCCGGGGTGGATGGAGAACTCGGCACCGTCGAGGGCCGTGGTCGGACCGTAGGCCTTGCGCAGGTCGGTCGCGACGAGGAGGGAACCGGGGGGTGTCATCGGACCACCGCCTGAGCGAGCTTGTCGAGACGGGCAGCGGTGAGTTCGAGCCAGCGCAGGTCGGCCTCCAGGTGGAACAGGGCGTGGTCGCAGATCAGCTGGTCCGCCAGATCGCCCTTGCGTTTGCGGTCGGTGAGGATGCGCATCATGCGCAGGTGCTCGGAACGCTGGCTGTCGAGGATGTCGGCCGCGTTCCGGTGGGTGAGCAGGGCCAGGACGACCTTGGTGTAGAGGGTCGACTGGAGGTACGGCTCGGGCTTCTCGGGGGTGGCGAGCCACCGCTGGACATCGGTGATGCCGGCCTCGGTGATCGCGTACCGCTTCCGTTCGGGGCCCTCGCCCGGCTCGACGCCCTCGACCTCGACGAGGCCGTTCTTGAGCAGCCGGGACATCGTCGAGTAGACCTGGCCGTAGTGCAGCGGCCGGTCGTGACCGAACTTCTCGTCGAAGGCCCGCTTCAGGTCGTAACCGTGGCGGGGCCCGGACTCCAGGAGCCCGAGGAGTGTGTGACCGATGGACATGCGGAGCACTGTACACACGGCGTATACACCTCGCGTATACGTGCCGTGTATAGATGCCGCCGCGGAGCTCCGACCCCGCAGGTCACGGCCGATTGTCACGGTTCTGCTACTGGGCCCGTCGGTGCTCGTGGGCCCGCGGGGCAACCTTCCGCCCTGCTGGCACGTCGGTTCCTACGGGGCGGGTGCTGATTGTCACGTCCCGAAAAGCCGGGATCGACGGAGCTTTGTCACAGGTCGCGGTGTTAGCTTTCTACGCTGTCCGTTGACGCACGCGAGTGACGTACGAGAAGGAAAACGAGAAGGAAGCGCGATGGGACGAGCGGAAGAGAGAAGAGCGCGACAGCGCGGTGGCCGCCGCGCGGCGCCCAAGCGCTCGTCCAGGGCAGCCGCCTCCGGTTCGGTCGGGACCGGCACGACCGGCGCGACCGGCACCAGGGCCGCCAGGAGGGCGGCCGCTTCCAAGCCCTCCAGGGCGGGCGGCATGCGCCGCTTCTTCACCTGGAAGAAGCTCATCGGCACGTTCTTCGGTCTCTGCCTGCTCGGCATGGGCGCCTTCATCGTGCTCTACCTGGCCATCGACATCCCGAAGGGCAACGCACTCGCGGAGGAACAGAGCAACATCTACAAGTACGCGGACGGCAAGACCCTCACCCGCAAGGGCGACGTCAACCGCGAGATCGTCGACCTCGACCAGGTCCCCCGGGGCGTCCAGTACACGTTCGTCGCGGCCGAGAACAAGTCCTTCTACAGGGACGCGGGCGTCGACCTGAAGGGCACGGCCCGAGGCCTGATCAACACGCTGTCCGGCAAGGGCAAGCAGGGCGGCTCGACGATCACCCAGCAGTACGTCAAGAACTACTACCTGACCCAGGACCAGACGGTCACGCGCAAGCTCAAGGAGCTCGTGATCTCGCTCAAGGTGGACCGTCAGAAGTCCAAGGACTACATCCTCGCGGGCTACATCAACACCAGCTACTACGGCCGCGGCGCCTACGGCATCCAGGCCGCCGCCCAGGCGTACTACGGCAAGGACGCCAGCAAGCTCACCGTCGCCCAGGGCGCCTACCTCGCCGCGCTGCTCCAGGCCCCCAGCCAGTACGACTGGGCGGTCGCCAGCAAGACCAGCAAGGAACTGGTCAAGCAGCGCTGGAACTACGTCCTGAACAACATGGTCGAGGAGAAGTGGCTGGACGCGGACAAGCGCGACGCCATGAAGTTCCCCGTGCCGAAGGACCCCCAGGGCGCGCCGGGCCTCGACGGCCAGACCGGATACCTGGTTCAGGCGGCCAACAACGCGCTGGCGAAGCAACTCGTCGCCGAGGGCTCGGCCAGCGACATGGACGACGCCCGGGCGATGGTCGACGCCGGCGGCTGGACCATCACGCTGAACATCGACAAGAAGAAGCAGAACCTGCTGGAGAAGGCCGTCAAGGACACCCTCACCAGCAAGCTGGACCCGAAGAAGCGCTCCGTCGACGGCGACGTCCAGGCCGGTGCCGTGTCCGTCGACCCGAAGACGGGCAAGGTCCTCGCCATGTACGGCGGCGTGGACTACACCAAGCACTTCACCAACAACGCCACGCGCACCGACTACCAGCCCGCCTCCACCTTCAAGCCGCTGATCCTGGCCGCGGCCCTGGAGGAGGGCGCCACGACCGAGGACGACAAACCGATCACCGCCAAGACGATCTACGACGGCACCAGCGAGCGGCCGGTCGTGGACCGCGACGGCAACAAGGTCGGCTTCGCCCCGCCGAACGAGGACGACGAGAACTACGGCCCGGTCACCGTCCAGACCGCCATGAACAAGTCCATCAACTCCGTCTTCGCGCAGATGGGCGTCGACGTCGGCATGGACGAGGTCATGAAGGTCGCGGGCGAACTCGGCATGGACGTCGAGAACGAGCAGGCGGTGCCCGCCCAGACGCTCGGCACCATGGGCGCGAGCCCGCTGGAGATGGCCGGCGTCTACGCCACCCTCGACAACCACGGCAGGAAGGTCACCCCGGCCGTCGTCGCGTCGGCCGAACACAAGGACCACGTGGTCAAGTTCCCGGACCCGATCGGCGAAGAGGTCATCAGCCGCGAGGCCGCCGACACGGTCACCTCGGTACTCACCGGCGTGGTCGACGACGGTACGGCCCGTGCGTCGGTGCGGGACAACCCGGCCCGCGACGGCCAGCAGGTCGCCGGCAAGACCGGTACGTCGGACAACAACAAGTCGGCCTGGTTCACCGGCTACACCCCGAACCTGGTCACCTCGGTCGGACTGTTCGGTGAGGACGCCAAGACCCACGCCCAGGTCACCCTGCAGGGCGCCACGGGCCTGCTCCCGGGCAAGGGGCGCGTCAACGGCGGTGGCTACCCGGCGCAGATCTGGGCGGCGTACACCTTCGGCGCGATGGGCAAGGTCACCAAGTTCGACCTGGAAACCGACCAGGGCGCGGCGGTCCAGCCCACCTTCACGCCGACGCCGAGCGACACGCCGTCGAGGACTCCGTCGGACGAGCCGACCACGAGGCAGCCGACGACGTCCGCTCCGCAGAGCACGCCGGAGACGACTCCGGAGTCGACACCGTCGTCGAGCGGGCAGACGAGCCCGGCGCCGGGCGGGACACCGTCGTCACCGGAGATCGAACTGCCGGGCGATCCGGACGATCCACAGAACGGGCAGTAGACGCCGTCGCGGCCACGACCAGCCGGTCGTGGCCGCGACGTTCGCCGGACACCGATGTTCATCCGATGTTGGTGTTCACGGCGTGAGGTGTTCACCCAAATGTCACCATGACGGGCCCATCCGCAGGAACCGCCATATTGTGGTGCGCATGTGCCAGGTCCCTTTCCTGCGGCGCCATCCGGCGTGCATATGCGAGGTGAATCAGAGATGGGTGGCCTTCTCCTGGACAGCATCACCGGCATTCCGAAGGTGGAGTCGGTTGTTTCGTCTCCCGAGGAGCAGTGCGCGTCGCTGTACGACGCCATTCGGGGCATGAGTGCGTATGGGTCCGTGGTAGAGGCCGAAAAGCGCAGAAACGATGGTGGCGGTCGGCGCTTTGATGAACGGGAAACAGTGGGATGACCTTCATTCGTATCCCGAGGAGCCGAGTGGGCGCACCTTGGGGGACAAGTACTTCAAGGAGTTCACGAGGCTCGTGCATGTCGGCCTGGGGAGGTCATGGTGGGGGGAGCCGGTCGCCGCGGTCCTCGGCGCTGCCGGAGGCGCGTGGCTGGGCCATGACGACGACCTGCCGATAGAGGAGGTCCTGGGGGTCGCCGTCTCCATGGTGGGTGTCATCATCGGATCCGTGTTCGCCATCCTGGCGATGATCACACGCGCCTGCGACAACACTTTTCTCAAGAAGGCGAGAAAAGCCGGAATCCTGCCCATGACGAATTACCTGTGGCCGTTCTTCACCATTGTCGCCATGGGTGTCCTGTCCACTGTTTCTCTCCTGGTGGTGGCGGGGATTTCCGAGGACGCCCCTGTGGCGCTGCATATGGCGGCGGGTGCGGCAGCGGGGTTCTTCGTGCTGTGGACACTGGCCAGCCTCCTTCCCGCCATGGGGGTCCTCATCGTTTTCACCCGGCTCATCGAGAACGCCTCCGGCATCGACTGAAGGAGGCGGAAAGGGTGGGGCGCCGGTGCTCGGACGCCGCGGGCGGCGGCGTCTCCGCACCGGTGGGGTATGCCGCCCGTCACTCGTCGACGTTGAGCTCGAAGTGGACGTACCGGCCGTCCAGGGTGATGTAGCCGTCACCGTAGGCGGAGCGGTAGTGGCCGGTACCGCCGATGATGGCGGTCTTGGCCGTCACGCGCTCCTGCGGGCGGTAGGTGATCATGTCGCTGAGGGTCAGCGTCCCTCGCTTCAGGCGCAGGACCCGCGTGCACTGGGTGGTCACCCGGTCTCCGGAGACCCGGATTTCGGCGCAGTCCGACTCACCGTCACCGGCGTACTGCCACCACGTCGTGCGCGACTGCTTCGTCGCCTTCTGCACCTTCGACGTCTTCGCCGACTTCGCCGTCTTCTTGGTCTGCGGCGCCTTCGTGGCCTTCGTCGTCTTCTTCGCGTACAGATGCAGCTGGGCCACCCAGCTGTTCCCGACCGCCATCCGCGTGGGAGGCGCGTCGGCCTGCACGCCGGTCAGTTCGATCCTCTCGATGTCGTTGTCCTTGTCCGTTCCCTCGGCCTGCGCCGACGTCGGCAGCAGGGCGATCGCGGTGACGAGAGCGGTGATGACGACACCGCGGACAGCTGGTCTGATCACGGAACCTCCAGGCCGCACCTTGTACCCCTCCTCGGACTCAGTCATCGATGTAGAGGTCGTAGTGGACCCGGTCCGACTCGAGGGTGATGTAGCCCTCTCCCTCGGCGTCGTTGTAGATGCCCGTGCCACCCACGATGGCGGTCTTGGCGGTGACGGGTTTGCCGGCGCGGGGGTCGGCGAACAGGCCGGTGAGGGAGTCCTGGTACTTGCGGGTGATCATGTCGCTGAGCGTCAGGGTTCCCTTCTTCAGACGCAGCACCCGCGTGCACTGGCTGGTCAGCCGGCTCCCCTCGACCTTGGAGGCGGTGCACCGGGCGCTGGCGTCTCCGATGAACCGCTTCTTCAGGCTGTACAGGTGCTCGTGGGTGACCCAGCTGGCACCGGGTTCGACGAACTGGGGGCGCGAGTCCTCCTTGGTGACACCGGTGAACCGGACCCGCACGACGTCCTCGTCCCCGACGTCCGCCGAGGCCGACGCGGAGAGGGGAAGCGTGAACACGGCGGTCAGGCTGGCCACGGCCACGGCGCGGCGGACAGGGGAACAGGGCATAGATCCTCCAAGGAGTTGACGGCGGGTGCCCCCGGTCTGCGGAGCACTGGCGAGTCATTCCACGCAGCGGAACTCCGCCGGGCAACGCGCCCTGCGCGTCAGGGCCCCGACAGCCACTCGAACAGAGGAGCGTGCGGTACCACTTTTGAGCCGTCCGTGGGACGCCCGTATCCGAAGCGAGAAGGGCGCCCGCCGAGGCGGACGCCCTCTCACAACCGTGCTCGGCCCACCCGCCGCGCCTGCGCGGTCACCGCACCAGTGCCGCGGAAGGCACTAGGAGGCCGAACGCACCGCGAGTTCGAACCAGACCACCTTGCCGGTGGACAGCCGCGTCGCGCCCCACCTCCTGGCCACCTTGTTCACCAGGAACAGTCCGCGACCACCCTCGTCCGTGGCACGCGCCTGCCGCAGCCGCGGCAACTGGGGCACGTCGTCGGTGACCTCACAGCGCAGCACATCCGTGCGCAGCAGCCGCAACGTGACCGGCCGGGAGGCGTACCGCACCGCGTTGGTCACGACCTCGCTGATCAGCAGCTCCACCGAGTCGCTCAGGTCCTCAAGACCCCAGCGGGACAGCGCGTGCCGCGCCAGCCGCCGGGCACGACCCGGAGCCATCTCCTCCGGTTCCAGGAACCAGTACGCGACGTCACTGGGGGCGATCCCGTCGAAGCGGGCGGCGAGCAGCGCGATGTCGTCGTCCCGGTCGCCCGGGCCGAGCATGTCGAGCACCTCGTCGCACAGGGCCTCCAGCGGCGGCGGATGGTCCGGGCCGGTCAGCTGCGCGGTCGCGGCGAGCTTCTCGCGCAGCTGCTCTATGCCGGTCCACACGTCCCTCAGGCGCGACTCGACCAGACCGTCGGTGTACAGCAGCAGCGTGGCCCCGGCCGGCGCGTCCAGCTCGACCGCCTCGAAGTCCACCCCGCCCACGCCGATCGGCGCGCCCGGCGGCACCCGCAGCACCTCGGCACGCCCGCCCAGGTGCAGCAGGACCGGCGGCGGATGCCCGGCGTTGGCGATGGTGATCCGGTGCGAGACCGGGTCGTACACCGCGTACAGGCAGGTCGCCATCCGGTCGGTGCCCAGGCGCTGGGCCTGCTCGTCGAGGTGGTGCAGCACCTCCTGAGGCGGCAGGTCGAGCCCCGCCAGGGTCTGCGCGGTGGTGCGCAGCTGGCCCATGATCGCCGCCGACGTCATGGAGTGCCCCATGACGTCGCCCACGACCAGGGCGACCCGGCTGCCGGGCAGCGGGATCGCGTCGTACCAGTCGCCGCCGACCCGCGCGGTCTCGGCCGCGGGGAGGTAGCGGTGCGCGAGCCGTACACCCGTGGGGCGCGGCAGGGTCTCGGGCAGCATCGTGCGCTGCAGCTCGTCCGCGATGTACGCCTCGCGGCCGTACAGGACCGCCTTGTCGATGCCGAGCGCGCTGTGCGTGGCGAGCTGGGCGGCGACCAGCAGGTCGTCCTGTTCGAACGCCATCCGCTCCGGGCGGCGCAGGAACAGCGCCGCGCCGATCACCCGGCGCCGGCCGCGCAGCGGCGCCAGGATGGCGCGCTGGCCCGTGGGCACCGTGAACGGGCTGTCCTCGCCGATGAGCTCGGGCAGGGCGTCGCGGGCCGCGGGAGCGTCCGCGAACACCGGCCGCACGCCCCGCAGGACTTCGGCGAGCGCGCCACCGGGCCGTACCTCGCACAGCTCCGCCGTGACCGCCGACAGATCGGCGGGCTCCTGCTGCACCGCGGGCATGAAGCCGTTCTCGGTGTCGCGCTCCGCGGGGATCCGGTCGGTGCGGCGCAGCCGCAGCACGAGCGGACCGACGGGCCGCTCGTCGCCGACCGGCAGCGGCTCGCGCAGATAGACCAGGATCGCGTCCGAGAACGTCGGCACGGTGGCCCGGCACAGACCCATCACGATCTCGTCCAGGTCGATGCCCCGGGCGATCCGCCGGGTCGCCGCACCCACGAACCGCAGCCGGTCACCGTCCCGCCGCATGGGCATGGGGCTGCCCGGCGGCAGTCCCTGGCCCAGACGCCGCTCCTGGCCGTCCGGCGCGCCCGCGGGCTGCTCGGCGCCCGGCTGGACCGGGATGCTCTCCGGAGCGGGGCGCGGGCGGTGCGGGTCGGGCTCGGTGGCGGCGGGCTGCGAGTGCTCCGGGCCGCTGTTCGCCGAGGTGTCGCCGGGCGCGGAGGTGCCCGGGCCCGAGGAGGCGCCCTGGGAACTCTTCGCGCAGGGGGTCGTACCCGGATCGGAGGGTGCGTCCCCCGTGCGCGCCTGAGCCGGTAAAGCGGCGGACGGCGGCAGCTGGAGCGGTTCGGTGGCCGGCATCGGCAGTGCCTCCGGGGTACGCAGGAGCGCCCCGCGGGGGTCCGCGGGGCTGGCGCCGGGCTGGGGGCGCTCGTGGGAGGTGGGGTGCTCCGTCACGCGTGTCGAATCCATCCGTCCGGGGCTGCGGGCCGTGCGTGGGGTCCGGCACACAGCAAACCCGTTGTTTCGGCCCGCAGGAATCCCGATACCCGGAATACTTGCCCCGGGAACGGAATTCCCTCGTGGCCGGAGGGAGTTCCTGCGCCACAGACGGTACCGGCCGACCCGGCGGCCCACAGCACCGGCCGCACGGATGGCCTGACCGGCCGTCCTGGGCCCGTACCGGTGTGGCCCACGTACCCCTTGATCACGTCCTGCCGCCCCTCGGTGACGTCTGTTCAAGCACTGTGCGTCCTGCGGGAGTTGCCCCCATGAAATTCCTTTGCGGAGGACGATCCTACGGTTCTGCACCGGGGGCGCATCAAGGGTCTCATGGTGACGCGTGCGCCGGAGTGCGGTCCCAGTCGTCCGGAAGGGAGGGTACGCCCCATCCGGGGTGCGGGCGCCAGTGCTGCCAGCCGTCCGGGAACGGCGGGCCCCAGTCCTCGATCACCTTCACCGCGCAGCGGCCCGCCGCGCGTACCCGCTCGGCGAGTTGCGCGTCCATCAGCCCGTCCCGCTGGGCCTGCGCGAACTCGTCCTCGTCGTGCCAGACCCAACTGCGGTCCGGGCGCACCGAGATGTCCAGGAAGTGGTCCCGGGAGTCCACGCCGCGCTCCCAACGGGTCTGCGGCTCCTCCAGGTTCACGTACCAGTTCTTGAACTGCCAGCCCGGCTCCCAGAACAGCCACACGGACCACGGCTCGCCGGGCCGGGACAGCTTCAGCACGCCCGTGCCGAACCAGCGGCCCCGCTGGACGGTCCGCGGTTTGGTGTAGCGGGACTCCAGCGGCTCGACGTGCACCGGGGTGCCGTCGGCGAGCACGGGCTTGACGCACTCCGTGCCCGGCGCCAGCCACACGGCGAGCAACTCGTCGTCGTCCCGGACGACGGTGACGGGGCGCACGATGTGGAACTGCTCGCCGGCGTTCTCCCGGTACCGCCACAGGATCTGAGTCCCGGGCGTCCAGTGCCCCGCCGCCGGTCCGTCCTCTTCCACTCGTCTCACCGCTTCATCGTCCGTCATGCACAGATATTAGGTGGCACAGGCATACGACGCCGCTGCGCGCGTGATGGTTCACGCCATGGCGGGAAAACGGTTACGGGTGCGTCATGCGAGGTTGCCGGGGTGTCGTCCCTTGTTACGGCCGCGTCATCCGCAGGACATCCAGTGCCTCGTCCAACTGCTCGACGGTGAGGTCTCCCCGCTCCACGTATCCGTTCTCGAGCACCACCTCACGGATCGTCTTCCGCTCCGCCAGCGACTTCTTCGCCACCTTCGCGGCCTCCTCGTACCCGATGTACTTGTTCAGCGGGGTGACGACGGAGGGCGACGACTCGGCGTACTCGCGGGCCCGTTCGCGGTGGGCGACGATGCCGTCGACGGTGCGGTCGGCGAGCAGCCGCGAGACGGCTGCGAGGAGCCGGACGGACTCCAGTACGTTCTTCGCGATCACCGGCAGCATCACGTTGAGCTCGAAGTTGCCGGCGGCTCCGGCGGCTGCGACGGTGGCGTCGTTGCCGGTGACCTGGGCGGCGACCATGAGGACGGCTTCCGGGATCACGGGGTTGACCTTGCCCGGCATGATCGAGGACCCCGGCTGGAGGTCGGGCAGCGAGATCTCCGCGAGCCCGGTCCGCGGCCCGGAGGCCATCCACCGCAGATCGTTGGCGATCTTGGTGAGGGACACGGCGATGGTCCTCAGCTGTCCGCTGGCCTCCACGACCCCGTCCCGCGCGCCCTGCGCCTCGAAGTGGTCCCGGGCCTCGGTGAGCGGCAGCCCCGTGACGCGCGCGATCTCAGCGATGACGGCGGCGGAGAAACCGGGCGGGGTGTTGATGCCGGTGCCCACGGCGGTGCCGCCGAGGGGCAGTTCGGCCAGGCGGGGGAGCGAGGAGTGGAGCCGCTCGACGCCGTGCCGGATCTGGGCCGCGTACCCGCCGAACTCCTGCCCCAGCGTCACGGGGGTGGCGTCCATGAGATGGGTCCGGCCGGACTTCACGACGTCGGCGAACTCATCGGACTTGCGCTCCAGCGAGGCGGCGAGGTGCTCCAGGGCCGGGATCAGGTCGTGGGTGACGGCGGCCGTGGCGGCGATATGGATGGACGAGGGAAAGACGTCGTTGGACGACTGCGAGGCGTTGACGTGGTCGTTGGGATGCACGTCCCGGCCGAGCCGTTCGGTGGCGAGGGTGGCGATGACCTCGTTGGTGTTCATGTTCGACGAGGTGCCGGAGCCGGTCTGGAACACGTCCACCGGGAAGTGCTCGTCCCAGCGCCCCTCGGCGACTTCGGCGGCGGCCTCCTGGATGGCCTGGGCGACGTCCTTGTCGAGCACTTCCAGCTCGGCGTTCACCTTGGCGGCGGCGCCCTTGATCCGGGCGAGGGCCTCGATGTGGGCGCGCTCGATGCGCTGGCCGGAGATCGGGAAGTTCTCGACGGCGCGCTGGGTCTGGGCCCGCCACTTGGCGTCCGCGGGGACCTGGACCTCACCCATGGAGTCGTGCTCAATGCGGTATTCGCTCATGCCCGTACAGCGATCTCGGCGGCGGGGATGTTCCGGGGTGTGGGCCGCACGAGTGCCGTTGCCGTTGCCGTTGCCGCTGCCGCTCGGGGAGGGCGGCGCCGGGCTGGCACGTCCGGCGTCCGAGGACGAGGCCGTCCGGCCGACAGGGGTCTGGGGCGCGGCCCCAGCGGTGCGGGGGCGGTGCCCCTGGCGGGGTCGAAGGGGCAGCGCCTCTGAGGAAGGGGCGGGTAGGGGCGGCGGGGGCGAACCAGTCCCCCGCCGCACAGGAGGTACTAGGCCAGCCCCGGCCCCCGCACCGGAATCGACGTGAACGTCGGCTGCGGCGCCGGGTCCTGGAAGAAGTCGTTCGACTTGTTCGGCCGACGGCACCGAACAGCCCGTCCGGCGTTCGAGGACAAGGCCGTTCAGGCCGATCAGGGGTCCAGGGGGCGAGGCCCCTTGGCGGGGTCGAAGGGGCGGAGCCCCTGGGGATGGGGCGGGTAGGGGCGGCGGGGGCGAGATCCGTCCCCGCCGCACCGCGGGAGTTACGCCAGCCCTGGCCCCCGCACCGCGGGAGTTACGCCAGCCCTGGCCCCCGCACCGCGGGAGTTACGCCAGCCCTGGCCCCCGCACCGCGGGAGTTACGCCAGCCCTGGCCCC
>NZ_JBVIEE010000025.1:0-6776 GCF_055572015.1 Streptomyces sp. NPDC030840 | reverse complement strand
CCCCGCACCGGAATCGACGTGAACGTCGGCTGCGGCGCCGGGTCCTGGAAGAAGTCGTTGCCCTTGTCGTCGACGACGACGAACGCCGGGAAGTCCTCGACCTCGATCTTCCAGACCGCCTCCATGCCGAGCTCCTCGTACTCGACGACCTCGACCTTCTTGATGCAGTCCTGGGCGAGACGGGCGGCCGGGCCGCCGATGGAGCCGAGGTAGAAGCCGCCGTGGGTGGCGCAGGCGTCCGTGACCTGCTTGCTGCGGTTGCCCTTGGCCAGCATGACCTTGGAGCCGCCCGCCGCCTGGAACTGCTCGACGTAGGAGTCCATCCGGCCGGCGGTCGTCGGGCCGAAGGAGCCGGACGCGTAACCCTCGGGCGTCTTCGCCGGGCCCGCGTAGTACACGGGGTGGTCCTTCAGGTACTGCGGCATCTCCTCGCCTGCGTCCAGCCGCTCCTTGATCTTGGCGTGCGCGATGTCCCGGGCCACCACCAGCGGACCGGTCAGCGAAAGCCGCGTCTTCACCGGGTACTTGGTCAGCTCGGCGAGGATCGACTCCATCGGCTGGTTGAGGTCGATCCTGACCACGTCGCCGTCGCCCGCGGCGGAGCCGCTGTTGGATTCGGCCAGGTGCTCGTCCGTGGTCTCCGGCAGGAACCGCGCCGGGTCGGTCTCCAACTGCTCCAGGAAGACGCCCTCCGCTGTGATCTTCGCGACCGCCTGACGGTCCGCCGAGCACGACACCGCGATCGCGACCGGGCAGGACGCGCCGTGCCGGGGGAGACGGACGACCCGCACGTCGTGGCAGAAGTACTTGCCGCCGAACTGCGCCCCGATCCCGATCTTCTGCGTCAGCTCGAAGACCTTCTCCTCCAGCTCCTTGTCCCGGAAGCCGTGCCCGAGCGGCGAGCCCTCGGCGGGGATCTCGTCCAGGTAGTGCGCGGAGGCGTACTTGGCGGTCTTGAGCGCGTACTCCGCGCTCGTGCCGCCGACGACGATCGCCAGGTGGTACGGAGGACAGGCCGCCGTACCGAGCGAGCGGATCTTCTCCTCCAGGAACTTCATCATGGAGGCCTCGTTCAGGACGGCCTTCGTCTCCTGGTAGAGGAACGACTTGTTGGCGGAGCCGCCGCCCTTGGCCATGAAGAGGAACTTGTAGGCGCCGCCGTCGGTCGCGTACAGCTCGATCTGGGCCGGGAGGTTGGAGCCGGTGTTCTTCTCCTCCCACATGGTGAGAGGGGCCATCTGCGAGTAGCGCAGGTTGAGGTTCCTGTACGCGTCGTAGATGCCGCGCGACAGGGCCTCCTCGTCGCCGCCCTCGGTCAGCACGTTCTGCCCGCGCTTGCCCATCACGATCGCCGTACCGGTGTCCTGGCACATGGGGAGCACACCGGCGGCCGCGATGTTCGCGTTCTTCAACAGGTCCAGCGCCACGAACTTGTCGTTGGCCGACGCCTCGGGGTCGTCGATGATGCGGCGCAGCTGTGCGAGGTGGGCCGGGCGCAGGTAGTGCTGGATGTCGTGGATGGCCTCCTCGGCGAGCTTGCGCAGCGCCTCCGGCTCGACCTTGAGGAACGTGCGCCCGTCGGCCTCGAAGGTGGAGACACCCTCGGAGGTCACCAGCCGGTAGGGGGTGGTGTCCTCTCCCATCGGGAGCAGATCGGTGTACGCGAACTCAGGCATCGCAGCCCATTCCTCACTCGACAGACGACGGCCCGCCGACACTGGCGAGCCTCATTAGCGTAGGACCTGCCGCTGACAGCGAGCCTGTGAGGTAAGGCTCAGTTCGACCTGACGCCTCCGCTCGGACCCTCCGTAGCGCGTGGAGCGGGACTCCCCCTTCATGGGGGCTATCGCGATCTATCGTGTTTCGGTACGCTGGCCCCGTGGACCTTCAGAAGCAGACTCCTGCCGCACCCACACCCACCGCCGAGCTGCGCGCCTCGGACGCCGACCGGGACCGCGTCGCCGACATCCTGCGCGAGGCCCTGGCCGAGGGCAGGCTCACCGCCGACGAGCACGCCGACCGCGTGGAGGGCGTGTTGAACGCGAAGACGGTGGGCGAACTCGACGTGTTCGTAAGGGATTTGCCGGCCGCCCACACCGGCAGGGCGACCGCGGCCTACGCGGCGGCGCCCGACCGGCCCTCGCCCGGCGCGATCCCGGTCGATCCCGACGAGCACCTGGTGGCGGTGTTCAGCGCCTCGACACGCAAGGGCCGCTGGCGGGCCGGCCGCCGCATCCACGCGTACGCGATATTCGGCAGCGTCGAGATAGACCTCAGTGAGGCGATCTTCGAGTACCGCCAGGTGGTGATCAAGGCCATCTCGGTCTTCGGCAGCGTCGACATCCGTGTCCCGGAGAACGTCTCGCTGCGCGGTAGCGGCGGCGGCGTCCTCGGCAGCTTCGAGGTGGACACGCTGGATTCCGGGGAGCCCGACGCTCCCGTGGTCTATGTGGACGGGCTGTCCTTGCTGGGAAGCGTGGAGGCGAGACCCAAGCGCGGCAAAGTGATAGCCGACCTGCTCGACCGTGTGACGCGCAAGGTCGACCATAGTTTGCGCAAACACCTGGATCGTTGACGTCAGCGAATCTCTCCGTGTCCGAAGGGCGTGCGTGCCCTGGTCGTCGCGCCATGTCGCCCTCGGAATCCAGCTGTTCGGAACTCGGCGCATAGGCCCGCGCCCAACGGGTAGGGCTTGCTGCATCGTCTCTCGCTCGCGAAGCCGTCGTCAGGAGTAGACCGTGCTGCAACCGTCGCATTCGTCCCTGCAGGTCGCTGCCGTTCCGCCCCAGCGGGTGCCGGTGCGAGACAGGGATCAGGACGCCCCGTGGCACACGGAGGCGGTGTGCCGGCGCGACGAGGCCGGACTGTTCTTCGCCCCGTCGAAGGAGCCCACCGCGGCCCGGCTCTCCCGCGAGGAGGCGGCGAAGCGGGTCTGCGCCCGTTGCCCCGTCATGGTCGAATGCCGTGAGCACGCGCTCCTGCAGCCCGAGCCCTACGGCGTCTGGGGCGGCCTCACCGCGGCCGAGCGCCGCGTTGTCCTGGCCCGCCGCCGGCGCCGCGACCTGGAACTGAAGAAGGCGGCCCAGGCGGCCCGCGTCGCCGCGGCTTCCTGAGCTCCTCTGAGGGGCGCCCTCTCCGCACCGAGGGCGCCTCTCCCTTGCGGGGCGCGGGCAACCGCGCGTTTCAGGGGCGCGGGGCGGTGTGGGATGTGCGGCTCCGCCGCGTGGGCGCGACAAGCCACGAACCACCCGCAGCGATCCACGACCCGCAGCCCCCCACCGCCCCAACCCGCGGAGCCGCCGCGCGGAGCTACTTGGCCCGTTCGAAGTCGATAGAGCTGTACGCCCGCAGCTTGCTCAGCCGGTGCACGGAGTCGATGCGGCGGACCGTGCCGGACTTCGACCGCATGACGATCGAGTCGGTCGTGGCGGTCTCCGCGCGGTAGCGCACGCCGCGCAGCAGCTCGCCGTCGGTGATGCCGGTGGCCACGAAGAAGACGTTCTCACCGGAGACCAGGTCGTCCGTGGTCAGCACCCGGTCGAGGTCGTGGCCCGCGTCGACCGCCCGCTGCCGCTCGTCGTCGTCCTTCGGCCACAGCTTGCCCTGGATGGTGCCGCCGAGGCACTTGACCGCGCAGGCCGAGATGATGCCCTCCGGCGTACCGCCGACACCGAGCAGCATGTCGATGCCCGTGCCCTCGCGCAGCGCCAGGATCGAGCCCGCGACATCGCCGTCGGAGATCAGCTTGATGCGCGCCCCGGTCTCCCGGATCTCGTCGATGAGGCCCTCGTGACGGGGCCGGTCGAGGATGACGACCGTGACGTCCTCGGGCGTGGACCGCTTGGCCTTGGCGACCCGCCGGATGTTGACGGACACGGGTGCGTCGATGTCGACGAAGTCGGCGGCGTCCGGCCCGGTGACCAGCTTGTCCATGTAGAAGACGGCCGACGGGTCGAACATGGTGCCCCGGTCGGCCGCCGCGAGCACGGCGATCGCGTTCGTCATGCCCTTGGCCGTGAGCGTCGTACCGTCGATCGGATCCACGGCGATGTCGCACTCGGGGCCGGTCCCGTCACCGACGTGCTCCCCGTTGAAGAGCATCGGGGCCTCGTCCTTCTCTCCCTCGCCGATGACGACGACGCCGTTCATCGACACGGTGGAGACGAGGGTGCGCATGGCGCGTACGGCTGCTCCGTCGGCGCCGTTCTTGTCGCCGCGGCCGACCCAGCGGCCGGCGGCCATGGCGGCGGCCTCGGTGACGCGTACCAGTTCGAGAGCGAGGTTGCGGTCGGGGGCCTCGGACGGGACCTCGAGTTCTGACGGCAGATGGTGGTTCTCGGACATCGGAGCGCACCTTCCTGATACGACGACGGCCGGATGAGGGTTCGGCTCGACTCTATCGTCAGACCGACAAAACGAGCAGGGGACCCCACGGATGAGCAGACCGGTGCACCTGCGACGATGAGGGCGTGGCAGGTAAGAATGGCAAGCAGACGGTCCGCAACATGATCTACTCCCTCGGGGTGAGTGTGCTGGCGGCCGGAGTCATCTATCTCTTCGTCCCGCACGACGACTCCGCGCCCGAGATCAAGCGGGTCGACTACCGCGTCGAACTCCTGACGGCGCGCCGTGCGGCGTCTTATCCGGTGGCCGCGCCCGAGGGCCTGCCCAAGAGCTGGAAGGCGACCTCGGTCCGGTTCCAGGGCGACGACTTCGACGCCTGGCACCTCGGTTTCCACGACCCCGAAGGTCAGTACGTGGCGATCGAGCAGTCCGCTCAGAAACCGTCCGCTTTCATCGAGGACGCCACCCAGAGCGCCGAGGAGACGAAGTCCACCCAGAAGATCGGCGACCAGGTCTGGCGGCGCTACGAGGGCGAGCGCTACGACGCCCTCGTCCTTGAAGGTGACGGCGTGACGACCGTGGTCACCGGCTCGGCGCCGTTCTCCCAGCTGACGAAGATGGCTCAGGCGCTGAAGACCGAGTAGCCGCCCGCGGGCCGGCACGCGGCGGAAGGGGCGTCGAGGAGGCGCCGACGCTCTGGCACTGCCCGCCCCTCAACTGCCGGTTGCCGGGGACACTTGGACGTACTCGGGCGCACTTGGGCGTACTCGGGTTACTCGGATGTACGGACGTACTCGGGCCCACTCGGGCCCCCTGGGAGCTGCTCGCAACCCCTGGGAGCTACTCGGACTCGCCGCCCGCCCCGTCGGCCGAGGTCTCCGTCTCCTCCTCGGCCAACGCCGCGTCCAGCCGCCGCCGCGCCCCGTCCAGCCAGCGCCGGCACACCTTGGCCAGCTCCTCGCCGCGCTCCCACAGGGCGAGGGACTCCTCCAGGGACGTACCGCCCGCCTCCAGACGGCGCACGACCTCGATCAGCTCGTCCCGCGCCTGCTCGTACCCGAGCGCCTCGGCGGTCTCGCTCGTGTTGCTGCTGGTCATACGCCCCACCCTATGTGTCGACTCGTACGGAGAACTCGCCCTCGGCCACCCGGGCCCGCAGCGGCTCGCCCTCGGCGACCTCCTCCGGGGCGCGGACGACATGGCCGTCGGCCTTCTGCAGCACCGCGTACCCCCGCTTCAGGGTCGCGGCGGGGGAGAGGGCCACCACGCGCGCGTGGGTGTGCGTCAGCTCCGAGTCGGCGCGGTCGACCTGGTGGCGGAAGCAGCGGCGGCCCCGGTCGAGCAGCGCGGCGACCTGCTCCGCGCGCTCGTCGACCATGCGGTGCGGGTCCTCCATCGAGGGGCGGCCCAGCGCGTGCGCCAGCCCGCGCTCCTCGCGCTCCACGAACGCCTCCACGCAGCGCCGCGCCCGGTCCCGCAGCCAGCGCACCCGCTCGTACTCCTCGCCGACGTCGGGGACGACCTTCTTGGCGGCGTCGGTCGGCGTGGACGCACGCAGGTCGGCCACATGGTCCAGCAGCGGGTTGTCCGGCTCGTGTCCGATGGCCGACACGACCGGCGTACGGCAGGACGCCACGGCCCTGATGAGCTGCTCGTCGGAGAACGGCAGCAGGTCCTCCACGCTGCCGCCGCCCCGCGCGACGATGATCACGTCCACGTCGTCGAGCGCGTCCAGGTCCTTGACCGCCTGGACGACCTGCGGCACGGCGTGCACGCCCTGCACCGCGACGTTGCGCACCTCGAAGCGGACGGCCGGCCAGCGGTGCCGGGCGTTCTCCAGGACGTCCCGCTCGGCGGCCGAGGCGCGGCCGCAGACGAGTCCGATGAGCTGCGGCAGGAAGGGCAGCGGCTTCTTGCGCTCCGGCGCGAACAGCCCCTCCGCGGCGAGCGACTTCTTCAACTGCTCAAGACGGGCGAGCAGTTCACCGACACCGACCGGCCTTATCTCGGCGGCGCGCAGGGAGAGCTGCCCGCGCGGGGCGTACCACTCCGGCTTCGCGTGCACCACGACGCGCGCGCCCTCGCTCACGACGTCGGCGATCGCGTCGAACACCTGGCGGTAGCAGGTGACGCTCACGGAGATGTCGTGCGACGGGTCGCGCAGCGTCATGAAGACGACGCCCGCGCCCGGACGCCGTGACAGCTGGGTGATCTGCCCCTCGACCCACACCGCGCCGAGCCGGTCGATCCACCCCCCGATGAGCCGCGACACCTCGCCGACGGGCAGCGGGGCGTCCGCGGACGTAGTCAGTGCCATGCGCCCGAGCGTAGTGGGGGCCACTGACATTGATATTGCTAGGCAGGTTCTGGTGGTCGTGGCTCTGCCACTGACTGACGTCCTGCTGGGCTGTCTTCCAGATGTTCTGCCCGGC
>NZ_JBVIEE010000024.1:0-171628 GCF_055572015.1 Streptomyces sp. NPDC030840 | reverse complement strand
TCTCCACCCTCGAACGAGGAATCCGCCGCGACGACGCACTCACCCACGCCTACCGCGACTGGCTCCATGCCGCTTGACAGGCAATAGGAGCATCAACCGGTGCGGCACGGGTCACTCCTCGGCGTTCTCCGCCGCCACGGCCACCTGCTGCAGCTCCTGCAGCACCGCCTCGGGGTTCCCGTTCGGGGAGACTGCCTTGCCTATCCGCTTCTTGACGGCGGCGCTGACCTCGGCCCAGGACGTCTTGCCGACGGGGGGCAGCTCGGCCTGCGGGAGTTCGTCGAGGAAGGCGGCGAGGTCGGAGTCCGACTTGCTGGCCGCCATGGCCTGCGAGGCGGACGTCGTGACGGGGAGCAGGTCGTACTCGCGGGAGAAGGTCAGCACGTTCTTCCGGCTGTAGACGTAGTCGAGGAAGTCGCCGATCTCCTCGCGGTGGCCGTTCTGCTTGAAGGCCATCATCCAGTCGGCGACGCCCAGGTTGGCGCGGGCCGGGCCGTCGCGGCCGGGCATGGGCACCATGCCGAACTCCACACCGCGCTTCGCGGCTGCCTTCATGAGGGTCGGATGGCCGTTGAGCATGCCGACCTCGCCGCGCGTGAACGCGGCGAACGCGTCGGCGCGGTTGAGCTTCGCGGGTGCCGTCGGGCCGGTCAGGCCCTTGTCGACCAGTTCGTCCTTGAGCCAGGTGAAGGTGTCGACGTTCTCCTCGGCGTTTATCTCGTAGGTGCCGATGTCGTCGGTGTAGCCGGCGCCGCCGCTCAGCAGCCACTGCATGGTCTCGGCCTGGGCCTCCTCGGGGCCCAGCGGCAGGGCGTAGGGGATCTTGACGCCGTCGGCCTTCAGCGCGGCGGCGTCGGCCGCGAGGTCGCTCCACGTCTTCGGCGCGCGGGTGATGCCCGCGTCGGCGAACAGCTTCTTGTTGTAGAACAGCACCCGTGTGGACGCGGCGAACGGCAGCCCGTAACCGACCCGCTTCACCTTGCCCGCGTCGCTGAGCTGCGGCAGGAAGTCGGCCTGCACGGGGATCGAGAGCAGCTGGCCGACCTCGTAGAGCTGGTCGCGTGCGGCGTAGTCGGCGTACGCGCCGATCTGCGCCATGTCGGGCGCCTTGCCCGCCGCGACCATCTCCTTGACCTTGCGGTCGACGTCGTTCCACGAGTAGACGCTGACCTTCACCTTCACCTTCGGGTGGTCGGCCTCGTACTTCTCGACGAGCTCGTCCCAGTACTTCTTCGAGCTGTTCGCCGGGGAGTCGCCGTAGTCGGCGGCCACCAGTCTCAGGGTGACCTCCTGTGCCGTGGCAGGGCCCCCGCAGCCGGCCACCGCTGCCGTCATACCCAGCGCGGAGACCACCGCGAGCCAACCCGTCGTACGCCGCCCACGCGCAGGCAGATGCACCGTCAGACTCCCAAACTCTCGAACCAGACCCGTGTGGCGGCCTGGATCGCAGGCCGTTTGTTCAAGCCTGTACGTCCCGAACCTCGCCACAAGGTCTACACCACGTAAGTGGACTAGACCTCTTCAGGGTACAAGGGTCACACTGTTCCCCGTGAGACATGTCATCGCCCTCGACGTGGGCGGCACCGGGATGAAGGCCGCCCTCGTGGGGGCCCACGGCACCGCCTCCTCCGGCGGGGCGCCCCCCACGCCTCCCCTGCTGCACCAGGCACGCCGGGCCACCGGGCGCGAGCGCGGCCCGGACGCCGTGGTCGAGTCGATCCTCGACTTCGCCGCCGAACTGCGGGCCTACGGCGAGCGCCGCTTCGGCGAGCCCGCGGCGGCCGCCGGTGTCGCCGTCCCCGGCATCGTCGACGCCGAGCGCGGCACCGCCGTGTACGCCGCCAACCTCGGCTGGCGCGACATACCGTTGCGCGCGCTGCTCAGCGAACGGCTGGACGGCGTCCCGGTCGCCCTCGGCCACGACGTGCGCACAGGCGGGCTCGCCGAGGGACGGGTCGGCGCCGGCCACGGGGCGGACCGCTTCCTGTTCGTGCCGCTGGGCACCGGGATCGCGGGCGCGATCAGCATCGGCGGCACGGTCGAGGCGGGCGCCCACGGCTTCGCGGGCGAGATCGGCCACATCGTCGTACGGCCCGGGGGGACCCCGTGCCCGTGCCGGCAGCGCGGCTGTCTGGAGCGGTACGCGTCGGCGGCCGCCGTCAGCGAGGCCTGGGCCACGGCGACCGGGGACCCCGAGGCGGACGCGGCGGACTGCGCGAAGGCCGTGGAGTCGGGCGACCCGCGGGCTCAGCGGGTCTGGCAGGAGGCGGTCGACACGCTGGCCGACGGGCTGGTGACCGCACTCACTCTGCTGGACCCGCGCACGCTGATCATCGGTGGCGGGCTCGCCGAGGCCGGGGAAACCTTGTTCACACCGCTGCGGGCCGCCGTGCGGCGCCGCGTCACCTTCCAGAAGCTGCCCTCCATCGTCCCCGCGGCCCTCGGCGACACCGCCGGCTGCCTGGGCGCGGGACTCATGGCCTGGGATCTGCTGACCACCACTCCTACGACATCGGAGGTACCCCCTGATGGCCACGGCCAGTGAGCGGGACCTGGATCCGAACCCGGATCTGGACCGGCAGACTCCGGTGCGGAACCGCGCCCCGCAGCATTCCCCGCGCGCTGCCGGCGGCGCTGCCGGTGGTGCGCCGGCCACGGTGCTCTCCGGCGCCCGGGTGGTCCTGCCGACCGGGATCGTGGACGGCGGTCGCGTGGTCGTCGAGGGCACGCGGATCGCGGACGGGACGCACGGGGTGGCCGAAGACGCCGAGGTGATCGACCTCACCGGCCACTGGCTGGTCCCCGGCTTCGTCGACGTGCACAACCACGGTGGCGGCGGCGCGTCCTTCACCTCCGGATCGGCCGACGAGATCCTCCAGGGCATCCACACCCACCGCGTCCACGGCACGACCACTCTGGTGGCCTCCACCGTCACCGTGGACATGGACTTCCTCGCCCAGCGGGCGGGCCTGCTGTCCGAACTGGCCGAACAGGGCGACCTCGCGGGCATCCACTTCGAGGGCCCGTTCATCTCGCCGTGCCGCAAGGGCGCGCACTCCGAGGCGCTGCTGCGTCACCCGGAGCCGGCCGACGTCCGCAAGGTGATCGACGCGGCGCGCGGCCAGGCCAGGATGGTCACGCTGGCGACCGAACTCCCGGGCGGCATCGACTCCGTACGGCTCCTGGTGGAGCACGGGGTGATCGCGGCGATCGGGCACACGGACGCGACGTACGAGCAGACGGTGGAGGCCATCGACGCGGGGGCGACCGTGGCGACCCACCTGTTCAACGCGATGCCGCAGCTCGGGCACCGTGAGCCCGGGCCGGTGGCGGCGCTCCTGGAGGACGAGCGGATCACGGTCGAGCTGATCAATGACGGCGTCCATCTCCACCCCGCCTCCCTCGAACTGGCGTTCCGTCATGCGGGCGGCTCGCGCGTGGCGTTCATCACGGACGCGATGGACGCGGCGGGGTTCGGCGACGGGCGGTACCGACTCGGTCCGCTGGAGGTCGAGGTCAGTGCGGGGGTGGCGCGGCTGGTGGAGGGCGGATCGATCGCGGGCTCGACGCTCACGCTGGACCGGGCGTTCAGGCGGGCGGTGACGGTGGACCGGCTGCCGGTGGAGGACGTGGTCGCCGCGATCTCCGCCAATCCGGCGCGGCTGCTGGGGGTGTACGACCGGGTGGGGTCCCTCGATGCCGGGAAGGACGCGGATCTGGTGGTCCTGGACGCGGAGTTCGTGGTGAAGGGTGTGATGCGGCGGGGTGAGTGGGTGGTGGACCCGCTGGCCCCCTGACCCACCTGGGTTCGCGCCCCCGCCGCCGCCCCTACCCGTCCCGGGTCAGCGCCCCCGCCGCCCCTACCCGTCCCGGGTCAGCGCCCCCGCCGCCCCTACCCGTCCCGGGTCAGCGCCCCCGCCGCCCCTACCCGTCCCGGGTCAGCGCCCCCGCCGCCCCTGCCCGTCCCGTCCCCAGGGGCTCCGCCCCTTCGACCCCGCCAAGAGGGCTGCGCCCCTTCGACCCTGCCAGGGGGCCGTACCCCCTGAACCCCGCCCACAGAGGCTGCATCTGCTGGGCCCCGGCCATGGGGTGGCTGCGGCCTCCGGGTCCCAGCCACGGGGGGCTGCGGCCTCCGGGCCCCGACCACGGAGGGCCGCGACCTCCAGGCCCCGACCACGGAGGGCCGCGACCTCCAGGCCCCGACCACGGCGGACCGCGACCTCCAGGCCCCGACCACGGCGGACCGCGACCTCCAGGCCCCGACCACGGCGGACCGCGACCTCCAGGCCCCGACCACGGCGGGCCGCGACCTCCAGGCCCCGACCACGGCGGGCCGCGACCTCCAGGCCCCGACCACGGCGGGCCGCGACCTCCAGGCCCCGGATTCGTCGGGGGCGCGCCCCCCCTGCCCCGCCCTTTCGGGGCTCCGGCCCGGACCCCGTTCGAGGGCCAGCCCCCGGACCCCCGCTCCTCAAACGCCGGAGGGGCCGAACTTTCGCGGCGGGGCCGTCAGGCCGACAGCGGGGGTCTGGGGGCGCAGCCCCCAGGGATGGGACGGGTAGGGGCGGCGGGGGCGGAAAACGCCCGGTGGGCCGACCGCCCCCTCTTTTGGCATGATCAGGACTCGCAACAGCCTTTCGGCAAGCGCATTCTGAAGGTCGGGACCACCGCGGCTCCCGGCACGACGAAGCGCGCCATCGAACCTGGGGGGAGGGGCGGCCCGGGTGATCCTCACGGTCACGCTGAACACCGCTCTGGACATCACCTATCGCGTACGGAACCTCACACCCCACACCACGCACCGGGTGACCGAGGTGACCGAACGCCCCGGCGGCAAGGGCCTGAACGTGGCCCGCGTCCTCGCGGCCCTCGGCCACGAGACGACCGTCACGGGCTTCGCCGGCGGCACGACGGGACACGCCCTGCGGGAGCAACTCGCGCACACCAGGGGGGTCGTCGACGCACTCGTCCCCACCGAGGGCACGACCCGCCGCACCGTCGCCGTGGTCGACGCGACAGGTGACACGACTCAGCTGAACGAGCCGGGCCCCGCCATAGCGCCCGCCGAGTGGGCCGCCTTCCAGGAGGCGTACGAGGACCTGCTGCGCGACGCCTCGGCGGTCGCCCTGTGCGGAAGTCTGCCGCCGGGGGTGCCCGTGGGCGCGTACGCGGTCCTGGTCCGGGCCGCGCGCTCCGCGAACGTGCCCGTGCTCCTCGACACCAGCGGCGAGCCCCTGCGCCGGGGTGTGGCCGCCCGCCCGGACCTGGTGAAGCCGAACGCCGAGGAACTCGCCGAGCTCACCGGCTCCCACGACCCCTCCCGGGCCGCCCGGGACGCCCGCCGCCGCGGCGCCCACACGGTGGTCGCCTCCCTGGGCGCCGAGGGCCTGCTGGCCCACACCGCCGAGGGCCACTGGCGCGCGACGCCACCCCGCCGCGTACGGGGCAACCCGACCGGCGCGGGCGACTCGGTGGTCGCGGGCCTGCTGTCGGGACTCGTGGAGCACCTGCCGTGGCCCGAGCGACTGGCCCGGGCCGTGGCCCTGTCGACCGCGACGGTCCTGACGCCGGTGGCGGGCGAGTTCGACCGAGCGGTGTACGAGGAACTGGTAGGGCGGGTGCGGGTGACGGGAGATGCGTCAGCGGCGTAGGTGTCCAAAAAACACTCCTACCGTTATGGCTGATTCAGCAAGATGCAGAAAGCATTCTTTCCCTGCAGATAGCGTTCATGACATGAACATGCCATTGACATGATGCAATGGCCCACCCAACCCCGGGTGGGCCATTGCATTGCTGAACAGTGAGCGTTACGGGCACTACTTGCATTCAGCAGGAATGCTTCGCCCCGCCATGCCCGTCAGTCACGCCAACCCGCCACGAGCCGCAACTGGTCGAGGTTGGCGTCACAGGAGTTGCCCTGTTCGCAGGAGATCTTGATGGCGTTGGAGCCCTTGTTCAGCTGTATCAGCGCGTAGGTGCTGGTCCAGCCCTTCTCGTAGTCGCCCTCGGAAGCCTTCGAGAAGTTGGCCAGATTCAGCGGGCGCGTCTGGGCCGTGCCATTGACCGAGAGCGTGGCATCGGCGTCCTTGCCCGGCACCCCGTAGTTCACGTACAGCGTGTACTTGCCGCTCTTCGGGACGCCGTTCACGTTCCACGTGACGGACGCGCCGACCGTGTTGAAGCCAGTGACGTACACGCCCCCGTCCGCCTTCGCCCCGGAGATGTCCGACGCCGTGGTGGCTCCGCCCGCGAGCTGCAGGGCCTTCGCGTCGATCTTCGGCAGGTCGGCGTCGGCGTCGGGCTTCTTGGAGGCCGACTGGCTGGGCTCGGTGGACTCCTTGCCGGCCGACGGGGCGGTGTTCGCGCCGGTGTCGCCGCCCGCGTTCTCGCTGTCGTCGCCGCCGAGCATGGCCACGCTGATACCGATCACCACGGCGGCGAGCACGGCGATCGCGCCGATGAGGAGGCCCTTGGTGTTGGGACCGCGGCCCCGGCCGCCCCCGCCGTCGCTGTACGCGGGTGTACGGGTCGTGGGGGCGCCGCCGGGGACGGTCTCGGGCGCCTGGTAGTGCGCGTTCGGCTGGCCGTAGGCCTGCTGCTGCGGCACCTGGCCGTACGCGGCCGTCTGACCGGACTGCTGAGGGGCCTGGGCGGCCTGCTGCCCGTACTGGCGCTCACCGACCGCCCGCACCCTGTTGACGGCGTTCGGGTAGCCGTAGCCCCCCGACGGCGGCTGGGCGCCCCGGGCCTGACCATCGGCGTACAGATAGCCGAACGGGTCATCGTCCTCGGGCGTGCTCGCGCCGTTGTTGCCGGGCGTCATCCCAAGATCTCCTCAAGCGGTGCGGTTCAGAAGCGGTACATGCGTGAGGCATGCGTGAATGGCGAGCCTACCCGCTCCGGCTGACCCAAACGGGTGACTCCGGTCGCATCATCTCGTCGGTCATGTCACCCGTCGTCTCCGGGATCAGGCTGCTGACCTGCCGGAAAGGGGTAGTGCACCCGGAGTGCACGGGGAATCCACCAGTGATTCACCCCGCACGCCGGTGCTGTCTGGGACGAGATCGTTTCTCGACGTACATCCGTTCGTCAGCGGACTTCAGCACCTCGTCGGCGGTCATGCCGCAGTGGGCCCAGCCGATGCCGAAGCTGGCGCCGACCCGCATGGCGCGGCCGTCGACGCGGATCGGCTGGATGATCTCGTTGCGCAGCCGTACGGCGAGGTCCTGGGCGTCGGCCCGGCCGAGTCCGTCGGCGAGGACCACGAACTCGTCGCCGCCGAGCCGGGCGACCGTGTCCCCGTCGCGCACGGCGCGGCTGAGGCGCCGGGCCACCTCGATGAGGACGGCGTCGCCCGCGTTGTGCCCGAAGCGGTCGTTGATCGACTTGAACCCGTCGAGGTCGCAGAAGAGCACCGCGAGCCCCTTGGTGCCGTCGTCGTGCTCGCTCTCGGGGGCGACGGTGTGCACGTGGTGGTCGAAGGCGTCGTATCCCCCGGCGCCGGACCCGGGGCCGGCGCCGAAGGTGAAGGCGTGGCCGTGGCCGTTCCCGTCGTACGCCGAGGGGTGGGCCTCGCCGAACTGGTCGTAGTTCTCGAACGCCGCGTTCATCGAGTCCGCCGCGCCGGCCGGCGACGACTGCGGCCGCTGGCAGAGGCGGGCGGACAGGCGGGAGCGCAGCTCGGCGGAGTTCGGCAGGCCGGTGAGCGAGTCGTGCGAGGCGCGGTGGGCGAGCTGGAGCTCGCGGCGCTTGCGTTCCTCGATGTCCTCGACGTGGGTGAGCAGGAAGCGGGGCCCGTCGGCGGCGTCGGCGACCACGGAGTTGCGCAGGGACACCCACACGTACGTCCCGTCACGCCGCCCGAGCCTGAGCTCCGCGCGTCCGCCCTCGGCGGAGGTCCGCAGGAGGGTGCCGATGTCCTCGGGGTGCACGAGGTCGGCGAACGAGTAGCGGCGCATCGCGGAGGCGGGGCGGCCGAGCAGCCGGCACAGGGCGTCGTTGGTGCGCAGGATCCGGCCGTGCTCGTCGCCGCCCATCTCGGCGATGGCCATGCCGGACGGTGCGTACTCGAACGCCTGCCGGAAGGATTCCTCACTCGCGCGCAGGGCCTGCTGCTCCCTTTCGAGCCTGACCAGTGCGCGCTGCATGTTGGCCCGCAGCCGGGCGTTGCTGATCGCGATGGCGGCCTGGAACGCGTACATCTGGAGCGCCTCGCGTCCCCAGGCGCCGGGGCGGCGGCCGTTGCGCGGCCGGTCGACGGAGATCACGCCGAGCAGCTCACCGCAGGAGGCGCCCGGGGCACCCGGGGTGTACATCGGCGCGAACAGGCGGTCGGAGGGGTGCCACTCGTCCTCGAAGCGGGGTGCGGGGCCCTCGGTGAACCACTGGGGGACGTCGTCGTCGTCGAGTATCCAGCCCTCGGTGTGCGGTATGAACCGCAGGTCGCCCCAGGCCTCGCCCATGGCGAGCCGGCGGTCCCAGGAGGCGCGGGAGCCGACGCGGCCGGTGATCAGTGCCTCGGCCGCGGAGTTGCCGGCGAGCGCGGCGACGACGAGATCGCCGTCGGGGCGCACGAGGTTGACGCAGGCCAGCTCGTAGCCGAGCCCGGTGACGATGCCGTTGGCGACGGTCTGCAGCGTGTCGGCGAGGCTGCGCGCGGTGTTCATGTCCGCCATGACCTGGTGCAGCTGCCGCAGCGTCCTCAGCCGGACATACGGCTCCGAGTCGGTGTCGGTCTCCATTCGCCCTCCCCCCGAGATCTCGCAGCAACTCCAGGGTTGTCTTCGGCGTGCTGGTCGGCGTACTACTCGTGCGTACTACTACTGGTAAGCGTCCCCGCCACTGAATCACAGCGCGCTGCCCACTCGGTACACAGGGTCAACAAAAAAGGGCACCTGTGACTCAAGTCACAGCAAAACATGAACAATTGAAGCGGGGTTCTGCGTTTTCGCCATGCGGTTGCTGAACAGATTCCAGGGTTCTTGTGTGAACACTGTGAGCGAACGTGACCGCGGCCGACCGCGAGTCTCCGGCGGCCCTTCCGCGAGTGTCCCGCAGGGCCTTTCTCACGCCCCTCCGGACGAAGGTCCTAGGACCGGCTCCGGACTCTGGTCGGATGTGGTGCCCACCGGACGCGGACTAGCGTCCCCACTGTGCCGAAGATCTCCCCCGCCCCGACCGTCTCCGTCCCCGCCGGGCATGCTGAGGGGGTGACCGAAGACGAGTTCCGTGCCGCCCTGTCCCGCCTGGCCGCGGGTGTGGTCCTGGTGACCGCGCACGAGCCCCCGCTGGACCCCGAGGGGCCGCGCGGCGAGGACGTCGGCATGACGGCGACGTCCTTCATGTCCGTGTCCCTGGATCCGCCCCTGGTCATGGTCAGCCTCCGTGAGGGCTCCCGGATGGACGACCTGCTCGCCGAGCAGCCTCTGTGGGCCGTCTCCGTCCTCTCCCAGAACCAGCGCCAGATCGCGGGCCGCTTCGCCATGAAGGGCCGTGTCAGCGACCGCCTCCTCTTCGCGGACATCCCGTACGAACGCGGCGAGGCCTCCGGGGCACCCCTCGTGAGCGGCGCCCTGGCGACCCTGGAGTGCCGCACCGAACAGCGCGTCACGGCCGGCGACCACACCCTCGTGATCGGCCGCGTCCTGACGGCTGCGGTACCGGGCGGGGACGGGGGGCCGCTGGCGTACTTCCGCGGGCGGTACCGGCAGTTGGGGTGAGGGGGAGCGCGCACCGAACCTGGTCGGCCGGCGTATGCAGAACGGCTGTGGACGCAGCCGAACGGTGTGGACGCAGCCGAACGGCTGTGGACGGAAACGGCTGTGGACGCGCTGGTCACCCACGCCGGTCCGGGGTGTCAGCCCCAGTCGCGTCCGGACCTTCCCCGCTTGGTGTCGGAGCGCTGCTTCTTCTCGCGCAGGCGGCGTTCGTTGATGCCGCGGGGGACGCGGGTCGGCCGGCGCGGCTTCGGCGGGGGTGCGGTGGCCTCGGCGAGGAGCGCGGCCAGCCGAACGGCCGCCGCCTCCCGGTTGCGCCACTGGGAGCGGTGCTCGGAGGCCCGGACGGTCACCACGCCGTCCACGAGCCGCCCGGCCAGCCTGTCGAGGGCCCGCTGCTTCCACACCTCGGGCAGCGCCTCGGTCCTCGCCAGGTCGAAGCGCAGCTCCACCTGCGAGTCGCTCGTGTTCACGTGCTGTCCGCCCGGCCCGCTCGACCGCGAGAAACGCCACATGAGCTCGGCCTCCGGCAGGGAGACGGAGCCACGGATGAGATAGGGACCGGACATGCCGTCCATGGTCGCGCGGCTGACCGGCACACGTCACGCGAATAAGTTCCACTGAGTTCCACCGGCTGCTCGGTAAAGAAAGCAAAGAGAGCCGGAACCTTGCGCACCCCCCTCGGCGTTCCTAGGGATGGCTGTAGTTTTCTGCCGTATCGCAACGAGGGAAGGGACTCCCAACAATGGCTGTAAGCCTGTCCAAGGGTGGCAACGTCTCGCTCACCAAGGAGGCTCCGGGCCTGACCGCCGTCACCGTGGGCCTCGGCTGGGACGTCCGCACCACCACCGGCACGGACTTCGACCTCGACGCGTCCGCGATCGCGGTCAACACGCAGGGCAAGGTCTACTCGGACGCCCACTTCGTCTTCTTCAACAACAAGCAGACCCCGGACCAGTCCATCGTCCACACGGGTGACAACCGTACGGGTGAGGGCGCGGGCGACGACGAGGCGATCAACGTCAACCTGGCGGGCCTCCCCGCTGACGTCGACAAGATCGTCTTCCCGGTCTCCATCTACGACGCCGAGTCCCGCTCCCAGAACTTCGGCCAGGTCCGCAACGCCTACATCCGCATCGTCAACCAGGCGGGCGGGGCCGAGATCGCCCGCTACGACCTGTCGGAGGACGCCGCCACGGAGACGGCGATGGTCTTCGGCGAGCTGTACCGCAACGGCGCGGAGTGGAAGTTCCGCGCGGTCGGCCAGGGCTACGCCTCGGGCCTGGTGGGCATCGCCCAGGACTTCGGCGTCAACGTCTGAGCCGCGCGCTGAACGACTGACGCACGCGCGGAGGAACGCACGGAGGAACGCACAGCGTTTGAGGGCCCCCGACTCCGGACATCCGGGCGGGGGCCTTCCGCGTGGGCGGCCCTTCCGCGCGCCGGCGGCGATTATGTGCGGGCGGGCCTTCCGCTTCGTGCGGGCGGCCGTTCCGCGCGCCGGGGGTGATTCCGCGTGGCGGCCCCTTCCGCGCGCCGGGGGTGATTCCGCGTGGCGGCCCCTTCCGCCCGCCGGGGACGACTCCGCGTGGCGGCCCCTTCCGCCCGCCGGGGACGACTCCGCGTGGGCTGCCGTTCCCTTCCGGCGGCCACCAGTAGCGGGCGCCGCGTGGTGTCCGCAGGCCGTCGGGGGCCGCGGCTCGCTGTGGGTTCAGGGCCTCGTCGGCTTTCCGTCCCCGTACAGCCACGCGTCCCAGATCCCGTCGAAGTCCTCGTCCGGGACCAGCTTCTCCACGTACGCCGTGAAGTCGTCGGTGTCCGCGTTGCCGTGGCGGTGCTCGGCGGCCCAGCCGCGCAGGAGCGTGCGGAAGGTGTCGTCGCCGGCCTTACGGCGGATCTCGTGGAGGACCATGGCGCCGCGTTCGTAGACCGGGCTGCCCGAGATGTGCGCGGCGCCTGAGGGCTTGCCGGGAGGGAAGGCCCAGATGTCCTCGTCGTCGGTGCGGTCCGGGTAGTAGGCGCCCTCGTACAGCGCGTCGAAGATCTTCTGGGCCGTGTCGCCGCCGTGCTCCTCCTGCCACAGCCACTCCGCGTACGTGGCGAAGCCCTCGTTGAGCCACATGTCCCGCCAGGTCCTGGGCGTGACGGAGTTGCCGTACCACTGGTGGGCCAGTTCGTGGACCAGGGTCTCGGTGTCGGGGGCGCCGGGGAAGACCGGGCGGTTCTGCGTCTCCAGCGCGTAGGCGGCGTCTCCCGGGCGGTCGACGATCGCGCCGACGGAGGAGAAGGGGTACGGCCCGAAGGTGTCCTCCGCCCACGTCATGACCTCGGGGATCCGCGCCAGGACCCCCCGGCTCGGCTCGTCCTGGGACGGGTCCACGGCCACGTACACGGGCAGCCCACGGTCCGTGGCGGACGCTCGGATCCGGTACGTGCCGATCGCCAGCGTCGTCACATAGCTCGCCATCGGTTCGGCGGTGTGCCAGGAGAACGTCGTCCGGCCCTTCCGCGTCGACTCGTCCTTCAACTCGCCGTTGGAGACCGCCCGCAGACCCTCGGGGACCGTGATGGCCAGGTCGTACGCCGCCTTGTCGGACGGGTGGTGGTTGCCGGGGTACCAGGCCATCGAGCCCGTCGGTTCGCCCAGCGCGAGCGCACCGTCGTCCGTGTGCAGCCAGCCCTCCTCGGAACCGTCCGGGTCGGTGATCGTCCTGGGCGAGCCCGAGTAGCGCACGGTCGTCCGGAACGTCTCCCCCTTGTCGAGGTCCCCCCTCGGGCGCACGGTCAGTTCCTGCCCGGCCCGGTCCCAGCGGGCCTCGCGGCCCTCGACGGTGACGGCCTTGACGTGCAGCCCCTTCAGGTCCAGGCCGAAGGCGTCCAGGCCCTGCGTGGCCCGTGCGGTGATCACGGCGGTGCCCCGCAGGTGGTTGCCGTCGGGGTCGTAGTCGAGGGTCAGGCCGTAGTGCGTGACGTCGTAGCCGCCGTTGCCCATCTTCGGGAAGTACGGGTCCCGCAGGCCGGTGGAACCGCTCCTCGATCCGTCGCATCCGGTGCACACGGACAGGGTGAGCAGGAACGCGAGCAGGGCGGCGGCTTTGGCGGGGACAACCGTCGCGGATCGGGACATGGCGCCGATCCTATGGGGACATGACACCATCGCCTCGTGCTCGACATCGGCTACGCCCTCTCCAACCGCTTCCCGGACCCGCCGCAGACCGACTACCGGCGTGCCGACGTGTACGCGCTGCGGCACGACCTGTTCTGCGGGGACGTGTACCTCGCCGACACGAAGGCGGACCGGGAGTTGTCCACAGCGTGGGGATGGGTGCCGGTGCTCGACTTCGCGTGGGCACTGTGCGACATCGCCGAGCGGCTCGACGAGGACCCGCGCGGCAGCCGGGCCGCGGGGCCCCAGCGGGCCGAGCTCGACTTCACCGAGTCCACCGACCGGATGCTCTTCGAGCGGCGGTTCGGGTGGGTGGACATCGAGGCGGAGTGGCTGCCGCCGGCTGAGCCGCCCCTCACGTTCTCCCACGCCGAGTTGCGCCGTGAGGCCCGCGACTTCCTGCACGACCTGATCGCCGACCTCACGGATCTGCACGAGGGGCTGCGGGAGAACTCGGTGATCTGGACGCTGGAGGCGCGGTTTCCCAGGGTTCGCTGAGTGGGCCGAGCGGGCCGAGTGGCCGGAGTGGCCCCAGTGGGCCGAGTGGACCGAGTGGGCCAGTGGGCCAGTGGGCCGAGTTGTGGGTCACTGTCCCTGGGGCTGCGCCCCCAGACCCCATCGGCCTCAACGGCCTCACCGCCTGAACGGCCTGAACGGCCTCACCCCCTGAACGGCCTGAACGGCCCCGTCCTCAAACGCCGGACGGGCTGTCGGGTATCACCCTGATCCCCATCTCCGCCGCCAGCACCGGCGCCAGCTCCAGCAGTTGCCCCGCACTGATCACCGCCCCCGCCAGCCGGTCGACCCCCCGCGTGATCTCCAGCTGGGCCGCCGCTCGCAGGTCCACGTCCGTGAGGACCGCCGCGCTGAAGTCCACCCGCTTCACCGCGCAGTCCACGAACTCGACCCGCTCCAGCCGGGCGCCCCCGAAGTCCGGCTCGACCAGGACGCAGTCCTCGAAGACCACGTCCTTGAGGTGGGCCTTGCGGAGGTTCAGGTAGTCGATCTTGCCGCCGCGAACCACCACACGCTCCAGCACCGAGCCGTGCAGCTGCACTCCCCCCAGCCGTGCGTCGACCAGCTCCACGTCCCGGAGGGTCGACTCGGCGAGGTCGACGCCGACTCCGCGTATGCCGGTGAGGACCGAGTCCAGCACGCGGGCGCGGTACAGCCGCGTCTCGTCCAGGGCGCAGCCCCTCAGCGCACAGTCCATGAAACGGGCGCCCGCCCCGTCCTGTGCCGCGAAGTCCTCCTCCGTGAACTCCAGCCCGTCGTAGTCCCCGTCCGGCTCCAGTCCCGCGCCGCCGTACGGCTCCAGCGGGGGCAGCCGCACCTCCGGCCGCCGCGCACCCTTCACCCCGGCACCGCCGGCACCCGTCCCGCCCGTCGCTCGCCCTGCCATGGCCCCATACTGCACTCCGCCACTGACAGCCGAGCTGACCTGCGCTTACTCCTCGTACCCGGCAGTGATGTCACATTCGGGCGCCCTGAACCGGTCGTACTGGCGACCGGAGAAACCGAAGCAGCAGGGAGCCCCCGTCATGTACCGCATCACCGTCATCGGTGGCGGCCTCGCCGGACTCACCGCGGCCATCACCGCCGCCGAGGCGGGCGCCAAGGTCACCGTGTACGAGGCCCATCACACGCTCGGCGGCCGGGCGCGGACCGCCGAGGGACCGTACCGGACGAACGAGGGTCCGCACGCCTTCTACAACGGCGGTCCGCACTGGATCTGGCTCAGGCAGCGCGACCTCATCGGCCCACTCGCCCCAATCCCGCCCCTGGAGGGAGCCCGGCTCAGGCTCCACCACAGGGGAGCCCTGCGCCGCACACCGCCCTTCGCGATGCTGAAGCTCCTGCGGCGGCGCACCGCCCACCGGGCGCCCGTCGACGTGGACTTCCTGACCTGGGCCACCGAGCAGGCGGGCGAGGAGGCGGCCCGGGCCGCGGCCCACTACTCCGCCGTCGCGCTCTTCCACCACGACCCCGGCTCGCTGTCCGCCGCCTTCGTGCAGGAGCGGCTGCTGAGGGCCACCAGGCTGCCCCCGGAGGCGCAGTACCCGCGCGGCGGCTGGGCGGGCGTCGTGGACCGGATGGCCGCCAGGGCCTGGAACCTGGGCGTCCGCGTGGAGACCCTCGCCCGGGTCGACGAGGTCCCCCGGGGGCGGGGACCGGTCGTCGTCGCCACCTCCCTCGACGCGGCCCGGCGGCTGCTCGGGGACGACTCGCTGACCTGGACCAGCGGTCGTACCGCGCTCGTCGACCTGGCCGTCCGCAGCCGTCGCGGCGACGCCTTCGCCGTGTCCGATCTGGACGCGCCCGGCTGGCTGGAGCGTTTCACCGCCCAGGACCGCACCCTCGCCCCGGCGGGGGAGCATCTGCTCCAGGGGCAGTTCCCGATCGGGCCGCGCGAGTCCCGTGCCGCCGGCGTCGCCCGCGCCGAACGCCTGCTGGACCTCGCCTTCGAGGGCTGGCGCGAGCGGGTCACCTGGCGGCGCGAGGCCACCGCGAACGGCCGTACGGGCGCGGTCGACCCGCCCGGCACCACCTGGCGCGACCGCCCCGCCGTCGACCGCGGCGACGGCGTCTACCTCGCCGGTGACCAGGTGGCGGCACCCGGCGTGCTCTCGGAGGTGTCGTTCAACAGCGCGCTGGCCGCGGTGTCCCTGGCCCTCGGCCGCCGGTCACCCGGCGCTCAGGAACTCCGCCTCAAGCACGCCTGAGGTGCCTCACACCGGCTCACACATGACGTCCCGCCACCCGGTCCGCCAGCCTCGCCAGACGCGACGACTCGGCGCTGTGCGTGGTCAGTTCGCGCTGGTCGGCCGCACGGTACGCGGCGTACAGGCCGTGGACGCCCAGCCAGCGCAAGGGTTCCGGCTCCCACTTGCGGACGCGGTGGCCCGCCCACGGCAGGGACGTCAGGTCCGTCGCGCCCGCCTGGCCGGAGTCCTGCTGGACGAGGTCGCGCAGAGTGCGGGCGGCCAGGTTCGCGGTCGCCACACCCGAGCCGACGTAACCGCCCGCCCAGCCCAGGCCCGTGGACCGGTCGAGGGTCACCGTGGCGCACCAGTCCCGGGGGACGCCGAGCACGCCCGACCACGCGTGGTCGACCCGTACACCGGTGAGGGACGGGAAGAAGCGGACGAGGATCTCGTAGAGCGCGCCGATCGTCTCCGGCCCGGTACGGCCGTCGTTGTCGGTGCGCGAGCCGTAGCGGTACGGCACACCGCGACCGCCGAGGGCGATGCGGTCGTCGGCGGTGCGCTGGGCGTACATGTAGGCGTGCGCCATGTCGCCGAGCGCCTCGCGGCCCGCCCAGCCGACCGTCTCCCACTGTGCCTCGGTGAGCGGCTCGGTCACGATCATCGAGGAGTTCATGGGCAGCCAGGTGCGCCGCTCGCCCTTCAGCGCGGCCGTGAAGCCCTCGGTGCAGCGCAGCACGTAGGGGGCGCGGACCGTGCCGTACGGCGTGACCGCGTGCTTGGGGCGGATCTCGGTGACCGGCGTCGACTCGTGAAGGGTCACGCCGAGAGCCTCCACCGCGGCCGCCAGTCCCTTGACCAGCTTCACCGGGTGCACACGCGCCCCGTGCGGGGTCCAGGACGCGCCGACGGCGTCCGCGACGCGTACCCGCTCGGCGGTCTCCCGGGCGCCGTACAGCTCGCGGTCCTTCTCGCCGTACGACAGCTCCGTCTCGTGGAAGGCCTTCAGCCGGGCCAACTGTGCTGGCGTGCACGCCACTTCGAGGACGCCGCCCTTGTGGATGCCGGCGTCGATCCCCTCCTCGGACGCGACCCTGACGACCTCGTCGACCGTGTCGTTCATGGCGCGCTGCAACCGTACGGCGGCGTCGTGGCCGTGCAGCTTCGCGTACCGGTCGCGGCCGGCGATGCCGTTGTAGAGCCAGCCGCCGTTGCGGCCGGAGGCGCCGTAGCCGCAGAACTTCTGCTCCAGCACGGTGATGCGGAGGAAGGGCGCCGCCTTCTTCAGGTAGTACGCCGTCCACAGGCCCGTGTAGCCGCCGCCGACGATCACGACATCGGCGGTGGCGTCCCCGGGCAGGGGCGCGCGGCGCTCCGGGAGCCCGTCGTCGGCGTACCAGTAGGAGATGCCTCCGTTGACGGCGTCGCCGGGGACGCCCGTGCCTGGTCTGCTGCTCATGGGGCGGGACGTTAGCCCGTACGGGGGGTGGGTGTCTCCTGCGGATTCCGGGGTCCGGGCATCGTGGCTCCGGCCGGTAATGCGCGTGCCTCGTACGGGAGTCGCCACTAAGGTCGGCTGGATGATCGAGGTCCCGGAGGAACTGGCGGCGTCACAGGGCGAGTTCAACGGGGAGGCGGGGCGCGCGTTCATCGCCGGTCTGCCCCGGCTGGCGGCGGACTTCCTCGACCGCTGGGAGCTGCGGGTCGACGGCCCGTCGATGTACGGCGTCTCCGCCCTGGTCCTGCCGGTGGTCCGCCCGGACGGCACCCCGGCCGTCCTCAAGCTCCAGCTGCTGGACGAGGAGAGCGCGGGTGAGCCGGTCGCGCTGCGCGTGTGGGACGGCGACGGGGCCGTACGGCTCCTCGACCACGACGACGCCACCGGCACGATGCTCCTCGAACGGCTCGACCCGGCCCGGATGCTCTCCCACGTGCCGGACACCCGCGAGGCCGTCCTCGTCATCGCCCGGCTGCTCGCCCACCTGACGTCCTTCCCGGCGCCCGAGGGCATGCGCCGGCTCGCCGACATCGCGGCGGCCATGGTCGAGCGGACCCCGGCGGCCGTGAAGCAGGTCGCGGACCCCTCCGCACGCCGTCTCCTCACGGACTGCGCCGCCGCCGTACGGGAGGTCCTCGACGAGCCCGGCGACCGCCTGCTCCACTGGGACCTGCACTTCGACAACGTCCTCGCCTCCGAGCGCGCCCCCTGGCTGGCCATCGACCCCAAGCCCCTCGCCGGCGACCCCGGCTTCGAGCTCTGGCCCGCCCTGGACAACCGCTTCGGCCCCGATGAGCTCCACTGGCGCTTCGACGCGATGACGGACGTCCTCTCCCTGGACCGCGCCCGTGCCCGTGCCTGGACCCTGGGCCGTGTCCTGCAGAACTGCCTGTGGGACATCGAGGACGGCCGTGACCTGGACCCGCGGCAGCTGGAGATCGGGCGGAGGCTGCGCGACGCCTGAGGTCAGTCGAGGATGTGCCGCAGATAGGCCTGGGGGTTGTCGAGGTAGCGGCGCCAGTGGTCGACCAGGTCCAGCTCATGCCACTTTGCCCGGCGCAGGCCGTGCTCTCCGACCTCGACGATGTCGGCGCCCGGCAGGGCGGTCAGCAGCGGGGAATGAGTGGCGCACACGACCTGACCCCCGTTCTTCGCCAAGTGGTTGAGGTGACCGAGGAGTTCGAGGCAGGAGGAGAAGGACAGGGCTGCCTCCGGCTCGTCCATCACGTACAGGCCGGGCTGGAGGAACGATCCCCGGAACGCCGCGAGGAAGCCCTCGCCGTGACTGACCGAGTCGGGCGCGAACCCCTCCCGGTTCAGCGCGTCCATCGCCGTCTCCGCGCGCAGGAAGAAGCCCTTGCGGGCCGCCCAGCTGCCGAGCATGCGCCGTCCGCGCGGCGCGGCGTCGAAGCGGATGCGTTCACCCAGCCTCGACTTGCCGCGCCGGCTTGCGTAGCGCCAGTTGTGCGAACCGCCCCAGGGGTCGAGGCCGAAGCCCTCCGCCAGGGCCTCGACGATCGTCGACTTGCCCGAGCCGTTCTCGCCGACGAGGAATGTCACCGGCGTGGTGAAGCGGAGCCCTTCCGCGAGGAGCCCCCGCACACAGGGCAGGGACCACGGCCACGTCCCCTCGTCATACGAGTCCACGTGTGCGTACGCGCGTTCGACGATCATCCGGTGAGTCTGTCATGACGCGGGGCGGGTGCAGGGAGCGATGGCGGTTGTGTGAAGGGGCCCGCCCAGGGTCGCTTCCGGTGAACCGCAGCGCCGCGGAACGCGTCGAGCAGGACGAACCGGTTCTCGCCGTGAGGGACCGGCCACTGGGCGACCGGCGTCCGCGGAGGAGACACAGAGAATGAGCCACCACCGGGACATCCCCATGCCCCCGCTGACGGGAGGCGAACCGTGCACGACGACCTACGGGTTCTTCCTCGACGACTACGACCCGCACAGCGGTGAGGTCGTGGCCGCGGCGACGATGTGCCGCCGCTGCCCGCTGGTCCGGGCGTGCTTCGTGTGGGCGCTGGCCAACCCGGCCCTGTCGACCGACGGGATCTGGGGTGCCACGACCCCGCCGCAGCGCCGGGCCCTCGGCAAGCGGTTGCGGCACCGGCTGGGCTCCCGGTCGATGCGGCGGACGCTCAGAGCGGAGTACGTGAGGGCGGTGGCGGCGTTGCCCAGGTCCACCTGACGCACGGGAGGCCGTACGTGGCGGGCCCGCAGGCCCAGATCAGGTGCTCCACAGCACGTTGCCCCCGGCGGCCACGATGACCACCTTGCCGTCCTTGCGGAGGACCAGCTGCGCACCTGGGTTGCCGCTGGTCTGCGAGGCCCAGACGGGCTTGTCGTCGCCGTTGTGGATCACGAGGTTGCCGTCCTGCTGGAACCGTGCCGTATGGCCCTGTCCGAAAGTCATGGACGCCCAGGTCGCCTTGCCGTCCTCGTTGTAGACGACGAGGTTGCCGTCCCCCTGCATGGTCATCCTGATGCGGTTCGTCTTCCAGGACTCGCCGGTGGAGAGGATGTTCGTGGCCGATATGACCGTCCTCGTCCACTCAGGGGTCTTGTCCTTCTCCTCCGTGGCCGACTTGCGGCTGGCGGAAGGCGAGGGCGGCGGGTTCTCGGGGGAGTTCTCGGTCTTCGGCGCCGGGGCCGCCGCCACGGCCGGTGCCTCGGGCGTGGCGGAAGGGCTCGGCTTGTCGGGCTTCTTCGACTTCTTGGGGCTCGGGGAGGGAGAGGGCTGCTCGGGGCTCTCGGGCGCCGCTGACACGGTCTGGGACGCCTTCTCCTCCGTGTCGTCGTCGTTCCCGGCCAGGAACAGGGGTACGGCGACGAGCGCGGCGACGACGGTGGCGGCCACGGCGGCCGTCCAGCCGGTGGCGGACCAGACGCGGGAGCCGGGGGTCATACCGCGCGGGGCGCGGGCGGGTTTACGGCGGAAGGTGTCCGCGAAACCCTTCGGGGCCGCGGGCCCCTGAGGCGGCTGTGCCGATGGGGTGGGCTGCGGCTGCTTCTGCGGCTGCTTCTGCTCCTGCGGCTCCTGCGACTGCTTCGGCTGCTGCGACTGCTGCTGCTTCGACTCCTGGGGCTGCTGGGACTGTTGCGGGCTGGGCTCGGGCATGGCTTCGGACTCCGGGGGTGTGTTACGGCAGGTCCTGTTCGTCCAGTTGCATCAGCTGGGCGGGATCGGGCGCGGTGAGTTCGGACACCCGCAGGGCCTGGCGTTCCGTCATGTGCTGGAAGAGCTGTCGTGCCGTCCGGCCGTTGCCGAACTGGGCGTTGCGCGGGATGAGTTCGACGTACTCGGCGAGTGCCTTGCGGGCGGCGGTCGTGAGTTCGTACCGGTGCCGCTGGGCATGGTGCTCGACGATGCTGACGAGTTCGGTCGAGCTGTAGTCGGCGAAGGTCAGGCTGCGGGTGAAGCGCGAGGACAGGCCCGGGTTCGAGGCGACGAAGCGGTCCATGTCGTCGGGGTATCCGGCGGCGATGACGACGACCTCGTCCCGGTGGTCCTCCATGAGCTTGACGAGCGTGGCGATGGCCTCGGTGCCGAAGTCGTTGGCGGCCCCCGCCGGGACGAGCGCGTAGGCCTCGTCGATGAACAGGACGCCGCCGCGGGCGCGCAAGAACGCCTCCGTGGTCTTGGGACCGGTGTGGCCGACGTACTCGCCGACGAGGGCGCTGCGGTCGACCTCGACCAGGTGGCCGTGGGAGAGCAGGCCGAGGGCCTTGAGGAGGCGGCCGTAGAGGCGGGCGACGGTGGTCTTGCCGGTACCGGGGTTGCCCGCGAAGACCAGGTGGCGGCTGAGCGGCGGGGCGGGCAGCCCGGCCTGCTCGCGCAGCCGCACGGTCTGCATCAGCTTGACCATGCCGCCCACGTCCCGTTTGACGCCGTCGAGGCCGACGAGCTCGTCGAGTTCGGCGAGCAGGTCCTCCAGGGTCTCGGGCTCCGGCTCTGGCTCGCCCTGCTGCCACAGCTCACCCCCCTCGGCGGAGACGGCCTCCGTGCCGGGGCTCGCCGGGGCGCGCGGGGCTGTCGGGGTGCCCGGGCCGGTCGGGGCGGTCGGACGGGACGGCGGAGGCGGGGGCGCGCCCGGACGGTCCGTCAGCGCCGGGAGCACGGACGTACGGACGCGGATCGCCGCGCAGTCCTCGAACACCGGCTCGGCCCCGTCGGCCAGCCCGACGTCCTGCCCGCAGTCGAAGACCCGGCAGCCCCGGAACCGCACCTCGGCGCCCTTGCCGACGTGCAGCGCGGGAAAGGCGGAACCCGTCAGGTCGCAGTGGTCGAAGGTGCCGCTGACCGACTCGCCGACCAGGATGCCGTTCTTGCCGCTCCCCTCGACGCGCACCGCGCCGACCTCGGCCGAGGCTCCCCGCCCCAGCACCAGCCCGCTCCCGGCCGCGCCCGACACACCGCCGCCCGTCATCGCGAGCCGTCCCCCGGCGTCGACGGCCACCCCGGCGCCGCCCGCCTCGGCGACCCGGACGCCCAGCAGCACGGCGGCGGAACCGGCGCCGACCTCGACGCCGCTGCGGCACTGGCCGAGGAGCGAGCAGTCCCGCAGTTCGGAGGGCTCCGCGGCGGTGGACCGCACCCGCACCCCGGTCTCCCCGCCCGTCACGCGCACGGCTGCCAGCACCGCCCGCGCCTCGTCCTCGACGTGCACACCGCAGGTCCGGACGTCGTCCAGCGTGCTCTCGGTCATCTCGACGTGCGCGCCGCCCACCGCGGCCACCCCGTGGTCGCCGCCCCCGCGTACCCGGCTCCCGCTGATCACGGCGACCGCCCGGTCCCCCAGGTGCAGCGCCGTACCGCCCGCCCGGTCGACCACGGAGTCGTCCAGCACCAGCGTCGTACCGCCCACGGCCAGCACCCCGTGTCCGGCCGGCGTGTCGACGCGGCAGCCCCGGGCGGTGAGCCGGGCGGTGTCGGCGGCCTCCAGTCCGTTGCCGCCGGGCTCGGTGATCCGGCAGTCGGTGAGCTCCGCCCGCGCCTCGTGCGAGACCCGCACCCCGGACCGGGCGGCCCCGTCGATCCGGCACTCGGTGAGCACGGCCTCGGCGGTGTCCTGCACGAGCACCCCGTTGCGGCCCGTGCCCGCCAGCGCGCAGTCCTGGGCCATCAGCCGCGCGCCGCCCCTCACTCGCAGCGCCGACCCGGAGGTGCCCCTCACCCGCAGCCGCTCGGCGAGCAGCACGGCGGAGCCGGACAGCACCGCGCCGATGCCGTCCACCTCGTCGATCAGCGTGTCCTCGGCGCGTGCGCGGGCGTCGCCGGTCAGGTGCAGGGCGGTGTTGCGGGCGTCGCTCAGTGTCGTGCGGCGCAGCAGCAGCACGCCTCCGCCGTTGACGGGGTCGGCCAGTTCGGTGGTGAGGTCGGCATCGGGGGTGAGTGCCGCGTTGGCCGCCGCCGACGAGCCCGCCGCCGAGCCGAGCACCTCGACGCGGCCGCCGCTCAGCTCGCAGTCCTCCAGCAACAGCCCGGCCGCGTCCTCGACCCGTACCAGCGCCTCGGCCGGGTCGGCGCCGAGCAGCGTCAGCCCGGTCAGCACGCAGTCCGGGGCGGTGACGGTGACGGCGGGCCCGGCGGGAGGGCGCACGACCACGGAACCGGTGCCGCCCTCCGGCTCCAGGACGACGCGGCGGGCGAGCCGCAGCGGCTCCGCGTACTCGCCGGGCTCGACGCTCACGAGCGCCCCGGCGGGGGCGGCGTCCAGCGCGGCGCCGATGGTCCGGTGCGCTCCGCGGCCCTTGGCGGCCACGCGGATCACGGTCATGAGGAGGACCCTCCGTTCTGGGCCCCGGTCGAGCCCCCGCCGGAGCCACCGGTGGAGCCACCGGTAGAGCCACCGGCGGAGTCCCCGCGCGGATCCGTGTAGTAGCCCGGGCCGGTCGACTCGGTGAGCGTCTTGCCGATCCACAGGTTGGAGAAGAGCTTGTCGATCATCTTGCCGACGCCACCGACGACGAAGATGTCGAAGGGGCCCTGGCGGTGGTACCAGCGCCCGCCGAGGTTCTGGGTGATGATCGTCTTGCCGAGGCCGGTGGTGACACCGCCGACCGCGCTGCCCGCCATGCCGACCAGCCCCGCCAGCAGCGCGTCCCCGCCGGACAGGTGGACGGTGTTGCCGTTCTTGTCCTTCACGCCGAAGATCGCCGCCGAGGCCGCGCCGCCGATGAAGCCGGCCGTCATGCCGCTGACCATGCCGAGGCCGAAGTCGTAGGTGCCGGAGCGCCAGCGGACCACCTTCTCGTTGCCGCCGTACTCGGCTCCCCAGCTGTCGTCGTTGGGGCGGCGGTTGTAGGGCTGGCCCATGTCGATCTGGCTGAACCCGGTCTTCCACGGGCCGCCCCGGAAGGTGGCGAGGTGCCCGGCGGAGAAGGTGCCCTTGACGCCCGCGCTGACGGTGGCGCCGAACGCGGCCTTGGCCACGTCCATGCCGCCGAACGGGGTGCCGGTGGCGGCCGCGACGATGCCGTAGACCATCAGGTTGATGGAGAAGTCCAGGATCCACTCCTGGACCATCTCGATGGCGATCTGCCGCGCGGCCCGGTTGATGAACGGGGTGTACGTGGACGCGCCGTTCGTGGTGGCGCCCCACTCCCAGTTGTTGGCGTCGCGCCACATCCGGTTGAAGCCGCGGTACTCGTTCATCAGGCCGGTGAAGTTGGTCTCCCGGCCGATGAGGGAGACCCGTCCGAAGGTGTCGGTGTGCCAGACGAACCCGGTCATGCTCCGCTCGTCGATCATCGTCACGCCGTCGGTGCCGTACCGGCGCCACTGCTTGTGCCAGTCCTCGCTCTCGAGGAAGGTGCCGTCGTCGAGCTCGATCTTGCGGCCGATCTCGATGCCGTTCTCGTACTCCTTCCACACGTGCGGGTTGGCGCCCGCGAGGCCGGCGGGGTCGGGCACGTACTCGCGCACGCGGTGCGGGGCGTCGGTGAACCAGGAGGTGCCGGCCGGCTTGGCCGGGATCTCCTGGACGACCCGGTTGCCCAGGCTGGGCACCTGGTCCTGCCAGGTGGCGCCGGGGCGCCAGTCGGGGATCGGGTTGCCGCCCGCGTCGAACCACTGGCGGATCCGGTCGCCCTGTCCGGTGCCGAAGTTCCTGACCGTGCCGTCGGCGTCGATCTTGTTCCAGTGCCAGGTCCTGCCGCCGTTCGGGTGGGGCACGGACCAGGAGTCGATGGTGGTGCCGTCGGCGAGGAGCCGGTGGTCGCGGACCAGTTGGCCTGCCCCGTCGAAGTCCTGGTACGACTCCCGGTCCCAGCCCCAGGGCGTGACGTCGCCCCGGTTGTGGTTCAGCTTGCGGATGCCGCCGTTGCCCAGGCTGTCGGTCCAGCGCACGTCGCCGTTCAGCATGCCGGTGGAGGTGACCTGGACGTGGTTGCCGCCTCCCGCCGGGTCGGGCCAGGTGTCCTGGCGGCTGACGACCAGGCCGTGGTGGTTGTAGCGGGTCCAGTCGCCGTTGTTCAGGTGGGCCGGGGTCTGCTGACCGGGGGCCGGCCGGTACTCGACGACCGTTCCGTCGTCCAGACCGGACCGGACGACGTTCCACTGGCGGCCCGCGATGTTCGGCGAGTACCAGTCGCCGTCGTTGAGCCCCGTGGCCACCCGGTCCTGCCAGACGACCCGGCGGCCGTCGATCGTGGGCGTTGTGAAGTCGTTCCCGTTGTAGGTGCGGTGGCCCTGCGGTTTGCCGTCGCCCTGGGACCAGGGCAGGTAGTTGTTCTGGCGGGCCACCCCGTCCGGCATCTTCACGTCGCCGACGGTGAGGGTGTCGCCGTTCGTGAGCTTGCGGGTCTCGCGGACGACCTCCCCGGTGCGGATGATGTCGGTCGTGGTGTTGTTGCTGACGAAACGCACCCCGTGGACGGGTGCCCCGCCGCCCGCCGGGGTCTGGGTGAAGTGGTGCACCTGGAGCTTGCTGTCCCACTTCAGCCAGGACACCTGGTCGAAGTTCATGGCCCGGTAGTCGCTGCTCATCAGCCAGCGCCAGGAGACCGGGGGCCGCTGCTCGGCGAAGCGGCGGCTCTCGAGGAAGTCGCCGTCCTTCAGGGTCAGTCCGCGGCCGTTCTCCTTGCCGTGCGCCGACCAGGACGTGTAGTCCTTCTTCGGTACGCCGTCCGCGCCGATCTCGGTCTGGTGGAAGCGGCGTACGTCGTGCACGGACCAGGTGAAGCGGCCCCACTTCTCGTGGACGAGGACGCTCTCGCCGGTCTTCGGGTTGACCATCGTGTCGGTGTAGCCGCGGCCCGGGCCCCAGTTGCGGGTGCCCTCCGCGATCGGCCGGGACGCGCCGTCGTAGCGGGTCCAGGTCGTCCTGGCGAAGCTCTGGGTCAGCGGCTTGTTGTCGAGGTTGGCCAGGATGTGCCCGCCGTCCGGTGTCTCCTGGAAGTGCCGGACGCGCGTGTCGATGCCCCTGGTGGTCGTCACGTCGAACCAGCTGCGGCCGCTCTCGCCCCAGTGCCGGGTGCCGAAGCGGGTCACCGCGCCGTTCGCGTCGTACTCGGTCCACACCCCGCGCTGGTTGAACCGCCCGTAGTCGCCGACCCCGGCGGGCGAGTGGTACGCGTCGACGACGTGGCCGCCCGGCAGGGTGCGCCGGTCGAGGACCTCGACGCCGGAGTGGCTGGTCAGCCGGACCCGGCCGTTTGCGAGTCCCTTCACGTCGACGGTGCCGCGGTCGTACCAGTCGCGGGCTCCGGTCGCCGGCCGCGGGTTGCCGTGCCCGTCCAGCCGCACCCGCTCCCAGCTCGGCTTCGTGACGCCGTCCGTCGGGTGGGTGACCTTGAGGTACTCGTTCGGCTTGAGGGTGCCCTTGTTGACGACGTTGATCCGCTGCTCGGTGAGCTTGCCCAGGTTGTCGTACAGCTTGTACTCGCCCGCCCGCGAGCCCGCGAAGCCGTCGATCCGGTACCCACCGCCCGGCTGCGGCGTGACGGTGAGCTGCCCGCCCGGAGGCACCGGGGCAAGGTCGCCGTCGAGAAGCGCGTGCGTATCGGTACGGACGAACCGGACGCCGACGGAGTCGGAGAGCTGGACGGCGTCGAACTGACGGTTGCCCTGCCCGTCGAAGACGCGGAAGGTGCCGTTCCCGGCCGTGTCCGTGGCCGCGAGGTCGACCCGGCCGTTCGTGTTGACGAGCAGGATCTCGCCGTCCTGGCTGACGCGGAAGCCGCCGCCGTTCGGCCGGGCGGCGATCCGGACGTCGTCCATCCGGACCAGGTTGCCGTCCAGCATGTCGACGGCGCCGCCGGGGTGGAACTGCAGGGACCGGCCGATGGGGCCGCCGCTGCCGTCGACGACAGCGCGGGTGACGGTGAAGGCGCCGCCCGGACCGGCACTGACGGTGGCATGCGGCACGGGGTTGCCGCCGGCGTCCTTCAGGACGGGGACCGGGTTGGTGCCGGTCACCGGGGTGTGCACGAGGCCGCTGCCCTGGGCGGCGGTGACCGAGGCGACGTTGTCGGTGTGCGCGCCCTGGGCGTTGACGACGATGTGGTCGTTGCCGTGCTGGATCCGGAAGCCGCCGTTCGGCTGGGGGACGACGATGGCGTCGTCCATGCGGGGCGTACCGTCCAGACCGATCCGGAGGTCACGGCCGCCCAGCGGGCCACCCTGGAGCGTCAGCAGGTCGTTGGTGTGCGCGCCGGTACCGTCGTACACCGTCGTACGGTTGCCGCCGGCCGGGACGTGGAACTCGTTGCCGACCCGCGTGACCGCGCCCTGGTCCACACCGCCCGTGCTGACCCGGCCCAGCGGGCCGCCCGGGGTGTTCGGCACGAGCACCAGGTCGTTCGTGCCCTGCAGCGCGACCACGTTGTGCGTCTGAACGCCGCCCCCGTCGACCACCCGAGTGGGCGTGCCGTTGAGGTTCACGTCCAGACGACTGCCCGCGAGCGGACCGCCCTGGATCGACAGCAGTTCGTTGGTGTGCGCGCCGGTACCGTCGTACACCGTCGTACGGTTGCCGCCGGCCGGCACGTGGAACTCGTTGCCGACCCGCGTGACCGCGCCCTGGGGCTGGCCGGCGCCGTCGACCCGGACCAGGGTGCCGGTCGGGGTGTTCGGCACGTGCACCAGGTCGTTCGTGCCCTGGAGGGCGATGACGTGGTGGGTCTGGCGGCCGTCGGGGCCGACCACGATGTGGCGGTTTCCGTGGTCGATGCGGAAGGCGTTGCCCGGCTGCGGGGTGACGGTGGCGCCCGTGATCCTGGCCCCGCCGGCGTCGACCAGCTGCTGGGTGCCGCGGTGGATGTAGCCGCCGCCCTGAACGGTGAGCGCCTGGTGGCTGAAGCCGCCGTTCGTGGTGTGGACGTCGACGACTCCGGCCGGGGTCTGCGTCGTACGGACGTGGTACACGCCGCCCGCCGACGTGACCGAGCCGCCGGGGTGCGGGACGGCGGACGCGTCGGTGAGCTGCAGGCCCCTGCCGCCCGGGGCGGGGATCACGTAGACGTTGTTGCCGACGCCGCCTCCGGTCAGCTGGGTACCGGAGCGGCCCGGCATACCGGTCGCCGGGTCGTACAGCTGGAAGCCGCCGTTGGTCGGGATGTTGAGCTCGCCGCCCACGTACCGCGCCTGCCCGGCCGGCAGTGGGTTGCCCGACACGTGCCGTACGGCGCCTGCGCCCAGCAGGTCGATACCGACCGTGGTCCCTCCGTGCGGTCCGCCCGCGAGGGTGATCAGGCGCTCGTCGCGGACCGGGCTGAGCGCGCCGGCGTTCAGGGTCAGGTCGAGCTGCCGGACCTCGACCGCGCTCACGGCGTGGTCGACGCGCAGCAGGTCGGCACCGTTCGGGCCGGCGCCGGGGAGGTGCAGGGTGGTGATCGTTGGCATGCCCTGGCCGCCCTGGACCGGACTCACCCCGGTGATCTGGCCGGGCGTGCCACCGAAGCGCACCTGGATCTGGGCGTTGTTCACGCCCGGCACGTTCAGGGTGGCGGGCGGGACGGCGTTCGTGGGAGCGGTGGTGGGGAGGGGCTGGTTGGCGGGGCCGGCGACGGTGGTGTTGGTGAGGCCCTGGTTCGCGGGCGGCATCGCCCCCAGCACGTGGGACTGGCCCAGGGTGCCCGGCGGGAAGTGCTGTACGCCGCCGACCTGCGCCCAGTTGTTCGCGGCGTTCAGGGAGTACGTCCACTGGTCCGTGCCGCCGTTGTTCGGCAGGGTGCGCTGGACGCGCAGGACGTCCGCGCCGTTCTCGAGGTCGTGCCAGGCGGTGACGCCCTGCACGCCGCCCGTGTTGACGGTGACGTTGGTGCCGTGCGGGCCCGATCCCGGGGTCACCCGCACGCTGACGCCGGGCAGCGAGGCGTCGAGGTTGGTGAACGTGTGCAGGAAGTTGAACTGCTGACCGGACATCATCCGGACCTCGACGGTCCGGGGCACCAGCGTCGTCAGGTCCACCCGGCCCAGCTTCGGCAGGTCCACGATGAGGGCGTCGTTGCCGGGGCCGTTGAGGCCGCCGGTGTTGGCGGGGGTGGGCGTGGGGGTCGGCGCGACATGGGAGGCGGGAGTGGCGCTCAGGTCGCCGGCGGGGGTGCTCAGGCGGCCCGTGCCGACGGCGTCGACCTGGGCCGGGTTCACCGACGGGGTGTCGACGTGGATGGCGGCCGGCCCGTTGACGCCCGCCGTGGGAACTCCCGCCGTGGGCACGTCCACCCGGGCGCCGTCGGCCTGTCCGGCGTGCACCCCGCCGGAGTTGACGGACGAGACGTCCACCCGGGCGCCGTTGACGTCGACGCCGTTCACTCCACCGGAGTTGACGGACGAGACGTCCACGCGGCCGACGTTCACGTTGACGCCGCTCACCCCGCCCGTGTTGACCGACGGGACGTCCACGCGGCCGACGTTCACGTTGACGCCGCTCACCCCGCCCGTGTTGACCGACGGGACGTCCACCCGGCCGACGTTCACGTCGACGCCGTTCGCCCCGCCGGCGCTGACGGACGGGACGTCCACCCGGGCGACGTTCACGGAGGGAATGTCCACGTGGGCGGCGCTCACCGACGGGGCGTCGACCCGGCCCGGGTTCGCCGACGGGACGTCCAGCTGTCCGACCGACGGCATGTCGACGCGCGAGACGGAGGCGCCCGCCGACGGGATGTCGGTGATGCGCGCGTCGACGCTCGGCATGTCGACCCGGACGGCCGTCGGCCCCGACGACACCGAGCCCAGGCTTGGCACGTTGATCTGCCCGACGGAGGGAACGTCGACCTGCCCTGCGGCCGGCACGTTGACGGAGCCCACGGAGGGCGTCGGTACCGACGCCAGGCCGTCCATCTGTCCCACGCCCACCGTCGGCAGGTTGATCCGCGTGGCCCCGGCGCCGACGGCCCCCAGGCCCGGCACATTGATCTGGCTCCCGTCCAGCGCACCGGCTCCCGCGCCCAGCGACGGCACGTTCAGACCGCCCGTCCCGGGTGTCGTCACCGACGAGACCGGGCCCAGCTGCGGCAGGTCGAGCCCGCCCATGGTGCCGAGCCCGCCCGTCGACGGGATGTCCACCACCTTGGCGTCGATGCCCGGCACCGACGCGGCGAGCCTGCTGCCCAGCCCGTTGAAGCCGCTGAGGTTGATCGTCCCGATCGGGCCGGACACCGACACCGGCGGCAGACCGCCGAGGTTCGACCCGACTCCCCCGCCCGCGCCGTTCGGCGTGAACTGCCCGGTGTTGATGCTGGGCAGCGAGCCGAGGCCCGCCCCGGGCCGGAACAGGTCGAGGCCGGCCGCGACCCCGCCGCTGATCTTGCTGGTCGCCCCGAGGAACTGGCCGCCCGCGAAGGCCCCGTACCGGTACATGCCGAAGACGCCGCGGTCGATGACGCCGATCCTGAGCGCGAAGGCCAGTCCGTTGCCCATCTCGTCGGCGGCCACCGGCAGGAAGAACCGCAGCCCGTTGAGCCCCCGCACGCCGTTGACCATGCTGTGGCCCAGCGAACTGCCCAGCCCCCGGATCCCGTTCAGGCCGGTGATCGCGGACCGAAGCCCGAAGAAGGTCTTCGCGCCCATCAGGTTGATCACGGTCAGCTCGCTCGCGGCGGGGATGATGCTGAAGGTCCTGCCGAACGCCCCGCCGCTCATCGTGAAGCCCTTGATGCCCGGCATGAAGGTCATGTTGGGGACCCTCAGTCCGCTGATGCCCTTCAGCCCGTTGTTCAGGAAGACGTTGGTGGCCCGGAAGGCGTCGTCGATGCCGAGGGTGAGGCGGCCGAAGAGCCCGAGCGTGTTGGGGCCGCCCAGGAACAGGTTCCTGCCGCCGTTCCAGGCGCCGACGCCCGCGCCCTTCAGGCCCTTCCACACGTTCGCGAGGTTGATGCCCTTGGTCGTGGGCGCGATGACACCGATGATCGACAGCACCAGGTCCGTGATGCTGGCCTTGCCCTGCGAGAAGGCCACCGCGGTCTTGATCAGCAGCGCCACGTTGAGCGCGATGGTGAACAGCGCCAGCGGGCCGCCGACGATCATCGCGGGGATGACGAGGATCAGCGCCAGCCAGCCCAGCGCCTTCCAGATCTCCTCGCACTCGTCCACTGGCGAGGCGATGCTGTCCGCCGCCTCACGGATCGCCTCCGCGGCCGTGCTCGCCGCGCCCTCCAGGATGTCCTTGGCGTCCTCGGCGGTGGCCTTGTGGGTCTCGCGGCCCTCTTCGTCGTCCTCGGCCAGCGCGGCCGCCGCCTCCAGCGCGGCGTCCGCCCGCCGCTGCTGCTCGCGCATCACGCCGACGTACGTCCGCAGCGCCGACTGCACGTCCACGTGCGCCTGCCGGAAGGTGGACACGTAGTCGCGCAGGTCGCCGTCGATCACGTCGCGGAGCGCGTCGGCGGTCTTGCCGACGAAGGCCCCGTCGGTGGTGTCCATGATCTCGGTCAGTCCCGAGTCGATGGTGTCCGCCAGCTCGACCAGGTCGTCCTGGGAGGTGATGACGGAGTCGATCCGGTCCGGGTCGCCCGGTGTCGGGTCGCTGCCCAGACCGAGCGCGCTCCAGTCGGCGGGACGGGCCATCGGGACACTCGCTCCTTCCGGTCAAAGGGTCTGCTGCACCGTCCACGCACCAGGGCGGTGAAAAGGTTCAACTCCTCTGCCGGAATTTTCGATCGAGCCAGTTGAACCTTTTGGGGTCGCTGTTGCGTGGAGGGTCCAGAGGGGACCCGGGGCGACCCGGGCCAGGACCGAGCGGGAGGCACGGTGCCCGACTTCTCCATCGACTACGGAGCCCTGCACGAAGTGCAGCGGCAGATGCGCGAGCTGGCCGACGCCGCGGACTCGGGCGGCGCGAACGGGGTGTTCAAGGATGTCGGCGAGGCCTCCAGCTCCGAACGCAAGGCCCTGTTCGGCTCCTCCGACCTCTCCTACGCCTTCAACCTCTTCTACACCCGCTCCAGTTCGCGTACGAAGCAGGCCAAGGACGGCCTCAAGGAGCTCGCCGACACCTTCAGCGGCGTCGCCGACACGTTCTTCAACGCCGACGCCCAGCTCTCCAGTGCCGCGGGCCTGATGAGCGGCAGCATCGGCCTCGACGAGTGGAAGAGCGACAAGGAGGCCTACGACGCCTGGCAGGAGGACAAGAACGCCTGGGACGCCTACCTGGAGGAGATCGGCGCCGCCGACTACTTCGAGCAGAACCCGGACGCCGAGATCGGCACGGTCTGCAAGGCCGACGACGCCCCCGGCTGGTGCGAGACCTGGATCAACGACGACAACGCACCCGACGACCCGGGCGACCCCCCGGACAAGCCCTCCGAGACCCCGCCGACCGAGTACACGTACGAGGACGAGCAGGGCAAGGTCCACGTCTCGGTCGAACTGGACGACGACTACAACGTCATGAAGGAGACGTCCACCATCACCACCCCGGACGGCCAGTCCTACACGTCCACCACCACCTACGACTCCGCGCCGCAGGTCATCGAGCCGGAGAACGGCGAGTCCTACGACGTCCGCGACTACACGATGGAGACCACCTACGCGGACGGCTCGAAGACCACCACCGAGGTCGTGATCGACGACGACGGCTCCGGAACCATGACGACCACCGACGCCGACGGCAACAAGACCGTCTCCACACGCTCCGGCCCGTACGACGAGTGGTCGGAACCCGAGGAGGAGGACGAGGACTAGGTCCTCGAGGACGAGGACCACAGGTCCTCGCGCAGCCCCTCCCCGGCAACCCCAGCCGCCAAGGCGCCCATGGCCCGCAAGGCCCCCGAGAAAGGTCAGTCACGCATGGCAGCGAACATCTCCCTGTCGTACTCCGAGATCGAACGCGTCTCGAATCTCCTCGACACGAGCGTCGAGGAGACCCTGGTCCCGCGCATGGACGAGGCCAAGACGGAGGTCGACGCCCTCCTGGACAACGCCCTGGTCCTGACCAAGGCCAGCCCGGCGCTCCAGGGACAGTACGAGAAGTTCACCCAGTCCCTGAAGGACGCCACCGAGAGCATCAAGGGCTTCGCGGAGCAGTTCCGCCAGATCATGACGTCCGTCCAGGAGATGGACCAGGACATCGCCGACAAGGTCAGCAGCAACGGTTAAGCAGTAACGGCCAGCAGGAGGCACACACCATGGCAGTAACCATGAGCGGCAACCAGGACGTCGTCTTCGACTACGACGAGATCTCCCGCGTCGCCACGAACATGGGCACCAAGCTCACCGACATCAGCACCGAGCTGACCAACCTGGAGACCACGGTGAGCAACCTCCTCCAGGACGGCCTCGTCTTCGAGAAGGCCAGCCCGGCGCTGCAGTCCGCGTACGAGAACTTCAGCAAGCAGATGCACGAGTCCGCCGCCAACATCAAGGCCTACGCGGACAGCTTCAACGACATCGCCGCGGCGATCGCGGAATCCGACACGACGATCGCGAACGACGTCCAGGCGGCGCAGGAGGGCTGAGTCCCGCCCCGGTGGCAACGGGCGCGCACCACCCGCCCGTTGCCACCGGGGTTCGCTGCCCACGGCACCGGCACCCGCACCGGCCCCCGCGACCGCCGGCGAGCTCGTCCGCCCGGTGACCGAGGTGCTCCTGCCGCCTTGTCGGTTCCCCCCACAGCCGGGGCCGTCCCGCCGGTCGGCGATGGGCGGATCCGGCCCGGCCGTGACGGCTCCGGCCAGGCCGGACAGGGGCGACGGTGGTACCGATCCGCCCACCGCTCACGCCGGGCCACCGCTCGACTCCGAGCCGCGCGCCGACCCGCCGCAAACGCAGGGGCCGTCCGCGAGAGGCACCTCACGGACAGCCCCTCGCGGACCGGCGCCTCAGCCGCCCAGAACCGTCAACGGCACCTGGACCATGATGGCCGTGCCCGCCTCGCTCGCCGTCCAGCCGCGACCCGCGGGGAGCGGGGTGCGGGCCTGTTCCGTGGAGATGCGGACACCGATGAGGTCGCCCTCGGCGATGCTCTTGGGGCCCAGGAGGATGCCGCGCCGGGAGCGGCGGGCCATGCCGACCCAGCCGAGGGAGCTCATCGACTCGGGCAACCCGGCCAGCAGCAGCCCCTGTTGGCGGTCGCGTCCGGCGGCGGCGACCTGCCGGAGGACCTTGTCGGCCCGGCAGCTGAGCAGCAGGTCCGCGTCGTCCACGACGACGACCGTGGGCCGCCCCGCGACCGCCTTGAGGGCCTCGGTGACCGCGTCCGGCGAGGGGTCGGGATCGGTGAGGACCTGAGCGAGGTCGTGCGCCGCGAGCTGCCTGAGCTGGGACTCGCGCGGCGTGATCACGACGAGCGAGGTACCGCCCAGGAGCAGCGACACGCACATGGAGGCGAGCGTCGTGCTGCGCCCCGTACGCGGGGGACCGGCGACCATGAAGGACCCGCCGCCGGCGGCGAAGTCGAAGCCGAGGGGCTCGCCGGCGTCGCCGCCGACGCCGAGGAGCGCCCACAGCGGGCGGCGGTTCGCCTCCGGGACCTGGTCGACGGCGTCCTGGAAGCCGATCAGCGGCGGCAGTTCCGCGATACGGAACGGCCGCCGGGTCTGAGCGATTGCCGCGTCCCGGGCCGTCGTACGGCGGCCGATCTCGCGCAGCGCGTCCCCCTGGTCGGCGCAGTCCTCGGCCGGCAGCAGCGCGACCTGGGCCTCGATGCCGCTGGGCGCGAGCCAGCCGCGGCCGGGGGGAATGTGCGCGGGAACCTTGTTGCGGCTCATTCCGGCGAGGTTGTAGTCGCTGGGGTCGGCCTGCTTCAGCAGCAGACGGTTGTCGTTGTGGGCCGCCAGGCGACCGCCGAGCAGGAGGCGTTCGGAGGTGGCGATGACGTGGATGCCGGCCGCCGTGCCCTCGCGGAGCAGCCGCACGACCTCGGTGTAGACGCGGCCCCCGTCGTAGTCGTCGAGCATGGCGCTGAGCGCGTCCCAGCCGTCGATGAGGAGCAGGAGCCGGGCCGGGCGGCGGTCCTTGGAGAGCTTGGCACGCAGTTCGCCGAGTCCGGCGCAGTCGTGCTGCGAGATGAGCCGCTGGCGTGTCGTCAGCTCACTGCTCAGGCGGGCGATGAGCCGTTCCAGCCGCTCGGTGTCGTGCCGGGAGACGACGGCCCCGCAGTGCGGCAGCGATTCGAGGGCGGCGAGCCCGCCGCCGGACGCGTCGATGCCGTAGACGTGCAGGTCGGAACTGGGGATGGCGAGGGCGGCGGCCCCAGCGATCGTCCGCAGGACCTGGGTGCGGCCGGAGCGGGGCGAGCCGATGACGTAGAGGTGGCCGAAGGAGGCGAAGTCGATGGTGCCGAGCCGCTGTTGCTGGAGCTGCGGGATGTCCAGCAGGGCATACGGGACGAGCGGCAGGGCGCCCGGCGGGGTCTTCGGCACCGGTGGCAGGTCCTCGATGCCGACGCGGTCGGCCATCGGGGGCAGCCAGGGGCTGGGCTGCGGCTCGTAGTCGTCGAGCAGGTCCGCGGCCCGGCCGATGGACTCGACGAGTGCGCGCAGGTCGGTGAGCGGCTCCTCCCCGGGGACCACGGTCGGGGCCAGGTCGTCCTCCTCCTGGGCGGTGACCTCGGCGGGGCGGCCCAGCCGTGCCCAGGTGAGCTCGACGCCGCGTACGGGCCGGGCGGCCACCGTCTTCTCGGCGGGCGCCGCACCGCCGCGTTCCGCGCCGACCCAGGCGCTCTGGAAGGGAGTGGGTGCCCCGGAGCCGCGCCGGATCAGGGCCCGGCCCGGGTTGCTGGGAGAGATGCTGACCGCGTCGGGGGCGTTGATGATGTCCTGGCTCTCGGCGCGGTCCGTCACCCGCAGCGCGATCCGCAGGTTGGTGTTGGCGCGGATCTCGTTGCTGACCGAGCCGCCGGGCCGCTGGGTGGCCAGGACGAGGTGCAGGCCGAGGGAGCGCCCGCGCTGGGCGAGGCTGATCAGGCCCGGTACGAACTCCGGCAGTTCCCGTACGAGGGTGGCGAACTCGTCGATGACGAGCAGCAGGCGCGGCAGCGGCGGCAGCTGCGGGTCGCGGGCCCTCTTGGCCCGGTACTCGGGATGGTCCTTGGCCTCGACGTCGGCCAGCACCTGCTCGCGGCGGCGCAGTTCGGCGTCGAGGGAGGCCAGGGCCCGCTGGACGAGGTGCCCGTCGAGGTCGGTGATCATGCCGAGGGTGTGCGGGAGCTCGGCGCACTCGCGGAAGGCGCTGCCGCCCTTGTAGTCGACGAGGACGAAGGCCAGTTCGTCGGGCCGGTTGACGGCCGCCAGCGAGGCGATCATGGTCTGCAGCAGCTCGGACTTGCCGGAGCCGGTGGTGCCGCCGATCAGTCCGTGCGGCCCGTCCCTGACCAGGTCGAGGCGGAGCGTTCCCTCGTACCCGGAACCGAGCACGAACGCGGTGGACGCCGGGCGGCGGGCCCACTCGGCGGCCAGCGCGGCCGGGTCGGGCGGTTCCTGGCCGAGCAGCGGCAGCAGCCGTACCTCGGTGGGCAGTCCGGATTCGCTGTCGACCGTCACGTCCCGCACGGGGGCCAGCGCCCGCGCGGCCTCCTCGCACCAGTCGGCGGTGACGAGGTCGGCCCGGATGCCCTCGACGGCGGGGGCCCCGGAGGTCCGTACGGTCAGCCGGTTTCCCTCGGTCGTGACGACCGCCGTGCACTCCTCCGGCAGCAGCCGCTCGCGCTCGTCCACGCACAGGCTGAAGATCCGCACCGCGGGCCCCTGGGTGAGCAGTTGCACCACGCCGGGCACGTCCCGCAGCCGGCGGGCGCCGTCGAGCACGACGAGCACGTCGGGCTCGCTCAGCAGTGTGTGGCCGAGGGCGGAGGACGCCTGGGCGGTGGTGCGGGCCTGGATGTCGGCGATGAGTTCGTTGACGCGGTGGGCGGTGCTCTCCGGGTCGTTGCCGAGCGCGATGACGCTGCCCGGCCGGCCGGGCCTGAGGTGCGGCAGCCAGCGCACCCAGCTCCACGCGTCCGCGTGCTCGTCGCCGGTCAGGACGACGATCCGCAGGTCGCGCGGGCTGTGCAGGACGGCGGCCTGGGCGACGGCCCAGCAGGCCACCGTGCGCGGGGTGTCGCCCTGTCCGGCGAGGCCGACGACGCCGAGGTCGGCGAGTTCGACTCCGAACGGCGCGTCGGCGAGGCGCCAGTGGACCTGGCGGTGGTTGGACTCGCGGGCGTGGTCGTCGATGCGTTTGAGGGAGGGGCGGGTGACGGTGCCGAGCCGCAAAGTGAGGTGGTCGGGATCGCGGCGGCGGCGCTGCCAGAGCAGGCTGCCGGGGCCGGTGGCGGTGAGCAGCACGGTGGCCGGGTCGGGGAACGTCGTGTTGCGCAGGTCGCGTTCCTCGACGGTCGCGTCCCGCATCTCCAGCTCCAGGGCCGCCCGGCGCAGCCGGTACAGGCGCAGCGCCTCCTCCTGCGCCTTGCGGCCGGAGCGACGGCCCATGATCCAGTTGCTGACCGCCATCATCGGGGTGAAGAAGATGAAGATGACGAAGTAGAACGTGCGGAACAGGCTCATCATGACCAGGCCCATGACCAGCGGGGCCATCATCATCATGAACGGGAAGGGCCGGTTCCTGCGCTCACCGGGCGGGCCCTGCATACGGATCGACTCGGTGTCGAGGTGCGGGGCGATGCGCGGCGGCCGGTTGTACTCGATGCCGAGCCCGTCGGCCGACGGGTTGACGGCCGCGTCCGGCTCGAAAGGCGGGACCCGGCGCAGCAGGTGGTCGCCGAGCGAGAGGTCGGCGTACGGGGGCCAGGGCTCGGCGCCGTCGTCCGGGGGCGGCAGCTCGCCGACGGGAGGCAGCGGGGCCGGGGCCGGCAGGCCGTCGGGGCCGGGCGGGGCGGGGCGCGGGGTGTGCCCGCCGGGGCCGCCGTCGTACGGTCCCGCGGGTTCCTCGGCGGTGAGAGGGGTGCCTGTCTCGGGGTCGACGGGCGGCGGAGGGGTGAGACTCCGCAGACCGTGCCGGGCCGGGTCGGCGTCCTCCGGCAGGCGGAAGGTGACCTCTCCGTCGGTGCCCACGGTGAGCCAGACGCCCTGCTCGGGGGCGTCGCCGCCGTCCAGCCTGAGGGCGCAGCCACGGTCGGTGCCGACCTCGTGGCTGCCGGGGCCGAGCCACCAGGACCGGCCCGCCCCGGGGCCGCCCACGTGCCGGATCTCGACCAGCACGGGGTCGGTGGAGGGCGGCTCCCAGGCCCGGGTGGCGGTACGCGTCGGGACGGGGACACCGAGGCCGAGGACGGCGCCGGCGCGTATGCCGCTGGCGGTGACGGGCAGATCGGGGCTGACGGGCCGTTCACCGAGGTAGAGCCTGGGGCTCTCCAGCGCCGTGCCGAGATCGGCGACGGTGGCGTCCTCGGGGAGATCCAGCAGATGGTCCGTCCGGCGCCCGGCGGGGTCGGCGGTGGTGAGGGTGAGTTTCACGGGGCGATCCGTTTCACGGCGGGGCTCGGCGTCGAGGTCTGGGCCGGGCGGGCGGCCGGTGCGGTGACGGCGGTGAGGCCGGCGGTCCCCGGCGGGCCGGTGCGGAACACCTCGGCGGGCTCCTCGCCCTCCTCGAACAGATCCGCCTCGCCCAGTCCGGTGACGGCCTCCGCGGACGGGGCGGGCGGCAGGACCGGCGGGATGCCGCCCAGCACCCGGGCGACGGCCCTGCTCAGCGCGTCGCAGCGGGCCAGCAGCGGGGTGCCGGGGACGGCGACGCGGCCGTGCGCGTCGGTCAGCAGGGTCCGTACGTAGCCTCGTCCGGGTCCCCGGACGAGGACCCGCAGGGCAGGGGTGTCCCCGGGCGGCGCGGCCAGCTCCGGGGGCAGGGGGTCCGGCAGCTCGGCGGCGATCAGGACCGGTGCGATGCCGAGCCGGGGCGGGGTCTCGCGGGCCGCCCGGTAGGCGGCGCGCACCGGTTCGCCCGGGTGGTCCCGGTGCACCCCTGCGGCGACGACGACCAGCGGGCGGGGCAGCCGTACGTCGAGCTGGGCGGCGAGCGCCTGGAGCAGGGCCCGGGAGGCACGGTCGTCGCCGGTGACGGAGAGCACGGGCGGGCCGACGGCCAGGTCGAGGAAGGCACATTGCTGCTCACCGGCGTGGTCCGCGACGCCGACGGCCACGACTATGGGGCGGGCGTCGGCGGCTTCCGGCGTCACTGGGGGCAGGTCGGCGCGGGCCACGGTCCAGGGCTCCGGATCACCGCGGCCCGCCAGCAGAACGGTCACCGTGTCGGCTCCCACCAGCGCGGCGTAGGGGCGCGCGGGTGCGGCGGCCAGGCGGGCTGCGGCCAGGGCGCGTTCGGCGTCGCGCCAGGTGTCCTGGGCGCCGAGCCGCCGGACGAGCAGCCGCAGCGCGCGCCGGTATCGCGACCAGGCGCGGGCGGGTTCCGCGAAGGCGCAGGCCGTGGCCTTCAGTTCCCGGCGTAACCGTGCCCAGGCCGCGCGCCAGCCGCCCCACCGCACGGCCCACACGCGCAGGAGGAGGAAGACGAGCAGCGCCGCGCCGGCGATGCCCAGCCAAAAGAAGATGGCGTCGCTGTTCTCGCGGAACCAGACGAAGGGGTCGGTGTTCCTCACTCGGTGTTCCTCATGCCGTTCCTGCCGTTCTTGGCGTTCCTGCCGTGGCTCATGCCGCCGGAATCTCGCGTCGCATGGCTTCCAGCGCGTAATGGTTCCGCGACTTCACCGTGCCTTGCGGCACACCGATGGTGCGGGCGGCCTCGGCCCGGGTGCGATCGCGCAGGTGAACATGGAAAAGCACCTCGCGGTGCTCGGGGGACAGCTGCGCCATGGCCCGCCGGACAACCTGCCGGACGACCACGGTATCGGCCAGGTCGCCGGTGCCGTCCGGACGGTGCAGCATGTCGTCGGGCAGCGCGCCGACCGGCACCGCCCGGTCCCGTCGACGGGCGTCGACGGCCAGGTTGCGGGCGACCCGCAGGAGCCAGGCGAGGCAGTGCTCCTCGTCGTATCCGTCAAGGTCCGTGAGCCAGGCCCGCAGCATCGTCTCCTGGACGATGTCCTCGGCACGGTGCGTGTCACCCGAGGTGAGCCGGTTCGCATAGCGCAGCAGGCGGGCCCGGTGGCGCTCGGCGACCGGCGGTACGGGTAAGTGAGGGGGGTGAGCGTTGAACATGGTCTGCTCCGGGACGTGAGTCTATGCAGAGAGACGCTATTCACACTCGGCTGCTTTTTCCTCCCTCAGTTTCCGTGAAAAAGCCGACAAAGGGAAACAGAAAGAGCTCAGATCAACCTCAGAATTAATTTTCCATTCTGTTACCAATACAGACCAGCACCCCAAAAGCCGCCAAACGGCACGGCGCGAACCGCGTCTGACGCCCCGCCAGGTGACCGTGCCCCGCCATGGCTTGCAGGCGCGGCGCGACTCGGAGGGGAATCCGGTTGAGCGCCCACGGGCAGCCGCACACGAATGGTCCGTACGGGGTTCCGGGCGGCCCTCGTCGAGGCTCACCGCCACTGCCGCGACCCGCCCGCGGGGCTTCGTCCGTTGCCGGAACCGCGAACGCGCGGGCCGGCGGACGGGTCGGCCATGTCCTTGGAGCCCCCTGTCGGATTCGAACCGACGACCTTCGCTTTACAAGAGCGGCGCTCTGACCAGCTGAGCTAAGGAGGCCCGTGCACGGCGGGCTCGTCGCCCGCACATGCACGCCCGTGCAGTGTACCCACCTCCCGGGCGACGTCCGTCGAAAATTTCCGCGAAGTTCACAGGGCCCGGACTACTGACAGACCAGGTGAACGCCAGGTACCGTCCTGACCCAGTTCACCCCTGTGGACTACACCACCGTGGAAGCGTACGAAGCTCCCGTGGTGGATCACCACCTTCCTACAACGGATCGTCCGGCACGTTCCTGCCGGTAGAAGGGGGCCTACGACCCATGGCCACTGTCTCGTTCGACAAGGCGACCCGGATCTACCCGGGTTCCGAGAAGCCCGCCGTAGACGCGCTCGACATCCAGATCGAGGACGGGGAGTTCCTCGTCCTGGTCGGCCCGTCCGGTTGTGGAAAGTCCACCTCGCTCCGGATGCTCGCCGGGCTCGAGGACGTGAACGCCGGCGCCATCCGCATCGGTGACCGCGACGTCACGCACCTGCCGCCGAAGGACCGGGACATCGCCATGGTGTTCCAGAACTACGCGCTGTACCCGCACATGACCGTCGCGGACAACATGGGCTTCGCACTCAAGATCGCCGGCGTGCCGAAGGCCGAGATCCGCCAGAAGGTGGAGGACGCGGCGAAGATCCTCGACCTCACCGAGTACCTCAGCCGCAAGCCGAAGGCGCTCTCCGGTGGTCAGCGTCAGCGTGTCGCGATGGGCCGCGCCATCGTGCGTGAGCCGCAGGTCTTCCTCATGGACGAGCCGCTGTCCAACCTGGACGCCAAGCTCCGTGTGTCCACGCGTACGCAGATCGCGTCGCTGCAGCGCCGCCTCGGCATCACCACCGTCTACGTCACCCACGACCAGGTCGAGGCCATGACGATGGGCGACCGGGTCGCCGTGCTCAAGGACGGTCTGCTCCAGCAGGTCGACACCCCGCGCAACATGTACGACCGTCCGGCGAACCTCTTCGTGGCCGGCTTCATCGGCTCCCCGGCGATGAACCTGGTCGAGGTGCCGATCACCGACGGTGGTGTGAAGTTCGGCAACTCGGTCGTCCCGGTCGACCGGGACGCGCTCGCCGCCGCCCCCGACAAGACCGTGACCGTCGGTGTCCGCCCCGAGCACTTCGACGTGGCCGGCCCGGACTCGGACCAGGGCCTCGCGGTCACCGTGAACGTGGTCGAGGAGCTCGGCGCCGACGCGTACGTCTACGGCACCGCGAAGGTCGGCGGCGACGACGCCAAGGACCTCGTGGTGCGCGTCAGCGGCCGTGACGTCCCGGAGAAGGGCAGCACGCTGCACATCGTCCCGCGCTCCGGCGAGACGCACGTGTTCTCGACCTCCACGGGCGAGCGTCTGTCCGACTGACGCACACGCACCCAGGTTGACGAAGAGGGCCCCGCGGACCACCACGGGGCCCTCTTCGCTGCTCGCGGACACTCCGGCAAAACCGGTCATTTCGAGCGATGTGCGTCAACCCCTACCCAGAAAACCGCCCTTCCACATCCCCCAAACCGGTGACCAAGTGTCGTCACACGACTACCGCACGCTACCCTCGCTCGCGTGAAGCACACCACCACCCAACGGACCCAGCGCGGCCCGGGCCCCGCCCGCCGGATCGGCCGCAGTCTCGCCCTCGTCCTCCCCGTCGTCCTGGTGCTCTCCGGGACCCTGGCGGTCACCCGGGTCAACTGGTCCGGGGGCTCGTCCTCGGACTCGGTGCTCGCCGCCGCCGAGGCCGCCTCGGGCAGCAAGGCCCGCACCAAGGCCCGCGCCGCGCACGAAGTGCTGCGCGACAAGCTGCTGCTCGAGCTGCAGGAGCGGGACCCGGGCGTCGCCCTCACCCACCTCCAGCAGGCCGTGAACGACCGCCCGTCGCTGGCCCGCCACTGCACGTCGATCGCCCGTTCCCTGGGCCGCGCCGCCGTCCGGGTGTACGGCCCGTCCCGCGCCCAGTCGTACGCCCGCCCGGTCTGCGACACGTCCTTCGCGTCCGGCGTCCTCGCCCAGCACGGCTGAGCGCCCGCCGAGCCCACCCGTCCGCCGTCCGGGCGGTGACCGCCGCGCAACCGATCCCCAGGGTCGTGCTCCCGCGAACGGGGTGCCACGTACAGTTCCGGTCATGACCGATCCGAACGCCGCGTCGCGCCCCGTTCAAGCCGTTGTCCTGGCCGGTGGCCAGGGTTCCCGGCTGCGTCCGTACACCGACGACCGGCCCAAGCCCATGGTCGAGATCCCCGGTACGGGCACCCCGATCATCGGCCATCAGCTCGCCTGGCTCGCCGAGGAGGGCGTGACCGACGTCGTCGTCTCCTGCGGCCATCTCGCCGACGTCCTTCAGAAGTGGCTGGACTCGGCCGAGCTGCCCGTCCGCGTCACCACGGTCGTCGAGACGGAGCCCCTCGGCCGCGGCGGAGGCCTGAAGTACGCTGCCTCCCACCTCCCCCACCCCGAGCAGCCCTGGTACGCGACGAACGGCGACATCTGGACCCGTTTCTCGCTGCGCGACATGGCGGACTTCCACACCGAGCGCGACGCGCTCGCCACGCTGGCCCTCGCCCGCCCGCGCATCCCGTGGGGCGCCGTGAAGACGGACGGCTTCGGCCGGGTCACGGACTTCATCGAGGCCCCGCAGGTGACGCACGAGATCAACGCGGGCGTCTACGTCTTCTCCCCCGAGTTCGCCTCCCTGCTGCCCGAGCGCGGTGACCACGAACGCACCACGTTCCCGCGCCTGGCCCGGGAACGCCGCCTGGCCGGCTTCCCGATCCCGCAGGGCGCGTACTGGCGCGCCATCGACACGGCGAAGGACCTGACGGAGGCGGCGAAGGAGCTCGCGGCGCTGGGGCGTTGAGCTCCGGCACGTCCCGCGTCCCACGTCTTCGGCACACCCATGCCCTTGCACGTCTGCCCATGCACGTCTGCATCACTACGTCTGCCTCTGTACGTCGATGGGGTCCCGCACATGCCCTGTGCGGGACCCCATCGTCGTGAGAACGGTCGTACGGGCCGAGCCCCTGGTCGTCAGCCGAGGAGGCCGCCCACGAGTCCGTCCCTGCCTCCCTCGGAGCCGCCCGAGCCGGAGCCGGCCGAGCCGCCGGAGCCGCCCGTGGAGGTGCCGCCCGACGCTCCGCCGCTGGAGGTGGGGCCCGTGGTGGTGCTGGGGGCCTGCCGGCCCGGGGACGTCTGCTGCGGCGGCACCTGGCCGGCCGTGCCCTGGGTCTGGCTGGGGCGGCCGCCGGTGACGGCACCCGTGTCGCGGGTCGCGCCCGGGCTGCTCGCGCCCTGGGAGGGGCTGGCGGACGTGGCGCCCTGCGTGGGTGAGTCGGCCGACGACGGGGCGCGCTTCTTGCGCTTGGCGGGCTCCTTGGGGAGCGGTGAGCCGGGCTGTTCGTTGCGCGGTGCCTCGCCCGGGCCGGGGACGACGACGCGGTCGGCGTCGCGGACGGCTCCGCCGAGGACCGAGCCGACGAGCAGGGCGAGTCCGACGGCGACGGCGGTGACGAGGGCGCCGCGGCGCAGCACGTACCGCCGCAGCTCCCACAGTTCCGCGCGCGGGCCGAGCCGCCGCCAGGCGTTCCCGGCGAGGCGGCCGTCGGCGGAGTAGACGGGTGCGCCGGCGATGATCAGGGGGGACCAGGCGGCGAGATAGATGATGTCGGGGGTCTCGTAGGCGGGGACGGTCTTCCAGCTGACGGTGACGAGCAGCGCGGCCGACAGCAGGGCCCCGAGGACCGCTGCGACGCGCTGCCACAGGCCGAGGACCGTGAGGACGCCGACGACGACCTGGGAGAAGGCGATGGCCAGGCCGGCGCCCACGGGGTGTTCGAGGCCGAACTGGCGCAGTGGCTCGGCGACTTCCCAGGGGTGCAGCGTGTTGAGCCACTTCACCATGGAGCCGCGTTTGCCGCCGTCGAAGTAGTGCGGGTCGCAGAGCTTGCCCATGCCGGCGTAGATGGAGATGAAGCCGAGGAAGACCCGCAACGGCAGCAGCACCACGCCGAGGTTCATCCGGCGCCCGGGGTAATAGGCGTGCCGTAGCGGCTCGTTGCCCTGGCGCTTGCCCTGGGGGCGACTGTCGGCTTCCTCGTACGGCTCGTCGAACTCCTCGTCCGCGTACCGGGGTTCGGCGTACCCGGCGTCGCCGTACCCGGGCTCGTCGTACGCGCTGCCCGCGCCGCGCATGGTGGGCAGGATGCGGGTGCCGGCGGCGGCGTGGTCGCTGTGGCTGCGCTGGGCGCCGACGACGGGGGTCTCGACGGTCAGGTCGCCGTCGTGACCGGCGAGTGCGTCGTGACCGGTGTGAGCGCCGTGTCCGCCCTGTCCGGTGCCGTAGCGGTCGGCCCCGGTGCCGTAACCGGGCCCTGAGGGGTATCCGGCGGGGGTGTCGACGCGTGGGATGACCTGGGTCGCGCCGGCGTCGCCCACCGGGTCGGTGTGGTGGGGCACGCTCGTGCTCCGCACCGCCTGCAGCAGCCGGTGGGCGCCGGTGTCGTCGGGTGCGGACCGCCCGCTCCAGACGACGGGTGTACGGCGGCGGGCCCCGGCGGCCGCGCCCGCCCTGCCCGCCGCGCCCACGACAGGGACGCGCGCGGTGTCCTCGGTGGCGCTCGAGTACCGGGTGATCCGCGGGGACTGGGCCCGCGGCGCGGCGCCCAACTGCACGCGGAAGCTCGCGTGATTGACGATGACCTGCGCCGGATCGCTCGGCACCTTCACCATGCTCAGCGCGGGAGCGTCGTCGAATCCAGACGAGCGGTCCCCCGTGGGTGTGCGGGGTGTTCTGGTGTCCACACTCATCTAACCGAGTGACGTGTCGTTAGGACACTGCCTTGACCGCCCCGATCTGTCCGGACACCATCAAGATCATCCGGAATACCCCGGACACCCCGTGACGTCCGGTCTCACGCGCGCCACCGCGCCACCTCCTACGACATCCTCAAGCACGCCGCCGAGCGGCCTCGTACAGCACAACTCCCGCCGCCACACCCGCGTTCAGCGACTCCGCGCCACCCGGCATGGGAATCCGCACCCGGAAGTCGCAGGTCTCGCCCACGAGTCGGGACAGGCCCTTGCCCTCGCTGCCGACGACGATGACGACGGGCCCTTCCAGCGCCTCCAGTTCGCCGATCTCGACCTCACCGTCGGCGGCGAGCCCGACGACCACGATCCCGGCCTTCTTGTACGCCTCCAGGGCACGCGTGAGGTTGGTGGCGCGCGCGACGGGCGTACGGGCGGCCGTGCCGGCGGACGTCTTCCAGGCACCGGCGGTCATGCCGGCCGCGCGCCGTTCGGGCACCACCACTCCGTGCCCGCCGAACGCGGCGACGGACCGGACGACGGCGCCCAGGTTGCGCGGGTCGGTCACCCCGTCGAGGGCGACGATCAGCGGGTCCTCGCCCTCGTCGTACGCGGCGTCCGCGAGGTCCTCGGGGTGCGCGTACTCGTACGGCGGGACCTGGAGCACGAGGCCCTGGTGGTTGAGGCCGTTCGTCATGCGGTCGAGCTCGGGGCGGGGAGCCTCCATGAGGTTGATGCCCCCGCGCTCGGCGGCGAGCTGAAGCGCCTCGCGGACCCGCTCGTCGTTGTCGATGAACTGCTGCACGTACAGCGTGGACGCGGGGACGCCCTCGCGCAGTGCCTCGACGACGGGGTTGCGGCCGACGACCAGCTCGGCGGAGGACTTGCCGCCCCGGCCCCTGGCCTGCGGCCGTCCCCCCTGCGCCCGCCGCGACTTGGCGTTCGCGGCGCGCTGCTTGGCGTGGCCCTTGCGCATCTCGGCGGGCGGGGTCGGCCCCTTGCCCTCCAGTGCGCGGCGCCGCTTGCCGCCACTGCCGACCTGCGCGCCCTTCTTGCCGGACATGCGGCGGTTGTTTGCGGCCATGACCTACCCGTCTCCGTGAACTTTCGTACGTACGTCTTATGCGTCTTATGCAGTGTGCCGCCCGGAGAGCCGGGCGGCACAATCGATCAAGCGGGGTTCAGCGCGGGCCGAGCGACCAGCGCGGTCCCTGCGGGCTGTCCTCGATGACCAGACCCGACTGGCCGAGCTGGTCCCGGATGGCATCCGCGGTCGCCCAGTCCTTGCGGGCGCGGGCCGCCTCACGCTGGTCGAGCACCAGCCGTACGAGGCTGTCGACGACCCCCTGCAGGTCCTCACCGCGGTCGCCCTCACCGGACCACCGCGGATCGAGCGGGTCGAGGCCGAGGACCCCGAGCATGGCGCGGACCTCGGCCAGCCGCGCCACGGCGGCTTCCTTGTCGTCCGCGGCCAGGGCGGAGTTGCCCTGCCGGACCGTGGTGTGCACGACGGCGAGTGCCTGCGGCACCCCGAGGTCGTCGTCCATGGCCTCGGCGAAGGCGGGCGGCACCTCGGGCGACGGCTCGACCACACCGCCGGCCAGCTCGGCGGCCCGCTGGATGAAGCCCTCGATGCGGGCGAACGCCGCCTCGGCCTCGCGCAGGGCGTCCTCGCTGTACTCGATCATCGACCGGTAGTGCGGCGTGCCGAGGTAGTAGCGCAGGACGATCGGCCGCCAGTGCTTGACCATCTCGCTCACGAGCACCGAGTTGCCGAGGGACTTCGACATCTTCTCGCCGCTCATGGTGACCCACGCGTTGTGCACCCAGTAGCGGGCGAACTCGTCACCGAAGGCCTTGGCCTGGGCGATCTCGTTCTCGTGGTGCGGGAAGATCAGGTCGAGCCCGCCGCCGTGGATGTCGAACTCCCGGCCCAGGTACTTGTGGGCCATGGCGGAGCACTCCAGGTGCCAGCCCGGCCGCCCGCGTCCCCACGGTGTCTCCCAGGTCGGGTCGCCGGGCTTGGCGGCCTTCCACATGGCGAAGTCGCGGGGGTCCCGCTTGCCGGTCTCGCCCTCGCCGGAGGGCTGCAGCAGGTTCTCCAACTCCTGGTTGGACAGCCGCAGGTACTCCGGGAAGGAGCGCACGTCGAAGTACACGTTCCCGTCGGCCTCGTAGGCGTGGCCGCGCTCGATGAGCCCGCGCATCATCTCGACCATCTCGGTCACGTGCCCCGTCGCGCGCGGCTCGTACGTGGGCGGCAGGCATCCCAGCGCCTCGTAACCGTCGTTGAACGCGCGCTCGTTCTCGTAGCCGATCGCCCACCACGGGCGGCCCTGCTCCGCCGACTTGGTGATGATCTTGTCGTCGATGTCCGTGACGTTCCGGATGAACGTCACCTCATAGCCGCGGTAGGCGAACCAGCGGCGCATGATGTCGAAGTTGAGGCCCGAGCGGATGTGCCCGATGTGCGGTGCTGCCTGCACGGTGGCACCACACAGGTAGATCGAGACGCAACCCGGCCTGAGCGGGGCGAAGTCACGGATCTGCCGGGCGCTGGTGTCGTACAGGCGAATAGTCACCACTCCAGGGTAGTGGGCCGGGAGCAGTGCACCGCGCTCCATGACACGAGGGCCGCGTATTCGTGACATGTGTGTGTTCCTCGCCCCCGCCGCCCCTACCCGTCCCATCTCCAGGGGCTCCGCCCCTTCGACCCCGCCAAGGGGGCTGCGTCCCCTGGGCCCCCGTCCTTTCGGGGCTCCGCCCCGGACCCCGTTTCGGGGGCCGGCCCCCGGACCCCCGCTCCTCAAACGCCGGAGGGGCTTGGATGGTGCGGCGGGGCTGGCTTTCAGGGCGCGGGGGAAGTGCGCGCCTTCAGGGCTGCGGGGAACCGTGCGACCTTCAAGGGGCGCGGGGAACCGCGCGGTCTTTCAGGACTGCGGGGAACTGCGCGCCTTTCAGGGACACGGGGAACCGCGCGTCCTTCAGGAGCGCCGGGAACCGTGCGACCTTCAAGGGGCGCGGGGAACTGCGCGGTCTTCAAGGGGCGCGGGGAACTGCGCGACCAGCCACACCCAACCCGCACCGACCCACCCACCCCAGACACCCCCACGGGGGTCTGGGGCGCAGCCCCAGGGATGGGACGGGTAGGGGCGGCGGGGGCGAGGAAACCCAGGAACCCCAGGAAACCCCGCGAATCAGCCGACCCGTACGACCAGCGCCGTAGCCACCGCCATCAGCCCTTCATCCCTCCCCGGGAACCCGAGCCCGTCCGTCGTCGCCCCGGAGACGGACACCGGAGCCCCCACCGCCTCCGACAACACCTTCTGCGCCTCGTCCCGCCGCTTCCCGATCTTCGGCCGGGGCCCGACGACCTGGACCGCGACGTTCCCGATCGTGAAACCCGCCGCCCGCACGATCCGAGCGGCCTCCGCGAGCAGCACGACCCCCGCCGCCCCGGACCACTCCGGCCGCCCCGTACCGAAGTGCTGCCCCAGGTCCCCCAGCCCGGCCGCCGAGAACAGCGCGTTGCACGCCGCGTGCGCGACCACGTCCGCGTCGGAGTGACCGGCGAGACCGGGCCCCTCCCCCTCCCAGAGCAACCCGGCGCACCACAGCTCCCGCCCCTCCTCGAAGGCGTGGATGTCGGTGCCGATACCCACCTGGGGCAGCGGGAAGGGGACGGCGCCCCCGGCTCCCTCGGCCGACTCAGAAGCCATCGTTGAGCCTCCTCCGCGCGAGAACCGCCTCCGCGAGCACGAGGTCGAGGGGCCGAGTGACCTTGAAGGCCTCCTCGTGCCCCGGAACCACCACCACCCGCGACCCCAGCTGCTCCACCATGCTGGCGTCGTCCGTGACGTTCTCGGTGACGGTCTTGTGCGCCCGCACGAGCGTCTCGCGGTCGAAGCCCTGGGGCGTCTGCACGGCGCGCAGCCGGGAGCGCTCGGGCGTGGCGACCACGGGCTCGGGCGCACCGGGCGTGTCCGCCGGTTCGACCTGCTTGACGGTGTCCGCGAGCGGCAGCGCCGGCACCACGGCGGGCGCCCCGTCCCGTACGGCCTCGATGACGGCGTCCACCGTGTCCACGGGCACCAGTGGCCGCGCCGCGTCGTGGACCAGCACGATGTCGATGTCGGGCGGCAGCGCGTCCAGCCCTAGCCGCACCGACTCCTGCCGGCTCTCACCGCCCGGTACGACGACGAAGTCGGTCCGCTCGGGCAGCGCGTGCGCGTCGAGCAGGCTCTTGGTCTCGGCGGTTCCGTCGGGCGGCGCCACCACCACCACGAGTGAGACGGCACGCGAGGCGGCCATCGCGCGCGCCGCGTGGATCAGCATCGGGGTGCCGTTCAGCGTGCGAAGCGCCTTGGGGGCGCCCGGACCAAGGCGTACGCCCCGGCCCGCGGCCGGAATCACGGCCGCCGTACGAGCCCCCGTACGAGCGCCCGGAGACGAAGGGCGCGGATCGTCAGACATCGGTTCCTGTCAGGTTTGTGTGCTCGGCATGCGTGGGTATGGCCTGGAGGAGTGCCGGGCGCGAGCCTTGACCGGACCCTTCCGTGACACCTGGTCGAGCCAGCTGCCCGGGCCCGGCACGCCAGTATCGGGGGAATCCCCGTCCACGTACGGCACGGCGGCACGACACAGGCGTACGAGCGCATGAACGGACCGTCAAGGATATCGGCACGAGCATGCCGCATGCGAACATGCCGCAGCGCCCGGCGACAGCTGATGCGTCATCGGGCACCGCGGCATTTCACTGCACTGACTGTACTGACCGCACTGAAGCGAGCTGCTGGCGCGCTGGGGGCGCCTGCGTCAGGACGCGAGGACCTCGTCGAGCAGTGCCTCGGCCTTGTCCTCGTTCGTGTTCTCCGCAAGAGCGAGCTCACTCACCAGGATCTGCCGGGCCTTGGCGAGCATGCGCTTCTCACCGGCGGAGAGTCCGCGCTCACGCTCTCGACGCCACAGGTCACGCACCACTTCCGCGACCTTGATGACATCGCCGGAGGCGAGCTTCTCCAGATTTGCCTTGTAACGACGCGACCAGTTCGTGGGCTCCTCGGCGTACGGCGCGCGCAGCACCTCGAAGACCCGGTCCAGCCCGTCCTGACCGACCACATCACGCACGCCGACGAACTCCGCATTGTCCGCTGGCACACGCACCGTCAGGTCGCCCTGAGCGACCTTCAGCACCAAGTAGGTCTTGTCCACGCCTTTGATCTGACGAGTTTCGATGGCCTCGATCAGCGCGGCCCCGTGATGGGGATAGACCACGGTGTCGCCAACCTTGAACGTCATGTGACAGGTACCCCTTCCGTGGCTATCCAGGGTAACACGGATACGGCGTCTTCTGAATGGCGTTTTCGCAGGTCAGGGCATATCTCGGGGCTTGACAACAGCGACAGGAACGTGCATCGGAGGGGGAACGGAGGCGGGTATTCGCAGGTCGGAGCGGCTCTGCGGGCGGGGGGAAACGCGTACGTTACACACATCCGGAGCCGGTCGACGAAGGCTGAACATCCCGTTATGTCCGACTCCAGGTGTGCGAGTCACGCTACTCCGTTCGGCGAGCGGAGGCGGATCCGAGACGAATCCGGAATTGATCACGGCGGTGATCTTCGACCGTGATCAATTTCCCGGTACGGCCATGCATTCCTTACCGGAAATCCCCACGCTGTTGCCCAAGAGGCCAGTGGTGCTTATGTGAATGCGGGGCGGGGTCACGCGGACGACGGCACCGCCCGGGCGAAGGCGGCGGTCCAGGGGAGGGTCGGGTGCGGGGGCCGGGGGACGGCTCGGTAACCTAAGCCCGCTGCCCCGTGCTCAGGGCGGCTTTACGGCCGTACGGCCGCCGATCCCGTATCGCCCACGTTCAAGGAGTTGCCGCCGCCGTGAGCAGCAGCCTTCGACGCGGCGCCCTCGCCGCCGCCGCCATCGCGTTCTCGATCGCCTCGCTCGCCGCGTGCGGTGCCGGCAACAACGCCGAGACGCTGCAGATCAAGCCGGACAACGCGGCCACGGCCGTCGGCGACATCAAGATCCAGAACGCGGTCGTCGTCACCCAGCCCGACCTGGAGTCGACGGGGCCGGCCGTGGTCTCCGCGACCGTGTTCAACAACGGACGCACCGCCCAGACGCTGGACTCCATCACCGTGGACGGCACCGGCAAGTCCGCGGAGATCAGCCCCGCGAAGGGCAAGGGCAAGCTGACCATCCCGGCCGGCGGCTCCGTCGTCATCGGCGGCGAGGGCAACGCCACCGCCGTACTGCCGAGCAGCCGCGAGGCCGTCAAGGACGGCAACGCGCAGAAGATCACGTTCACCTTCAGCAGCACGGGTGCCGTGAGCCTGCGGGCGTTCGTCGTCCCTGCCGAGAGCTACTTCGAGAAGTGGGGCCCGAGCGAGATGCCCGAGGCGCCGGGCGCCACGCCGTCCGGGAGCCCCGACCCGTCCACGTCCTCCAACGCCCCGTCCGGCTCCCCCTCCGGGACCCCCTCGGGCACCGCCGGGGAGGAAACGGGCGGCGGTGACACCGCCGGCGCCGGCGCGGCATCGGCCTCGTCCTCGGAGACCGAGGGCTCCACCGGCCACTGAGCCCGGACGCGCGCACACGACCGCACGGACACGTACGAAAGGGCGGCGCCCCCCTCGGAGGGGCGCCGCCCTTCTCGTCACCTTCCCACCTGCGGGAGGCTCACGGCCTACGGCTCGGCCTCACGTGCTCACGGCCTACGGCTCGAACTTGTACCCCAGCCCACGCACCGTCACCAGGTACCGCGGCGCACCCGGGTCCGGTTCGATCTTCGCGCGGAGGCGCTTGACGTGGACGTCGAGGGTCTTGGTGTCGCCGACGTAGTCGGCGCCCCAGACTCTGTCGATGAGCTGCATGCGGGTCAGGACGCGTCCCGCGTTGCGCAGCAGCATCTCCAGCAGGTCGAACTCCTTGAGGGGCAGGTCGACCTTGGACCCGGAGACCGTGACCACGTGGCGGTCGACGTCCATGCGGACCGGACCTGCCTCCAGCGCGGCCGGGGCCACCTCCTCGGGCTCGCCGCGGCGGCGCAGTACGGCCCGGATGCGCGCCACCAGCTCGCGCGAGGAGAAGGGCTTGGTGACATAGTCGTCGGCTCCTATTTCCAGGCCCACGACCTTGTCGATCTCACTGTCCTTGGCGGTGACCATGATCACCGGGACGTTGGAGCGGCCGCGCAGCTGCCGGCAGACCTCGGTGCCCGGCAGCCCGGGCAGCATGAGGTCGAGCAGCACGAGGTCGGCGCCGTTGCGCTCGAACTCGTCGAGACCGTCGGGCCCGGTGGTCGCGATGGCCACCTCGAAGCCCTCTTTGCGGAGCATGTAGGACAGGGCGTCGGAGAAGGACTCCTCGTCCTCGACGACGAGCACTCGGGTCACGGAAGGACCTCCGGGGCGGGAAGCGGTTCGTACGGGGATGAGTCAGCAGGGGGGTGTCCGTCCTCGTCGTCGAGGTCCGGGTGCTGTGACGCGCGGTCGCGGGCCGCGCCCGCCTCCGGCAGTCTGAGGGTGAACGTGGAGCCCTGACCCTCGGAACTCCACACCCTGACCTCCCCGCCGTGCGAGGCGGCCACGTGCTTGACGATCGCGAGACCGAGCCCCGTACCGCCGGTCTGGCGGGACCGGGCCGGGTCGACGCGGTAGAAGCGCTCGAAGATGCGCTCCCTGTCCTTCTCGGATATGCCGATTCCCTGGTCGGTCACGGCGACCTCGACCAGGTCCCCGCCCGGAGCGCTCACCCTGCGGGCGGCGATGCCGACGCGGGTGCGGGCGGGCGAGTAGTTGACGGCGTTCTCCACGAGGTTGCCCAGGGCCGCGGCCAGCTGCCCGCGGTTGCCCCACACACGCAGGTCCGCGGCACCGCCCGCCCGTCGCCCACCGCTCTGATCGAGCCCTTCGGGCAGCCCTACGTTCGTAGCCATCGTGATCTGCTTGGTGCCGGCCTGGTGGCGGCACCGGTCGATGGCCTCGGCGACCAGCTCGTCCACGCGGACGGGTTCGGCGTCCTCCAGCGGATCGTCGTTCTGCACGCGCGAGAGGTCGATGAGCTCCTGTACGAGGTTCGTCAGCCGGGTGGCCTCGATCTGCATGCGCCCGGCGAAGCGTTCCACCGCCTCGGGGTCGTCGCTGGCCCCCATGACGGCTTCGGAGAGGAGGGAGAGCGCCCCCACGGGTGTCTTCAGCTCATGACTGACGTTCGCCACGAAGTCCCGTCGTACGGCTTCTATGCGGCGGGCCTCGGTGAGGTCCTCGACCAGGAGCAGGACCAGCCGGGAGCCCAGCGGGGCCACGCGCGCGGACACCGCGAGGGCCTCGCCGCGGCCGGTGCCGCGCCGGGGCAGGTCCAGCTCGACCTGGCGTATCTCGCCGTCGCGCCGGGTGTCCCGGGCCATGTGCAGCATGGGTTCGATGGCGAGCTTGCCCCCGCGCACCAGCCCGAGGGCGTACGCGGCGGAGCTGGCCTTGACGACGGCGTCGCCCTCGTCGAGCACGACGGCGGAGGAGCGGAGCACGGACAGCACTGTGTCGACGCCGGGCGGCAGCACCGGGTCGGTGTGCAGGGAGGTCCGGGTGGGACGCTTCTGCTCGCGCTCACTCCAGCGGAACGCCAGCATGGCGATGACACCGGTGAGCACACCGGCGATCGCTGCCGCTGCGGCGACCGCCGCGTTCACGTCCATGCAAACAGGTTAGGCACGACGTCGTGCCCGGCCACAGCCATCGGAGTGCGAGCTCGAACACTCGTCGCCCAGAGTTCACCTTGGAGCCAGTATTGGTTCATTTGTGGTGCCGGAAACGGACGCGTCGGGGCCCGAACGTGGCAGCGTGGGGTTCACCGGGCCTGTGGCGGCCGTCCGGGAGGCGCCGTGCCCGGCGGCGTCCGATGGTGGACGCGGCGGGTGGAGACCCCAGAACGCCTGGAACCCCCGAAAGAACACGTAAGAGAAGAGGGACCCCTGATGCGGGACGCGTACCACGAGGAACTTGACTCGATCGGCGACGACCTGGTCGAGATGGCCCGCCTGGTCGGGTCGGCGATCGGGCGCGCCACTACGGCCATCCTCGACTCCGACCTGAAGCTGGCGGAGAACGTGATCGAGGCCGACTCCAAGGTCGACGACCTCCAGCACGACCTGGAGGCACGTGCGATAGCACTGCTCGCCCGCCAGCAGCCGGTGGCGACGGACCTGCGGATCGTCGTGACGTCGCTGCGCATGAGCGCCGACCTGGAGCGTTCGGGCGACCTGGCCCAGCACGTGGCGAAGCTGGCCCGCCTGCGCTTCCCCGAGCGCGCGGTCCCGCGGGACCTGCACGCCACGATCCTGGAGATGGGCCAGCTGGCCCAGCGTCTGATGGCCAAGGCGGCCGAGGTCCTCATCACCAAGGACGTGGACCTGGCCCTGCAGCTGGAGCAGGACGACGACGAGATGGACCTCCTCCACCGCACGCTCTTCCAGCACCTCATCGATGACCGCTGGAAGCACGGCATCGAGACCGCGGTCGACGTCACCCTCCTGGGCCGCTACTACGAGCGCTTCGCGGACCACGCGGTGTCCGTGGCCAAGCGCGTGGTGTACCTGGTGACGGGCGAGCACGCGGACGACATCCAGTCGGAGATCCAGCCGGTGGCGGGGGTGGAGGGGGCGTAGGCCCCCGGGCGGGGGGCGAGCTCCCGCCCGCAGGGGGCGTGGCTTTCTTGGGAGCGTGCGTTCGGTACTGGCGGGCGTGTGCGAGCCTCAGTGCGCCGTTGATGCGCCCAGGCGAACGGGCGTCCACTGGGCACAGGCACCAGCCTTCGAGGAGGGACCCATGGCCGAATCCCCCAACACGCCCGACCCCACCCAGGACCGCGAGACGGAGCAGCCCACCGAGATCCGGGCCCTGCCCCTGGTCGCCGCCTGCGGCTGCGGCTCCGGGTGCGGCTGCGGCTGTCAGTCGGGCAACCCCTGCCAGTGCGGCTGAGTACGACGGTGCGACGGTGAAGGGCCCCGGGACGATGCCCGGGGCCCTTCACCGTCGCAGAGACTCACCGTACGGACTCACCCGCACGGGCTCACCTGTACGGACCCACCTGTACGGACCCACCTGTACGGACTGGCCCTCTCCCGCCGTCCGGGAGCAGCATGGAGAAAAGGAGTGACCAACCGAACCGGAAGGAGGCGCGAGCCCATGACCCGGTTCATGGACGTCCACCACGGCATGAAGGGCATCACGGCCGAGCAGCTGCGCGACGCGCACCAGGCCGACCTCGCCATCGAGAAGGACGAGGGCGTCCACTTCGAGAAGGCCTGGGCGGACCCCGAGTCCGGCACGGTCTACTGCCTCTCCGAGGCCCCTTCGGCCGACGCGGTCCAACGCATCCACGAACGCACCGGCCACAAGGCCGACGAGGTCCACCCGGTGCCGCTGACGGTCTGACAGATGGGGGTGCTGCTCATCTCACCGTGATTTCCTGCTGTTCCCCGCTGCATCTGGTGCGGTAGTGGTGCAGGGAGGAAACCGCCTGGCGGGTTCCACTCGTCGAGCCAGGCTGTTCGAATCACTGGCCGCAGGCGCATCCGGCGGCCGCCGGGGCCTCCTCCTCGGCGGCCTGGCCGGTGCAGCAGCCGTCGCCTCCGGCGTCGGGGTCGGCGCTCTTGCCGAGGGTGTCGGCGTCGGCCTTGACCACGTAGACCTCCCACGGCTCCTTGCCGGGGCCATGCACCCACACCTTGTCCTGGAGGGCGTAGCAGCAAGAGGTGTCGTTCTCCTCGAAGGTGGCCAGGCCGGCGTCCTTCAGTCGGGTGGTGGCGGCGTTGACCTGCTCGGTGGACTCGACTTCGACGCCGAGGTGGTCCAAACGGGTTTCCTCGCCGTCCTCACCTTCGATCAGGACGAGCTTGAGCGGGGGTTCGGCGATGGCGAAGTTGGCGTAGCCCTGGCGCTGCTTGGCCGGTTCGGTGCCGAAGAGCTTGGAGTAGAAGGTGACCGAGGCTTCGAGGTCACTGACGCGCAGGGCGAGCTGGGCGCGGGGCATGACACGACTCCCATCTGCTTGCATTGATGTCTGTCGATACAAGCTTGCGCCTTGGATCGAGAAACGTCAACATAGAAGCATGTCGAAGCAAGAACTCACGGTCCTCGGACAGGACGATCAGTCCGATGCGTGCTGCCCGGGGCTGGTGGTCGCGGCCCTGGACGAGGGCCAGGCGGCCGAACTGGCGAAGATCTTCAAGGCGCTGGGCGACCCGGTCCGGCTGCGCCTTCTCTCGTTGATCGCTTCGAGGGCCGGCGGGGAGGTCTGCGTGTGTGACCTGACCCCGGCCTTCGACCTGTCACAGCCGACGATCTCGCATCACCTCAAGCTGCTCCGGCAGGCGGGTCTGATCGACTGCGAGCGCCGGGGGACGTGGGTCTACTACTGGGTACTGCCTGCCACCCTGGACCGGCTCTCCACATTCCTGGCCACCGCGCAGAAGGCGGAGGCGACCGCGTGAGCGCATCGCTCGGGCGCCGGGCCCTCGCTGAGGCGGTGGGCTCGGCCGCGCTGGTCGCGGTGGTGGCCGGCTCCGGCATCCAGGCCACCGAACTGACCGACGACGTCGGCATCCAGTTGCTGGCCAACTCGCTGGCCACCGTGTTCGGCCTGGGCGTGCTCATCGCACTGCTCGGTCCGGTCTCCGGCGCGCACTTCAACCCGGCCGTCACACTTGCGGCCTGGTTCACCGGCCGTCACACCCACGACGGGCCGGCCCTTCGGGACATCGCCGCGTACATCCCCGCGCAGACGGCCGGGGCGATCGGCGGCGCCGTCCTGGCCGACGCCATGTTCGCCAAGCCGTTGGTGCACTGGTCCACACATGACCGCACCGCTGGTCACCTGTGGCTCGGCGAGGTCGTGGCTACTGCGGGGCTCGTCTTCCTCATCTTCGGGCTCGCTCGTAGCAACCGGGCCCACTTCGCGCCGGTGGCCGTGGCCTCCTACATCGGAGCGGCGTACTGGTTCACGTCCTCAACGTCGTTCGCCAACCCGGCCGTCACCATCGGCCGCGCCTTCACCGACACGTTCGCGGGGATAGCCCCTGCCTCCGTTGGGCCGTTCGTCGCGGCACAGATCGCCGGTGCCGCACTCGGCTTGGGCCTCATGTCCGCCGTGTTCGCCCGGCCCGCACCCACACCCGCACCCGCACCCGCACCGACCGGGGACGTCCCCGTCCCGGGAGAGCCCGAACTCGCCCCTCCCGCCACCTCCTGACCCGCCGCGCCCAGAAAGACACCCGCCATGCCCCCTCCCGCCGAGCGCCCGTCCGTCCTGTTCGTCTGCGTCCACAACGCCGGGCGTTCACAGATGGCCGCTGCCTTCCTCACCCACCTGGCGGGCGACCGCGTCCAGGTACGCTCCGCCGGCTCCGCTCCCGCCGACACCGTGAACCCCGCCGTCGTCGAAGCCCTCGCTGAGGTGGGCATCGATATCTCGGCCGAGATTCCCAAGATGCTCACCGTGGAGGCGGTACAGGCATCCGACGCCGTCATCACGATGGGCTGCGGCGACACCTGCCCGGTCTTCCCCGGCAAGCGTTACCTCGACTGGGAGCTCCCCGACCCCGCCGGGCAAGGAGTCGAAGCCGTCCGCCCGATCCGCGACGAGATCGAGAGGCGCATCCGCGGGCTCATCGACGAGATCGCCCCGGCGAACCGACCGTGAGTCCGGCCGCCGGGATCCGCATCGCCGCCATGACGCCCGAGCATGCGGCCACGCGCCCGTACGGGGCTCATCTCCGGGTACGTCTTCCGAGTCATACGGGAGCAACGAGGCCCCACCCAGGAGTCCGGGCCGGCACCTCGGAATGGCTTGCGTATCAGCAGAGCACCGAGCGGCGTGGCCCGGCGACAAACTCCTGGCCCACCTTGCTCAGGGCCTCGCCCGCACCACGGGTACGTCGACCTCAACATCCACACCGTGTGGTCGCTGCTCCAGGCCCTCCCCAAGCTGCTGCGTGCTCGGCTCCCCGTGGAGTCCGACGGTGGCTGAAGACCTGTCCGCGGTGGCGAGGTTCCTGTACGAGGCGGGGACGCTGAAGCAGACCAGGCGCACTGGTGGGTGGATGGCCGACGTATGCGACCCCGAGTCGGTGGCCGAGCATTCCTGGGATACCGCCCCGATCGCGACGGTCAACGCGAAGACCGGCTCCCTGGCCTGGTCTCGTACGGCGCTCGGCGAGAAGCAGAGCTGACAGGCGGCTGCGGCAAGGGCCAAGGCCAGGGCCGGACTTCCTCACCGCACTGACAGCGGACCGATCAGGCAGTTGACGTGCGGAGACGGCACCAGCTCACCGCAAAGGCCTACGAAGCCCCCTGCCTGCGGAGAACCGCAGGCAGGGGGCTTACTGGCGTCGGGTTACTTCTTCTTGCCCTGGTTCTTGACCGCCTCGATCGCCGCCGCGGCCGCGTCGGGGTCGAGGTACGTGCCGCCCGGGTTGACCGGCTTGAAGTCGGGGGTCAGTTCGTAGGAGAGGGGGATGCCCGTGGGGATGTTCAGGCCCGCGATGTCGGCGTCCGAGATGCCGTCGAGGTGCTTGACGAGGGCGCGGAGGCTGTTGCCGTGGGCCGCGATCAGGACCGTGCGGCCGGCGAGGAGGTCGGGGACGATGCCGTCGTACCAGTACGGAAGCATGCGGTTCACGACGTCCTTCAGGCACTCCGTGCGGGGGCGGAGCTCCGGGGGGATCGTCGCGTAGCGGGCGTCGGAGGACTGGGAGAACTCCGTGCCGTCCTTGAGCGGGGGCGGCGGGGTGTCGTACGAGCGGCGCCACAGCATGAACTGCTCCTCGCCGAACTCGGCGAGGGTCTGCGCCTTGTCCTTGCCCTGGAGGGCTCCGTAGTGCCGCTCGTTCAGGCGCCAGCTGCGGTGGACCGGGATCCAGTGGCGGTCGGCGGCCTCCAGGGCCAGCTGCGCGGTGCGGATCGCTCGCTTCTGGAGGGAGGTGTGCAGCACGTCCGGGAGCAGGCCGGCGTCCTTCAGCAGCTCTCCGCCGCGCGTCGCCTCCTTCTCGCCCTTCGCGGTGAGGTTGACGTCCACCCAGCCGGTGAACAGGTTCTTCTCGTTCCACTCGCTCTCGCCGTGGCGGAGGAGGATCAGCTTGTACGGTGCGTCGGCCATGGCCCCGAGCGTAATCCAACCCTTTGATCACTTGGGCGGGCGGTCACCAGGCGGACAGAGGGTGGAGAGACGGGTGGACAGTTCACGGCGGTTGTTAATTGAGTGGTCCTCCCCCACGACACGCTCGTAATGTGTGGCAACGACCAGCACCACTTACGTCCGTACGTCAGTTCCGTCCGCGGGGGACCCCTATGCCATCAGCCGCCCTGAGGCGTGCCGTCCGTGAGAGCGTCTCCGGGTTGCCCCGCGAGTTCTGGTGGCTGTGGACCAGCACACTGGTCAACCGGCTCGGTGCCTTCGTCGCCACCTTCATGGCCCTCTACCTCACGCTCGACCGCGGCTACTCCGCCTCCTACGCCGGTCTGGTCGCCGCCCTCCACGGGCTCGGCGGCGTGATCTCCTCGCTCGGCGGGGGCGTCATGGCCGACCGGCTCGGGCGACGGCCCACGCTGCTCGTCGCCCAGGCCTCCACGGCCGTGTCGGTCGCGCTGCTCGGCTTCGTGCGCGACCCCGTCGCGATCGCGGCCGTCGCCTTCCTGGTGGGCGCGGCCGCCAACGCCTCGCGGCCCGCCGTCCAGGCGATGATGGCGGACATCGTGCGGCCCGAGGACCGCGTCCGGGCCTTCTCCCTCAACTACTGGGCGATCAACCTCGGTTTCGCCGTCTCGTCCATGGCGGCCGGGTTCATCGCCGAGGTCAGTTATCTCGCCGGGTTCCTGATCGAGGGCGGCATGACCATGGCCTGCGCCATCGTCGTCTTCGTCAAGCTGCCCGAGTCGCGGCCCGCGCCCGCCGCCAAGGGGCCCGAGGACCGGACCGAGGTCGGACTCGGGACCGTGCTGCGCGACGGGCGCTTCATGGCCGTGGTCGGACTGTCCTTCCTGGTCGCGCTCATCTTCCAGCAGGCTTCGGTCGGACTCCCGGTCGCGATGGGCGAGGCCGGCTTCGCCCCTGCCGACTACGGGCTGGTCATCGCGCTCAACGGCGTCCTGATCGTCGTCCTCCAGCTCCCGGTCACCCGGTTCATCGAGCACCAGGACCCGCGCCGCCTGCTCGTGGTCTCGTCCGTCCTCGTCGGGTACGGGTTCGGGCTCACCGCGTTCGCCGGCTCGGTCGGCGTGTTCGCCCTCACCGTGTGCGTGTGGACCCTGGCCGAGATCGTCCACGCGCCCACCCAGACGGGGATCGTCGTGCGCCTGTCACCGGTGCGGGGGCGTGGGCGGTACCAGGGCATGTACACGATGTCCTGGTCGGTCGCGGGGCTGGTCGCGCCGCTGATGTCCGGGTTCGTCATCGACCGGTGGGGGGCCGAGTGGCTGTGGGCGCTGTGCGCGGTGGTGGGAACCGTGGCGGGGGCCGGGTACGGGGTGCTGATGCGGCGGGTGCCGGTGGAGGAGCCCTCGCCTCAGCGGACGGATGCCCCCGCGTCGAAGCTTCTTCCCGAACAGGCGGCCTGACCCACCGGTGCCGGCGATGGCGGGGAGCCGTGGGCTGCGGTAGGCGCCACTCACCGGGTGCTGCCAGCGCCGGGTCTCCGTCGACGACGCGGGCAGCCCCCCACTCGGGCACTCGTCCCCAGCCCGGCTCTCGCGCTGGGAAGGGCGCCCACTATCCGAGCTTCTCGCCGTTCCGGGCGTAAGTGACGTTGTTTGAGGTCAGCACGAAGCGCTCGATGCGCAGCAGAACGCTTCCCGGTGCCGGATCGGGCAGCAAGTCCGGTGTACAGAGCCACCACCGTGAGGATCCTCGCCACGCTCCTGAAGGCCGACGCGGGGACGGCGAGCGCCAACGGCTTCGACGTCACCACGCAACCGGCGAACGTGCGGGAGTCCATCAGTCTCACCGGTGTGAATGGAGGTACGGCCGGAGGAGCGTCTCGGCAATCGAGCCATTGACTGGATCAGACGGCGACGAGCTCCAGGCCGAAGTAACCGTTACCCACGGAGTACGTCCTCGACCGGCGCCATCCCGAGGCCGCGAACAGGGCGTCGAACTCGGCCAGGTCGCGTTCCATGCCGTTCGTCGTGGTGAGCATGGCCATGTCCGACAGGGTGGCCAGGTCGGGTTTGCCGACCTCGCCGACGACCATCTCGACGACCAGCGCGCGTCCTCCCTCGTGCACGGCGGACCGGCAGTTGCGCAGGATGGTCGTGCACTGGTCGTCGTCCCAGTCGTGCAAGATCGTCTTCACCAGGTAGAGGTCGGCCGGGGGAACCTCCACGAAGAAGTCGCCACCCACTGCGGAGAAACGGCCGGACAGGCCCCGCTTGTCGGCCTCGCCACGGGCGGCCTCAACGACGTGCGGCAGGTCGAGGACCTGCCCGCTCAGCCCGGGGTCGGCCTCCAGCAGCGCGAGGACGAAGTCACCGTTCGAACCGCCGACGTCGACGACGGTGGACACACCGGCGGTGGACACGGCGGCCACGGCACCCTGCGTCACCAGGCCCGACAGGTCTCCCATCGCCTGGGCGAAGAGGGCTGCTTCCTCCGCGTTCTCCGGCTTCGCGTAGTACTCGAAGATCTCCATCCCCAGCGCCTTCTTGGTCTGGGTCTTGCCTTCCCGCACGGCCTCGGGGAAGGTCGCCCAGGACTGCCAGAGCGCCTGGCCGGTCTGGGCCAGCACCAGGGAGCGCATGGAGCCGGGGACCCCGGAACGCAACAGGCGGCCCCGGCCGGTGAGACCGAAACGACGGTCGCCCTCGTAGCTCAGCAGGCCGATCGAGGAGGCCGCGCGCATCAGACGGTACGTAGCCTGCGGATGACTGCCCTCGCGCTCGGCCACCTCCTCGGCCGTCATCGCTCCGTCGGAGAGATGGTCGGCGATGTGCAGCGCCGCTACGCCCCTCAGAACCTGGGCGCGGACGAGGCCGACCAACAGGTCGAAGACAGCGGCGGCATCGGCAGCGGGATCGGCTACGGGACCGCTCGACTGAACATCGGTGCCGAGATTGGTGTCAGACATGACAGCTAGAACCCTTCAGTACTCACCATGGACGGAAGCAATGGAAGCAAGCGCACTGTCTGTGTCTCCGCGCGTTGCGACATCGTTGTCCGCATTGCTCACCTTAGGGAGACCGCGGCGGCGTGCGCTTGTACAACAGCGTCACTCTGATGGAACGTCGGTGCCGGGCGATGCGGGCCGTGGTGGAATCAGGGCGCGAGGGTGCGGCGGTCGTCGGCAGGACGAGGCGAGGTGTTGAGATGAACGACACGGAACACACCGAATTTCAGCCCGACGGACCGGCACCGGGAAGGAAGTTCTTCGTCGACACGACGGCCCCGACTACTGCAACTACACCGACTACCGCGCGGAACGGCTTCGACGTCTTCCGGCGGGCGTGGGAGTCGCAGATCGGAGATGCGCTCCCGCTGCCCCCCTGGGAGCCGGTCGGATCGGGTGAGTTCCGGGTCCGGGTCCGAGCGTCCAAGGTGCACGACACGGTGATCTCGGGCGTCTACGGCGAGTCGATGGCCGGCGGCACCCGGGGCGCCTCCCACCACCTTGAGGACCGGGTCCTGGTGCATGTGCTGGGACGCGGCGAGTGGCGCTTCGTCTCTCCGCGCAACCGGGGCGAGACCGCCGTACCTGCCGGGCAGTTCATCGTGCGCCACAACGGCCCTCCGGCCCGCTTTGAGGTGGCACCGCATTCGACCGCGAAGGTACTGATCCTGCCGGCCACGCCGCTCAGTCCGCTGATCCGCGACCGGGCGACCCTCGGCCCGGCCGACTCGCCCGAACTACGACTGCTCATGGCGTACACCGAGATAGTCGAAACGACGCTCGACGACCTGACCCCCGCCGGTGCACGAGCCGCCCGCAACTCCCTGCTCGAACTGGCCAAAGGGGTGCTCATGCAGGCATTCGACGATACCGAACCCCTGCTGGCCCCCGCGTTGGCCCAGGCGGCCAGGGACATCGCGGACAGCCGCCTCACCGACCCCGACCTCTCCCCCGCGACTCTGGCCCACGAACTCAATGTCTCAGTACGGACGTTGTACCGGGCCTTCGCCGAGACCGACGACTCGGTGGCCGCGTACATCCGCCGCAGACGCCTGGAGCAGTCCCGCCTCGAACTGACCGCGCCGGGCACCCCCTCGAGCGTCTCGGAAATAGCCGCACACTGGCAGTTCGCCGACAGCAGCCACTTCGTCCGCGCCTTCAAGAAGGAGTACGGCCAGACACCCGCCGAATACGCCCGCAGGCAGAAGACCGCGCAGGTCAGGACCGCTCCGCCGACGGGGCCCTCATGACAAGGTCGCGGTAGGGCAGCGTCACCAAGTCGAAAGCGTCCAGTCCCAGTTCCTCCTCCACCTGGTTCAAGCGGTCGGCTGCCTCGTCCCTGTCCTCACCCGTGATCTCGACCTCTGTGAAGATGCCGTCAACGGCCGCGGCGTTGATCGCAACGACCGGGTCGTCCTCACCAGAGCGTCGGCAGACGGTGCGGCTCTTGACCACCCTCACCAGCTCCACCATGCCCAGCGCAGCCGACAGTGAGCGGTGTGCAAGCTGAAGTTGCTGGGCACGGGGCTGGTGTGCGTGTGCATCGGGATGCTCGTGCTGGTCGCTGGCAGGTGACTTTGGTGGCGATCATCGGTGGAAGTGACGGCGCCGGTGGTAAAGCCGTGGCGCCCGCGGCTTCCGGTGCCGGTCGACAGCGACTGCGACAGCGACAGCGGTCTGATCACGGATGCATCCGCGCCCCCTTCAGCACCTTGTCCACCGCGTTGCGCGGGCCGTACACGGACAAGCCCACCAGGTCCAACTCCCCCGTGCCCACGGCCCGTACGGCCGCGCGGTTGTCGCGGTCGTTGCCCGTGGCGAAGAGGTCGGAGGTGAAGAGGGCGCGGGGCAGGGCACGGGACAGCGCGCGTGTGTGGGCGGTGCGCAGCGTCTCCTTGGTGCCCTCGAAGATCAGTACCGGCTGGCGGAACATCGGCAGGTACGAGGTGCCGTCCGCGTCCTCGTACGGCTCGCCGATCACCTCCGGGAGCTCCGAACCCAGGCCGCTCACCAGGAACGCGGTCACGTTCAGGCGCTGCCAGGGCTCCAGATCCTCCCTCAGCAGCACGGCGATCTTGGTGTCGAAGCGGACGGGTTGGACGGGTTGGACGGACGGGACGGAAGGAGCCGGCGGGACAGGCGGGGCAGGCGGGACAGGCGCCAGGTCGTTCTCAGTGGTCATGCGACGACAGTGCCGATCGCCGTGCCGCAGCGTCTTGTACGTTCTTTGCATGCCGCCACAGCACCGGCGGATCCGGCAGATCCGTGACGTCACCGCCTGGCACCCCCGCGTCCCCGGCATCGTGGAGGTCTTCCACGCCCACTACACCGAGTACGCGTACCCGATGCACGTCCACGACGCCTGGACGCTGCTCGTCGTCGACGACGGCGCCGTACGGTACGACCTCGACCGGCACGAGCACGGCACCCCGAACGGCACGGTGACGCTGCTGCCGCCGCACGTGCCGCACAACGGGGAGCCGGTCACGGAGGAGGGCTTCCGCAAACGGGTGCTGTACCTGGAGCCGGGCGCGCTCGACGCGGGCCTCATCGGGGCGGCGGTCGACGGGCCCGATCTGCGGGATCCGCTGTTGCGGCTGCGCGTGGGCCAGTTGCACGCCGCGCTCGCGCACCCCGGCGACGAACTGGAGGCGGAGAGCAGGCTCGTGCTGGTGAGGGAGCGGCTACGGCGGCATCTGCGTCCCCGGTCGGTACGGGAGCCCCGGCCCGCAGGCCTCCCCCTCGCCCGCCGCCTGCGCGAACTGCTCGACGAGCGGACCGCGCGGGGCGTGACCCTCGACGAGGCATCGGCCCTGGTCCATGCCCATCCCGCCCATCTCGTACGGGCGTTCAGCTCCGCCTTCGGGATCGCCCCGCACCAGTACCTCATGTCGCGACGGGTCGAGCGGGCTCGGCGGCTGCTCCTCGGCGGGCAGCCGCCGAGCGAGGTGGCGGCCCTCACCGGCTTCTACGACCAGGCTCATCTCACGCGCCACTTCAAGCGGTTGGTGGGTGTACCGCCCGGCCGTTACGCCCGCGCCGCCGGACTGCGCAGGCCCTCGGGAAGCGTTCGGTGACGCCCGGCCGGCGCCATGTGGTGCGGACGGACAGGACGAAGGGCCCCGCTCTCGCGGGGCCCTTCCACATACGGACGGATCACTCGCACCAGGGCGTGTCGGGCAGCACATGGTCCGCGTAGTCGACGTAGTAACTGGCCATCCAGCCCTCGAAGCCCGGCCTGATGACGTACACCCAGTACGGGTTGCCGCCGACCGTCTGGCTGCCCCGCTTCTGACACCACGCCTCGAACGAGTCACCCGGGTTGACCTGGCCCCGCACGTTGGGGCAATTGGCCACGGACGGGGAGTTGTTGCACCTGGCGTAGTTCGAGTTGTTGTGGCGCACGTTCACGTTGGTGGCCCAGGTCGTGAACGCCCGCTTGACCGTGACGTCGCCGCCGTCGATCACCGCGGGACGCTCCGCGCGAGGCGAGGTGGCCTGGTCCGCGGCGGCCGCGGTCCCCGTGGCCGTCAGGGCGACCCCGGCGGCCAGGGCGGCGGCCGCGGCGAGCGCCCTGCCCGTCCTCGCGCGGCCCTTGCCCTTGTCCTTGCTGTTCGTCGTACCGATCGTCATGGTTGTCCCCATCTCTCGGGTGCCGGACTCGCCTCACCCTCACCCGACGACGTCGGCGTCCGCGAGGCTGTGAAGCCCTGCCTTAAGCCGTCCTGAAGCTCTCGCTTAAAGACCCACGTCAGACTGGCGAAACTCCCCAACCAGGCGCTGATCGGACATTTGTGGCCGGTAACCCGGCTGTTGTACAGCCAACCCACAGACAAACTGGAGTGCGTCGGGGGCGAACGGGGGCTGGGTGACACCAGGGGGACATCGCATGCGTATCCACTTCACCGCCGCGGATCTGTCGCGCGTTCGGGTGGCGGCCGCGCCCGACACGCACTGGGAGACCACGGCCAGTCTCCGCATGCTGCTCGGGCGGGACGGCCCGGCGGTGTTCGACACCTGGCGCAGACACGTACGCAGACGGCTGACGCTGGAACCCCGGGTCCTGGCCCGGCTGTCGTCCTTACCGTACGCACGCCCGAACACCGTCCAGGCGGGCACGGCGGCCGTGTACGACGCCTACCGGCGCTGCGCGCTCGTGCCGTACTGGTCACGCATATGCGCCCGGATCGACGCGGACCGCGCCCTGCGCGCGCAGCACCTCCTCGACCATGGTGTCGAGGGACTGCTCTCCCGTCTGGCACCGGTGCTGCGCTGGCGTCCGCCCGTACTGGAGACGGAGGGCGGGGACGGGCCCGAACTGCACCTCGGCGGACGGGGACTGCTGCTGCAGCCGTCGTTCTTCTGCTGGCGCACACCCGTCGTACTCCCGCCGGAGGGGGCCGGGCGGCCCGTACTGATCCACCCGGTCCAGCACTCCGCCGACTGGATCCGGATCAGTGGACCGGGCGCCGAGGGCGACCCTGCGGACCGCTGCCCGCTGGGGGCGCTGATCGGGCAGACCCGGGCGGCCCTGCTGCAGGCGTTGGGCACCGGATTCTCCACCAGCGAACTTGCCAGGCGGCTCGGTGTCTCCCCGCCCGCGGTCAGCCAGCACATGACGGTGCTGCGGGCCGCGGGCCTGGTCATCAGCACACGACGGTCCAACAGCGTGCTCCACACGCTCACACCCGAGGGGCGCGCCCTGCTGACACTCGGCAGCCGCGCCGACGGGCCGAGGGAACCGGTCGGTCCCCACCCTCGCCCCCACCCGGCCCGGTCGGACGTGTGACCACGCCGGGCGAAGCCGCGTTCCGGACCGCCCTTTGAACAGGACTACCTCGCGCCCTCACCTGAACCGCGGTCCGCGCTGCGCCTCGTACAGGTTGCCGGGCCGTACGGTGTCCGTCGTCCCGTACAGCTCCAGGCGCGCGCGCAGATCCCCCGTGAAGTCGGGGACGTCGATCTGGTCGAACTCGCGGACCGTGTTGACGGCCACCGTCGCGCTGTACGGGGCCAGGCCGTCGATCTTGACCAGTCCGGCGCGCTCGTTCGTCACCCGGATGTTCCAGTGGGTGAAGCGGGCGCCGAAGAGCGGGCCGGAGACGGCGTCGCCGCCGTGGCGGCCGTTGTTGTTGACGGTGATGTCGGTGCGGACGTTCGCGAAGGGCATGCCCCGGTGGGAGTCGAAGGTGCCCATCCGCATGTCGCCGCGCGACCAGACGTTGTACGAGGACAGTCCCTCGACGTTGATGCCGTGCAGTTGGGTGCCCGAGGGGGCCGGGGTGGTGCGCTGTTCGATGGTGAAGTCCTCGATGAGGTTGTCGTGGGAACCCTCGCGGCAGAAGTACGGGTGGTGGGCGCCGCGGCCGGCGACCCTCGTACGGCGCAGGGTGCACGCCGAGGCGGCGACCAGGCCGAAGCCGTTGTCGACGTGGCGTACGACGACGTCGTCCACCCAGCAGTCGTACGCGCACTGGAGCACGACCCCGTTGTGGCCCTTGTCGAGGAGGTGCGGGGACTGAGGGGTCTCCACCGCTTCCAGGGTGAGCCCTTCCACCCCCGCGCCGGTCAGCTCCCTGACGTGGGTGGTCAGGCGCGGGTCCCACTCCGGGCGCACGTCCAGCGGCAGCGGGCGCTCCAGGGTGACCGTCCTGCCGCGCACACGTGTGATGCGGACGGGCCACTCGTACGGGACGTAGGACGTGAGCTTCGTGTGGCGGTCCCAGGGGTACACCTCGGCGCCCGGGCCGTCACCCGCCATGTGCCGCAGGAGGGTGTGGCCGGGGTCGTCGGCGAGGCGGAGGAGGACGAGCCGGCCGGGGCGCAGGCGCGTGGCGTCCGCGACCGTGATCGTCCAGGAACCGCGGGGCGCGGGGCGCACCGTCGTCAGGGTCCGCCACTCGTCGCGCCGGTTGCCGGTCCAGCCCTCGAACGGCCAGGCCCGCGCCCTGATGGCCGTGACCAGGGAGTTCCAACGGGCCTCGGGAGCCAGCCAGATCAGGCCGCCCGCCCAGGACCAGGACGACTTGTCGCCGCCGTAGCGGGAGCCGTACGCGCCGATGATCTCGGTGAGGTTCCTGGTGGCGTGGAGCTTCGTGCGGGTGCTGCCGGCGCCGCGCAGGACGACGTTGTCGTACCCGACGCGGATCAGGTCGTCGATGCGGTACGTGCCGGGCGGGACGAGCACGGTGCCGCCGCCCGCGCGACCGGCGGCGGCGAGGGCGCGGTTGATGGCGGGGGCGCAGTCCGTGGTGCCGTCGGCCACGGCGCCGTGGTCGCGGACGTCGGCCACCAGGGGGCGGCGGGGGAAGTGCGCCGCCCCGCCGTGGCAGCCGGCCCGGCCGACGTACGGGATCTGCGGGTGGGTGAAGGGGGTGCGGGTGAACTCCCGCCAGAGGGCGGGGACCTGGCCCGTCGAGGGGGCGGGTGAGGGTGGGGATGAAGGCGGGGGCGGGGTGGCGGCTGCGGCCACTCCACCGGCCGCCACTCCCGTCGCCGCGCCCGTCGCCGCTCCAGCCGCCACGCCGGTCGCCGCGCCGCCGACGCTTCCGAGGAAGCCTCTTCTGGTCATGCCCTCGCAGGTGTCGCTCATGCCGCCCGCCTTTCAAGAATGTGAATGACGTTCAGATGCGCATTGAGCGTGAGCATGACATGCACAGCTGCGGGCCGGGAAGAGTCATGCACCAACTACAGGGTGCAGCCACAGGTACTCAGCGACAAGGCGGGGTGGCGGAGAGTGCCTCAGCCGTCAGCCCGCTGGGTCAGATGCGTGAACGCGTCCAGGTTGCGCGTCGACTCGCCGCGGGACACCCGCCAGGCGTACTCCTTGCGGATCGCGGAGGCGAAGCCGAGTTCCAGGAGCGTGTTGAAGGGACCGTCGGCGGCCTCCAGGACCGAACCGAGCAGCCGGTCGACCTCGTCCGGCGTGACGGCGGCGAGCGGCAGCTTGCCCGTCACGTACACGTCTCCCAGCGGGTCGATCGCGTAACTGACGCCGTAGAGCTTGAGGTTGCGCTCCAGGAGCCAGCGGTGGACGCCCTCCTCGTTCTCGTCCGGGTGCCGGATCACGAAGGCGTTCAGGGAGAGCGAGTGCCTGCCGACGATCAGCGAGACGGTCGTCGACAGTTTGCGGGTGCCGGGCAGCTTCACCACGTAGGTGCCGGGCTCGGGGCTCTCCCACTCCAGCTCGGCCTCGGTGATGACCTGCTCGATGATCGACGCTGCGTCAGCCATGGGGCGAGCGTACGGGATCACTGGTGCCGGCGCGGTGGGCCGCCTCAGCGGTGGCTGACGTCTCAGGCACGGCGGACGCCTCAGGCACGGCGGACGGTTCAGGCACGGCGAACGGTTCAGGCACGGCGAACGGTTCAGGCACGGCGGACGGTTCAGGCACGGCGGACGGTTCAGGCATGGCGGACGGTTCAGGCATGGCGGACACCTAAGCAATGGCTGGCACTTCAGCGGTAGCTCGTGCCTCAGCGGTACTCGTGCCTCAGCGGTAGCCCTGCCTCAGCGGTAGCTGGCGCCTCAGCGGTGACCGGCGCCTCAGCCATGGCTGGCACCTCCGCCATGGCCGGGGCCTCAGCCGTGATGCGTGCGCAGCCCGCGGCGGTGGGCGTGCATCGCCGCCGTGTAGACGTCCGCCGTGGCGGAGGCCGCCGTGTCCCAGCCGAAGCTCTCGGCGTGCCGGGCGGCGGCCGCGCCCATGCGGTCGGGCAGTTCGGGACGGTCGGCGAACTCGCCCAGCACGCGCGCGTAGTCGACGGGGTCGTGACCCTGGACGAGGAACCCGGTCCGCCCGTCGCGCACCGCGACCGGGAGCCCGCCGACCGCGGCCGCGAGCACCGGCGTACCGGCCGCCTGCGCCTCGATGGCCACGAGCCCGAAGGACTCGCTGTACGACGGCATGACCAGCACGGACGCGGCCCGGAACCAGTCCGCGAGCTGCTCCTGCCCGACGGGCGGCCGGAACCGTACGACATCGGCGATACCGAGCCGCGCCGCCAGCTTCTGCAGCACCTCCGGCTTGGCGAGCCCACTGCCGCTCGGACCGCCCACGACGGGAACGACGATCTTCGACCGCAGCTCGGGCCGCTCGCCGATGAGGACCGCGACCGCGCGCAGCAGCACGTCCGGGGCCTTCAGGGGCTGGATACGGCCGGCGAAGAGCGGGATCAGCGCGTCCTGCGGAAGCCCGAGGCGGGCGCGGGCGGCGGCACGGCCGTCGGCCGGCGTGAAGCGGTCGAGGTTCACACCGGGGTGGACGACGGCGACCTTGGCGGGCTCGGCCTCGTAGTGCCGTACGAGTTCGTCGGCCTCCTCGGCGGTGTTGGCGATGAGCCGGTCGGCGGCGCGCACGATCTGCATCTCGCCGATGACGCGGGCGGCGGGCTCGGGGGTGTCGCCCTCGGCGAGCGCCGCGTTCTTGACCTTGGCCATGGTGTGCATGGCGTGCACGAGGGGCGCGCCCCAGCGCTCGGCGGCGAGCCAGCCGACGTGGCCGGAGAGCCAGTAGTGCGAGTGCACGAGGTCGTAGTAGCCGGGACGGTGGCCGGCCCAGGCCTGCATCACACCGTGCGTGAACGCGCACAGCTGGGCCGGCAGGTCCTCCTTGGCCAGCCCCTCGTAGGGCCCGGCGTCGACGTGCCGTACGAGCACACCCGGTGCGAGCTCCACGGCCGGCGGGAGGGCGCCCGTCGTCGCCCGCGTGAAGATCTCGACCTCGATGTTGATCGCGGCAAGGCGCTGGGCGAGCTCCACGATGTACACGTTCATGCCGCCGGCGTCGCCCGTGCCGGGCTGGTGCAGCGGCGAGGTGTGCACGGAGAGCATCGCGATCCGGCGGGGCCTGCGGTGGGGCAGTCTCAGTCGCGGGGGTGCCGCCGGGGAGCGACGCCCGAGCCTGCTGACGTACTGGCTCACGAGGCGTTCCTCTCTTGCTGCGGGCGCCATGCTGCGGACATGCCGTTCGGAGGGCACACGGCACCCTCCGGAGAGGGGGAACACCGGAGCGGCCCGGCGCATTTCCGCTTTGCCGAATTATTACTGGAGCTCGCTCAACCGTTCGGGGTGCTGCCCCTGCAAGGGGCGCGGGGCTGTGCCGATGTGCGGCTTCGCCGCGTGGGCGCGACAAGCCACAACGGACCCGCGCAGGACCAAGGACATCAAGGGGCAGACGCACCCATGCGGGCCTGGGGGCGCAGCCCCCACGAGGGCAACCCCACCCACGGCACCCGCATACCCTCGTTGCCATGCCCACCCGCCCCCAGGGGACCGTCACGCGCGGAACCACCAACCCCAACCGCCTGCGCCGCATGGACCGCTGGATCGCGGCGAACCACGGCGCCGAACTCCGCCGCGCGGCGGACCCGACGGCGGTCGACCTCGGCTACGGCGCCGCCCCCTGGACCGCTGTGGAGCTGCTCCAACGGCTGCGTACGGCCGCCCCCCGCACCCGCGTGGTCGGCGTCGAGATCGACCCGGCCCGGGTGGCGGCCGCGCGGCCGTACGAGCGGGCGGGGCTGGTGTTCCGGCACGGCGGCTTCGAGGTGCCGGTGGAGGGCAGGCCGGCCCTGATCCGCGCGGCGAACGTCCTGCGCCAGTACGACGAGGACGAGGTGAGCGCGGTCTGGGAACGCCTGCGCGCCCGGCTCGCCCCCGTCACGGCCGGCTCACGGGGCGGTCTGCTGGTCGAGGGCACGTGTGACGAGATCGGCCGCCGTCACGTCTGGGTCGCCCTCGGACCGGAGGGTCCCCGTACGGTCACGTTCGCCACCCGTCTCGGCTCCCTGGACCGCCCGTCCGACCTCGCCGAGCGGTTGCCGAAGGCCCTCATCCACCGCAACGTCCCGGGGGAGCCGGTGCACGCCTTCCTGCGTGACTTCGACCGGGCCTGGGCGGCCGCGGCCCCGTACGCCTCGTACGGCGCACGTCAGCGCTGGATGTACGCCGTCCGCGCCGTGAGCGCCGACTGGCCGGTGCGGGACCGCGCCGCGCGCTGGCGCCAGGGCGAAGTCACGGTGGCGTGGGAGGCCTTGGCGCCGCGCGGCTGACGCCGCGATCGGCAAGTGCCGCCCTGGTGGAACGCGAGCGGTGAGTCGTTCGTCACACAGGGCGGGGAGATCGTCTGCGGACGAGCGGAACGGGGGAGGGAGTTCGTGTCCACCTCTGTCGTATTGCGGCACGACATGGCACGATCCCCCAAGCGTTCGGAAGTTACTGACGATTAATCAGGTTGGGGGCAGAGGTATGGGTGCGGGCAAGCGGAGCCTGACCACGGCGGCCGTGGCACTGGTCTGCGCGGTGACCGTACTGGGAGCACCGGGACTGGCCCATGCGAGCCAGGCGGCCCCCGACCCCGGTTCCTCCCCCTCCCCCTCCACGACCGGCTCGTCCGGCTCGTCCGGCTCGACGGCCGCGACCACCGAGGAACTGGAAGCCGTACGCAAGCAGCTGGACAAGCTCTACCACGACGCGGCGGTGGCCACGGACGCCTACAACGCGGCCGAGGAGAAGGCCGAGAAGCAGTCCGCCGAGATCGTCGAGCTGGCCCACGAGATCGTCAAGGGCAAGGCGAGGCTCGCGAAGCTGAAGGACCTCATCGGCGCCGCGGCCCGCGCCCAGTACCGCGGCGGCGGCATGCCGCCCGAGGTCCAGCTCTGGCTCAGCGAGAACCCGCAGGCCTTCCTCGACGGGGTCGGCCGCGTCCGTCAGGGCCAGCACGCGTCCAAGGGCCTGCTCGCCGAACGGGAGCGCACCCAGCAGGACTTGGAGCAGTACGCCAAGGACGCCTCCGCGCAGTGGAAGAAGCTGGAGGCCAACCGGAAGGCCAAGGCCGAGGCCCAGAAGAAGATCGAGAAGCAGATCGCCGCCGCCGAGGAGATGGAGTCCGAGCTGGAGGCGGAGGAGCGCGAGCGGCTGGCGAAGCTTGAGGAGGAGGCCGCGCGGAAGGCGCAGACCGAGTGGCTCGACTCGGGCGCGATGGACGACGTCAGGGGCAAGGCGACCGAGGAGGGCAAGAAAGCGGTCGAGTTCGCCACGGACCAGATCGGCAAGCCCTACAAGTGGGGTGCCGAGGGCCCCGGGTCGTACGACTGCTCCGGCCTCACCTCCCAGGCGTGGGCCGCCGCGGGCAGGGGCATCCCGCGCACGTCCCAGGAGCAGTGGAAGCAGCTCGACCGCGTCGACGTCAAGGACATGCGCCCCGGCGACCTGATCATCTACAACGCCGACGCCAGCCATGTGGCGATGTACATCGGCGACGGCGCCATCGTCCACGCCCCCCGCCCCGGCCGCACGGTGACGATCGCCGGCGCGGGTTCCATGCCGATCCTGGGAGTCGTACGCCCCCACGCGTGAGCACGACCACCGTGGGTACGTACCGGCCCAACACCCCTGAATCGCAGCGAAAAATCCCCATACAGGACCAACTTTCGCCACGTGCCCCATCCCACGTGACCCTCACCACGGTTCGCTTCCACCGCTCAACCCCGCGCGCGTGACGTTCGTCATCCCCACCGGGGCGACCCCCTGTCCAAGTGCGTTACCGGATGCGGCATATGACGCTGGCCGATTGCCGGTACGTACCCCGTAGCCCATTCCGTTGCGGCGCCGCCTACCGCTATGGTCCCCGTCGGTGGATCGAGGTCCCTCGTTGCCACCGTGCCCTCGGGGGAGGGAAGGAACTCAAGAGGATGCCCGTACCCATACCGCGGCAAAGAGCGATACCGGCCGCGGAAAGTGGTCAGGCGCACGCCGTGTCCGCACCCAGCGGCCCGTCCGGAGGCCCGAACGGCCCCTCCGGCGGCTCGCACGTCCCGTCCGGAGAGGGGCCGGCCCTGAGCACGACGCCCGCCACCCCTGCCGACAACCCCGGCAGCACCGGCAGCACCAGCGGCAGCACTGGAAGCACCAGCGGCAGCAGTGGAAGCACTGGAAGCACCAACCTCACCGTGCTGCTGATCGAAGACGACCCGGCAGGTTCACTCAGCGTGCCCGAACTGCTCGACTCCGCGGGCAAACCGATCCGGGTCCGTACCGCCCGCAACCTCACCGAGGCCGGACGGCTCCTCACCGACGACGTGAACTGCATCCTGCTCGACCTCGCCCTGCCGGCCCCGGGCCTCGGTGGCACCGGCAAGGACGACGAGCTGGCCGTGCTCAAGCACGTCCTGCGGCTCGCGCCCCGGCACGCCGTCCTCGCGCTCACCGCCTCCGGTGACGCCGAACGCGGCGCCGAGGCGGTGCGCGTCGGCGCCCAGGACTACCTCTTCCGCGACGAGCTGGACGGCCGTCTGCTGAGCCGGGCGATCCGGTACGCCGTGGAGCGGAAACGTTCCGACAGGGCCGAGCGACGCCTCACCGAGTCCAAGCTGCGGGCGCAGGAGAACGCCCGCCTGGAGCGCGGTCTCCTCCCCACCCCCCTCCTGGAGGGCTCCTCGCTCCGCTTCGCCGCCCGCTACCGCCCGGGACGCTCCCGCGCGCTCCTGGGCGGCGACTTCTACGACACGGTCCGCACCCCCGACGGCACCGTGCACGCCATGATCGGCGACGTCTGCGGGCACGGGCCCGACGAGGCGGCGCTCGGCGTGGAGCTGCGGATCGCCTGGCGGGCGCTGACGTTCGCCGGGCTGTGCGGCGACCAGTTGCTCTCCACGCTCCAGCGGGTTCTGGAGCACGAGCGCGAGAGCGACGAGATCTTCGCGACGCTGTGCACGGTCGACATCGCGCCGGACGGCCGCAGCGCGGGCCTGTGCCTGGCCGGCCACCCGGCCCCGCTGCTCGCCCGCCCCGGCGCGGAGGGGGCCACCCCGGTGGCCGACCTGCTGCCGTACGACAACAACGGCCCGGCTCTCGGCCTGCTGCCCAACGCCCGCTGGCCGCGTACGCAGATCGAGCTGGGCGGCTCCTGGGGCCTGATGCTCTACACGGACGGTCTGATCGAGGGCCGCGTCGGCAAGGACGGCGAGCGCCTCGGCCAGGACGGCATGGTCGACCTGATCCGCCGCCTGCTCGACCAGGGCCTGGGCGGCGAGGAACTCCTGCAGGCGGCGATGAGCGAGGTCCGTGACCTCAACGGCGGCGAGCTGACGGACGATGTGGCGGTCCTGCTGCTGAGCCGCGGGAACTGACGGCTGCGGAGACGGCGAGGCCGCGGAGCCGGCGAGACGGCGAGACCGCGAGAGACCGCGAGACCCCGAGACCGCGAGACCCCGAGACCCCGAGACCCCGAGACCCCGAGACCCCGAGACCGCGAGGCCCCGAGACCCCGAGACCGCGAGACCCCGAGACCCCGAGACCCCGAGACCCCGAGACCCCGAGACCCCGAGACCCCGAGACCGCGAGACCGCGAGGCCCCGAGACCGCGAGACCGCGAGGCCCCCGAGACGGCGAGACCGCGAGGCCCCCGAGACGGCGAGACCGCGAGAGACCGCGGGACGGCGAGACCGCGAGGCCCCGAGACGGCGAGAGACCGCGGGACGGCGAGACCGCGAGGCCCCGAGACGGCGAGAGCGCAGAAAACGACGAGACCGCGAGACCGCCGAAAACAACTAGGGCGCCGAACGGCTAGGTAGGACCGGCCGTGCGGCGCCCTGCGGTGCTTGCTCGCTCCGGTGTGGCGTGACGTGATGTGAGCCGGGCCGCGTCAGCGGCCGCCGTTGTACGGGCCGTACGGGCCGTCGCTGCTCGATCCGCGGCGGCCGCCGCGCCCGCCGCCCGAGACCTGCCGGAGCGCGGGGCGGACGTCGACGAAGAAGACGATCGTCGCGATGAGGCCGGCGATCTGCAGGAAGAGCATCGGCACGAGCAGGTTCACCGCGACCGTGACGCCCAGGATGATCAGCCAGAACATCTTGTTCTGCTTGTCGGCGGCGCGATACGCGTCCTCACGCGCGATCGCGGCCATCACCAGCGCCGCCACCGCGAGCAGCAGCATGGCGAGGTAGAGCAGCGACATGAAGCCGCCGAATGCCGTCAACAGCACAATGCCCACCACCCGGGTCGAGTCGTCTTACGGCCACCGTACCCGTAGAACGGGCCGCACACCCCAAAGGTGCCCGGCCCGTTCTCGTACAGCTGTCCGCGCCACCGGAGTTCCCGCTCGGGTCCTCGGCCGCTCTCTGCTCCGCCGCTTCGTCGACTACTTCGCCGGAGGCGTGGTCTTCTTGGCGGTGGCGCTCTTCTTGGCGGCGGGGGCCTTCTTCGCCGCGGGCTTCCTGACGGGGGCGGCGGGCGCGGCCTGGGTGGCGGCCGGCTTCGGCTCCTCCTGCTTGACCTCGACGGGCTCCGCCGACGGCTCGACGGCGACCGCGAGCTCCTCGATCTCCTCGGCGGCCTCACCGCGCCAGGTCCGCACGGCCTGCTCGCCGTGCTCGGCCACCTTCTCGTAGGTCTCCCGCGCCTTGACGGCGTACTCGGCGGCGACGCCGACACCCCGCAGGGCGAGGTCCTGGGCGGTCTCACCGAGCTTCTTCAGGTCGGTGTCCAGGGTGCCGATGATCTCGGTGACCTTGACCTGGAGGGTCTCCTGCGCCTCCTTGGCGCGGGCGGTCGCCTTCTCCTGGGCCTCCTTGGCGCGGGCGGTCGCCTTCTCCTGGACCGCCTTGGCGTCGGTGTTGCGCACGGCCTCGATCCGGGACGGGGCCTCGGCGCGGAGCTGCTCGACGATACCGGGCACCTTCTTGGCCTGCTGCAGGGCCAGGTCGGCCGTGCCGGCGGCGAAGTAGAGCGGAGTGGGGTTGCTGAGGGTCTTGCGCAGGTCGTCGGTGATGGCCATGGTGACCGTCCTCCCGTAATGGCTTTCGGCTGAGGGTTTTGGGTTGGTTCGCAGCGGTCCGGCGCCGTGGCCGACCGCGGGTCCGTGCCGGCTTCGAGGGCGGGCCGGCACTTCAGTGCCTCGCGGTCAGCCGGCCGTCTGCCGCGAACCGGCACCGCTGCCGTCGGCCGTGCGGGGGCCGGGGCGTTCGGTGTCCTGGACTTCGTCTGCCCGGACGGCGCGTATCTCGCCGCGCGCGTCCGTCATGTCCCGGGCGTCGTCCAGGACGTCCTCGTCCCGGGCGCCTTCCCGACCGTCTGCGCCGTCTGCGGACGCCGTGCCGGCGATCTCGAAGCCGTTCTCCTTGCGGAACGACTCGTAGATCTGGAGCAGCACCTGTTTCTGCCGCTCGTGCAGCGTGGGATCGGCGAGGATGACTGCGCGCGTCTCCACCTCGTCCCGGTCCCGCTCGGCGTCGAGGATGCCGGCGCGCACGTACAAGGTCTCGGCGGAGATGCGCAGCGCCTTCGCGACCTGCTGCAGCACCTCCGCGCTCGGCTTGCGCAGCCCGCGCTCGATCTGGCTCAGATACGGATTGGACACCCCGGCGGCGTCGGCGAGCTGCCTGAGCGACAACTGCGCGTTGCGCCGCTGTTCACGCAGGTACTCACCGAGATTGCCGACGTTGAGTGATGCCATGCCTCTACAGTGCCGCACCCGCGCTAACTTTTGCAAGCACCCGCTTGCAAAAGTGCGTCACGTCATACAGGGCACGGGTTGAGCCTTGTTCCAGTGCTGCTGAGGGTTCCCCGCTGGACCTGCTCGGTGAAGTGAGCGAGCCCCGGTGGAACTGAACGACGCGGCCCTGGTGTCAGACCGGCCGCCTACGATCCCCGGTCATGACTGATGACGCGCTCGACTACTCCCGGCCCGGTCCGCTCACCCTCCTTGCCGCGAAGCAATCAGCGCTCGTCGAGGAGCTGCCGGACGACCCGGTCGGCATTTGTGCTGCCGTGCGGAGCCTGGTCATCCAGCCGGCCGACGCCGCCGCGCTCGGCGTTTCCGAAGAGCGGCTCGCGGAGAGGAACATCCGGCCAGTCAGCAGGCTGGTCGCCGCGCTGACCGCGCTGGATCCCGCTCCCCTGCACCATGCCCGGACACCCGAGACAAGGGTGGTGGGCACGTGCCGCCACTTCGCCACCATCGCCTGCGCGATCCTGCGGGCGCGGGGCATCCCCGCCAGGGCCAGATGCGGTTTTGGCACGTACTTCGTGGAGGGGCGCGGCGTCGACCACTGGATCACCGAGTACTGGAACGCCGACGAACGGCGCTGGATACGCGTCGACACGGAACATCTCGGCCACGGCTACGTCGAGCGCCCCGAAGATCTCGCACCGGGCGAGTTCCTGTCGGGCGGCGAAGCGTGGATCCAGCACCGCAAGGGCCTGATCGATCCACATCTTTTCGGGGTGGTGGGCACCGATCACGCCTGGGGGCCTGCCGAGATCAGCGGCAACGCGGTCCGCGACCTCGCGGCCCTCTGCAAGCGGGAGATGCTGCCCTGGGACGAGTGGGGCCGGATGACCGAGGCCTACGAGGGCGAGACCGGCTCCGACTACGACCAGCTCATCGATGTGGTCGCCGAGGCTTGTTCCGGAGCGCATCCGGCGGCCCTGGCCGGCCTGTTCGCCAACGAGGACCTCACGGTTCCACGGCACATGATCAGCTGACGTGCCCCACACCACCTTCCCGGTGATCGCGCCGAACGACGCGATCACGGTTGGCGACAACTTGCCTGCGAGAAGCGCGGTACACGCCACCCGGACCTACCTGGGATCTACCTGGGACAGGACAGCCGTCAACGAAATCACCGAGGCCGCTGACACAGTGAGGTCCTCCCGGAGGGGCTCGCCCGCGGCACCGGCGTGCAACGGCGCGGCGGTAATCCTGTCGGAGACCGTCTCCGCCCATGCCCTGGACTGCGCCGAGCGAAAGCGACTCTCGCCAAAGGCGTGACGTCTACCGATGTGGTCCCAGGAAGTCCGTGAACGCTTGCCTGCTGTGCGCGAGCAGCTCGCGTACCGGGGGATTGTGTGCGTTCTTCCAGATCAGGGCGAGCAGCGCCGGCGTTTCGACATCATCGACGGTGCGGGCGGTGAGCCGGTCGCGACAGCTCTCGGCCATCGATTCGCTGAGGATGGCGACGCCCAGTCCGCGGGCGGCGAGGCCGGCGATGGCATCCGCGGCGCTGGCCTGCAGCGCGATCGCCGGCTGGAGGTTCTGTGCGGCGCAAGCCTGGTCGAACACCGCGCGCAGGCCGGTGCCGGGGGGCATGCACACGATCGGGTGGGCCATCAGGTCGCGCAGGGTGACGTGCCTCTGTTTCGCCAAGGGGTGCCCGGCCGGGACCGCCGCGACGAGCCGTTCGCTGATGAGGGTCAGCGCGCCCAGCTCCTCGGGGGTGGCGACCGCCGCCCCGACGAGTGCCAAGTCGACGGCGCCGGTACGCACCCCGTCGAGAAGCCGGTCGGAGCTGTCCTCCAGCAACGAGATCTCCACACCGGGATGCGCCTTGTGGAATGCGGCGAGGGCGTCGAACAGCGGGGTGAGGGTGCAGCCGACCACCATCCCGACGGTGAGCCGCCCCCGGATCAGGTCGGTGACCTCGCCCACTGCCTGGCCGACCGCCCCGGCTGCGGCGAGTGCGGCGCGGGCGTGTTCGAGCGCGGCCTCCCCCGCGACGGTGAGGGTGACGGTGCGGGCCGACCGGTCGAACAGCTCCGCACCGACTTCCCGTTCGAGCTGGCGGATCTGGGCGCTGACGCCGGACTGGCTGATGTGCACCCGCTCGGCGGCACGGGTGAAGTTCCGCTCCTCGGCCACTGCCACGAAGTACTCCAGCTGCCTCAGCTCCATGACTACAGATTCTAGGTAGCAGAGAATCCATCTGTTGGACTTCTGGTCAGCGGGCGACCACGCTGAGAAGCGCTGGATCCCGACACCAGGAGGAACCCATGCCGGAGTACGAGAAGGCCATGCGGCCCGAAGACATCACCCGCTTGTTCGTCGAGCGATCCAATGCCGGTGACGCGGCCGGGGTGGCCGCGCTGTACGAAGAGGACGCGGTGATGGCCTACCCGCCCGGCGAGCTGACGGTGGGGCGGGAGGCGATCCGCGAGCTGTGGGAGAAGGTGCTGGCCAACGGCCCCCGCTTCGAACCGGAACGACCCCTGCCGACGCTGATCAACGGCGACATCGCCCTCACCTCGACCCCGCCGAAGGACGGAGCCGGCGCGCGGGCGCAGGTGGTCAGGCGCCAGCCCGACGGAAGCTGGCTGCGCCTGCTCGACCAGCCCGAGTTCGTCCCGCCCGCCCGCTGACCCGTCGCCTCCGAAAGCTCGCAAGGACGAGGCTGTTGTCGAAGGCTCGACTGCGCCCACCCCGCACGCAAGTTGACGACCGAATAACCGCATTGCCGTTGCCCTCATTCGGCATTACGGTTGCCTCCATGACTGCCGGGTTGGCGGCCTTGTGCCGTGAGCGAGTTGGTTGCCCGGCCTCCGAGTGAGGTCGGGGCGGGCCAGGGGCCCGCCGTCTTTTCTTCCGGGCGTTCGGCCTGTTCCGTGGGTTCCGTGTGACGTTTCCGCGTGCCCGTACGGCGTCGTCGTAGCCGCACGTCCGCCTGGTCCCCCTTCTCAGAGGGCTGTTCTTTCCGCCTCCTCAGAGGGCTGTTCTTTCCGCGCCGCTTGCGCGTTTTCCTGATCCGTACCGCAGGCGCTCTCTCACGCGCCACGCGGCAATTCCGCCTGCCCGAAAACCAGAGAAAGCAGAGAATGCCCAACCACTTCAACCAACCGGTCATCGACGAATTCCGTGCCAACCACGGACAGGTCGGTGGCCCTTTCGAGGGCGCCCGGCTCGTCCTGCTGACCACCACCGGCGCCCGCACGGGCACCCCCCACACCACCCCCCTCGGCTTCCTCCACGACGGCGACGGCCGGATCCTGGTCATCGCCTCGGCCGGCGGCTCGCCCAGGAACCCCGACTGGTACCGCAACCTCGTCGCCCATCCGCGGGTGACCGTGGAGAACGGAGCGTTCACGTACGAGGCCGAGGCCGTCGTCCTGACCGGGGAGGAGCGGGACCGGGCGTTCGCCCGGGCGGTGGAGGGCGACCCGGGGTGGGCCGACTACCAGGCCAGGACGGACCGGGTCATTCCCGTGGTCTCCCTGCGGGAGATTCCCACGGGCGGGCCGCCGAACATGAACGGGAGCTCCCTGGGCGAGCACGTGAGGATCGTGCACGCCGCGTTCCGGCGCGAACTCGCGCTGATCAAGGAGGAGTTGGTCAGGGAGGCGTTGGCCAGGGAGGAGTTGGCCAGGGAGGAGTTGGCCAGGGAGGCGTCGCGCACGGAGCAGGCGGCCGAGGACGGTGGCGGGGACCGCGAGCGTCCCGGTGCCCGCCTCGGCGCTCAGCTCCGCATCAACTGCCTCACGCTCTGCCAGGGACTGCACAACCACCACACCGGTGAGGACGTCGCCCTGTTCCCGTTCGTCGGCGACCGCCACCCCGAGCTGGTTCCGGTCCTCGCCCGGCTGCGCGATGAGCACGAACGGATCGCCGAACTCCTGGAGGACCTCCGCAAGGTCGTCGCCGGCGAGGACCGCGGCGCGGACAGGGACGGGGGCGGGGACACGGGGCCCGGCCACGTCCTGCGTGAGGTGGAGCGCCTGACGGCCGAGCTGGAGGCCCATCTGACGTACGAGGAGGAGCAGTTGCTCCCCGTCCTGGACGCGGCCACCGTCTGAGGTGGACCCGGTGCCGGTGAGCGGCGGCGAGCCCTGGGGGGAGTTGGGCCCGCGGGGGGAGTAGGCAGCCGCTCACCGGCACGTTCGTTCACCGTAGCCACAGGAACGATCACCAAGGTGCACACTCGGTCATGACTCGGTCGCCTTCCCGTAACACGGGCTCCCGAGGGCATCAGCGAGCGGATCGGGCCGGGGCCGCGGTCACCAGGGCAGCGGACGTTCGTGCACCACGTCCAGGCGTGACACGGCCCTGGTGAGCACCACGTACAGCAGGTTCAGCCCGCGCGCCCCCTCCTCCGCGATCGCCGCGGGCTCCACGGCCACCACGTGGTCGTACTCCAGGCCCTTGGCCGAGCCCGCGGCCAGCACGGTGACGCGCGCGCCGGGTTCGCCGGGCCCGGCGGCCGGGACGCCCGCCGCGTCGAGCGCCTTCCGCAGTCGTAGGACATCGGACTCGGACGGCACGATGACCCCGACGGACCCTTCGCGGGCGAGCCCGTCCCGCACGGCCTCGACGGTGGTGGCCACGGCGTCGGCCGTCTCCCGCACCCTCAGCTCGCCTCCCGCCCGCAGCGACCTGGCCTCCGGCACCTCGACGTCCAGGCGCGAGAGGAGCCGGTTGGAGAGCCGTACGACCGTCTCCGGCACCCGGAAGCCGGTCGTCAGCGGCACGATCGCGACGTCCGGCCTGCCCAGGTGCGCCATCAGGTCGGGCCAGGCGCGGGCCGCCCACGGCGTGGTGCCCTGCGCGAGGTCGCCCAGCACGGTGAGCGAGCCGAAGGCGGCCCTGCGGGCGATGGCCCGGCACTCCATCGGCGACAGGTCCTGCGCCTCGTCGACCACGACATGGCCGTAGCTCTCGGGATGCTCGATCAGGCCCGCGACCTCGTCGAGGAGGACGAGGTCCGCGGCCGACCACCGCGCCGACCGGTACGAACGCGGCGGCCGGGCCCACCGGACGGCCCGCTACTCCTCCGCGTCGAGCACCCCGTCCGCGGCCGCGGCCAGCGCCTCGGGGTCGCCGAGCAGCGCGGCGACGACCTCCTCCGGCCGCACCCGCGGCCACAGGGCCTCGACGCACGCGCCGACCGGCCTGGACCGGGAGATCTTCCATGTCCAGGAGTTCGGCCGTGTTCCGGTCCGCCGCTCGGCCTGTGCCTGGACGCAGCGCACGATCCGTGTCCGCAGCCGCTCCCGCCCGACGGCGTACGGGGGCTCCTCGGACCGTACGTCCTCGACGATCCGCCGGAGTTCGTCCTCCGGGACGCGCCAGCGGTACGAACCGTCGGGTACGACGAGGGGGCCGGCCGGTGCGGACGGTGACGCGACGCGGCCGTAGAGCGCCCGGCGCACCACCTCCGCCATGCGCGGATCGTGCTTCACGACGGCGGCCCGCTCGTCGTCCACGGCCGTGACGGGCTGCCGGGCGATCTCCTCGCCGACGGTGGACTGCCGCACGCCGCTCTCACCGAGAGCGGGCAGCACCTCCGCGATGTAGGTCAGGAAGGTGCGGTTGGGGCCGAGGACGAGGAGGCCACCGCGACGGATGCGCTGGGGATACGTGTACAGCAGATACGCGGCCCGGTGCAGGCCCACGGCCGTCTTGCCCGTGCCCGGGGCGCCCTGCACGCACAGGGAGGTGGCGAGGCCGGCGCGCACGAGGTCGTCCTGGTCGGGCTGGATGGTGGCGGCGATGTCGCGCATGGGGCCGACGCGGGGACGCTCGATCTCGGCGGTGAGGATACGGCTGTCCGCTTGCCGCTCCCCGCTGGAGAGGTGCTCGTCCTCCAGCCCGGTGAGGTCGGCGGAGTCGCCCCGGCTGCCGGGAGCCCAGCCGAAACGGCGCCGGACGGCGACTCCCCGCGGGTCGTGGGGGCCGGCCTGGTAGAAGGCGCGGGAGACGGGCGCGCGCCAGTCGACGACGAGCGGCGGAGCGGTCGGCTCCGAGCTGATGCGGAGCCGACCGATGTGGTAGCTCTGCCCGGCGTGATCGCTCTGCCCCGCGTGATCGCTCCGCCCCGCGTGCCCCGTGTCGTCGGCCGCGAAGTCCAGCCGCCCGAAGAACAGCGGCCCTTCGGGCAGTTCGCGCATCTCCTTGGCCCGGCTGCGCAGCCGGTACCCGAGCACCTCGGCATCGGCACCGGAGGCGGACACGTCCTCACCGGTGACCACGTGCTCCTGGGCGCCCTCCACCATGGCGGCGAGGGCGGCGCGGCAGGTGTCGTGGTGGGCGCGTTCCTGGGCGAGGGCGTGCTGGAGGGCGAGTTCGGTCGGCGTCATTCCCCAGACGATACCCAGAAAAAGCAACCGAGTTAAATTATTGACCGTGACTCATTCGCTGGGCCTCACGAGGACACCACGGCCTCCAACCGCGCGAACGCCCGCTCGGCCGCCGCCACCGCGTCCGGCTCGACGTCCTCCACGGCCTCCCCGGCGGCCACCCGGCGCCAGTTCTCCAGCGCGAGCACGCGCTGCACGGCGATGATCTGTCCGGCGGCCACGCGGGCGTCGAGATCCCCGCCCAGCGCCTCCGCCAGCGCGGCCTCGGACCGCTCCAGCTGGGCGTACGCGCGCGCGACCAGGGAGGGGGTGCCGTACAGCAGCCGATGAAAGGCGAGCACCTGGGGATGCCCGTTCAGCCCGGTGACGGGATCCCGACGGGCCAGCCCCTCCAGGAACCTCGCCCGCAACGCGTCCACCGGCGACTGCCCCTCCCCCCGCTCCCCCACGACCCGCGCCGGCTCCCCCTCGTGATCGGCGATCCGGTGCAGTACGAGGTCCTCCTTGGCCGGGAAGTACCGGAAGAGCGTCGGCTTGGAGATCTCGGCGGCGGCGGCCACCTCGGCGACGGACACCTGGTCGAACCCCTTCTCCAGGAACAGCCCGATCGCGATGTCGGACACCACCTGGTACATCCGCCGCTTCTTGCGCTCCCGCAGGCCGGTCTCGGTCATACCTCGAGGCTACGCAGAGGCCAGGACTTCTCGGCCGCGGCACCACCATGTGAGCACGCCCTCGAGCTGCGGCAATGATCCGAGGGGCACGGCCCCTCGGACACAGAAGCCCTGCAGCCGCCATGCGGTCCGCCCGATCGACTCGGCCGAGGCGTCCGTCTCTGAGATCCGCGCTCCCCTGATCACTTCGTGAAGACGGAGTGCACCACCCACAACAGCTGTCGGCCGCCTACCGAGCGTCCGCGCCACTCCTCTCGGTGACGGCCGCCAGTTCGTGCGCGGCCTTCCAGAACGTGTCGAAGAGCTCCCGGCGACGGGTGATGACGGCCCGGGCACGCTCTCCGTCGTCCCAGCGCCAGCGTGTCAGCAAGGAATCGTACCCGAGGAGATCCAGAAGCCGACCGTCCGTGACACCGCCGTTCCCCTGGGCTGACAGTCCAGCCTGGTACTCGTCCCGGCGCAGCTCGATCTTGTCGTAGATCCCCTCGAAAGCCTGGTCATCATTGATGAGGTAGAGCTTGAGGGAGGGCGACATGTGCATCACACGGAATTCGACGGACAAACTGCCCTGCCCCTTGTCCCCCATCCTGCCGATCAGGGCCTTCAACACGGACTCGTAGCTCTCGATCTGCCGCACCAGGCTCCGCCTGAATCCAGGCGCATCGGCGACCTTTCCGTCGGGACCCACCAGTCCCGGCACCTCAATGGGTTTCGTGAAGTCGGGAACCAGGACCCGGAGATGCACGGACCGCCCCGTATTGGGCGGAAGACGTTCCAGCAGACGCTTCAGCGGAGCGGCGAAAGTCTCTCCGGTAAAGCCCATCGCAGCGAGGTGCACCTCACCTCCGCCGTGCAGAACCTCCTGGAATTCTGCTTCCAGATCGGCCGGCGTGACCACTTCGCCCGCTTGAGGACGCAGCGCCGCGTTCAGGTGCTGCACTTCTTCGGTGAGCCGCTGGATCGTGTCGTGCAGGCTGTCCGTACCCTCCAACTGCGTTGCATGCGCCGCGTTCAACCGCTGAACCTCGGCGTAGAGCACGTAACCCACGAGGCTCAGCAGCGCGCCACCGATGTAGACCTTCCCTTCGAGCGCGTCTCCCACCGGCTTGACGAACTGTGCCACCAACCCGACGAGGAAGACGCCCAGAAGCAGGATCCTGGTCACCGTGCTCTCCGCACGTTCCCAGCCCGATGCCAGTCTGGTACTCAGCGACGGCCTTGCGTTTGACACCAAGTCCCCCTGTCGGCGCCCGATTTCAACTGAGCCTGCCCATGGTGCCTGGCTCCGAGGGCCGTCAGGAAGGGGACTGCGGAATCATTACCGACAACAAAGCGAATCGCGACATGACGAGGCCCGCTCCTGCGGCCCAGAGCGACTTCGCCGCCACCTCATCCTGGACATAACCGACGAAAGCCACTTTGGCCTCGCGTGCGGCGTACAAATCCGTCTCCGTGTCTCCGACCATCACGGCTTCGTGCGCGTCGGCGCCGAGATCTCCCAGCGCCCGATACAGACAGTCGGGATCGGGTTTCAGCAACTTCGGGTTGTCCGTCCGGCCGTGCACATGACCCGCAAGGTACCCGTCGAGACCCACGCGGCGCAGATACACGTCCACAGCAGCCGGCGAGTTGTTGGTCGCCACCGCGACCCGAACCCCGGCCTCCACCAGAAGGCGCACCAGCGCGGCCGCGCCTGGAGTGGGCGGCGCGACGGCGGCCGCAGTCATCTCGGCCTCGACCAGCCGCTCTTCCAACTCCACGACCAACTCACTGCCCGGACAAGCCCGGTCCACGGCGCGCAGCACGATCTGGGGATCGATGGACTCACGATCACTCCTGCTGAGAAGACCCGCAGCTCCGCGCTCGGCGACAAGGCGCCGAAGCTCACGGGCCACCGGCGCCGACGAACCGTCGGGGAACAGCCGGCACAGCGGCCCGTCGAAGTCGAAAAGGACGCACCGCCCGCCATCGACTTGTTCGACCAACTCACGCAGCAGTACGGGGTCGTTCAGCACATGTCGCCCACGCTGCTCATCGTCCGCCACGCCATCCTCACTCCGTCATCGTGTCTGCGCGCCGGCACCACAATGCCACCTGCGCAACGCGGCCACCGTGTCCTTCAAGTCCGGCACGCTCACCAAGCGCAAGGGCTCTCGGGCCCGTCCCACCGCACTGCGAATCCTCCGCCCCGCTTCCAGGAATTCCTCCTCCTCGGGGCTCCCCGGCAGGTTGAGTGCCGCACGCATGATGTCGGGAAACACCGACTGGGCATATTCAAAGGCCGTGTACACAGGCAAGTCGGCGTCAACACCGGCGGTCAAGTCGCTGTAACCGGCCCCGTTCATCGCCTCGAACCACATTTCCGTCACACGAACCCGGTCCTGCTTCCCGTACCTCATGCGTACCAGGTGCGTCGCCAGGTCATGCACGGGATCACCAAAGAGCGCCAACTCCCAGTCGATCACCGTGAGTCGCCCTCTTCGGAGCACGACATTGGCCCGATGGAGGTCAGAGTGAAGGAGCCTGAAGGGACGTGAGGTCAACCGGCCATGGCGTCGCTTGAAGTCCGCCATCACGCCTTCAGCAATACCCATGTCAGCAAAGAGCGAGCCGAAGCGGTCCCGATTGGCCTTGTACACCCGCTCGTCCGAGAAGTCGACCAGCCAGTGAAGAAATCCCACGCTGTCCCCGTCCTCCGGCCATCCCTCGGGGCGAGGCGGCAGTTCGGCCACCGGGACTTGTGCGGTTCTGACGAAGAACTCTGCGAAAGACCGCATCAGTGCCTCGTCGACACGGCCGTCAGGGTTCTCGTCACCGAGCACCTTGCCCACCCGGTAAGCGTGAACGGACCGGTCTCCCAGGTCGAGTAGACATCGCGGAACTTCGCGGAGATGGCGGCACACGACCTGCAACACATCCGATTCGCGCTGCCACGTGCGCGGCACCACTTCCACCGCCTTCCGCGGCACCCTGTACTTGATACGGGCGAAGGGCCTGGTCCCCAGCAAGCAGGCCACCAGGATCCCGAGCGGCAGAATGTGATTGACGTTGTGATGCCCCAGGAGCACCTCACCGCTGCCTCGCCTCCGGCGTGACTCCACGAGGCGATGCACGAGCGCCCTACGCGCTCTGGGTGACAGAGGGGACAGCATGGGCGGAGGTTAGCGTCTCTGCCTGAGGTCTCGTGCACCGGGTGACCACATGTCCGGAAGGCCACACGGGTCAACCCGTTCGGCCGCACCCGGTACAACTACTCACATTCTCACAGCTACTTCACAACTGGGTCCAAAGTCTCCCACAATGCATCAAACCACTCCCTTGAGGTTGCGACGAACAGCTGGTCTCGTTCGCCTTGCTGGACATGGAAGGAGAAGAGCGGCGACTCTGTCCCACGGGCATCCCGCAACTCCAATTCGACCCCGCCCACCTCTTCTTTCTTCTTCTCACCGATGATGTAGTAAGCAAAGAGGACTTCGGCGTCGTTGAGCAAGTAAAGCTTGTTGAAAGGCGTGCCGTCTCCCGCCCGGAACTCCACGGACGCGGGGATCTCGTAGGCGTCACGAAGTTTGCGGAACTGTCCCTCCAGAACCGTGATCTGACGCTCATGCTGTTTTACGGAGCGTCCATGCACCGCATCGTCGATCCCTTGGTCATGGCCCCAGCCATCGAAGGGCGCGGGGTAGTGCCGCTTCAACTCCTTCGGGGGAAGGACGATGCGGGCAGTGACAGACCGGGGGCGTGCTTCTCCCGTCTCGATCATGCGCATGGGAGCATCCATCGACCACATCAGCGTCTCGGCCGTGAGGCAGGCCGCATCGATCCGGACGTGCGGCTCCGAGAAGGCGTCCACAAGTCGCGGGGCCAGACCGGCCATTGCGCTCCGAGGTTTCCCAGGAGGCAGACGGCGTGGCTCCGCCACCCGTGGCGGGGTGCCCTTGCTGACGTGGCTGAGCAGGCCGTCTTCCTGAAGCCTCCGCAAGGCTTGCCGCACAGTACCCCGCTCCACGCCGTACTGCTCAGCAAGCTTGGCCTGGGTCGGCAACTTGTCGCCCGCGCTGAGTTCTCCGCGCTGGATGCGCTCCCGCAGTTTGTCGGCCACATCTGCGGGCGAGAGCCTCTTGCCGCTGTTCACCGCACCGTTCTCCTGGTCTCGACCGCCCACCAAGTCATTACAACTTTACGGTGATGAGCAATCAACTCCGCCATCCCTCAGAGGCCCTTCCACAAGGCGCATTCCGACAGGGGGGAACACGCTGGACATGTCGGTCCGCGGCCCGACGACGGCTGCACTCCCTCATGGTGCTGTCGGGCATCGCGGCCGGGAGAGTCCTGCGCCCTTGGGGCACCACGGCCGGATGAGCAACACTGGCTGGCATGGCAGCGACGAGACACCTGAACGACGATGCCGCCGCATTGTGGGGGCTGCTCAACGGGACGCGAGCGGTCCTGTTCGACTTCGACGGGCCTGTGTGTGACCTGTTCGGAGGCGTGTCAACCTCCCCCATCGCTCACGAAATCAAGGTCATGGCACGGAAGACGTGGGGCCGTCTCAACGAGGAAGTGGAGAACTGCGACGACTCCCACGGCATTCTTCGCCACCTCAGGGGCATGTACGACCGGTCGGCCACGCGGTCACTCGGCCAGGACCCGCTCGACCAGGCGGAACTCATCGTGGCGGGCCAGGAACTCAGCGCCGTGGAGACGGCTGTTGAGACCCCTCTCATCGGAACACTGCTGGATCTGTTGCACGAGCTCGGCATCCGTATGGTCATCGTGAGCAACAACGCCGAGCTGCCGATCCGGGCGTACCTGAAGCGTCATGGGCTGGAGGAGAGGTTCGAGAACGTCTTCGGACGGGACCCCCATAACGCGGGTCTCATGAAACCGGACCCCGACTGTGTGCAACGCGGACTCAGGTACCTGGGTGTCCCGGCCGTTTCATGTCTCCTCGTGGGGGACCAACCGAGCGACCTCGAAGCAGCCCGATCGGCCGACACCAGCCTTCCCTTTCTCGGCTACACGCAGGACAGGGCCAAGGCATCGGGCATGGCGGCGAACAAGGCGAACGCCGTGGTCGACTCCTACCTTCCCCTCATCGAGGCCGCCGAGAAGGTCCGGAACGCGCGCTGGGCGAGCCGGTATCAGGCCGGCTGACCGACCAGCAGGTCCCAGGCCCCGTCGAACCAGGACTGCATGCCGTTCACGAACACGGTCCCCTGCGAGGAGCGGTCGTCGTCCATCATGTGGTGCGTCAGCGTGGCGCCCAGTCCGAACACGTCGGTGGCCTCGATCTCCCTGCCGTCGTCCAGCACGATCCTGCGCTTGAAGGGCACGTAGGGTCCGTGCAGCGCGTCCACCTTGTTGATCAGGTACAGCTTGAACAAGGGCGCCACCTCGAGCTGGCGGATCTCGAAGTCCACGGAGGACACGAGCTTCATGGTCCGCAGATCGCTCAGCACGGTGCGCAGCGACACGGTGTGCCGACGCGTTACGGCCAGCACGCGCTCCCTGAGGATGTCGTCGTGCACGCCGTCCTTGGACCGCCAGTACGGGAACTCCACCGACTCGGAGGGCAGCAGCATGCGCAGCGCGATGCGCTCCGGACCGATCTGTCCGGCCCGGATCCGTTCCGCCTGCGTCCTGACGTGCGCGTCGAGGGACTCCGAGGTCAGCGTGTAGACGTCCAGGATCACTTCGGACTGCTCGAACGCCTCGCTGATATACGGCCCCAGGGTGACCGTGCCGCCGGGCCGCGCGCACCTCGTCGGCGAATGGATCCGCTGGTTCCTTTTGACCACCCGAGACCCGCTGCCCTGCCGGGACTCGATCCAGCCCTCGCTCTTCAGTTCTTTGAGCACCCGCTGCACGGTGTCGCGCGACACGCCGAACTCCTCGGCCAGTTCACGCTGCGACGGCAGCCGTGACTGCACCGGGTAGACGCCCTCGGCCAAGCGAGTCCGCAGCTCGCCCGCGACGCGCTCGAACTCCTTGCCGCCCCCATACTCGCCCTTCACAGGGCGTCCGTACCTCGCCCAACCGATCAGCAAACCAGCCTCGGGCCGAGCGAAAGGCGCTGTCGGACACATCGGCGGCCAGGCTGAGTGGCTGGCCCTCAGCCCTCAGCCCTCAAAAAAAGTTGCCGTTGCTCCTCGCCTGACGCCGCATTCAGGCCCGAGCCGTCAGCGCGAGTTGCACCTGCTGCAGGGAGCTCACGATGTTTTCGCGCCGGACTCCGGCCGCCAGCAGGGCGCGGAGCTTGACCTCATTTCGCGCGTACCCGAGGAACGACACGCGGGCCTTCTGTGCCGCCACGAAGTCGGAGGGTGCGTCGCCGATCATCAGGGAGTCCGACGGGTCCGCGCCCATGGCGTTCAGCGCCTGATGCAGGTAGTGGGGGTCCGGCTTCATCAGGTCGATCCGCCGTGTGCGGCCGTAGATGTAGGGGAAGCAGTCGGTGAGGCCGCGGCTCTCGATGTAGCGGGCGGCCGCGAGCGCCGCGTTGTTCGTCGTGATGGCGAACCGGGCTCGCGACGCCCAGGTCCTGATGAGCGGGTCCGCGTGTGCGGTGGGGTACGCCGTCGGAACCGCGAGCAGTTCCTGCCGGGTGAGCCATTCCTCGAGCTCGATGATCAGGTCCCCTTCGGGAAGCCGCAGGGAGACCCCGCGCAGGACCGTCTGCGGATCCTGTGTGCGTCGCTCCTCGCTGGTCAGCAGCCCGCCCAGGCCGCGCCCCTCGACCAACTCCACCAGATCCCTGGCGACCTGGTGCGCCGGATGGCCCGCGAACAACCGGCATATCGGCCCGTCCAGGTCCCAGAGCACGAAGCGGACGGGGGTGATCAGTTCTCGCAGGTTGTCCGTCTCCACTGTCACCCGCTCAGTCTGCGCTGTATCAGAAGTCACTAGGAGAGTGTCAGGTCCGAGGTGATGGTTTCCCAGAGGGCATCGAACCACCGCTGCGATTCCTCCACGAACGCGGAGTCCCGTCGCCCCTCACGCTTCTCGAAGGAGAAGAGGAGGGACTCGGTGCCCAGGACGTCGTACATGTCCAGGGATCCCGTGTCCGACGGCTCCTCGCGTCGAGTGATCATGTAGTACGCGATCAGCGCCTCCGACTCGTTCAGCAGGTACAGCTTCACGGGTGGAGTGAAGGGCAGCGCCCGGAACGTGACGTTCACGGCGATGCCGTGCGAGGAGCGCAGGGAGCGGAGGTTGTGACGCAGGACGTGGCCCTGGGCGTTGCGCTGGGCCAGCCAGCGGTCGTGGACCGGGTCGGCGTCACCGTGTTCCCCGACGGAGATCGGGAAGGCCAGGTTGATGTCCCGGGACGGCAGCAGGATGCGGACGTCGATGGTCTCGGGGCGGACGCGGCCCTCGTGGATCATGCGGAGGGGCTCGCCCAGGGCCAGCATCAGGGTCTCCGCCGTCAGGCATGCCGCGTCGATGCGGACGTGCGGGGCCGAGAACGCCTCCGCCAGGCGGGGGGCCAGGCCCACCATCGTCGGCTGGGGCTCGTCGTGGGTCGGGGCCGGCTCGGCGATGCGGGGCGGGCTGCCCTTGCTCACGTTGCTGAGCAGACCGTCGTTCTGGAGTGCGCGCAGCGCCTGGCGGACCGTGCCGCGTTCCACGCCGAACTCCTCGGCGAGCTCGGCCTGGGTGGGCAGGCGGTCTCCGGCCTTGAGCTCTCCGGCGCGTATGCGGTCGCGCAGGGCGTCGGCGATCTCCTGTGGTGAGAGCCTTCTGCTGCCGTTCACTGCAACGTTCTCCTGAGTCACGACCAAAACGTACAACTCCCACCCATCTTTGGGGAGTTGTTTTGAAGTTGTTTGTGGATGCCGACCAAGTGGGAATAACTTAGTCGAAGTTGGCTGCCAACTTGGCCAAGTTGGCGGAAGTTTTGCCTCCTCTCGCAGCCTGTTGGCATGTAGCGGACCGCAGCAAGTGCGCATACGACGCCCCCGCGTCACCCCGGTTCCGTCCCCCGCTCCACCGAAACGCCCCGAAGGAGGAACTCCCCATGCCCGTCCTCGCCCTCATCTCCACGGTCTTCGTCATCGGATTCCAGGAGCTCGTCCAGTGGCGCTACGGCCCCATGGGCATCGTCGGCCTCCTGCTCCTCACCATAGGGATCAAGGCCAACAGCCCCACGTGCAGCTCCCTCGGGGCGCTCGTCCTGGCCCTGATGGTCGCCGGGCCGGCCCTGTGAGCAGCGACGATCCCAGCCACCATCCCCGCCCGAGAACGCCACAACCCCCCACCCGCGTCCCCTGTGGGAGACGGTCAACTCGTGAGCAGCAGCTCCGAACTGATCGTCTCCCACAGTGCGTTGAACCACAGGTGTGACTGTTCCACGAAGGCCGTGTCCCGTGGACCCGCCCCCTGCCGGAAGGCGAACAGCATCGACCGGGTGCCCTCGGCGTCGTACGTCTCCAACTGTTCGCTGTCCACCTCCTGCTCCCGTCGTTGCACGGTGTAGTACGCGAAGAGCGCCTCCGCGCCGTTCAGCAGGTACAGCTTCACCGGCGGGGTGAAGGGGAGCGCCCGGAAGGAAACGTGCACGTCGATGCCGTGCGTGGTGCGGAGGGCGTTCAGGTTGTGCCGCAGGACCTGGCCCTGCGCGTTGCGCTGCGCGAGCCAGCGGCGCTGCAGCCGGCCGTCGGAGGCGTCCTCCACCGGGGCCGGGAACGCGAGGTCGATGTCGCGGCTGGGCAGCAGGACGCGGACGTCGATCCTGGCCGGTTTTGTTCGCCCCGCGTGAATCTCGCGCAACGGCTCGCCCATGGCGAGGTTCAGCGAGACCGATGTCAGGCACAGCGCGTCGATCACGACGTGCCGGGTGTCGAAGGCGGCCGAGATACGCGGGGCGAGCGCCACCATCGTGGGCTGGGGAGGGGCCTCGGGGCCGGCCAGGGCCTTTACGGGGATCGGAGCCACGGTGGCCGGGCTGCCCTTGGAAACGTTGGTGAGCAGTTGCTCCGACTGCAGAATGCGCAGCGCCTGGCGTACGGCGCCCCGCTCCACACCGAACTCGTCGGCCAGCTTGGCCTGCGTGGGCATGCGCTGCCCCGGCCTCAGTTCGCCGGACCTGATCCGGCTGCGCAGCTCGTCGGCCACCTCGCGGTGGGACCTCTGTGGCCGTTGTGACCTCTTCCGCCCATTGACGGCGGCATGTTCCCCGTCCACGACCGAACCCTACAACTTCGCGCCATCTTTGGGCAGTTCAAGGGAAGGTGGTTATGAGACGACTCCAAGCGGAGATAAGTACGGTGGAGTTGGTCGCCAACTTGAGCAACATGGTCAAACTTGACGGGGGGTTGGTCACAAAAGGTGACCAACGATCGCTGAGGGTGACTTGGTCGAGCAGGTGGGCGCCGTCGTCTCGTCCCGAAGGAGGGACGTTCCGGAAGGAGGGACCGTCATGCCGCTCATCGCCATCGCCGCCGCCGCCCTCGCCGTCGGGTTCGAGCAGCTCATCGAGTGGAAGTACGGCCCGATGGGCATCATCGGCGTCCTCGCCCTCACCGTCGGGCTCAAGGCCAGGAACACGCTGATCAGCGGTATCGGAGCCGTACTGCTCGTGATGCTGCTGGCACCGTCCGGCTGAACGGCCGACAGTCCGGCGGCCGGGCTCCCTTCCGGAGGGGAGCCGGGAGCTCGGCCCGCCCAGCACAGCCACAACCGAAGAGCCCAGCCACAGTTGAACAGCACAGTGACAACCGAACAGCACAGCCACAACCGCACCACAACTTCATACGGGGAGCTACCACAACTGCACAGCTACGGATACGGATTCAGCACCACAGCAGTGCCAACCGCGGTACCAACCGCGGTACCAACCGCGGTACCAACCGCGGTATCGACAGCAGTACCGGCACACCACCCGCACGGAAGGAGCACCGCTTCAGAAGATGTCCGGGCACCACGGTCGCCTGGACGTACGCAGCAGGGCGTCGGCAACGGAGGCGGCGCCCTTCCGCTGCTCCCGCACCCGGCCGAGCGCGGCAAGCCGCACCGCCGACTCGTCACCAAGCCACAGGGCGCCCAACTCACCAATATCCAGGGTGAGTTCGGCGCTCTCTCGCGTGGGCGCGCAGGAAGCCCCGTCCGGCCCCGCCTCCAGCCGGTACCGGCCGCCCGCCGGCCCCGTCCCGTCGACGACTTCGAGGACGAGCGTCCCGGTCCCCGCGTACGTACGCGCCTCCATGGCCCGTACGACGTCCAGCACCCGCACCCACAACCAGTCCGCCTGAGCGGAGATGCGGGCTGCGCGCGGGTCGGGGAAGAACAGCGGCAGCAGGTCGTCGGGGGCCCGCATGTCCGACGTGACCTTGATGATCCAGTCGATCGAGCACAGGTAGTGCCACAGGGCGCGTTCGGCGGCCGGGGTCACGGCGATCAGCCAGTTCACCTCGGCCGTGTTCTGCGGCTGTTTGTCGAACCAGTTGTCGTCCGCCTTGTACGAGACGAGGCCCTCGACCTCGCCGGCCGCCGAGCGGTACACGGCGTAGAAGGGTTCCGTCCAGGGCGTGCGGTCCAGCAGCACGGCTCCGGTGTTGGTCTGCCACCAGCGGTCGTCGCGGCTGACGGCGCCGGGCTGGGTGCGGCGCAGGCGCTCGTGCAGTTCGGGGCCGAGCTTGCGGACGTCCGCGCCGTCGACGAGGTCGATGCGGCCGCCGTCGTCCGGGCCCGACCAGCGGGGGTCGAGGCCGGTGCGCGGGACGTCGACGGTCCACCGGGCGGCCCAGGTGGCGGGGCCGAAGCCGTAGCGGCCGTATATCGGGTACTCGGCCGCGATGAGCGTCGCGACGACGTCTCCCCTGTCCTTCGCCGCCTTCAGGTCCTGGGCCATCATGCGGGTGAGGATCCCCCGGCGGCGGTGGGTGGGCGAGACGGTGACGTTCGATACGGCGTCAGCGGGAACGGGGCTGCCGCCCACGGCGGTGATCTGCTGGGGGAAGGACCGGAAGGTGGCGACGCAGCGGTCGCCGTCGAAGGCCCCGAGGGTGCGCTCCGGGATGATGTACGACGCGCGGTCGGCGATCTCGGTCTCCGCGACCTTGGGGGGGCGCAGGAACCCGGTGTTCAGGGCGCGGGTCCACTCGGGGATGTCGTCCCTGGTGAGGCGGCGTATGTCGATGGTGTCCGGGGAGCGGGTCATGGTGCCACGGTAGGAGCGCCGGGACGGGGGTGTCGCGCGGATTTCGCCCCCGCCGCCCTTACCCGTCCCATGCCTGGTGGCTGCGCCCCCAGACCCCCTTTCCGGCCGGAGCCCCTTTTCGTCGTGACGGCCTCGTCCTCAGGCGCCGGGCGGGCTGGAATTCCGGAAGTCGTACGCGGCGAAGTCGGTGACCCGGCGGTAACCGAGGCGCTGGTACAGGGCGTTGCTCGTGGGGTTGGCCGCGTTCGTGAACAGCACGACCTCCCGGGCGCCCGCGGCGAGCGCCGCGCGGCTGACCTCGACCGTCACGGCGCCCGCGTAGCCGCGACCGCGCCGGTGGGCGGGGGTGTAGACGGGGTCCACCCGGACCTGACCGGCGACCATCGGGTTGACGCCCGCCATGGAGACGGGCGTGCCGTCCGGGGTCTCCCAGTAGGTGTAGTGCTTCTCGGCGAAGCGTGTTCCGGCCCAGGAGCCGGCGTCGATGGTGACAACTTCCCCGACGTCTGCGGCGAACTCTCGGCACCAGCGCATGAGGTGCTCCTGGTCCGGCTCGCCTACGAGTCGGCCCCGCCCCTCCGGGAACGGCTCGGGCGGAGTGAGCGTGCCGAGGCGGTAGAGGTGGAGCCGCGCGCGGAGCGTCGACGTGGCGCCCGCGTGCCGCCGCCAGGCCTCGGCGAACGCGGTGGCTGTGTCATGGTCCGCGGTGACACCGGCGAGGGGGTGGCCGAGGCCGGCCAGGTGGGCGGCGAGGGTGTCGGCCTGCTCGGAGGAGAGGGTGGTGAGGCTCAGACGGCGGGACGGAAGGCGGTAGAAGATGGCGCGTACCTCGCCCCCTGACTCCAGCCGGCCGAAGACGGTGGCTCCGGCGCCGTACGCGTTCGCTCCGCGCGTCCGCAGTTTCTCGATCACCGTCAGCGGCGTGGTGTGCAGGGCGGGGCGCGACCGTAGGAACTCTCCGCTTCGGGCGAGGAAGTCGTCGAGGTCTTCGGTGAGGTGCCAGTCGTCAGGGCGCATACCTCAGACTTCATGATGCGGAGGAAACGCGAACGCCGGAGGGGCTGCTTTCAGCCGCTCCGGCGTTCGCGGGCGAATCCCCTCAGATCCCTCAGGCCCCTCAGAGGAGCAGGTCGTCCACCTGTGCTTCCCCGTCGCGGTACCGGCGGGCGATCTCCGCGCCGCAGTCGTCGGCCGTGTGCTGCAGCTGCTGGCGGCGGCGGGAGACCTGCTGCTCGTAGCGGACGAGGCGGCCCAGGCCCTCGGCGAGTTCCTCGTCCGTACGGGCCTGGAGGTCGGACAGCTCGACCTCGGCCAGCATGTCGGAGGCCAGGGCCCGGTACTCCTCGCGGTGGGGGGTGCCCACCGTCACGTGGCGGGCGGAGGAACGGTGCCGGGCGGGCGCGTCCGTGAGGATCTCCGGGAGCCGGTCGACGAGACCGGAGGGCGCCGCCGCGCCGCCCCGCCGGGCCAGCTCGGCCCGCAGGATGTCGATGCGTCCCTGGAGCAGCCGCCGTACGTAACTGAGGTCGGCCTCGTCCCGCTGCGCGTCCCGGCGCATGGCCCGCAGGTCGGACAGCCGCAGCAGCGCCACATCCCGGCTGGACTGGTCGGGGGCCACCGGTGTGCTGCTCGTGCGCTGCACGGGCGGGCGGTGTGTGCCCCCGACGGCCCACTCCACCCACTCCACCGGCCACTGCCCCGTACTGGTGTTCGTACTTGAAGTGCTCATGTGTCTCAACCGTCCCCTCAGCCGGCGCGGTGCACCCCACGCACGCACCGCAACACAGGCATCGTGCCACCCAAAGTGGCCGCTATGTGACCTAGTGCCCCTGATCAGCCCCAGATGCGGGGTTAAGAATCAAAAGGATCATTAAGGATGATCGCCCGAGTCACTGGGTCAGTCGTATGGTCGCAACGAGCCTGCCGGGGTCCCGTCCAGCACTCTTCCCTGGCCTCGTCAATACCCCCATACGAGTGATGCGTCGTCGCGCGGCATCATGGTCCCCATGCGTGCGGTGGTACAGAGGGTGGACGGCGCGAGCGTCGTCGTGGACGGAGAGACGGTCGGCGCAATCGAGGGCGAGGGCCTGTGCGTCCTCGTCGGGGTCACGCACGACGACACCAAGGAGAAGGCCGTCCAGCTCGCCCGCAAGCTCTGGTCGATCCGGATGCTGCAGGACGAGAAGTCGTGCAGCGACATCGACGCGCCGCTGCTCGTCATCAGCCAGTTCACGCTCTACGGGGACGCCCGCAAGGGCCGCCGCCCCACCTGGAACGCGGCAGCCCCCGGAGAGGTCGCCGAGCCGCTCGTCGACGAGGTCGTCGCCCAGCTGCGCGCCCTGGGCGCGACGGTGGCCACGGGCCGCTTCGGCGCGAAGATGCGCGTGGGGCTGACGAACGACGGCCCGTTCACCGTGCTGCTGGAGATGTGAGACCGCGAGGGGCGGGCCTCAGGGGCTCGGCCTCAAGGGCTCGGCCTCAGGGCTCGACGACGACCTCCTGCGCAGCCGCCGTCGTGTCGGCCATCAGCGGCGCGTCCACCGGCACGTTCCGCTTGACCAGGGCCAGCGCCACCGGGCCCAGCTCGTGGTGGCGTACGGACGTGGTCACGAAGCCGATCTTCCGGCCGTCGGGGCCCTCGTCCGCCAGGCGGATCTCCGTGCCGGGCGGCGGCAGGTGGACCTCGCTGCCGTCGAGGTGGAGGAAGACGAGCCGGCGCGGGGGCTTGCCCAGGTTCTGGACGCGGGCGACGGTCTCCTGGCCCCGGTAGCAGCCCTTCTGGAGGTGGACCGCGCTGCCGATCCAGCCCAGCTCGTGCGGGATCGTCCGGTGGTCGGTCTCGAAGCCGAGCCGCGGGCGGTGCGCCTCGACGCGCAGGGCCTCGTACGCGAGCAGCCCGGCCGGCGGGCCGGCCTTCTCCGCGTACGACTCCAGGTCCGTACGCGGCAGGAAGAGGTCACGCCCGTACGGTGTCTCGCGGACGACGGCTCCTTCCGGGGCCTCGGCGATCGAACCGGCCGGCAGATGGACGACCGCGACGTCGGCGGTCCGGTCGGCGACCTCGACCCGGTAGAAGAACTTCATCGACTCCAGGTACGCGATCAGCGCGTCCTGCGTGCCGGGCTCGACGTGCGCCCAGACCCGCTCGCCGTCGTCCACCAGGTACAGCGCGTGCTCGATGTGGCCGTGCGCGGACAGGACGAGCGCCTCGGTGGCCTGGTGCGGCGGAAGGTCACTGACGTGCTGGGTGAGCAGCAGATGCAGCCAGCTGAGCCGGTCCTCACCGGAGACGGTCAGGACCCCTCGGTGGGAGAGGTCCACGAATCCGGTGCCGTCGGCGAGGGCGCGCTGTTCGCGGAACAGGTCGCCGTAGTGGGCGGCGACGCCTTCGTCCACGCCCTCGGCGGGGACGGCGCCGGGCAGGGACAGCAGAGGACTCTTCATACGGACAACCCTACGACGTGGTAGTTGAACCCTTCAGCTTCATCGAACAGTCCTCGCACCGGCCGAAGATCGCGAAGTGCTTCATGTCCGTGTCGAAGCCGAAGGTCTCGCGCAGCTTGGCCGTGAAGTCGGCGGCCACCTCGACGTCGGCCTCGATGACCGTCGTGCAGTCACGGCACACGAGGTGGATGTGGTGGTGCCGGTCGGCCAGGTGGTACGTCGGGGCCCCGTGCCCGAGATGGGCGTGCGAGACCAGCCCGAGCTCCTCCAGGAGCTCCAGGGTTCGGTACACGGTGGAAATGTTGACCCCCGACGCCGTCTTCCTCACTTCCACGAGGATGTCGTCGGGGGTCGCGTGCTCCAGGGTGTCCACGGCTTCGAGGACAAGCTGGCGCTGCGGCGTCAGCCGGTAACCGCGCTGCCTGAGGTCGCTCTTCCAGTCGGTGCTCACCACACTGGAAGTCTAGGACCAGTCGGGCGGAGGGCCCGCGCGAAGAGACCTACTCGATGAGAAGGCCTACTTGAAGAAGGCGATCCCGTCGTCCGGCATGTCGTCGGGCAGGGCCTTGGCCCAGCGCTCGACCTCCTCCGGGGTGACGACCTTCTTCAGGTGCGCCGACATGTAGGGGCGCAGCTCGACCTCGGGGGTCTGCTTCTCGCCGACCCACATCAGGTCGCTCTTGACGTAGCCGTAGAGCCGCTTGCCGCCCGAGTACGGACCCGAGACCGCCGTGCGCGCGACCGCGTCCGTGACCAGGTCGATCTGCGGCTTCTTGTCGGCCAGCTCGCCGTACCAGACCTCGACGACACCGTCGTCGCGGACCATCGTCACCTCGACCTTGCGCTCGGCGTCGACGCGCCAGAAGCCGGACTCCGTCTCCAGCGGCCGCACCTTGTTCCCCTCCTGGTCCAGCACCCAGGTGCGGGAGTGGTACTCCAGGAAGTCCCGGCCGTCGTGGGTGAAGGTGACCTCCTGGCCGAAGTTGCACTTCTCGGAACCGGGGAAGTCGTGCACGCCCGCGCCGGCCCAGTTGCCGAGCAGGAAGGCGAGGGGGACGAGGTCCTTGTGCAGGTCGGACGGGATCTCGATCATGAGCAGCTCAGAAGTCTCGTACGTCTGTGAGGGGGCGTCTGTCAGGGAGGGTCAGCGCTGGCCCTGGTACAGCTTCTTCACGGCCAGCCCGGTGAAGGCGAGGACGCCGACGGCGACCAGGACCAGCAGGACTTCGAAGAAGATCTCCACGGGGTGCTCCTCGATTGAGCGGGGGCTGTGCGTGTACGGGGCCGGCCCCAGCTTACGCGGCCGGGGCCCGGGCCCTGTATCCGAGGTCGGCCCTGGGCTGCCGGGGCAGGCCCGGGGGCCGGTTCCCCGGTGCGGCTCAGCCGAGCAACTGGCTCTGGAGCACCACCGTCTGCTGGAAGGGAACGGCCTTCGCCGCGCCCTTCCCGGACTGGACGACCAGCGCCAGGGTGTCTCCGGCGGAGAGGTACGCCTGACGGACCTGTTCCTTGCCGTACGGCTTGGTCTCGACGTACGCGGCCCGCTCGATGTCGTCGACCTCGGAACGCCCCGGGAACTTCTCGTCCCGGACGATGATCCCCTCGGCCCCGCGCACCTCGTACGACGGACTGTTGTACGCGGTGAGCTCCTCCGACACCTCGTCAGCGACGGCCGCCGTGTTGAACTGCAGCAGATAGATCCGCGTGTGCGTGCCGTCGGGCATGGTCCAGCCACGAGCGGCGATGTGCCGCAGGCCGAAGTCGGTGAGCAGCTGGCGGAGCATGTCCAGGTCGTCCTCCGGCGCGTACTCCGCGAGGAAGTCCTTCTTCGCCAGCCAGCCGTCCTCACCGCGCAGGGCCTTGTCGGCCTTCGCGCCCTTGGGCGCAGGCAGTACAAGTTCCCGCAGGTCGGCGTAGTGGGCGCCGGCCTTGTTCGTGTCGGCGAAGGGGGCGGGGCTGCCGGACGGGAGCGGCGGTCTGGTCAGCCGCGGGTACTCCCAGCGGCCGTCCGGTTCGGTCGCGAGGCCCGGCACGTCCGTGCGCTCCATGCGCGTGACGCCGTACGCGGCCGCCGTACCGGCCGCGGCGAACACCACGACGGCGGCCGTCCAGCGCAGCACGGCCCGCAGGACGCGGCGGTCCTTCTTCGCCGGCGGCGCCACCGGGAGTTCCGGCTGCGGCGGTACGAGTGGCGGCGCCGCCGGCATGGGCGGCACGACGAACGGCTGCTGTTCGGTGCTGGGCTGCTCGGTCATACCGCCTCCCCCGGCTCGGTGATGCGGCCGAGCTGGTCGCCCACGAGTCGCGCGACCGCCTTGGTGTCCAGTGACTTGACGCCGTACGCGCTGGCCGTGACCAGGACGTCGCCCTGGGCCGCGAGGCAGAACATCGCGTCCAGGTCCACGTCGGCGTCCTTGGGCGTCAGGAAGCACTGGGCGTTCCTGTGACCCTCGATCTTCGGCCCCTTGCGGAAGACGTCCAGGATGCCGAGGAACTCCTTCTGGGCGGCGGCGCTGTTCCTGACCGCTCCCCTGTCCATCCGGACGAGCTCGATGCTCACGATGAGGGCGTCCTCGGAGGAGAGCGAGTCGCCCGTCCCGAGGTAACTGCGCATCGCCATGCCCTGGATGTCCTGCTTCTCGATCTCCCGCTCCAGCTGTCGGCGCTGGGAGCGGGGCAGGTCGCGCAGCGACTCCTTGCGCAGGTCGGTCGCCTGGCCACCGCCGAGTGAGGCGTCGGAGCCGAACTCCGCGATGTCCGGGCCCCGGGTCCAGCGGTCGTCGTACGGCAGCAGCATCCCGGCGAGTCCGGTGGCCTCGGGGGCGTTCTGCGCGTCCGCGGTGGTCTTCGGGAACTTCCACACGGGGGCGCCCGCGTCCCGGTCGGCGGCGTCCACGGTCACCACGGTGTAGCCGACACCGGCGATCACGGCGGCGGCCAGCAGCACGGACCCGGCGATCGCGGCGACACGGCCACGCCGGACGGGCCGCTTCGCGGAGGCGGCGGGTACGTCGGCGGGTACGTCCACGGCGGTGGCGGCGGGGACCTCCGCCGCGGTGGCCACGGCGGCCAGGGCCGTCGTGGCGCCCTCGGCCTCGACGGCACCGACCTGGCTTTCCGGTCTCTCGGCGTTCTCGGGGCTCTCGCTCACAGCCGCTCCATCTGCCGCTCGGCCAGGTCCATGATCTTCGCCTTCGGTATCGGCCTGGTGTCGCTGACCCATATCTCCATCTCGATGTCACCGCGCCAGGCGTGCGCCTCGGCCGTGTAGTACGGCAGGTAACCGGGCTCCCTCTCGGGCGTGCGGTGCACGAACGCCTTGCCGTCGCCGGTCCCGGGGATCGCCCAGCTGTCGGTGTCGCCCTCGCGTTCGGCCCAGCCGTACGAGTTCTCGGTGTAGTTCGAGGCCCCGAGCCTCTCCTCCTGGTGGTACTGCACCAGGCGGACCTCGACGGTGTACGTGCTGCCCACCCGCCAGCCGGTGACGGCCGCGCGGCGGAACTCCTGGTCGATGAGCCCGAGGAACGCGTCGTCCGGCTCGTTGAAGAAGCTCGCGTAACCCGCCAGGTCCTCCCACCCGTCGACACCCGTCAGGTACTCGGCCTCGGTGGCACCCTTCGGCTTCTTCAGCAGCAGCTTCCGCAGGTCACCTTCGGACTTCACCTTCCAGTCGTCCAGGGCCGACAGCGGTTCGGGACCCTTGCCCTTGGCCTGGGGCAGCACCGGCTGCGACAGCGGGGGCAGCGCGGTGGGCTCACGGCCGGCCTGGACGAGATACCCGCAGCAGGTCCCGGCGACGAGCCCGAGCACGGCGGCCCCGGCGATCAGCAGCGTCGTACGGCCCCGGCGTCGCGGCCGCGGGGCGGGAGCCACCACGGGCACATCAGGCGCATCAGGCATATCAGGTACTTCGGGTGCATCCGCGACTTCCAAGGCGTTCCCCCACAGACGGTGAAGCGCGGATTCCGCATCCGCGCACAGGAGACCCATGGCCCACGCAGGGGGTTGCGCCGGGATTGGTTACGATTCGGACTCCTGCTCGGCCTACTATGCGGTCATGGCGAAGAAGCTCGTGATCAAGGTGACGGCGGGGGCTGACGCCCCCGAGCGCTGCTCGCAGGCGTTCACCGTGGCGGCGGTGGCCGTGGCCAGTGGTGTCGATGTCTCCCTGTGGCTGACCGGTGAGTCCGCCTGGTTCGCCCTGCCGGGCCGCGCCGCCGAGTTCGAGCTCCCGCACGCCGCGCCCCTTCCCGACCTGATCGACTCGGTCCTGGCGGGTGGCCGGCTCACCCTGTGCACCCAGTGCGCGGCTCGCCGCGACATCTCGGAGAAGGACGTGATCGAGGGCGTGCGCATCGCGGGCGCCCAGGTGTTCGTCCAGGAGACGATGGCGGACGAGACGCAGGCGCTCGTCTACTGAGACGGGCGGTTCGGTCCGCGGTCAATTCCCGGTCAGTCCGTGGTCAGTCCGCGGTCAGTCCGCGGTCAGTCCGTGGTCTCCACCCACAGACAGAAGGGGTGCCCGGACGGGTCGAACAGCACCCGTACGTCGTCCTGGGGCTGGTGGTCGGCGAGTACGGCGCCCTCGGCGACCGCGCGGGCCGTCTCGCCCGCCAGGTCGTCGACCTCGACGTCCAGGTGCAGCATCATCTGCTGGTCGCCGGGCTCGCGACTCGGCCAGACGGGACGGACGTACTCGGGCTCGGTCTCGAAGGCGAGCGAGACGCCGTCGCCGTCAGCGGGCCCGATGAGCACCCAGTCGGGTTCCTCGCGGCGCACCTCGTATCCGAGGAGCCGCAGATAGAAGCCGGCCAGCTCGTGCGCGTCATGCGCGTCGAGCACAACGGTGGACACCCGTGCGTTCGGCATGACCACCTTGCTACTACCGGCGCTTCTTCCCGTCCAGCTCGTCCCACCACTCGTCGGACTGCGGGTCGCCGGAGGGGGCGTCCCACCAGCGGTCCTCGGGACCCCGCCGGTTGGCGACCATCGCGGCCAGCGGCGGGATCACCATCGCCACCACGCACATGCCCACGGCCACCGGAACCGACCAGAGCCGTACGACTCCCCAGGCCAGGACGAAGAGCGCGAGACACGTCCCCATCATGGCGAAGTAGAGACGGCGCCGGCGTTTGTACATACCTCCAGCGTAGGTCCGTACACGCCAAAGAGGCCGCACCTCGGGCGTACGACCCGTAAGGTGCGGCCCCTTGGCCGTCACGTGCGATCAGGCCGCGTCAGGCCGCGTCAGACCGCCTCACCTCGCCTCAGACCGCGATCGCGACCTCCGCCAGGCCGCCCTTCTGGGCGACGACGGTGCGGTCGGCGGTGCCGCCGGGGACGAGGGCGCGCACGGTCCAGGTGCCCTCGGCCGCGTAGAACCGGAACTGGCCGGTGGCGGAGGTGGGGACCTCCGCGGTGAACTCGCCGGTCGAGTCCAGGAGACGGACGTAGCCGGTCACCGGCTCGCCGTCGCGGGTGACCTGCCCCTGGATGGTGGTCTCACCGGGCTTGATCGTCGAGGCGTCGGGGCCGCCGGCCTTCGCTCCACACATGTCGTTCTCCAAAAGGGGTCTGACCGGAGGAAGGCCGGTCGGGATTTGCGGGTCTCTTCGCTTGCTGCCGATCGCTTACTGCGGGTCCTACTTGTTGGCGCCGAGCTCGATCGGCACGCCGACGAGGGAGCCGTACTCGGTCCAGGAGCCGTCGTAGTTCTTGACGTTCTCCACACCGAGCAGCTCGTGCAGCACGAACCAGGTGAGCGCGGAGCGCTCGCCGATCCGGCAGTAGGCGATGGTGTCCTTGGCCAGGTCGACGTTCTCCTCGGCGTAGAGCTCCTTGAGCTCGTCGTCCGACTTGAAGGTGCCGTCGTCGTTGGCGTTCTTGGACCACGGGATGTTGCGGGCGCTCGGGACGTGACCCGGACGCTGCGACTGCTCCTGCGGCAGGTGCGCGGGGGCGAGCAGCTTGCCCGAGAACTCGTCGGGGGAGCGGACGTCCACCAGGTTCTGCGAACCGATCGCGGCGACCACGTCGTCGCGGAAGGCGCGGATCGAGGTGTCCTGCGGCTTGGCCTTGTACTCGGTCTTCGCCCGCTCGGGCACCTCGGAGCCGTCGACCAGCTCGCGGGCGTCGAGCTCCCACTTCTTGCGGCCGCCGTCGAGGAGCTTGACGTTCTCGTGGCCGTAGAGCTTGAAGTACCAGTAGGCGTACGAGGCGAACCAGTTGTTGTTGCCGCCGTAGAGGATCACCGTGGTGTCGTTGGCGATGCCCTTCTCCGACAGGAGCTTCTCGAAGCCCTCCTGGTCGATGAAGTCACGGCGCACCGGGTCCTGGAGGTCCTTGGTCCAGTCGATCCGGATGGCGTTCTTGATGTGGTTCTTCTCGTACGCGGACGTGTCCTCGTCGACCTCGACGATGGCGATCGTCGGGTCGTCCAGGTGCTCCTGGACCCAGTCGGCGTCGACCAGGACGTCGCTGCGGCTCATGCTCTTTCTCCTCCGGGGCAGTTGCGGCGGGGCTGTGCGTGGAGACTTCGGGGTGCGGGCACGCGGCGGGGCCATGAAAGCCATGGATCCGGTCGGCCTGCGCGGCGCACGGGTGGCCCTGAGTGAAGTCGAAGGGCCGGGGAATCGGGAGGCGACACTCCCGGTCAGACAGCGCGACAGAGCATGGCGGCGACGCGGCACAGGTCTACTGCCCGCCGCTTCGTGAGGTCCGCCTGTCGCTGCTTCATGCGCTCGATCGTAGGGACGGACAGGCGGGCATGTCACCGGTGCCTCACATAGTGAGACGGGATCGTCCGGGATATGGGAAGAGCGGGCTGCTCGGGCGGCTGCCGTCCGGGCTCGGGTCCGGCCCGCCGACCGTCACATCTACTGTACGGACGGCCTTGTCTCGCCTGCCGGACAGCGGGCGGACAGCGGCGGACAGCGGCCGGACGGCGTGGATGGGCCTCGCTGGACCGTGCTACCCAGCCAGCCGGACGTCCGAACCCTTCACCGTGATCTCCACACCATCCTTACCGCCCTGCACCTTGTCGAGCTTGATGCCGCCGGGGAGGTCGTCGATGTTCTGCTGGAAGTCGGTGATCGAGCGGACCGCGTTCTCGGCGAGGTCGATGCCCAGGTCGGGGATGGAGTCGGCGCGTACCTCGACGGTGTCCCCCTTGACGCTGACCGTGCTGAGGACGGAGACCGGCTTGGGCAGCTTGTTGCCGAGGACGGTGGCCTCGATCTCGACCTTGATCTTGCCGTTGCCGCCGGCGGCGAGGCCGACGACCTTGGCGGAGACGCCGAGGCCGAGGTCGGTGGGCTCGGACTTCGCGGCCTTGAGGAGTTCGCCGTACGGGATGGTCGCCGTGCCGGTGGCGGTCCTCGCGGTGGCGGAGCTGTAGTCGCCGGAGAAGACGACGCCCCGCATGTCGGCCTTCATGTCCGAGATGCGGATCGTCTCACCGCCACTGCCCGTGGCGGCCTCGTAGTCCTTGAGGCCGACCTCGACGTCGTCCAGTTCACCGCTCGCGACCTGGGTGAGGAAGGGGAAGCCCTTGATGGACACGTCCGGGGTGGTGGACAGGCCCTCGGTGGTCCGCATCCTCTCCGCGGCCTCGTCCTCGGCGAAGTTGACCGCGACGCGGTCCGCGATCACGAACAGGCCGCCCAGGATCACGACGAGGATGAGCAGTATTCGCAGTGCGCGCATGTCTCGGTGTTCCCCACGTTCCCATTCGGCGGTCACTCGGTCGTCCGGTCCGGTTCTCCAGGCCGGTCGTGTCGTCCGGTCACTCGGTTGTCCGGTCGTGCGTCGTCCGGTCGTGCGTCGTCCGGTCGTCAACGGCCTGAGTAGCCGTCGAGGGTGAGCGTAATCCGGGCGGGTCCCGCCGGGGAGCCGTTCTGCGGGGTTGTTGATCATTTGTAGCACTGTGCCGGGGGCGGCGACCGCGCGGTCAGAACCAGTGCAGGCAGTGCGGGGAGCGGTCGGCGCGGAAGAGGGCGTCAGCGAGGGTGGCCGCGCCCGGGCGGTGGGCCCGGACGTGTCCGGCACGCACCAGCGTGCTCGGGGCGGTGCCGCCGAGGTAGACCGAGCCCAGGTCGCCCACGTCCAGGGACAGCTCGGGCTCGCGGTCCGTCGGAACGCAGTCGGCTTTGCCGTCCCGGACGGTCAGCAGGTAGCGGCCGCGCTCACCGAGGAACGGGTCCTCGACCTCCAGGACGAGCTCACCGTCCATGAACCAGCCGCGCGCGGTCAGCGCGCGCGGGACGTCCAGCAGCCGCACCCAGAGCCAGTCCATGACGCCGCTCACCTCGCCGGCGCGGAAGTCCGCCAACTGCCAGCGCAGCGGGTGATCGGGCGGGACGTGCTGGGACACGACCTGGGAGACCAGGTCGTGTCCGAGTACGAACCGGGCGAGGGCCGTGAAGACGGCGTCGTCGGCGGTGATGGTCTCGTCGACCGTCAGGGTGCCGGACTCGACCGCGTAGCTGGCGTACCCGTCCGGGGCGCCGTCGGCGTCACGGTGGACGGCGACGTAGCGCGGCGCCGGCGAGATCGGGGGCTGCCCCGCGCGCAAGGCCCACCAGCGGTGCGGCCGGGACAGCGCGCCGGGCTGGGCGCGGCGGTACCGGTCGTAGACCTCTTCGAGGATCTCGCCGCACTCGGCACGACGCAGCACCTCGACCGAGCCGCTGCCCGGGCCGCTGCCCGAGCCGTTGCCCGTGCCGGTCGCCGATGCGCCGGCCACTCCGCGCCCCCGGGGAACGGCGAGGGCGGCCTGGTGGCGCGGCACCGTCAGCCGCGCCGTGTGGGTCGCCGGGCCGTAGCCGAACCTGCCGTAGATCGGAGCCTGGGAGGCCAGCAGCACGGAGAGGACCTCCCCGCGGGCCCGCACCTCGGTGAGCTGATGCCGCATCATCGCGCTGAGCACGCCCCGGCGCCGGTGCGAGGGCAGGACGCCGACAGCGGTCACTCCGGGGGCCGGAACGAGGGTCTCACCGGGCAGGGTGAGCTCGAAGGAGTGCGTGGCGGCGGTGCCGACGGGCCGCCCGTCCGACGTCAGGGCGAGCAGGCAGCGGTCCGTTTCGAGCGCCGACCACCACAGTCCGCCGCCCTCGACCGGGGTTTCCGGGAAGCGCCCGAACGCGGCATGGACCGTGTCGACGAAGACGTCGAGGTCCTCATCGGTGGTGGAACGTATCTCCATCGCTGCCGCCGCCTCCTCGGGATGCCCCCAGTACCACGACTCATGGTGTCGGGCCACAGTGCAGCGTTGACTCGTGGCCGGGGCAAGCGAATTACGGCCGTCGGCGGCGGTCGTGAGCGAGGCGTCAGGCGGTGACGGGCCGCCCGACTAGCCCAGCGCCCGCCCCAGCACATACACCGCCGGAGCCGCCGCCGTCAGGGGCAGGGCCACTCCCGCGGTCATGTGGACGAAGCGCGACGGGTAGTCGTACGCGGCGACGCGGTGGCCGATCAGGGCGCAGACGGTCGCGCCGAGGCCGAGGACGGCACCCGACGTGCCGAGGTCCGTCATGCCGCCCAGCGCGAGGCCGGCACCCGCGCCCGCCGCGAGGCCCAGGAGTACCGAGACCACCGTCGGCAGAGGCAGCGCGCGGACCACGATCGCGACGGCCACCGCCCCCGCGCCCACCGTCACCGCGTCCGCCGCGGCCGCGAGATGCCCGGCGGCGACGATCGACAGGGCGGCCGACGCCACCGTGGCCATCAGGCCGTACATGCGCTCGTCCGGGTCGGCGTGGCTGCGCAGCTGGAGGACCAGGGCCAGCAGCACCCAGACACCGAGCGTGCCGAGGATCGCGGCGGGCGCGTTCTCCCGGCCCGCCACCAGCAGCGCCACGTCCGCCGTCAGCGCGCCCGCGAAGGCCAGCGCGATGCCCTGGCGGGCGGGCCACATGCCGTTCAGCCGGAACCAGCCGGCCGCGGTCACCGCCTGGAGGATCACCAGGGGGACGACCAGGGCGTACGACCCGATCGGCGCCGTCACCGCGAGCAGCGCCCCCAGCACGGCCGTGATCAGCGCGGGCTGCGCGCCGGGCTCGATGATCGGCGACCGGCCCTCGGCGCGGGCGCGCTGGGCGTCGGTCACCCGGGAGTTGCCGGTGAGGGTCGGAGGGCCGTAGGCGGGTTCGTCCGGGGCCGTGGGGGTGGGCTGTGCCGGGGGCATGGCGGCCGAGTCGTGCGGCTGGGGCCGGTGCGGCGGGGCCGGTTGCTGCTGCCATCCCGGCCCGGCCGCCTGCGCAGCCGCGCCCGTAGCCGGCGGCTGTCCGTAGCCCTGTGGCGGCAGGTACGCCGTCTCCGTCACGTCCACCGCGGCGACGGGCGGCTGCACCTGGGTCTCCCAGGTCTGGCCCTCCCACTGCTGGGTGTACTGCTGGGCGTGGGCGGCGGCGGCCTGCGCCTCGTCGTGCCCCTGCCAGGCGGGCTGCTGGTCGTACCCCGACTGCTGGTCGTACCCCGGCTGCTGCTGACCGGGCTGAGGCTGCGGGTGGCCGGGCTGTGGCTGCTGACCGGGCTGCGGGTGGCCGAACTGCTGCTGGTGCTGACCGGGCTGCTGCTGGTGGTGGCCGGGCTGCTGCTGGTGGTGGCCGGGCTGCTGCTGGTGGTGGCCGGGCTGCTGCTGGTGCTGATACGGGTCGTACCCCTCGTACGGGGCGCCGTACGGCTGGTTGCTCATGATCGCGTCACCCTCCTGCGAACGGCGGGAGCACCTCGACCGTGCCGCCCTCGGCCAGCCGTACCGTCTCATGTCCGCGGGTGCCCACGGGGTCACCGTCGATGAGGAACGAGCATCGCCGCAGGACGCGGACGAGTTCGCCGGGGTGTCGCTCGCGGGCCGCGTCCAGCGCCTCGGCGAGCGTGACCGCGTCGTACGGCTCCTCGGCGACTCCCGCGGCGGCCTTGGCGGCTGCCCAGTAGCGCACCGTGCCCTTTGCCATCTCGTCCCTCAATCGGTTGTGGTGAACACGGTCAGGCTATCGGGAGGACTTGGGAGCGGCCGCCGCCCAGGCGCCGATCCGCTCCAGCAGCCCGTCGTCCGCCGCGTTCTCCGCGTGCCCCATCCCCGGCTCCAGCCACAGTTCGCCGTGGTCACCGGCCGCCGCGGCCAGCATCCGCGGATGGTCGACCGGGAAGTAACCGTCCAGGTCCCCGTGGACGATCAGCAGGGGCGTGGGCGCGATCCTCGGCACCGCCTCGACCGGGGACAGGGGGACCGGGTCCCAGTGCCTGTGATGGATGCGGGTACGGAACCCGTAGCGGCCGACCACCCGGCCCGCCGGGTGCATCACGAGCCAGTGCACCCGGCGCATCGGTGCCGTACCCCGGTAGAACCAGCGGGCCGGCGCGCTCACCGACACCACCGCGTCCGTGTGCGCTCCCGCGCCCCCCGCGTGCTCCGCCGGCTCCGGTGCGCCGTGCAGCGCCGCGTGCCGCAGGACCACCGAGCCCCCCATCGAGAAGCCGACGGTGGCCACGCGCGTGTGCCCGAGTTCCCGCGCCCAGGCGACCGCCGCCGCCAGGTCGAGCACCTCGCGGTCGCCGACCGTGGAGCGTCCGCCCGAGGCTCCGTGGCCGCGGAAGGAGAAGGTCACCACGGCTCCGTGGCGGGCGAGGGCGCGCGCCACCCGGCGTACGTGCGGGCGGTCCACATCGCCGGTGAAGCCGTGGGCGACGACGAACACCAGGTCACCGGGAGGTGGCGCCTCGGCGTCGTATACGACGGCTGCCGGTTCGTATACGGAATCGATCGTCACGCCGTCGAGAGTGCGTAGAAACCTCCGCAAAGGGGCGCGAGAGGCCGTCTCGGAGTTCGGGAAGGAAGGGGATCGCATCACATGACCTGCCGGACCAGTGCTCCTGTGGGCTATTCTGCTGGGCAGAGGACTCGGGCAGCGTAGCCCCCGGGTCCTTTTGTGCTTTCGGAAGCGTTGTATACGAGGCGGGAAACCGCAGGTGTACGGGCCGTCGATCGCGCACGCGGGTCCCGGGGGGCGGGGGACTCGCACCGCAAGGCAGCACGCAAGGCAGCACCAAGCAGTGCCGCAAACGTCCTCGCAGGGACCGAGGAGGAACCAGACGTTATGGGCGAGCGAACCGTGCACGAATCGATGACGACCCGGGCAGGTGGAGCACGATGAGCTCTCTGCTGCTCCTGACCAATGCCCTCCAGCCGTCGACGGAGGTGCTTCCCGCCCTCGGTCTGCTCCTGCACAACGTGCGAGTGGCTCCCGCGGAAGGACCCGCTCTCGTCGACACCCCCGGTGCCGACGTCATCCTCATCGACGGCCGCCGCGACCTCCCGCAGGTCCGCAGCCTGTGCCAGCTGCTGCGTTCGACCGGGCCCGGCTGCCCCCTCATCCTCGTCGTCACCGAGGGCGGTCTCGCGGCCGTCACCGCCGACTGGGGCATCGACGACGTGCTGCTCGACACCGCCGGCCCGGCGGAGGTCGAGGCGCGGCTGCGGCTGGCCATGGGCCGCCAGCAGATCGTCAACGACGACTCGCCCATGGAGATCCGCAACGGCGACCTGTCGGTGGACGAGGCGACCTACAGCGCCAAGCTCAAGGGCCGCGTCCTCGACCTGACCTTCAAGGAGTTCGAGCTCCTGAAGTACCTCGCCCAGCACCCGGGCCGCGTCTTCACGCGCGCGCAGCTGCTGCAGGAGGTCTGGGGCTACGACTACTTCGGCGGCACGCGGACCGTCGACGTGCACGTACGGCGGCTGCGGGCGAAACTCGGCCCGGAGCACGAGTCGCTGATCGGGACCGTCCGCAACGTCGGCTACCGCTTCGTCACCCCGGAGAAGGTGGACCGGGCCGCGGACGAGGCGAAGGCCAAGGCGGCCCGGCCGAAGCCGGAGGACGCGGACGAGCCGGCGCACCTGGACGCCGCGGACGCCGCCGAGGTGGCCGCGGACGCGTAGGTCCGTCCGACCGGTGCGGGGTGAACCCGGCGGGCCGCGCAGGTTACCGCCGGGTTGAACCAGGTTGAGACCTGTACGCCCTGCCCAGAGGCTTGCAATCCGCGTAGACTCCGCCCGTGGCCAAGGTGACTCGGGATGACGTGGCGCGACTTGCGGGGACTTCCACCGCCGTCGTCAGTTATGTCATCAACAACGGACCCCGGCCGGTCGCCCCGGCCACGCGCGAGCGTGTCCTCGCCGCGATCAAGGAACTGGGGTACCGGCCCGACCGGGTCGCCCAGGCCATGGCGTCACGGCGTACGGACCTCATAGGCATGATCGTGCCGGACGCGCGCCAGCCCTTCTTCGGGGAGATGACGCACGCGGTCGAACAGGCAGCCGCCGAGCGCGGGAAGATGGTGCTCGTCGGCAACACCGACTACGTCGCCGAGCGCGAGGTCCACTATCTGCGAGCTTTCCTCGGGATGCGGGTCTCGGGGCTGATCCTCGTCAGCCACGCGCTCAACGACAACGCGGCGGCGGAGATAGAGGCGTGGGACGCGCGGGTGGTGCTGCTGCACGAACGGCCCGAGGCGATCGACGACGTGGCCGTGGTGACCGACGACCTGGGCGGTGCCCAGATGGCCGTGCGGCACCTTCTGGAGCACGGCCACGAGTACGTGGCCTGTATGGGCGGCGTCGCCGAGACCCCGCTGATCGGTGACCCGGTCTCCGACCACGTCGAGGGGTGGCGGCGTGCGATGCAGGAGGCGGGGATCTCCACGGAGGGGCGCCTGTTCGAGGCGCCGTACAACCGCTACGACGCGTACGAGATCGCTCTGGAGCTGCTGGCCGGGGCCGACCGGCCGCCCGCGATCTTCTGTTCCACCGACGACCAGGCGATCGGTGTGCTGCGGGCCGCGCGGGAGTTGCGGATCGAGGTGCCCGGGGAGCTGGCGGTGGTCGGGTTCGACGACGTGAAGGAAGCGGCGTTGACCGATCCGCCGATGACCACGGTGGCGACGGATCGTACGGGGATGGCTCGGGCCGCGGTCGATCTCGTGCTGGATGACGGGGTTCGGGTGGCCGGGTCCCGTCGTGAGCGGGTGAAGCTCTTTCCGTCGCGGTTGGTTGTGCGGCGGTCTTGTGGGTGTGGGTAGCGTTGTCGGGGTTTCGGCGGTTTGCTGACTGCGGGTTCGTTGTGGCTTGTCGCGCCCACGCGGCGGAGCCGCACATCGACACAGCCCCGCGCCCCTTGAATGCGGCGGCCCGCACCCCTTTCGGGGTGCGGGCCGCCGCATGTGCGGGTGAGCTCAGAACAACAGGTTGTACTGGTTGAAGCCCGTGCCCAGGCTGATCCTCGACGAGAACAGGTCGCTGGACGCCTTGCCCGTGCCGCGGTACAGCCACAGCGTGCCGTCGGTGCCGCGGGCCATGACGTCGGCGATGCCGTCGCCGTTCACGTCGCCGTTGGTGACGTAGGACGTGAAGTTCCAGCCCGTGCGGGCCTTGATACGGGCCGACCAGGGGGCCGAGGACTTGCCCGTGCCGCGGTACAGCCACAGGGTGCCGTCGGTGCCGCGGACCAGGAGGTCGGCCTTGCCGTCGCCGGAGAGGTCGCCGCGGCCCATCAGCCTGACGCCCTTCCAGGCGCCCGAGACGACCTTGATCTTGCTGTTGAACTGGCCGTTGCCCTTGCCCGGGTACAGGTAGACATTGCCGGACGAGTCCACCGCGACGAGGTCGGGGCGGGCGTCACCGGTCAGGTCGCCGGGGACGGCGTACGACTTGTAGCCGCCCCAGACCGAGCTGATCTGCATCCAGGTCCACTCCCAGCTGGAGTGGTCCATGTAGCTGCGGTACAGCTTGCCGTCCGTCTTGTCCCGGATGATCAGGTCCTGGTAGAAGTCGCGGTCCAGGTCGGCCTGCAGGGCCCAGCCGGCATACTCCCAGCCGTTGCCCTGGTACTCGCGGGGCGCGAGCGACGTACCCTTGCTGGCCTGCGCGAACAGGTTGCCCGACGGCGTGCGGGCCAGCAGGTCCGCGCGGCCGTCGAAGGTCAGGTCGGTGTCGTCGATGCGCGGCTGGGCCGCCCATGTGTACGAGGAGACCTTGGTGAAGACGGGGTAGGCGCCCTCGGCGGTGCAGCCCTCGACCCCCCAGGAGACGATGCCGGCGATCTTGCCGTTCACGACGAGCGGGCCGCCGGAGTCACCGTTGCAGGGGGTGTTGGTGCCCTCGTCGCCGCCCGTGGCCGGGGTGCCCGCGCAGACCATCGAGCCCTCGGCGAAGTAGTCCTGGCCGAGCACCGACCGCATGGCGGTGTCGCAGGTCGAGTCCGCGACCATCGGAAGGCTCGCCTTGCGGAGCTTCGGGGACAGCTCGGCGTCCTCGCCACCGGAGGTCAGGCCCCAGCCGTACACCGTGCCGGTGGTGCCGGGGGTGTAGAGCGAGCTGTCGTTGGAGGCGGCGAGACGCAGCCAGGACCGGTCCAGGGGACGGTCCAGGGTGAGGACGGCGACGTCGTTCCTGATGGTCGCCTCGTCGTATTTCGGGTGGCTCCACTGGCGCCAGACTCCGGCGACGTCGCCGGTGGAGGCGTCGAGCAGGTCGGTCGTGCCGGAGATCACGGAACCGTTCTGCGCCCAGTTCAGGCCCGCCACGCAGTGCGCGGCCGTGAGGACCTTGTTCGGCGCGACGAGGGTGCCACCGCAGAAGTAGCTCTCGTCGGCGGCCTCGTCGTAGGTAGTAGAGCTGCACCATCCAGGGGACGCTGGAGATCGTCGTCTCCGTGCCGCCGACGATGAACGGTGACTGCTCGGTGGAGTCGGAGGACTCGGGAGACTCGGTGGACTCGGAGGAGTTCGCGGAATCGGAGGACTTCTTGTCCGCCTCGGCCGCTTCCTCCTTCGCCGCCTTCATGGCGCGCTCGCGCAGTTCGGCGTCGGAAGCGGTGGGCTTCGGGGCGGCGCTCTCCTGCCGGGCGATGCCAGGGGCGGGCAGGCCGGCCGGTCCGTCGGCCGCGCTCGCGGGCGTCGCGAGGGCGCCGGCACAGCTCAGCGCCAGCGCGAGAGCGGCCACGGGCAGTGCCGTGACCACACGTCTCCGGCGGCCGCGCAGGGCACGTATCACTCAGGGCTCCTGGGGTGCGAAAGGGGTAGTAGGGCCCGAGAAGGGCGTACTACGCGACGCGCGGGCCACTCCTGCCGTACGTGACGTACGTCAGTGGGCGAAACCGCGGAGCCCCCCTCCGGCGCGGATGATCGTAGGCACTACATGTCCCCCTGCGCACTGGTGTCACAGAGGGACGAACAAGTATTCGTGCGGCGCCTTCCGCGACCTCACCCCCGGCAACCCTCCGTTTCCCCGGCGCGCCGCCTTTATATCGGGCATACGAGGTTCTGCCGGGCTTCTCAGCCGGCACTCAGGAACGTCTCATGGACGGGCGACAAGCTCGGAGACATGACCGAGAGCTTCCGCCGCAGCGGCGAGTACGAGAACCCCCAGGGGCACGGACACCACGCTGACTACCCCATGCAGTCGGCGGCCCCCCAGCAGCAGCACGCCTCCTCCCCGGTGAACCCGGAGTGGCCGCCCCCGCCCGCGTACGACCCGCAGGCGCCGGCGAACGCCGGGTACCAGGCCGGTGGCACGCACCAGGAGCCCGCCGCGGCGACCACCGCCACGGCCACCGCTCTCCTCAACGAGCCCGTCTCCTCCGGCCCCGCCTCGGCTCCCAAGAAGCGCGCCCGCGGCCCGCTGGCCCTGCTCGCGGCCGTGGCGATCGTCGCGGCGGCCATCGGCGGCGGCACCGCGTACGGCATCCAGGAGCTGACCGGCACGGACACCGCGGCCTCCGCCACCACGAGCACCAGCGTGGTGCCGACCAGCCAGAAGGGCACCGTCGCCGGGGTCGCCAAGGCGGTGAGCCCCAGCATCGTGGAGATCAGCGCGAGCTCGAACGCCGGCGAGTCCACCGGTTCGGGTGTGATCATCACCAGTGACGGCGAGATCATCACCAACAACCACGTCGTCTCCGGCGCCGACTCGGTCAAGGTGACGACCAGCACCGGCAAGGAGTACACCGCCAAGGTCGTCGGCACCGACAGCAAGAAGGACCTCGCGCTGATCAAGCTGGAGAACGCCTCCGGGCTGAAGGCCGCCTCGCTCGGCGACTCCGCCGACGTCCAGGTCGGCGACGAGGTCGTCGCGATCGGCTCGCCGGAGGGCCTGAGCGGCACGGTCACCAGCGGCATCGTCTCCGCGCTGAACCGGGACGTCACGGTCGCCACCGACGAGGGCCGGCCGCAACAGCAGGGCGATGGCTGGCCTTTCGAGTTCGGCGGGCAGCAGTTCAACGGCGACACCGGCTCGTCCACGACGACGTACAAGGCGATCCAGACCGACGCCTCGCTCAACCCGGGCAACTCCGGCGGCGCGCTGATCGACATGAACGGCGACATCATCGGCATCAACTCGGCGATGTACTCGGCGGCCGGCTCGGGCTCCTCCGACGCGGGCAGCGTCGGCCTCGGCTTCGCCATCCCGATCAACACGGTCAAGTCCGACCTGAGCACGCTGCGGGCCGGCGGTTCCGACAACAACTGAGCCGCCCCCGCGGGGCAACGGACCAAGGAGTTCGACATGACCACGCAGATCACACAGATCACACAGATCATGCAGATCAGGCAGGTCGCGCACGAGTACGGTCCCGACGTGTACGGAGACCCGGCCGGGCTCGCTCCGGCCCTCGCCGTGGCGTACGAGCTGCACCCGCCGGCGCCGCGCGCACCCGAAGTGGCCACCGCCCCCGCGGAGGTCCGCCCCACGGCCCGCCGGAACACCGCCGCGCGCACCCGCCGCCGTACGGTCCGCGGCTGACCGTCACTGACCGTACGTACCGCACGGCCACCTGACGTGCGACGCTGAAGGCGCCCGTCAGGTCCCACCGCACCCGAGGAACGACACACCATGAGCCCCGCCGAAGGCGACCGTGAACCCCAGCGCATCCTGATCGTCGACGACGAGCCGGCCGTGCGCGAAGCACTCCAGCGCAGCCTGGCCTTCGAGGGATACGACACCGAGACGGCCGTGGACGGCGCGGACGCCCTGGAGAAGGCGACCGCGTACCGGCCCGACCTGGTCGTCCTCGACATCCAGATGCCGCGGATGGACGGCCTGACCGCCGCCCGCCGTATCCGCGGCGCGGGCGACACGACACCCATCCTGATGCTGACGGCCCGTGACACGGTCGGCGACCGTGTCACGGGGCTCGACGCCGGGGCCGACGACTACCTGGTCAAGCCGTTCGAGCTGGACGAGCTCTTCGCCCGCGTCCGGGCCCTGCTGCGCCGGAGCTCCTTCGCGGCTGCGGCGGCGGCCGGCGCGGTCCGGGAGGACGAGGCGCTCACCTTCGGCGACCTGCGGATGAACCTCGCGACCCGTGAGGTCACCCGCGGATCCCGGCCCGTCGAGCTGACCCGTACGGAGTTCACCCTCCTGGAGATGTTCATGGCCCACCCGCGCCAGGTGCTCACCCGTGAGCAGATCCTGAAGGCGGTCTGGGGCTTCGACTTCGAGCCGAGCTCGAACTCCCTCGACGTGTACGTCATGTACCTGCGCCGCAAGACGGAGGCGGGCGGCGAGCCCCGCCTCGTGCACACCGTGCGCGGGGTCGGCTATGTGCTGCGGTCGGGTGGCGCGGAGTGAGGAAGGTCCTGCGCCGCTACCGGTCGCTCCCGCTGAGGGCGCGCCTGTCGCTGCTGGTCGCGGCGGCGGTGGCGTTCGCGGTGGCGGCGGTCTCGGTGAGCTGCTGGTTCGTGGTGCAGGGGAAGCTGTATGACGAGGTGGACAACGATCTGAAGAAGGCCACGGACAGGCCGCAGATGGCCAGCGCGGTGGCGGGCGTCCTCAACAACTGCGTCCAGGAGCCTTCGGGGACGTTCACCGGCGTACGGGCGCACGACACCTTCTACGTCCAGCTGGTCAAGGAGGACGGCACGGCCTGTGTCTCCGGTCAGTCCGAAGGCACGGTGAAGGTCACCTCCAGCGACGTCAACGTGGTCAAGAACGCGACGAGCCGCCAGGGCGTCCTGCGCAACGGCACGGACTCCGACGGCAAGGACGTGCGGGTGCTGACGGTTCCGCTGCTCGTCTCCGATGGCTTCGGCAGCGAGCCACAGCTGTACCAGGGGGCCGCGTTCACAATCGCCGTCTCGCTCAGGGACACCCAGAACACCCTCAACGACCTCGCCCTCCTGCTCCTCCTCGTCTCCGGCATCGGGGTCGTGGGCGCCGGAGCGACCGGCCTGTTCGTCGCCCGCGCGGCCCTGCGCCCCGTCGACAAGCTCACCGACGCCGCCGAGCACATCGCCCGCACCGAGGATCTGATGATCCGCATCCCCGTGGAGGCCGAGGCGGAGGACGAGATCGCGCGCCTGTCCCGCTCGTTCAACTCGATGACGAGCGCCCTGGCCAACTCCCGAGAGCTGCAACAGCAGCTCATCGCGGACGCCGGCCACGAACTCCGTACGCCCCTCACCTCCCTCCGCACGAACATCGAGCTCCTCACCCGCAGCGAGGAGACGGGCCGCCCGATCCCCGCGGCGGACCGCAAGGCGCTGCTCGCGTCGGTGAAGGCCCAGATGACGGAGCTGTCCTCCCTGATAGGCGACTTGCAGGAGCTGTCCCGCACGGACACGGGCCAGCAGGGCGACCGCGTGCAGGTGGTGGACTTCCAGGACACGGTGGAGTCGGCCCTGCGCCGCGCCCGTCTCCGGGGGCCCGAGCTGACGATCACGGCGGACCTCGACCCCTGGTACGTACGGTCGGAACCGGCGGCCCTGGAGCGGGCGATCGTCAACATCCTCGACAACGCGGTGAAGTTCAGCCCCGAGGGCGGCACCATCGAGGTGGCCCTGGCGGCCGGCGTCCTGACGGTCCGGGACCACGGCCCCGGCATCCCCGCCGACGAACTCCCGCACGTCTTCGACCGGTTCTGGCGCTCGCCTTCAGCACGCGCGCTGCCGGGCTCGGGCCTGGGCCTGTCCATCGTGGCCCGCACGGTCCAGCAGGCGGGCGGCGAGGTGACCCTGACCCGCGCGGAGGGCGGCGGCACACTGGCGACGGTACGGCTGCCGGGGGCGCCTACGCCGCCGCCCGAGGTGCCCTGAGCTACTCCTGGCCGGCCGACTGCCTGGCTACGCGCTCCAGTCGGCTGCGATAGCTCTTCCACCACTCCTGGTCCCGGGGCGGGATGCTGTTGTTGCCCGGTTTCTCTCCCACGGCGCCGTCGATGAGCTCCCGGACGATGTCGGCGTGCCCGGCATGCCGGTGGGTGTCCGCGATCACACGCGTCACGGCGTGGTGCAGGGTCACCTCGTCCTTGCCGTCCGGCCACCACGGCACCCTGCCGGTCGTGTCCAGCGGCAGCGCGTCGATCGTGGCGTCGGCGTGCGCCCAGGCCCTGCGGTACAGCTCCACGATGTACTCACGCGACTCGTCGGCGGCGGCCCACATGTCCGCGTTGTCCTCGGCCCCCTCGTCGAACCAGGGCATCGACTCACCGGACGGCCGCCCAAAAGTGTCCCCGAGGTATCCCAGCTCCACGCTCGCCACGTGCTTGACCAGCCCCAGCAGGTTGGTGCCGGTCGGTGTCATGGGGCGGCGGACGTCGTACTCCGAGAGCCCGTCGAGCTTCCAGAGCAGGGCGTCGCGGGCCTCCTGAAGGTAGCGGTGAAGGTCGGCTTTGGGGTCCGGGGTGGTTTTGGGTGGGGTCATGGGGTCAGTGTGGCGGGTGGGGGATATTTGTCGCCCGTCCTTTTCGTGAGCCGACGGAGCCGGTGCGAGCGCCAGTCACTCGCCGGGCTCCAGTTCTCGGAGCCGGTAGTGAATCTTCGACGCCTCTTCGAGGAGGGCTTTGGCTTCGGCGATGTCGGTGCACTCGTACGCGGCTCGGTGTTCAAGATCGCGAACATGCGCATCCAGCTCGGGGTCGCGGGCGATGGCGTACTCACCCCACCAGCGGGCCATGAAGGCCGGAACCGGACCGAGGTCGTAGGCGTCCGCGATCGCCCCATTCCAGTGCGCGTCGAAATCCGGGAGGAGTTCGGGAGTGTGCTCGGCAACGGCCTCTCGCAGCGCCTTCGGGGTCCGTTCGGGCATGCCAGGGATCCCTGGCGGGGGTTCCGCAGCGGGGGTGGTCACGGTCGATGTGCCCCTAAGCCGAGCATGCCGGGTGCGAGACGTCGCTCACTGCCAGAAAACCTCTTCCACGACGATCTGCGGGTCCTCAGAGCGCCTCACGAAGGTGTGCTTCAGCCAACCGCGATGGTTGTCGAAGAGCAGGATGTGCGCCCCCTTTGGATTGGTGGACTGCACTGGTTCCACGGACATGGCGTCGGGAAGGTCAGCGTCGGCGTCGATTCCCCGGAAGTACGGGTCTTTCGCCGTGACCAGTTCGGCGCGCGCTGCATCGACGGTCTCCCGTACGTGCACAGGCAGCGCGTCGCGTGCTGCGAGAGCATCAAGTCGCCTGCCAAGGCGGCCCCATGAACCCGTCGGTCACTCGCCGGGCTCCAGTTCTCGCACCCGGTAGCGAATCTTCGCTGCCTCTTCGAGGAGGGCCTTGGCTTCGTTGATGTCGGTGCACTCGTATGCGGCGCGGTGCTCAAGGTCGATCACGTGGGCGTCGAGCTTAGGGTCGCGAGCGATGGCGTACTCGCCCCACCAGCGGGCCATGAACGCGGGCAGAGGCCGGATGTCGTATGTGTCAGCGATTGCCCGCTTCCAGTGCCCGTCGAAGTCAGGGAGGAGCTGAGGGGCATGCCGGGCAATGGCCTCGCGCAGCGCCTTCGGATTCCGTTCGGGCATGGGGGGGATGACCGGCTGGGGTTCCGCAGCATGAGCAGCCATGATCGATGTCCTCCTTCGACGCGCCGCATCTACGACCATAGTCGCCTCACATTCCTTGGATCATTCGTTCGTGTCCTGGTCACAAGATCCAGCTTGTTGGCTGCGAGGCCCTGAGATTCAGAGATCCCGGCAGGTATCACCCAAAGGTGTGCAGACCCGCCCCTTGACCCCCTCCACGAAAACGGACCAGGAGGCGGCGGGAATGAGTAGCGGGCGGGCTGTCGGGGTCTTGCTGTCGCGGACGGGGACTGTGCCGGGGTGGCCGTCGGCGACCTCGACGCAGTTGTTGGCTCCCCCGTCGCTGTAGGACGACTTGCGCCACACGGCGGCACCGAGGTCGAGGGTGCGCCTCATGACCTGGGCCCCTCCCTGAGGCCCTTGACGAACGAGGTCCACGACGCGGCGGCGAACACGAGCGCGGGGCCCTGTGGGTTCTTGCTGTCGCGGACGGGGACCATGCCGGGGTGGCCGTCGGCGACCTCGACGCAGTTCGTGCCGCCTCCGTCGCTGTAGGACGACTTGCGCCACGCAGCGGTGCTGAGGTCGAGGCTTCGGTTCATGATCTGCACTCCTCCAGAAGGCGCTTGATGAACGTCGTCGACTCCGTCGGAGTCAGGGCCGCATCCCGGACGAGATCGTAGGACGAACGGTAGGCCAGCACCTTGTCCGGATCGTCGATCAGCTTGCCGAAGCCATTGCCTTCCACGTAGGCAACGGGATCTCCGGTTCGCTGCCAAAAGAGCCAGAGGTGGCTGTCCATGAGGTCATGGACCCCAGCCGCGAAAGGCAGCACCTGAAGTGCGACCGACGGCAGTTCCGCCGCGTCCACCAAGCGCGACAGCTGATCCGCCCACACCTTGGCATCGGGAACCGACCGCCGCAGTGCCCCCTCATCCAGGATCACGCGCACGTTCGGCGCCGAGTCGCGGTAGAGCAACTCCTGCCGTCCCATGCGCGCGGCCACCTGTTCCTCGACTTCGTCGCCGTTGCCAGCCGTTGTCTGGGCTCCAGACAACCCTGACAACACCGTGCGGGCGTAGTCCTCGGTCTGCAACAGGCCGGGCACGCGCAGCTGGAACATCCACATGACGCGCGCCGTCGCCTCCAGCTCCATGAACGCCTTGTACTTGTCCTTGATGACATCCTTGCGCGCGTCCCTCCACAGGCGAACCAGCAGGTCACCGGCCCCGTAATACGCGTCCAGGTCCTCCATGACCGCCACCTTGGACAGTCGCTCCCCCGCCTCCAACCGGTACAGGTAGCTCTTGTCGTAGCCGGTCTCCTCGGCCAGTTGCCCGAGCGACTTCCCCGCCTTCTCCCGCAGGAACTTGAGCGTCCGCCCCAACGCGACCCGCCCTGACTCCCGCTCCCCGTCAACCATTTCGCCCACGTCACCCCTCACCGTTGCCTGGGGCCGCAGACAACGCCGACCCCCTTCCGCAGCGTATGCCGCATCAGTGACGATCTGAGCGCGAACGGTAATCGCCGCTCGTCATCCCCCCTGCGAAAGAGCACCGCCATGCGCGTACGCATCGCCCTCGCCGAACTCTGCGAGTCACTCCTGCTGCTCCTGGTGCGACTCCTGCTGCCCTCAGAAGGACGCCACCGTGCCGTCCCCGACGAGCCCCTCGACCACGAGCGCTCGCCGACTGCCACCCACTCCCCACCCGTACACCCCCGCCCCCACGCCCGCGACGTATGGCCCTTCGAGCCCGACACCTACGACCTCGTACGCCCCTACCTCCTCACCCCGGAGGAGCACCGCGAGCGCAGGCTGCGGCGCCGTACCCACGGAAGCGGAATGGGGGTCGCCGCGTGAACTCCACCGACGACGTACAGCCGCCGGCCCACCTCCGCCTGCTCCCCTGGACCACCCCCGACGGCAAGCCCTGCTACCTCAGCGCCGACCACGACGCCAGCACGCTCTCCCGTCTCGCCGACGACGTCGAAGCGGCCCAACTCCACTCCGGCGAACAGGTACTCGCGGGTGCCAGAGCCGTCCTCGACGACGCCGAAGCGGGTGAGCGGGCCGTGCGTTTCGCGCTCACCCGGGCGACCGAGTCACTCGGGGACGTGATCCGCATCGCAGTCAGCCGAGGTGAGCGCATCAGTGACGTGTACGGCGGCGGGAGACCGTGGGGTTTCTGAGGAATCTCTGATCTTCTCGTAAACCTGATGTGAGATTCTGCGTGTTCACTACAACCTCCCCGGCGGTCGCTGCGAACGCCCCTCCCCGCCGGGCCTGTTCCCCCACAACAGTGTCCCGGGGTTATCCACCCCCTGTGGACAGCAGGAGAGTGCACATTGAGTCTCGTATCCGGAGTGAAGACCGGGCTGAGGACCGGCCTGAAAAAAACCGGACTGAAAACCGGCCTGAAGAAGTGGGCCGTCGCGAGCGCGACCGCCGCCCTCGCCGTCACCGGCCTGGTGGCCAACGCCGGGACCGCCCACGCGGCGGGACCGGGCGGTGCGATGAACGTCCGCGGGGTCGACCCCGGCGACACCGACCTGATGATCGAGCGGCTCTGCAGCCAGGAGACGAGCCTGACCGGCGTCTACGGCGCCCTCAACGTCCGGACCGGTGAGTTCAAGACCCAGGACGAGTACCTGCGTGACGTCGTCGGCCTGTGGGTGCCCGCGGGCGACTGGGAGATCTTCCGCGGCTGGTGCGGCAACGTCCAGGCCTCGACCTGGTCCATCAAGGGCGAGCCCGTCCGCACGTCCCCGTGGATCGGCAACCGGGGCTCGAAGGACGACAAGGAGACCTTCGTCAGCAGCTACAGCACCAAGACGTTCGCGAAGAAGAGCGTCGGGGCCGAGATCGGCTTCTCCGTCGCCAAGAGCATCTTCTCGGGCAGCGCGGGCGGCAGCTTCACCTACGAATGGGGCTGGGAGAAGGAGTCCCGGTACGAGCGCCGCAGCGAGAAGACCATCCCGCCGTGCACGCAGGTCGCCGTGACGTGGACGCCGTACCAGCGCGTGGTGCGCGTGAACCCGGTCTTCTACGTCGAGGACTACCAGTGGAACAAGGGCGACGGCGAGGTCACCGCGCACACCTGGCGCGGACGGGACGCGAGCTGGAAGACGATCTACTCGTACGGCTACTACATCGACGGCATCTCCGACAAGCTCCTCCCCAACGGCCAGCCCGACGGCCGTGAGGACAAGATCGAGCAGAAGCTCGACCCGGACACCTGCAGCAGCTGATCCCCGCATCGCCAAGTGGCTCGCGAGTCCCAGCGACACGCCGCTTCCACGGCGTGTCGCTGGGACTGAGAAGCCAATTGGCGCCATCTGCCCCCGCCCCCGTGGCGCCACCGGAGGAGACCGCCCGGGCGCTGGTTCGTCATGCTGGGCATCGTCGTGGCGAGCGGGGCCCTCCGCCTGACGACCAGCGACCTCGCAGTCTGGCTCGGGGCAGCTTTCGTGGCCGTCCTCGCGGGGCTGGCCCTCTGGTTCACGTTGTTCGTGCGGCGAGCCGCCACCCTCGTGCACGCCGACGGGATCACCGTGCAGGGAGCCCTGCACCGGCGCACGTGGTCGTGGCACGACATCTACGACGTCCGGGTGGAGCCCCTCTCACGCAACCACGCCTCCCCGTCGCCCCGCTGGATCGCCTACCTCTACGGCACCGACGGCCGCAAGTTCTCCCTCCCCCACCTCAACGACTGGCAGCTGGACGCCCCGCACAGCGAGGTCGCCGCCCTGCGTGCCGCCGCCCGGGAGCACGGCGCGACCTGGGACCCCCGCCCGGAAGTGGAGGCCCGTATCCGTCGCCGCGCCGGTCACCGCAAGGCCTGGGAACACGCGCTGGCCGGTGCCGTGGTCGTGCTGCTGTGCATGATCGTGGTCCTGCTGGTGCTGCTCACCCTGATGGACGAGCCGCCGGTGCTCCTTCTGCCGGCCTGGATCCCGCTGGCCTCGTTCGTCCTGCTCGCGGCCCTGCTCAACTGGCAGTGGGAGACCCAGGTGCCCCCGTCACTCCGCGAACCGTGACGCGCGCCGCGACAGCTGTCACCGGCCGACAGCCAGCCCCGACCCGCTCAGCGACACCCGGATACCGTCCTCCTCCACCCGTACGTCCCGCAGGCGCACCTGACCCTCCGTGGGCTTCGGCAGGCTGAAGCCGAGGGAGAGGCGGTCGGCGAGGACCGGGCGGGTGAGACCGGTGAGCGCGTCGAGGAGGGCGGGGTCGACGCCGACGAGGCGCTGCAGCAGTCCGGGGTTGTCGGCGGCGACATCGATGAGGTTCAGGTCCATGGCCTGGCGGGCGAACCGGTCGGAGCCCGTCAGTTCGGCCAGCCGCGTGTCGTCCTGGAGCGCCGCCCGCACCGCGGACTGAGGAACACCGAGACGGTCCACGATGGTCGGCACCGCCAGCATCTCCCGCGCCCTGCTGGTCTCCCTGGCGAGCAGGGCGGCGCCCTTCGGGGTGAGGTGGAGTCCCTCGGACGGCCCGGCGCCCGGCCGGTACGTCGCGAGGTCCCCGATGTCGAGGCGCATCCCGTCGATGTCGGTCGCGATGCCGCGCTCGCCCTCGCGGCGGATACGGGCGTCCGCGCGGACCTTGAGGTCGTGTCCGGCCACGGGCAGCGTGCCGCGCGCCCGCACCTCGTCGCGGCCGTGCCCGGTGAACCGCACCTGGGAGGCGCCCAGTTCGCGGTTCAGGTCGTCGAAGGAGAGCAGGACCTCGCCGTCCAGCTCGGGGATGGAGGCACCGCGTACGGAGGTCAGGCCGTCGGTGTCGAGCCCGACGTCGTGGGCGGTCGCCGAGACCTTCGCCAGCGACACCCGGTCGGCGGCCACGTCCGGGACGGTCACGGACACCGACTCCAGCCGCCTGTCTGCGAGTTGGGTGAGGAAGGGGAAGCCCTCGATGCCCACCTCGGGGGCCGCGCTCAGGTCCAGCTGCTTCTTGAGCGTCTCCCCGGCCCTGTGCTCCGCGTACAGCACCGCCCAGCGGTCGCCGAGGGCGAGGAAGGCGGTGAGGCCGACGACGAGGACGGCGGCCTTCACGGCGAGGGGCAGCCCGGCGAAACGTTTCCTCCGACGGCGGCCGTCGCGGCGGTGGTTGGGCGGGCTCCAGTCGTCCTCGGCCGCACCGCCGGCCTCACCGTCGGGTTCACGCCGGGCCTCGGCGGGCTCGCCCTCGGCGGGCCCGTCCTCCCGGAGGAACTCGTCCAGCGGCCCGTCGTCCAGCGGCCCGTCGTCCAGAGCGCCCAGCTCGTCGTAGGGGTTCGGGCGGGAATGCGTCGGTATGTCGTGGGGGGTACGCATCACCTCATCCCACCACGCGGACCGGCCTGCCCTGCAAGTCGGTTCGGGGATAAGGGAGATAGCTCACGCGGGTCCGCCCCGCACCCCGGGACGGGATGCGGGGCGGACCCAGGCCGGGGATGCTCAGCTCACCACAGTGATCCGGTTCGCCGCCGGAGGGGCGATCGGGTCGCTGGCCGACGAGTTGGCCAGCAGGTACTTCTCCAGCGCGGCGAGGTCGTCCCCGCCCACCAGGTCGTTCGTGCCCTGTCCCAGCGTCGGGAAGCCGTCGCCGCCGCCCGCGAGGAAGCTGTTCGTCGCGACACGGTAGGTGGCAGCCGGGTCGATGGCGGCACCGTTCAGCTTGATGGAGTCGGTGACCACACGGTCCGCGCCGGTCTTCGTCAGGTCCAGCGTGTAGGTGAGCCCGGACGAGACCTGAAGGACCTTGGGCGCGGCGGTGTTGGACCCGCTCACCTGCTCCTTGAGCACCTGGACGAGCTGGGCGCCCGTGAAGTCCTGCAGGTTGACCGTGTTGGCGAACGGCTGGACCGTGAAGCCCTCCGCGTACGTCACCACACCGTCGCCCTCGGCGCCCTTGGCCGCGTAAGTGAGCGGGGCGCGGATACCACCCGGGTTCATCAGCGCCAGGTCGGTCCCGGGGTCGAGTTCCCTGCCGTGGGCGAGCTGCGCGTCGGCGATGAGGTCACCGAGCGGGGACTCGGTGCCGGTGTTGCCGATGTCCCCCGAGATGTAGCCGATGGCGCGGTTGCCGATGGGCGCGGCCAGCGTGTTCCACTTGCTGATCAGCGCGGTCATGTCGGGCGCCTTCGGGACGTCCCGGGTGACCACGTGGTTCGCGGACTCGACGGCCGTACGGGCGATGTCGCCGGTCCAGCGGTCGTACGTCAGCGTGGTGTCGGTGTAGAGGCGGCCGAAGGACGCGGCCGAGGTGACCGTGCGCGGCTTGCCGGCCGGGTCGTTGATCGTGCAGGCGTACGCGGTGTGCGTGTGGCCGGTGACCAGCGCGTCGACCTTCGGCGTGATGTTCTTGGCGATGTCGACGATCGGGCCGGAGATGCCGTCGCCCGCGCCGGGCGAGTCGCAGTCGTAGTTGTACGCCGTCGAGGCGGGGAACCCGCCCTCGTGGATGAGCGCGACGACCGACTTCACGCCCTGGCGCTCCAGCACCTTGGCGTACTTGTTGATCGTCTCGACCTCGTCCTTGAACTTCAGGCCCTTGACGCCGTCGGCGGAGACGATGTCCGGCGTGCCCTCCAGGGTCACACCGATGAAGCCGATCTTGACGCCGTTCTTCTTCCACACCCAGTACGGCTTCAGGATCGGCTTGCCGGTCTTCTCGTCGAGCACGTTGGCGGCGAGGTAGGGGAAGTCGGCGCCCTCGAAGCCCTCGTCCGTGTAGCACCCCTCGGTGGGGTGGCACCCACCGTTCTGCAGCCGGCCCAGTTCCCTGGCGCCCTCGTCGAACTCGTGGTTGCCGACGCTCGTCACGTCGAGGTCCAGCTTGTTCAGGGCCTCGATGGTGGGCTCGTCGTGGAAGAGGCCGGAGATCAGCGGGGAGGCGCCGACCATGTCACCACCGGCCGCGGTGACGGAGTACTTCTGCCCCTCGCGCGCCTTGCGCAGATGGGTCGCCAGGTACTCGACACCACCGGCGTCGATGGTCTTGGTCGTCCCGTCCTCGTGCACCTCGGTGACGCGGCCGGACGAACCGGTCGGCGGCTCCAGGTTCCCGTGCAGGTCGTTGAACGACAGCAGCTGCACGTCCTGGTAGCGGCTCGGCTTCGGATGCCCCGGCTTGTAGGTCGTGGCCTCACCGGCCGAGGCCGGCAGCGCGGCGGCGAGGGCCCCGGCGGTGGCGAGCCCGACGGCCACGGCGGTGATCCGGAACGTACGGCGTCTGCGGCGTTGCGCATGGGGTGTGGCTGACATGTGCCCCCCTGGGAGTCGAATGAGAAACAGGCCCCGTCGGCCCGAAGCGTAGGGTCAACGCGCGTAGCGCGACAGGGGTTTCAGGGTTACGACCTGGTTGCCGTCGAGGATGATTCACCATGAACGGGACAAGACGGCTCGTCATGGCTCGTCATGGCTCGTCAGTGACGCGGGACTGTGCCGATACGCGGCACTTTCACCGCGCAGTCCAGATCCAGCCAGGCCCTGAAGGGGCGCGGGACTGTGCCGACATGGGGCTCCGCCGCGCGGGCGCCCTGAAGGGGCGGGGGACTGTGTCGATATGCGGCTCCGCCGCGCGGGCGCGACAAGCCACAACGAACCCGCACCCTCGACACCACCCCCACCACCCCTCCCGACCGAGCCCACGACCACCCCCACGGAGCTAACCTCGTACACATGACCAGCCACGACACCGCCCCCACCGGCGGAGCCCGAAGCATCGAGAGCCTCTCCTCGCTGACCACCGACCAGGTGGACGCCGTGCTCACCCTGCTCGCGGAGGCCGCCGGTGCCGACGGCCAGCAGGCGGTGTCCGAGCAGGGCCGCCTGCAACTGCGCGGCGGCGAACGCGCGGGCGTCCGGCACCTGCTGCTCACCGTCACGGACACCCCGGCCGGAGACACCCCCGCCCCCGGCACCCTCGTCGGATACGCCCAACTGGAGGACACCGACCCGGTGGAGGCCCCGGCCGCCGAACTGGTCGTCCACCCCGCCCACCGGGGCCACGGCCACGGCCGCGCCCTCGGTACCGCCCTGCTCGCCGAGTCCGGCAAGCGCCTGAGGGTGTGGGCTCACGGCGGCCACTCCGCCGCCCGGCACCTCTCGCAGGTCCTCGGCCTCACCCTGTTCCGCGAACTGCGCCAGATGCGCCGCTCGTTGGCCGACTTCGACCCGCCCGAGCCGGTGCTCCCCGAAGGCGTCACCGTCCGCACCTTCGTACCCGGCAAGGACGACGCCGCCTGGCTGGCGGTGAACGCCGAGGCGTTCGCGCACCACCCCGAGCAGGGCTCCCTCACCCAGCGCGACCTCGACGACCGCAAGGCGGAAACCTGGTTCGACCCCGCCGGCTTCTTCCTGGCCGAGCGCGGCGGCGAACTGATCGGCTTCCACTGGACGAAGGTCCACGCGGCCGAGGGCCTCGGCGAGGTGTACGTCCTCGGCGTGCGCCCCGGAGCCCAGGGCGGCGGCCTCGGCAAGGCCCTCACCACCATCGGCCTGCGCCACCTGGCCGCCCAGGGCCTGCCGACGGCCATGCTGTACGTCGACGCCGACAACAAGGCCGCGGTGAGCGTGTACGAGCGGCTCGGCTTCACCACCCACGAGACGGACCTGATGTACCGCACGGAGACCTGACGGACCGTACCCGAGGACGACTCCGCGAGAGGTCCCCAAGGGCTACCCAGGGGCGGCGACTTGACGCCGCCCCTTCCTTGCACCACCCTTTCACTACTCAATTAGTGAAAGGGTGGTTGTCCGAGTGGTCGAGTACCGCATCGACCGGCGCAGCGGTGTCGCCACCTACGTCCAGATCGTCCAGCAGACCAAACAGGCCCTGCGCCTCGGCCTGCTGGTACCCGGCGACAGGCTCCCCACGGCACGCGAGGTCGTTCAGGCCACGGCGATCAACCCGAACACGGTCCTGAAGGCCTACCGCGAACTGGAGCGCGAGGGCCTGGTCGAGGCACGCCGCGGCCTCGGCACGTTCGTACGGAAGTCACTGGGCTCCGCGCCCGCCGACTCCCCGCTGCGGGCGGAGCTGGACGCGTGGGCGGTCCGGGCCCACGAGGCCGGACTCGAGCGGGACGACGTGGCGGCGCTCTTCACCTCCGTACTCGACGAGCACTTCACCGACGACCACAGCAAGCACGGCAAGGGGGACGAGGAATGACCGACACCGCCATGGAGGCGGCCGCCCTGGGCAGGAGATTCGGGCGGAACGGGGAGTGGGCGCTGCGTGACTGCACGTTCCGGCTGCCCACGGGGAGCGTGTGCGCGATCGTCGGCCCCAACGGAGCGGGCAAGTCCACCCTGCTCGCCCTCGCGGCCGGACTCCTCAGGCCCACCGAGGGCACGGTGACGGTGCTCGGCACGACACCGGCCGAGGCCCGCGAGCGCTTCGCGTACGTCGCCCAGGACAAGCCCCTGTACCCCCAGCTCAGCATTGACGAAACGCTGCGCATGGGCGCCGAGCTCAACCCCGGGCGGTGGAAGCAGGCCGTCGCGACGCGGATCGTGGCGGGCGGCGACCTCGACCCGCACATCCGGGTCCGCACCCTCTCCGGCGGCCAGCGCACCCGCGTCGCCCTCGCCCTGGCGCTCGGCAAACGGCCCGAACTGCTGCTCCTCGACGAGCCGATGGCCGACCTCGACCCGCTCGCCCGGCACCAGCTCATGGGCGCGCTGATGGCCGAGGCCGCCGAGCACGGCACGACGGTCGTGATGTCCTCGCACGTCATCGCCGAGCTGGAGGACGCCTGCGACCACCTGCTCCTCATCGGCGACGGCCACGTCCGCCTCGCGGGCGCGCTCGACGACCTCCTCGCCGCGCACGTCCTGGTCACCGGCCACGACGGCGACCTCGACCAGCACACCGTCGTCGAGTCCCGTACGACGGGGCGTCAGCGCGTCGCCCTGATACGGCCGGACGGGCCGCTGGACGACGAGTGGCAGACCTTCGAACCCACCCTGGAGGAGCTGGTCCTAGCCCACCTGCGTTCCCCCGGGGCCCCGGTGCTCACGCTCACCGGCGAGGACGTGGACGAGTTCGACTTCGAGTTCGACTTCGAGTCCGAGTCCGAGTCCGAGGACGACGAGGACCGGGGCGAGGACGAGGCCGACGAGGCCGACGAGGACGACGACAACGGCGAGGACGACGACCACGGCGACAGCGGCGACAACGGCGACAACGGCGAGGACGACGGCGAGGACAACACCGAGAACAAGGAGACCGCCGTATGACGGCCGTGACCACCGCGCCCGCCAAGGCACCCGTCCTGCGCCGCTCCCTGAGGCCACGCGGCCTCGTCTGGACGATGCTGTGCCTGCACCGCGCGGCCCTGCTGTTCTGGACGCTGCTGGTCGCCGTGGCCGGCGGGGCGCTGCTGTGGGCGTGGGGGCCGGGGACGACGGGAGCCTGGACCGAGTACACGACGATGCGCTGCGCCTTCCCCGGCCAGAACATGAGCTGCGACTACCGGGGCGACGCCTACCTGGCGCTCGACATGGCCACATCCCTCGGCGGCCTGATCATCACGATCACGCCGTTCCTCGTCGCCGTCTGGGCGTCGGGCGCTCTGATCGCCCGGGAACTGGAGACGGGCACCGCCGACCTCGCCTGGACCCAGTCGGTCTCCCCGGCGCGCTGGCTGGCGGCCAAGCTCGCCGTCCCGGCCGCCGTGATCGCCTCCGGCACCGTCCTGCTCACACTGCTGCACCGGCTCGTGTGGCCGTCGGACAGGGAACTGCTCCGGTGGCTGGGCTGGCAGTGGTACGACGACGTGGTCTTCCGGAGCAACGGCACCGTGGCCGTCGCCTATGCCCTGCTGGGCCTCGCGGTCGGCGTGCTCGTCGGCCTGCTCACCCGCCGCTCCCTGCCCGCGCTGGGCATCAGCCTGGTCTGCCTGCTGGTCCTCCACTTCGTCCTCGGCGTGCTGCGCCCGTACCTGTGGCCGCGTGCCACCCTGGTCAACAGGGAGGAGTACTCGATCTTCACCGGCATGCACGTCGACGAAGGAGGCCTCACCTCGACCGGCGCCCGCGTCTCCGACCCCTGCGGCGGCACCCGCCAGTGCCTCGCCCAGCGCGACATCGCCGGCTTCTACACCGACTACCACCCCTCCTCCCATTTCTGGCCCCTCCAGCTCATGGAGACCGGCGTCGTCCTCGCCCTCACCGCGCTCGCGGTCCTGGCCGCCTTCCGGCTGCTGAACCGCCGAACGGGAGACGCCGCATGACCACACCGCCCGCCGTCCCGGCACCCACCCGGCCCTCCGCCCGAACACCGCGCGGCCCCGGGGGCCTGCTCTGGACCGTCCTGCGACTGCACCGGCCGGCCCTGATCCTCTGGGCCGTCGCGTGGGCCGTCGCCGTCGGCTACCTGGTCCGGCTGTACGCCCTCGGGGACGAGGCACGCGCCGGCAACAGGGCCTGCGGCTCACCGGGCACCGGGCTCCCCCTGTGCTCGGCGGTCGACGCGATCACCGCCGACGACACGTACTCCGGCGGCCTGTCCCTGATGGCCACCGCGCTGTCATGGCTGGTGTTCCCCGTGGCCGCCTGGGCCGGCGCCGCACTGATCGGCAGGGAGCTGGAGACCGGCACGGCGGATCTCGCCTGGACCCAGTCGGTCACCCCGGCCCGCTGGCTGGCCGTCAGACTCGCCGTCCCGGCCGCGCTGATCACCTCCGGCACCGGGCTGCTCATCCTGCTGCACGACTGGGCCAGGCAGGACGGCGACCCGAACCTGACCGGGGACTGGTACTACCCGGACGTCTTCCTCGCCACCGGCCCGGCAGCCGTCGCCTACGCCCTCGCGGGCATCGCCCTCGGCGCACTCGCCGGAATGCTGACCCGCAGGGCCCTGCCCGCCGCCGGCCTGGGCTTCGCCGCCTCCCTGGTGCTGTACAACGTGCTGGACCGCTACCGCGAGGACCTCTGGCCCGTGACCACCCCCGCCGACCCCACCGGGCTCGAGCTGCCCAGGAGCGCCTGGCAGACGGACAGCGCGGGCATCGGATGGCCCGCCTCGTTCCACCCCCAGTCCCACCGCTGGCCCCTGCACCTGGTGGAGACCGGCATCGTCCTCGCCGTCGCCGTCGCGGCCACCGCCGCCGCGTTCGCCCTCCTGCGCCGTCGCACGGCCTGACCAGCCGTACGACCGGGCGGGCCGCCCCGAAACCGGTACGCCCCTCTACGGGGGGAGGGGCGTACCACGGGAACCCGCCGGGCCGCCGTGCCCCTCGGGCGCCCCGAGAACTCCCGCGGGCCTCCCCCCGCTATCCCTCACGTCATGTCTCCTTAACCGGCGATTCAGACGGCCTTGCGACGCTCGGTCAATGAACCCCGCCGTGCCCGAGCCCTCGCCGCCCCCGGAGAAGGAGGTGAGCGCGGGGAGCGGCCGTCACGTCGCCGCGCTCCCGCCCGCCGCATCCGACGCGCCCGTTTTCCTGGCGGCGCGGAAGAATGGGTTTATGAGCCAGCAGAACGCCGAGGCAGAGGTCCAGCACGTCCAGCCCTCCGTGGGATCCCTCGCCGCGCACCGCCCGCACACAGTGGCCGCCGTGGTCTCCGACCTGGAACCCGACATCGACGCCGATCTCGACGCGTACGAGGAGGCGCCCTACGACGGCGAGCAGCTGCCCCAGGGCCGCTTCCTCGACCGGGAGCGCAGCTGGCTCGCGTTCAACGAGCGCGTCCTCGAACTCGCCGAGGACCCCAGCACGCCCCTCCTGGAACGGGCGAACTTCCTGGCGATCTTCGCGAGCAACCTGGACGAGTTCTTCATGGTCCGGGTGGCCGGCCTGAAGCGCCGTATCGCCACAGGCGTCGCCACCCGCTCCGCCTCCGGCCTCCAGCCCCGCGAGGTCCTGGAGATGATCTGGGGCCGCTCGCGCGAGCTCATGGCCCGGCACGCGGCCTGCTACCACGAGGACGTGTGCCCCGCGCTGGGCGAGGAGGGCATCCACCTGGTCCGCTGGAGCGAGCTGACCGGCGCGGAGCAGTCCCGCTTCTTCACCCTCTTCAAGAACCAGATCTTCCCGGTCCTGACCCCGCTGGCCGTCGACCCGGCGCACCCGTTCCCGTACATCTCGGGTCTCTCGCTCAACCTCGCGGTCGTCGTGCGCAACCCGGTCTCCGGTCACCGGCACTTCGCCCGGGTCAAGGTCCCGCCGCTGCTGTCCCGCTTCATGGAGGCGTCGCCGAACCGGTACGTCCCCGTCGAGGACATCATCGCCGCCCACCTGGAGATGCTGTTCCCGGGCATGGAGGTGCTGGAGCACCACACCTTCCGCCTCACCCGCAACGAGGACCTGGAGGTCGAGGAGGACGACGCCGAGAACCTGCTCCAGGCCCTGGAGAAGGAGCTCATGCGGCGCCGCTTCGGGCCGCCGGTGCGCCTGGAGGTCGAGGAGTCCATCGACCCGTACGTCCTCAACCTGCTGCGCCGCGAGCTGAAGGTCTCCGAGGCCGAGGTGTACCCGCTGCCGGGCCCCCTGGACCTCACGGGCCTCTTCGGCATCGCCAAGCTCGACCGCCCCGAGCTGAAGTACCCGAAGTTCATCGCGGGCGTCCACCGGGACCTCGCCGAGGTCGAGACGGCGTCGGCGCCCGACGTCTTCGCCGCCCTGCGCGAGCGGGACGTACTGCTGCACCACCCGTACGACTCGTTCTCCACCTCCGTCCAGGCGTTCCTGGAACAGGCGGCGAACGACCCGGACGTGCTCGCGATCAAGCAGACCCTTTACCGGACCTCCGGCGACTCCCCGATCGTCGACGCGCTGATCGACGCCGCCGAGGCCGGCAAGCAGGTCCTCGTGCTCGTCGAGATCAAGGCCCGCTTCGACGAGCAGGCCAACATCAAGTGGGCCCGCAAGCTGGAGGAGTCGGGCTGCCACGTGGTCTACGGCCTCGTCGGCCTGAAGACCCACTGCAAGCTGTCGCTCGTGGTGCGCCAGGAGGGCGACACCCTCGTCCGCTACTCCCACGTCGGCACCGGCAACTACCACCCCAAGACGGCCCGCCTGTACGAGGACCTGGGCCTGCTGACGGCCGACCCGCAGGTCGGCGCGGACCTCTCGGACCTGTTCAACCGGCTGTCCGGCTACTCCCGCCGCGAGACCTACCGCCGGCTCCTCGTCGCCCCCAAGTCGCTGCGCGACGGCCTGATCGCCCGGGTCCACAAGGAAGTCCAGCACCACCGCGCGGGCCGGCCCGCGTACGTCCGTATCAAGGTCAACTCGATGGTGGACGAGGCACTCGTCGACGCCCTGTACCGCGCCTCGCAGGCGGGCGTGCCGGTGGACGTGTGGGTGCGCGGCATCTGCGCCGTCCGGCCGGGCGTACCCGGACTGTCCGAGAACATACGAGTACGGTCCGTGCTCGGCCGCTTCCTGGAGCACTCCCGGATCTTCGCCTTCGGCAACGGCGGCGAGCCCGAGGTGTGGATCGGCAGCGCCGACATGATGCACCGCAACCTCGACCGCCGTATCGAGGCTCTGGTGCGCGTCAAGGACCCGGCCCACCGGGCGTCCCTCAACCGCCTGCTGGAGACCGGCATGTCCGACTCCACGGCCTCCTGGCACCTCGGTCCGGACGGCGAGTGGACCCGGCACGCGACGGACGGCGAGGGCCAGCCCCTGCGCAACGTCCAGGAGATGCTCATAGACGCCCGGAGGCGCCGGCGTGGCAACGCGACACCTTGACCCCACGGACCCCACGGCCGGGCCCGTCACGGCCGACGCCCTGGCGGCCTACCTGCGGGCCCAGGCCACGGAGTTCCTCCGTGCGCTGCGCGCCGGGCGGGAGACCGGCGACGCCGGTACCCCCGCCCGGGCGAAGCCGAAGGCGGGGGAGAACGGTTCCGAGGAGTCCGCCGACGCGGCGCTCGCCCTGCGCCGCTCGGCCCGCCGCATCAGCGGCACGCTGCACACCTACCACCCGCTGCTCAACGCCGACTGGTCCGAGGCCATGCGGCCCGAACTGGCCTGGCTGTCCGGCACACTGGCCCGCGAACACGCCTACGCGGCCCGTCTGGACCGCCTGCTCACGGCCCTGAACCGGCTGTCGGGCGCCTCCGCCTTCCCCGGGCAGTCACCGGGAGCCGCGGCGTCCGCGGGGGACGCCGCGAAGGGCAACCTGACCATCGGCGCGGCCAAGGCGGGCGCCCTGCTGGAGCGCCAGCTGACCCTGGCCCGGACCCGTGCCCACTCCGCCGCCCTCCAGGCCCTCGGCTCCTCCCGCTTCCACGCCGTCGCCGACAGCGTGGCCGTGCTCGCCAGCGAGGTGCCGCTGACCCCGGCGGCGGACAAGGCGGACCTGCGCCCGCTCGCCAGGGCCGCGCACGAGCGGCTGTGCGACGCCGTCTCCGGCCTGCCCCTGGTCGCCGCGGGCCACCCGTACAACGCCGAGGCCCTGATCCACGGCCTCTCCCCCGACCCCGCCCCCCACCCGCAGGACGCCCCGTGGCACCAGGTCCGCCTGCTGCTGCGCCTGCACCGCTACGCCCACGAGGTGCTGCTCGGCAAGGACGCCCCCGTCGACGTACGCCTCGTCGCGGCCGGACAGGCCCTCAACCGGCACCGGGACGCCTCGGAGGCGGCCGCGGCCGCCGCGGCGGCGGCCCGCACCCCCCGCATCGCACCCGCGACGGCGTACGCCCTCGGGGTTCTGCACGCCGACCAGCGTCACGAGGTGGAGGCGGCCCGTTTCGTGTTCCAGCAGTCCTGGGAGAAGGAAGCGGTGAGCACCCGTTGAGCGACGACACCATCCACGCGGCCGGCTGCGTCCTGTGGCGCCGCTCCCCCGCCGACGGGGGCCTGGAGCTCTGTCTGGTCCACCGGCCGAAGTACGACGACTGGTCGTTCCCCAAGGGCAAGTTGAAGCAGGGTGAGGAGCCGCTGGCGGGGGCGCTGCGCGAGGTCGAGGAGGAGACGGGGTTCCGGTGCGAGCCGGGGCCGCGGTTGCCCACGGCCCACTATTCCGTGAACGGGCGGCCCAAGCAGGTGAGTTACTGGGCGGCCGAGGCCGGTGAGGGATACTTCGTGCCCAACGACGAGGTGGACCGGTTGCGTTGGCTGTCGCCGGTCGCGGCGCGTGAGCGGTTGACCCAGGTGCGGGATCGGTACCTGGTGGACGACTTGCTGGCGGTCCTGCGCCACGCGTAGGGGAGTTCGCGTCGGTTCTCGGCTGCGGGCCGCTCCCCGGCTAGAGCGGCTCCGCCACATGCCCCTCCGCGTCCGTTCTCGCCTGACTCCGGGCTCTGCGGGCCGGGCCGCGCCATCCGCAGGTGCACTTGGCCACGCAGAAGCGACCCTGATCGACGGTGGTCGTGCGGTGCTCCGGAGTGGGGGCGATCTCGTGCTGCTGGGCCACGGGCGACAACGTTACCCAAGGCAAGGGAACGAACAGCAAAGCGCGTGACGGCAGCCCCCACCGGTCGTTAGCCCGACGACAGAAGGGACCCGGGACGGACCGGCTGGGGGTTGGCAGGCGATGGTGGCGGGGCAGCACAGACGGTGGGTCGCGACGGCCGTGGCGGCGGGGCTCATGGTCTGCGGTTCGGGCTGCGCGAACGACGGTCACTCCGAGGACGCGCGCGCGGCCGATCCCGTCGAGGAACTGCGCCGGGCCGTCGGCACCTTGGTGCGCGCGGGCTCCTCCAAGGCGCTGACCTCGATGGAGATGGCGACGGGCGGCACCCGCGTCACGATCCGCGGCGAGGGTGTGTACGACTACACCAAGCGGCTGGGCCGGCTCCAGGTGCGGCTCCCGCAGGACCCGGCCGGGACCAGCGAGCACCGCCCGATCACCGAACTCCTCGCTCCGGGTGCCCTGTTCATGAAGAACCGCGGCGCGGGAGTGCCCGCGGACAAATGGGTGCGCGTCGACACGGGCACGCTCTCCGACGGGAACCTGGTGACCGGCGGAGCGACCGATCCGTTCGCGGCGGCCGAGGTGCTGCGCGGGGCGCGTACGGCGACGTACGTCGGGAAGGCGAAGGTGGCGGGCACCTCGGTGCGGCACTACCGGGGGACCGCCGACCTGGCGGTGGCCGCGCGGAGCGCCTCCGAGGGCAACCGGGCTCCGCTGCGCGCGGCGGCGAAAGGGTTCGCCACGGCCGACGTCCCGTTCGACGCCTATCTCGACGACCAGGGCCGCATCCGCAAGATCCGACACCGCTTCAGTTTCGCCAACGGGCAGCGGAAGGACACCGTCGCGGTGGCCTCGACGACCCTGCTGTACGACTTCGGGGTGCCCGTGACCGTGACGCTGCCGGACGCGAAGGACATCTACGCGGGGAAACTCGCCGAGAACTGATCGAGTACCCGCGGAACTCGGAGGAACTGAGCCGAAAACCGGCTGGCGCGACGGTGCGTCGGTACCCTCGACGACGGAACCCCGGACCACGCGGGCCGTACCGGACGGGCGGCAGGAATAGCCCGTTGGTGCCATGCGCGGCGTGGAGGGCGCTCCCTACCCTAGAGAGTCGGTGACGGCAGAGAAGAGGTGATGCACGTGGCTCCGGCAGGCGGTACGACGGTTCAGGACCACGTGGCCCTCGCCGAGATCGAGCTGTGCGGCGAACTGATCATCGCGGCCTCCGCCGCCCACGAGGAGCGGCTCAGCCTGGTGCGCATCGACGAGGTGCTGCGGGTGGCCGAGGAGCGCGAGGAAGCCGCGGGCCGCTGAGCGGCCTCCTCTGCGCAGGCGCCCCGGCCGGCCCATGGACCGTCAGGTCCGCAGCAGTCGCCCGATGGCCTTCGTGGCCTCCTCGACCTTCGCGTCGATCTCGTCCCCGCCCTTGAGCGCGGCGTCGGCGACGCAGTGGCGCAGGTGCTCCTCCAGGAGCTGCAGCGCGAAGGACTGCAGAGCCTTGGTGGAGGCGGAGACCTGAGTGAGTATGTCGATGCAGTAGACGTCCTCGTCGACCATGCGCTGCAGGCCCCTGATCTGGCCCTCGATGCGGCGCAGACGCTTGAGGTGTTCGTCCTTCTGTTTGTGGTACCCGTGCACCCCACGGTCGTGGTCCGTCACCACGGCGTCCCCCGTGTCCACGGTGGTCTCGGAGGGCGCCGTCGCGCCGGCCTCGGTGGTCGTCATGACGTCCTCCCACAGACGTGTTGCGGCATATACCCCAGGTAGGTATATGGTAACGAACTTCTCTGGGTAGGGGGTCCTTCGGCCACTGCCCTTTCGGCGGCCCGACGGCCCCTCGTACCGCCCCCGTGCCGAGCATTCTGACCGATGAGCGAGACTGGGGGACGGCCCGATAGCCGTGGCCGGATGTTGCACCTAGCATCAGCCTGACCGAAACCGAAGCACCCCGAGGACCCCACGTGCGCTTTCGTCTGACCCCCAGGGAGACGAGCTTCTATGACATGTTCGCCGCTTCCGCGGACAACATCGTCACCGGCTCAAAACTCCTCATGGAACTGCTCGGGGCGGACACCGCCGGCCGGGCCGAGATCGCCGAGCGTATGCGGGCCGCGGAACACGCAGGTGACGACGCCACGCACGCGATCTTCCACCAGCTGAACTCCTCGTTCATCACGCCGTTCGACCGCGAGGACATCTACTCCCTCGCGTCGTCCCTCGACGACATCATGGACTTCATGGAGGAGGCCGTCGACCTGGTCGTCCTCTACAACGTCGAGGAACTGCCCAAGGGCGTCGAGCAGCAGATCGAGGTTCTGGCCCGGGCGGCGGAGCTGACGGCGGAGGCCATGCCGCACCTGCGCACGATGGAGAACCTCACCGAGTACTGGATCGAGGTCAACCGTCTGGAGAACCAGGCGGACCAGATCCACAGAAAGCTTCTTGCGCACCTCTTCAACGGCAAGTACGACGCCATCGAGGTCCTCAAGCTCAAGCAGATCGTGGATGTGCTGGAGGAGGCGGCGGACGCGTTCGAGCACGTGGCGAACACGGTGGAGACCATCGCCGTCAAGGAGTCCTGAGCCGTTCATGGACACCTTCGCACTGGTCGTGACCATCGGCGTCGCGCTCTTCTTCACGTACACGAACGGGTTCCACGACTCGGCCAACGCGATCGCGACGTCCGTGTCGACGCGGGCGCTGACGCCGAAGGCGGCGCTGGCGATGGCCGCGGTCATGAACCTGGCAGGCGCCTTCCTCGGCAGCGGGGTGGCGAAGACGGTCAGCGAGGGGCTGATCCAGACGCCCGAGGGCTCCAAGGGGATGGGCATCCTCTTCGCGGCCCTGGTCGGCGCGATCACCTGGAACCTGGTCACGTGGTACTTCGGCCTGCCCTCCTCCTCGTCGCACGCGCTGTTCGGCGGCATGGTGGGGGCGGCCCTGGCGGGCGGTACGACGGTGTACTGGTCCGGGGTCCTCGACAAGATCGTCATCCCGATGTTCGTCTCGCCCCTCGTGGGGCTGGTGACCGGCTACCTGGTCATGACGGCGATCATGTGGATATTCCGCCGCGCGAACCCGCACAAGGCCAAGCGCGGTTTCCGGATAGCCCAGACCGTCTCGGCGGCCGGCATGGCCCTCGGCCACGGCCTCCAGGACGCGCAGAAGACGATGGGCATCGTGGTGATGGCCCTCGTCATCGCGGACGTCGAGGACTACGGCGACCCGATCCCGGTGTGGGTGAAGGTCATGTGCGCGGTCATGCTGTCTCTCGGGACGTACGCGGGTGGGTGGCGCATCATGCGCACGCTGGGCCGCAAGATCATCGAGCTTGACCCTCCGCAGGGGTTCGCGGCGGAGACCACGGGTGCGTCGATCATGTTCACCACGGCGTTCCTGTTCAAGGCGCCGATCTCGACGACGCATGTCATCACGTCAGCGATCATGGGTGTCGGGGCGACGAAGCGGGTGAACGCGGTTCGCTGGGGCGTGGCCAAGAACATCATCCTCGGCTGGTTCATCACCATGCCGGCCGCCGCGGCGGTGGCTGCCGCCAGCTTCTGGATCGTGAACCTGGCGTTCCTGTAGGGCCGCCCGCCGGGTGCCTGTTTTCCTCGCCCCCGCCGCCCCTACCCGTCCCATCCTGTCCCTGGGGGCTGCGCCCCCAGACCCCCGCGTCGGCCTCGCGGCCTCGTCCTCGAACGCCGGACGGGCTGGATGTGCCTGGCCTCGGCTGCAAACCCAAGCCCCGCCTGGGAACTGTCCAGCCCGGCCTCGCCCGATCCAGCCCGGCCCGCACCATCCAGCCCGGCCCGCACCATCCAGCCCCGCCGGCACGACCCAGCCCCGCCCGCACCGTCCAGCGCCGCCGCGCACCCTTCAGCCCCTCCGGCGTTTGAGGAGCGGGGGTCCGGGGGCCGGCCCCCGAAACGGGGTCCGGGGCGGAGCCCTGAAAGGAGGGGTGTCCAGGGGGCGCAGCCCTCTGGGCGGGGTCGAAGGGGCGGAGCCCCTGGGGATGGGACTGGGTAGGGGCGGCGGGGGCGAGCCAAAGACCGCACGAACCCGCCGAACCCGCCCAACCGGCCACACCCGCCCCACCAGCCACAAGCAGCGCCACACCCGCCGCAGGAAACAACGAACGGGCCCGCCCCCGGGAGCCAGGGGCGGGCCCTCGTTCCTCGCGGTGGCACCGCCATGCAGCACCGCGAGGGGTCCTCACACACAAGGAGAAGCGGCTCGGCTCAGCCGAAGCGACCCGAGATGTAGTCCTCCGTCGCCTGAACCGACGGGTTGGAGAAGATCCGCTCCGTGTCGTCGATCTCGATCAGCTTGCCGGGCTGCCCGACCGCCGCGAGGTTGAAGAACGCCGTCCGGTCGGACACACGCGCCGCCTGCTGCATGTTGTGCGTCACTATGACGATCGTGAACTGCTCCTTCAGCTCACCGATCAGGTCCTCGATCGCCAGCGTCGAGATCGGGTCGAGCGCGGAGCAGGGCTCGTCCATCAACAGCACCTTCGGCTCCACCGCGATCGCCCGCGCGATGCACAGACGCTGCTGCTGACCACCGGAGAGACCCGAACCGGGCCGGTTCAGACGGTCCTTGACCTCGTCCCAGAGGTTCGCGCCCCTGAGCGACTTCTCGACGATGTCGTTCAGCTCGGACTTCTTGTACGAGCCGTTCAGCCGCAGCCCCGCCGCCACGTTGTCGAAGATCGACATGGTGGGGAAGGGGTTCGGCCGCTGGAAGACCATGCCGACCTCCCGCCGCACGGTCACCGGGTCGACCCCGGAGCCGTACAGGTTCTCGTCGTCGAGCATGACCTTGCCCTCGACCCGGCCGCCGGGAGTGACCTCGTGCATGCGGTTGAGGGTGCGCAGGAAGGTGGACTTGCCGCAGCCGGACGGTCCGATGAAGGCCGTCACGGAGCGGGGCTCGATGGTCATCGAGATGTCCTCGATGGCCTTGAAGGCGCTGTAGTACGCGGTGAGGCCGCTGACGTCGATTCGCTTGGCCATGTGGATCACTGCTTCTTTCGTCGCTGACTTGGGTTGATGCTGGCCGCGTCAGCGACCGGTCTTCGGGGCCTTCCAGCGGGCGATACCGCGGGCCACCAGGTTGAGGATCATGACGAAGGCGATCAGGGTGAGCGCGGCACCCCACGCACGGTCGACCGACTCCGCGGTGCCGATCGCGTACTCCTGGTACACGTACAGCGGCAGCGAGGACTGGGCGCCTTCGAACGGGTTGTTGTTGATGATCTTGGAGCCGAACACCAGCAGCAGCACGGGCGCGGTCTCACCGGTGATACGGGCGATGGCCAGCATGACGCCGGTGGTGATACCGCCGATGGCGGTCGGAATGACGATCTTCATGATCGTCTTCCACTTCGGCACGCCGAGCGCCAGGGAGGCCTCCCGCAGCTCGTTCGGGACGAGCTTGAGCATCTCCTCGGTGGAGCGGACCACGACCGGCATCATCAGGATCGCCAGCGCCATCGATCCGGCGAAGCCGGAGAAGCTGAACTTGAGGATCAGGATCCAGAAGGAGAGCACGAACAGACCGGCGACGATGGACGGGATGCCCGTCATGACGTCGACGAAGAAGGTGACGGCGCGGGCCAGCCTCCCCTTGCCGTACTCGACGAGGTAGACCGCGGTGAGCAGACCGATCGGGGCGGCGATCACGGTCGCGATGAGCACCTGCTCGATGGTGCCGAGCAGGGCGTGGTACACACCGCCGCCGGGGTCGGTGTTGAGCACGCCGTTCATCGAGTGGGTGAGGAAGTAGCCGTCGACGATCTGCGCGCCGTTGCTGATGGTGGTCCAGGCCAGGGACAGCAGGGGGACGATGGCCAGGACGAAGCAGACCCAGACGAGGCTGGTGACGACCCGGTCCTTGGCCTGGCGCGGACCCTCGATCCGCGCCGTGACCCCGTACGTGCCGATGACGAAGAACAGCGCGGCGATGAGACCCCACTGGACCTTGCTGTCCCAGCCGGCGGCCAGGCTGAGGCCGACGGCGAGCGCGATGGAGACGACGGCGATCACGGCCGGCGCCCAGCGGGGCAGCCGGGCGGTGGAGAAGGCCGGTGCCTTGGCGGGGGTGACGGTTGTCCGGGACATCAGGCGTTCGCCCCCGAGTACTCCTTGCGGCGGCCGATGATGTACCGGGCGGCGCCGTTGACCAGCAGGGTGATGACGAAGAGAACCAGGCCGGAGGCGATCAGGGCGTCCTGGCCGAGTTCGGTGGCCTCCTTGAACTTGGAGGCGATGTTCTGGGCGAACGTGCCGCCGCCCGGGTCCAGCAGATGGCCGGAGATGATGAAGTTCGGGGAGAGCACGGTGGCGACGGCCATCGTCTCGCCGAGGGCGCGGCCGAGGCCCAACATGGAGGCGCTGATGATGCCGGAGCGCGCGAAGGGCAGCACCGACATCCGGATGGTCTCCCACCGGGTGGCGCCGAGCGCCAGCGCGGCCTCCTCGTGCATCCGCGGCACCTGGAGGAAGACCTCACGGGTGACGTTGGTGATGATCGGCAGGATCATGATCGCCAGCAGGATGCCGACGGTGAACAGCGAACGGGCGGGGCCGGTGCCGGACTTGTCGAAGATGTACGTCCAGCCCAGGTACTCGTCGAGCCACTCGTTCAGGCCGCCCAGGTAGGGCACGAGGATGAGCGCGCCCCAGAGGCCGTAGACGATCGACGGCACGGCGGCCAGCAGGTCGACGATGTAGGAGAGCGGCCCGGCCAGCCTGCGCGGCGCGTAGTGCGAGATGAACAGCGCGATGCCGATGGCGACCGGCACGGCGAGCACCATGGCGATGACCGAGCTGACGATCGTGCCGAAGGCGAGGGTCGCGATGCCGAACTCCGGCGGCGAGTTCTGCGGCAGCCAGTCCTGGAAGGTGAGGAAGTTCGCCTTGTTCTCGGACAGGGCGAGGATCGCGCGGTAGGTGAGGAAGACCGCGATGGCAGCCATGATCACCAGCAGCGTGATGCCCGAACCCTTGGCAAGCCCCGAGAAGACGCGGTCGCCGGGCCTGACGACGGCCTTCTGGGAACCCGTGGGCTCTATTCGGTCCGTGGGAGAAGGAGGAGGAGGGGGTGGGGACTGCGTCGTTGTCGTATCCATGGCGTTCTCCGGTCTGCTGAGCCTGCTCCCGGCTCAGACATGGAGCCGGGGCGGCTCCTTGGCGGCGGTGCACCGGACGCGGCGGCCGGCCCGTGACTCTCGGTGGGCCGGCCGCCTTGTGGGGTCAGGCGATGGTCGGAACGATCTCGCGGACCTTGGCCGCGATCTCGTCCGGCAGCGGCGCGTAGCCCGCGTCGCTGAGGATCTTCTGGCCGTCCTCGCTGGCCGTGTAGTTCAGGAACGCCTTGATGGCGGGCAGAGCGTCGCTCTTGTTGCCCTTGTCGCAGACGATCTCGTACGTGACCAGGATGATCGGGTAGGCGCCGTCGGTCTTGGTGTTGTAGTCGAGCTCCAGCGACAGGTCCTTGTCGCTCGTGCTGGCGACCTTCGCGGCGGCGATGCCGGCGGAGGCGGTGTCCGTGGTGGCCTCGACGGGCTCGGAGGCGCCGGTGTCCACCTTGACGGTGGGGATGTTGTTGCTCTTGGCGTAGGAGAGCTCGAAGTAACCGATCGCACCGTCGGTGTTCTTGACCTGGCTCGCGACACCGGAGGAGCCGGAGGCCGACTGGCCGCCCTCGGCCTTCCACGCCTTGTCGGGCTCGTACTTCCAGGACTTCGGGGCGGCGGCCTGCAGGTACTTGCCCAGGTTCTGGGTGGTACCGGACTCGTCGGACCGGTGGAAGGCCTGGATGTCGGTGGACGGCAGCTTCACGCCCGGGTTGAGCTTGGCGATCGCCGGGTCGTTCCACTTCTTGATCTTGCTGTCGAAGATCTTGGCGATCGTGTCGGCGTCGAGGACCAGGTTGTCCACACCGGAGAGGTTGTAGCCGATGGCGATCGGGCCGCCGACCATCGGCAGGTTGATGCCCTGGCCGGTCTTGCAGACCTTCTTCGACTCGGCGGTCTCCTCCTCGTCCAGCGCGGAGTCCGAGCCGGCGAAGGCGGTGGTGCCCTGCAGCCACTTGGTGATACCGGCGCCCGAGCCGTCGGGGCTGTAGTTGATCTCCACGCCGGAGCACGCCGTCTGGAAGGCCTTCACCCAGGCCTGCATGGCGTTGTCCTGGGCGGAGGAACCGGAGGCCAGCAGCTGGCCCTTGGCGTCGTCACACTTGACGTTGCTCGGAGCCGCCGACTTGTCGCCGCCGGTGCTCGCGGTGTTGTCGTCGGAGCCGCACGCCGTCAGGACCAGGGCGCCGGAAATCGCGACAGCACCGAGGGAAAGGGCGCGAAGCCGGTTGCGCTGAAGCTTCACTTTCAGGGATTCCTTCCAGAAGCCGCCGTCCGAGGCGGCGTGCGATGTCGTGTCAGCCCGTCGAGACGGCGTCTCGCCGTGCCCGGGGACCATCTCTCAGACTGCTTTCGTCGGGCGCTGAGGGAGTGCCGTGGGGGGCTGCACGTCGCACCCAGCAAGGCCGAAAGTAGGCAGAACAGGTGAAGCCGCCGATGGCCATAAATGAACGACGGGTGAACCCCTGTCGACGGTGTGGTTAGGTCACGGAAGGCTTACGTCGAGGGCACATGCGGATTCCGACGCCGGCGTTACGCGGGCACGTCGAAACGTGCACCGATAAGGCCCCGGCCACCTGCTGCGGCCACCGCTGCGGCCCCTGCCCCTGGCCGCTGCCCCGGCCATGCGCCCGCCCGGCTCCCCACCTCCAAGTACCGGAGTACCGGAGTACCGGAGTGCCGGAGTACCGGAGTCCCGGCGCTGAGGGCGTGGGGCAGACCCTTGACGGACCAAAGGCCTCCGGCGCCGTGAGGAGTCAGCCGAACCGGCCGGAGATGTAGTCCTCGGTGCGCTGGTCGGAGGGGGTCGAGAAGATCCGCTCGGTCTCGTCGTACTCCACGAGCCGGCCATGACGCTCGCCCCTGTCGCCGACCTCCGTGGTGAAGAAGGCGGTGCGGTGCGAGACGCGTGCGGCCTGCTGCATGTTGTGGGTGACGACGACGATCGTGAACTCCTGGGCCAGGTGCTCCATGAGGTCCTCGATCTTCGCGGTGGCGATCGGGTCGAGGGCCGAGCAGGGCTCGTCCATCAGGATCACCTCGGGCTTGACCGCGATGGTCCGGGCGATGCACAGCCGCTGCTGCTGACCGCCGGACAGGGCCAGCGCCGAGGTCTTGAGCTTGTCCTTGACCTCGTCCCACAGCGCGGCATGGGTGAGCGTCTCCTCGACCAGGTCGTCGAGGTCTCCCTTGAAGCCGCCCACCCGAGGGCCGTACGCGATGTTGTCGTAGATCGACTTGGGGAACGGGTTGGGCTTCTGGAACACCATGCCGATACGGCGCCGCACCTCGATGGGGTCGACGTCCCTCCCGTACAGGTTCTCGTTGTGGTAGCGGATCTTCCCGGTGACGCGGGCGCTGGGGATGAGGTCGTTCATCCGGTTGAAGCAGCGGATCATGGTGGACTTTCCGCAGCCGGAGGGCCCGATCATCGCGGTGATCTGGCGGTCGCCGATGGTCATGTTGACGTCGCGGAGGGCCTCGTGGTCGCCGTAGAACACCGAGAGGCTGCCGACCTCGAAGACCGGGCTGGTGAGCGGGGGCGCGCCGCGGAAGGGAACCTGCGGGGCGGTCGTACCGCCGTCGGCGTCGCCGGCCTCGTGGGAATCGGCAGCCTCATACGGCTCGGCAACCCCGTACAGCTCGAAGGCCTCGTATGGCTCCACAGCCCCCTTGGCATCCGAGGCCTCGGAGACCTCGGAGACCTCGGTGCCTCCCGGAGGCGAGAGCTCGGCGTCCCCCCGCGAGAGCGGGAAAGCCCGCCGGCGGAGACGCTGGAGGCGTTGGTGGCGTTGGAGGCGTCGGGAGGGCTGTGCGGTCATGGCGCGGTCACCAGCGGCGGGAGTAGTGGTTGCGGAGCCAGATGGCCAGGGAGTTCATGACCAGCAGGATCACCATGAGGATCACGATCGCGGCGGCGGCGAGTGAGACGAACTCGGCGCGGGACTGGCTGATCCAGTTGAAGATCTGGATCGGCAGCACGGTGAAGGCGCTGTCGGGACCGGTCGGGTTGAAGGTGATGAAGGTCAGCCCGCCGAGCAGAAGCAGCGGAGCCGCCTCGCCGATGGCCCGGGACAGGGCGAGGATCGAGCCGGTGGCCATGCCGGGCACGGCCGCGGGCAGCACCTGGCGCCAGATGGTCTGCCACTGGGTGGCGCCCAGCGCCAGCGACGCCTCACGAATCGACGACGGTACGGCACGGATCGCCTCCCGCGCCGCGATGATCACCGTCGGCAGCACCAGGAGCGACAGCGTGAGCGAGGCGGTGAGCACCGTCTGCCCGAAGCCGAGGCCGCGGGAGATGATGCCGAGCCCGAGGATGCCGTAGACGATCGACGGGACCGCCGCCAGGTTCTGGATGTTGATCTCGACCGCGCGGTTCCACCAGCGCCCCGGGTCGGCGTACTCCTCCAGGTAGATGGCGGTGAGGATGCCGACGGGCAGGCAGTACAGCGCCGTGAACCCGATCACCCAGATCGTGCCCATGATCGCCGACTGGGCACCGGCGTTGGACGGGTCGATGATGTCCGGGAAGTTCGTCAGGATCCGCAGGTCCAGCCGGGGCCACGCCTCCACCACGATGTACACGAGCAGACAGCCGAGGAAGACCACACCGACGGCGAGCGAGGCCCACAGGCCGAACTGGAACAGCCGCTCCCGCCAGGGGGTGCCGTCGCCCCTGAGCCGCCACCCCTCCGGGACACCGGCCTGCGGCGCCTTGCCGGCCACGGGGGCGCCCATCACTCGTACACCTGCCGGTACCTGCGCACCAGGCGAATGCTGAGCAGGTTCATCACGAGCGTCATGACGAAGAGCAGCGCGCCCACGGCGAAGATCGTCTGGTAGCCGAGGGACCCGGTCGGCAGGTCACCGATACCGGCCGCGGCGATGAACGCGGTCATCGTCTGCATGCCTTCGAGGGGGTCGAAGGACAGGTTGGGACGGCCGCCCGCCGCGACCGCGACGATCATCGTCTCGCCGATCGCCCTGGAGACGCCGAGCACGACGGCGGCGACGATGCCGGACAGAGCGGCCGGGAAGACCACCCGGGTGGAGACCTGCATCCGGGACGAGCCGAGAGCGAAGGCGCCGTCGCGCAGCTCGTTCGGTACGGCGTTCATGGCGTCCTCGGAGAGCGAGGCGATCGTCGGGACGATCATGACTCCCATGACGAAGCCCGCCGAGAGCGCGTTGAACACCTCCGGTCCCTCACCACCGGGCCAGATGTCCTGCAGCAGTGGGGTGACGGCCTGCAGCGCGAAGAAGCCGTACACGACGGTGGGGATGCCGGCGAGCACCTCCAGGATCGGCTTGAAGAACGCGCGGACGCCGGGCCTCGCGTACTCGCTCAGGTACACCGCCGCGCCCAGCCCCAGCGGCACGGCGACCAGCAGCGCGATCAGGGTGACCATCAGCGTGCCGGTGACCAGCGGCAGGACACCGAAGTGCGGCGGCTTGAACAGCGGCGACCACTCGGTGCCGGTGATGAAGTCGGTGAAGCTCACCTTGCCGAAGAACGCGGCGGCGGGCGGAATGAGCGCGATGACGATCCCGACGGTGGTCAGCACGGACACGAGCGAGGCGGCGATCAGCACCACCCTGACGGCCTTCTCCCCGTAGCGCGGCTGGGACCGCCCGAGGAAACCGGGGCTTCCCGCGGCGGCCCTGCGCCCGCTGCCGGTGGGGGTCATGACCGCTGCTGCTCCCGCAGCCTGTCCAGATCCCTGTTCAACTCGGCCTGCTGGCTCCTGTTCAGTGGTACGAACAGCGACTTCTCGGCGATCTCGGCGTTGTTGTCCACGTAGAACTCGACGAACGCCTCGACCTCCGGCCGGTCGAGCGAGGACGCCTTCGGGTAGATGAACAGGGGCCGTGAGAGCGGCTCGTAACTGCCGTTCTGCACGGTCCTGGTGGTCGGCTCGACGCAGCCGTCACCGCCGTCGATCTCCAGGACCTTCAGCTCGTCCTTGTTCTCCTCGTAGTACGACAGGCCCAAGTAGCCCATGCCGCCCCGGGAGCCGGACACGCCCTGCACGGTGACGTTGTCGTCCTCGCTCGGGGAGTAGTCCGTACGGGAGGCCCCCTCCTCCCCGTTGACGGCCTGGGTGAAGTAGTCGAACGTGCCCGAGTCGGTGCCCGGCCCGAAGAGCTCCAGCTCCTCGTCCGGGAAGCTGGAGTCGACCTCGTTCCAATTGTCGACGTCGGAGCCGGGCTCCCAGATGCTCTTCAGCTGCGCGACGGTCAGGCACTCCACCCAGTCGTTGTCCTTGTTCACCACGACCGACAGCCCGTCGTTGGCGATCTGGAGCCGTTCGTACGAGATGCCGTTCCGCTCGCAGGCGTCCTTCTCGTCGTCGTCGATCGAGCGCGAGGCATCGTTGACGTCGGTCTCGCCCGCGCAGAACTTCTCGAACCCGCCGCCCGTACCGGAGGTTCCCACCGTCACCCGGACATCGGGGTTCTCCCCCTGGAACATCTGGGCCGCCGCTGTGGTGAGCGGAGCGACCGTGCTGGACCCGTCCACCCGGATGGTGCCGGACAGATCGCCCTCGACCCCCTCCCCGGAAGCGGAGACACGGCCGGAACCACCACCACACGCACTCGCGGCCAGCAGCGCGGCAGCGGCCACCGCCACGGGGGCCACGGACCTGCGCGACGAAGTGTGGATGCTCACGTGACTCCCCGTTCCTTGCGCTCTCGCGTCGACGTCGACGTCTCTCCGTCCAATATGAAATATCTGAGCAAAGCGCACTACTCGGACAGCCGATCAGAGCCTCGCCCCCCACACACAGCCGCGTCCCGCTCACCACCCAGCCCGTCCGGCGCTTGAGGACGAGACCACAGGCCGACACCACACCCCCCACCGCACCCCACCCAGCCCGTCCGGCGCTTGAGGACGAGGCCGTCAGGCCGACAGCGGGGGTCTGGGGGCGCAGCCCCCAGGGATGGGACGGGTAGGGGCGGCGGGGGCGAAAAAACCCAGGACCCCACCCGGACACGGCACCCCACCCCCACCCGCGCCCCCGCCCCCCAGGCCCCGTGCCCTCGGCCCCCGCCCCCACCCCCACCGGAATGGCCGGAAGTCACCCCACAGCCCCAGAAGCCGGTTACGGCGCCCCTGGAACCCGTCACCCGATGAACCCGTCTCGTTCCACGGGAACACCGGGAGGGCCACATGGAACGGCGCATGTTCATCAGCGGCACGGCAGCCGCGCTGGCGACGGCAACGACGGCAGCCACATCCGCGTGCACCACCACCAGCGGCGCCCCTGACCGAACCACCCCCGGCCGAACCACCCCAGCCGAGGGCACCTCACTCCGCACAACCACGACCAGCACCCGCGCCGCCGCCAACTGGACGGCCCTCGCCCGCGACCTCGACGGCCCCCTCGTCCGCCCCGGCGACCGCGCCTGGCCGACAGCGCACCAGCTGTACAACACCCGCTTCGACACCCTGAAGCCCGCGGCCGTCGCCTACGCGGCCCACACGGACGACATCCGCACCCTCCTCTCCTACGCGAGGGCCCATCGCACCCCCGTATCGATACGCAACGGCGGCCACTCCTACGCGGGCTGGTCCTCCGGCAACGGCCACCTGATCATCGACGTCTCGAAGATCGGCACCATCCGCGCCTCCGCCGGCCAGGCGGTCGTCGGCGCCGGCGCCAAGCTGATCGACGTCTACCGCGCCCTCGCCGCGAGGGGCGTCACGATCCCCGCCGGCTCCTGCCCCACCGTCGGCGTCTCCGGCCTCACCCTGGGCGGCGGCCACGGGGTGGTCTCCCGCGCGTACGGCCTGACCTGCGACAGTCTCACCCAGGCGACCATCGTCACCGCCGACGGCAAGCAGCTCGTCGCGAACGCCACCGACCACAAGGACCTCTTCTGGGCCCTGCGCGGCGCGGGCAACGGCAACTTCGGCGTGGTCACCGAACTGCGCTTCCGTACCCACCCCGCCCCCCAGGCGGTCTCCGCGTACATGACGTGGCCGTGGTCGAAGGCCGCCGCCGTGGTGAAGGCCTGGCAGGAGTGGGGCCCGGACCAGCCGGACGAGATCTGGTCGTCCTGCCACCTGTCGTGCGCGGCCGGCGGCACCCCGAGGATCTCCGTCGCGGCCTTCTCCCTCGGCACGTACGGCGAACTCCAGAACGCCGTGGACCGCCTGGCCGACCGCGTCGGCGCCCCCGCCGGCAGCGTGTCCCTGAAGCGACGCTCGTACGAGGAGTCGATGGAGGTGTACGCGGGCTGCTCGTCCTTCTCGACGGACGCCAAATGCCACCTGCCGGGCTCCACACCGGGCCGCACGCCCACCGGGGCACTCGGCCGGGAGACCTACACGGCCCGCTCGGACTTCTTCGACCGCTCGATCTCGCCGGCGGGCATCCAGACCCTGCTCAGCCAGATCTCATCGGTCCGCGGCGGCGCCGGCAGCATCCAGCTCACGGCCCTCGGCGGCGCGATCAACCGCGTCTCCCCCACGGCGACGGCCTTCGTCCACCGCCGCTCGCGGATGCTGGCCCAGTACCTCGCCTCCTGGAAGGCGGGCACCTCCGGCACGGCGGCCCAGTCCTGGCTCACCACGGCCCACAACGCCATGTCCCGCCACGCCTCGGGCGCCGCCTACCAGAACTACACGGACCCGACCCTCACGAACTGGCGCAAGGCGTACTACGGGGACGCGGCCTCCCGCCTGACGACCGTGAAGAGGCAGTACGACCCGACCGGCTTCTTCACGTTCCCGCAGTCGCTGTAGGAACCACAGCCCGGGGCGAACCCTCACACATGAACCGCTACGCCGCCAGGTCCCGCTCATCCGCCGAGGACTCCACCCGAGTCCCCGAGATCACCGCTCCCCGGCTTTCGGACCCCTTGGCCGAGATCAGCCACCCCACCCGGGGCGACCGCTCGATCGCCTTCGTCAGCGGAGTCAGCAGAGCCATCGCTACCGGCGACAGCAACAGGGCCACAGCCGTCCCCAGGGCGAAGCCACCCACCACGTCCGTCGGGTAGTGCACCCCCATGTACACCCGGCAGAACCCCTCGAGCAGCCCCAGCCCGAGCCCCACCAGGCCGAACTTCCGGTTGGCGACGAACAACGCGACCGCCATCGCCATGGTCAGCGTCGCGTGATCACTCACGAACGAGTAGTCGGTCTTGCCGGAGACCAGCACCTCGAGGCCGTCGTGGTCCACGAACGGCCGCGGCCGCTCCACGAACCCACGTATCGGCACGTTGACGAGGACCGCGATCCCCGCGGCGAGCGGCGCCCACACCAGCGCGGCCACGGACGGCGCGGCATCCTCCCCGCCCCGCCGCCGCACACCCCACCAGCACCACAGCACGAGCAGCACCATGGCGAACAGCAGCCCGTACTCCCCCACGAACTCCATGACCCGGTCGAACCAGGTCGGAGCGTCCTTGGCCAGGCCATTGATGTCGTAGAGCAGACTGACGTCGGGGTTGGACCCGGACTCGGCGAGCGTGTCGGCCCCGGCGAGATGCGCCCCGTGACCGGAGTACTCCCCGGAATACGCCCCGGACTCGGCGAATGCAGCCATCGTGCAGCGGCCCCTTCGTCGTCTGTTCCCTGCTCGGCGGCCGCACCCGTACGTGCGCCGCTGCGGCCACCCCCGTGGTTGTAGGCGTCGTCAGGCGTCGAAGCGCTACGGGACTAGGAACGCACAGTCCCCTTCTCCACGTTCCACATCCACCGAATGATCACGCAGACGTTATCGAAGAGAGATACGTCTGCGCAGCTCAGAGCGGGGGATCACAGAGGATTACGCGCCATCAGACACGCGTGGGCAGCGCTTTCGCGCCATCTTCGGTGACCCGGGTTGCCCCGAAGTAGTCCGGTGTGTCGATCGGGTCGAAGCGGATCACGGCGCCGGGCCTGGGCGCGTTGATCATGTAGCCGCCGCCCACGTAGATCCCCACGTGACGAATGGCCCGGGAATTGGTGAGGTCGTCCGAGAAGAAGACCAGATCGCCCGGAAGCAGCTCGTCCCGCTTCGGGTGCGGTCCGGCGTTGTACTGGTCGTTGGCGACCCGGGGCAGCGTGATCCCGACGCTCTCGTAGGCGGCCTTGGTCAGGCCCGAGCAGTCGAAGCGCCCGCCCTGGTCGGCGGTGCCGTTGCCGCCCCACAGATACGGCGTCCCGAGCTTCTTCTGCGCGTACTCGATGGCGCCCGCGGCCTGCCGCGACGGATCGACCCTGGTGACGGGCGCGGCGAAGCTCTTCTCCAGATCCGTGATCGTCTTCACGTAGTTCTGGGTCTCCTTGTACGGCGGCACGCCCCCGTACTTGATCACCGCGTAGGCGCCCGCGTTGTACGCGGCGAGCATGTTGTGCGTCGGGTTGCCGGGCGCGTCCTTGACGTACTTGGCGAGGGTGCAGTCGTACTGCGCGGCCGAGGGGATCGCGTCGTTCGGGTCCCACACGTCACGGTCGCCGTCCCCGTCGCCGTCGATGCCGTGGGTGGCCCACGTGCCGGGGATGAACTGCGCTATGCCCTGCGCCGCCGCCGGGCTCTGCGCCCTCGGGTTGAACCCGCTCTCCTGGTACAACTGCGCGGCCAGCAGCGCCGGGTTGATGGCGCTGCACAGGTTGCCCCACTTCTGCACGAGCGGGCTGTACGCGGCCGGTACGGCGCCCTTGGCGAGCGCCACGGCGCCCTTCCCGACGCCGTTCGCGAGGTTTCCCGCCGTCATGTAGACGCCGACGACGAGCAGCAGCACGAAGCTGAGGCCGGCGCCACCGAAGGCGATGCCCACGATCCATGCCTTACGCACCGTCAACCGCCCCTCACTGCCCGGCACTCCACCGACACGAAGTGTAGAGGCGCACCCGCCATCACGGAATGATCACTCGCCCTGGGCGGCGCGATACAGACGGGCCGCCTCGTCCCCGAGGACCACGCTGTACGACACGTCGTCCGTGGCCCCGCCCTCCTCGTGCCCACCGAGCACCCCGACGACCTGCCCGTCCCCGTTCACCCAGGGGCTCCCGCTGGTCCCGCTGGGGAAACCGGGGCATTCGATGCGCTGCTGCGTGGCGTTGTGGGCGGTGGGCTTGTTGGTGCAAGTGACCGGCGCCTGCCGGGACTTGGGGTACCCGGTGACGGTGACGGCGGTGGCTCCGGTGGCCCGGTGGGGCGCGAACACGTTCCCCCCGACCAGGTCCTGGACCTCCCGCGCGCCGTGCCGTTCCACTCGCGCGAAGGCGACGTCACTGTCCTCGTCCCGGTCGCCGCCGTCCCACCCGCCCGGTATGTACGCCTTCTCGATCCGCCAGACGCCGTACGGCGCCTCCCCGTCCCGGTAGCCGGGCACGAAGACGAGATCCGTACCCCCGCCGAGACAGTGGGCCGCGGTGACGACGAGGTCGTGTCCGGCGCTGCGCACCACGGAGCCCGTGCAGAAGTGCCCGCCGCTCGGCCAGCTCCGGAAGACGGCCCCCACCCGCGCGGTCGCGGCACTCGCCGGCGCCTCGGCGGTCACCCCGAGGGGCCCGGGCCCGTCGTCGGCCGCGGCGAGGGACGAGGAGGTGACGGCCAGCAGAGCGACGACACCGAGCAGGGACATACGGCTGCGGGTGCCGGTGCGGGGACGGGCGCCGGTGCGGGACATCGCTCACAGGCTGCCCCACGAGCGTGAGAATCCACCTCGGGCGACTCTGAGAATTGTCCTAACCTTTCCGAGCACCCACTCAGGAAGGGCATCCCCTTGGCCGACATCCCCACCGACCTCGACTGGATCCGCGCCGCCCCCGAGGACGCCACCGGCCCCGGCCCCTGGATCGAGATCGCCTTCACCGAGAGCGAGGACCCCGAGGCGCCCGTCTACATCCGGGAGACCAGCGACCCGGACAACGTCGTGACGACGAACCGCCGCAAGTGGGACGCGTTCGTCCTGGGCGTGCAGGCGGGTGAGTTCGACCACTTCGTGGAGGGGGTCGAACTGGACACCGCTCAGGAGCTGTGACACCGAGCCCGCTCACTCGTTGTGCAGGACCTCCGCGATCGTCAGCCGCGCGGCGCCCCGCGCCGGGACGTACGCGCCCAGGACGGCGATCAGGATTCCGGCCGAGGCCAGGCCGGCCAGGGCCGGGGCCTGCCAGACGTCCGTCATGTACGACGGCAGAGTGATGTCCACCGCGTCCGCCATCCGCGGTACGACCGCCTCGTAGCCCGCCACGCCCAGAGGGACGCCGACCAGGGAGCCGAGCGCTCCGAGCACGGCCATCGACGTCACCGTCATCGCCGTGACCTGGCGCGGTGTCATCCCGATGGACTTCAGCATGCCCAGGTCACGGCGGCGATCGCGGGTGTTGAGGGCGACTGTGTTGAAGACGCCGAGGGAGGCGACGACAGCGAGCATCAGAGTGAGGACCGCGGCTGAGCCGATGATCGTCTGGGTCGTGGTGTTGGGGCCCTGCGGTGACGGGCTGATCCCCGGATCGGCGGCCCTCGCCGCGCGCGCGTAGGCGTCCGGGTCGGCTCCCTCGCGGAGTTTGACGTGGTAGGCGATGGGCTTCTCCTGCGGGGCAAGCGCCTGGAGCGTCGCCCAGTCGGCGACGACCGCCTGGGCGTTGCTCTGCATGAACTCCCCGACGACGACCATCCGCTCGCTCCGGTCGCCCTTCGCCAGGCGGATCTCGTCGCCGACGCGCAGGCCGTTCCGGCGCAGGAAGGCCGACCCGGCCACGGCCTCGCCCGTACCGCGCAGCCACCGGCCGTCGGTGAGCACGCTGTCCAGCCGGGGCCGGTCGCCCCGACGGGCTTCGAGCCACACCTGGTCCGCGGAGCCCGCCAAGCGCGTCTCGACGTCCGCCCTCGCGGTGACCCCCACGGCGCCGGGCAACGACCGCAGCAGGGAGTGCAGTTCGGGGTCGGAGTGGACCGGTTCTGTCTCCTTGCCGTCCTTGAAGCTCGACGCGTACACAGTGACCTGGTAGGCGTCCCGGCCCGCGTTGCCGAACCTGTCCATCGTCGTGGCCAGGCCGGTCGCGAACGTCACGGTGGTCACGCCCAGGACCACGGCGGCGAGCGTGAGGGCGCTGCGGCCCGGCCGGGCGAACGGCAGGCCCGCCCCCAGGCTCACCGAGCGCGGCAGCCGGCTGCCCGCCAGCCGGCGCTGGATGCCCAGTGCGCGCCCGGCGCGTGGGGCACTGCCCGCGCTGATCGCCCGCGCCGCGGACAGCCGGTGCGCGCGGATCGCGGGGGCCATCGCGGCGAGGAGGCACACGGCGGGCATGCCCAGCAGGGTGACGGCGTTCACCCAGGCCGCGATGGAGACGTCGCCGTGGAACACCCCGGCGTCCGGCCCCATGAACACGAACTCGAAGAAGGGGCGAGCCAGCAGGTTGCCCACGGCGGTGCCGAGCGCGCAGCCGAGGACCGCGGGGACGGAGATCATCGTGAGGTAGACGGCGAGCACCTGTCCCGGCGTGAAGCCCAGGGCCTTGAGGATGCCGATGTGCCGGAAACCGGAGATCACCGCGCCGCTGACCACGTTGGCGATGATCAGCACCGCCACCGCGACACCGAGGACGCCGAAGGCCATGAGGTAGGGGGTGTACGCCCGCGCCGAACTGCCCACCTGTTCCTTGAGGGTGAGGTACGACCGGGAGGCGGTCAGCGCGCCCGCCGGGAGGCTTTCGGTCACCGTGGCCAGCTGGGCGCGGAGCCGGTCCTCCGAGGACGCGGACGCGTCTGTGAAGCGGAACAGCATCTGAGTGGACGCGGGGTGCAGGGCCGCCATCTGCTCGGGGGCGACCCACGCCTCCGCGGTCCGGCTCAGGTCGAAGGCGAACCCGACGATGGTGAGGTCCGGGCCCGAGGGCACCTTCAGCTTCTTGCCGAGGTCGTCCGCGGTCCAGTCCGACTGCCGGTTGAGGACGACCTCGCCGGGCCGGGTGGCCCAGCGGCCCGCCCACAGGTCCACCCGGTCCACCCGACCTCCGGGGCCGGGACGGCCCACGACCGTGATCTGGCTGCCGAGGCCGTAGTTCATGGCGTCGTCCGGGAGTTCGACCGTGGCCTGGGCGAAGGGCCCGGCGGCCTGCGCGCCGGCCCGCCGGACCGCCCGTTCCAGCTGCGCGTCCGAGGCCTTCGCGGGATCGAACGCGGCGACGACGTGCGGACCCCGCTGCCGCGCGAACGCCTTGTCGAAGGGGGAGGAGGCCGCGTCGACCAGGCCGAGCGCGACCACCATCGCCGCCGTCGAGGTCAGTGTGACCAGTCCGATGACGAGCGTCTGGAGCCTGCGCCGCCGTACCGCCGCGCGCGCGGCCCGCCACACGGCCCTCATGCGGACGGCTCCAGGGCGTGCTCGCCGGTCACCCGGCCGTCGGCGATCTCGACGAGTCTGCTGGCGCAGCGCCGGGCGAGGTGCTCGTCGTGCGTCACCAGGACCAGCGTCTGGCCGATCTGGTTGAGGTCGAGCAGCAGGTCCATCACCTGCTCGCCGGAGCGGCTGTCCAGGGCGCCGGTCGGCTCGTCGGCCAGCAGCAGGGCGGGGCGGTTCATCAACGCCCTGGCCACGGCGACACGTTGTCGCTCACCGCCGCTGAGCACCGCCGGATAGGCGTTGCGCCGGTCGGCGATGCCGAGTTCCTCGAAGAGCTCCAGCGCACGGCGGCGGGCCTGCCGGGCGGGGGTTCCGGTCAGCTGCGCGGCCAGGGCCACGTTGTCGAGCGCCGACAGGTCGTCGATGAGGTTGAAGAACTGGAAGATCATGCCGATCCGGCGCCGCCGGTACAGGGCGAGGCCCTTCTCGCTCAGCTCCCCCACGTTCTCGCCGTGCACGACGACCGAGCCGCCCGTCGGACGGTCCAGACCGGCGATCATGTTGAGCAGGGTGGACTTGCCGCACCCCGAGGGCCCCATCACGGCGACCGCGTCCCCCGCCCGGATCTCCAGCGACACGCCGTCCAGCGCCGTAGTCTCGCCGTACTCCTTGCGTACGCCGTCGAGCCGTACGACGGCATCTTCCCTGCTGCCTTCAGCCCTACTGCCTTCACTGACCATGCACCGGACGCTAAGGGAGGAGCGCGCCCTCAACATCCCTCCGGGGACGGCACTTCGGCCCGCACCTCATTCTGGAGATGCAGCGCCCTGGATCCACGGGCTGATGCGGTCCGGGCGGGCGTCTGCGAAGGTGAACCCCGTGTGGGAGGGGGTCCTGACGTGCTGACGGCGGCGCTGGGGGTGGCGTGTGGGGCCGTGCTGTGGCTGGCGGTGGCGCTGGTGCGTACGCGACGCCGGTGGCAGGCGGCCGTCGGAGAGCGCGGCTGGCTGCTGGAGCGGGAGCGGGAGAGCGCCGCGCGGGCCGCGATCGCGGCCGAACGCGACCGCATCGCCCGTGAGTTGCACGACATCGTCAGCCACAACGTCAGCCTCATGGTGGTCCAGGCCGGCGCCGCCCGCGAGGTGCTGGGCACGATGCCGGACGAGGCCACGGCCGCCCTGCGTGCCGTCGAGGACGCGGGACGCGGCGCGATGACCGACCTGAGGCACCTGCTGGGACTGCTGGCCCCCTCGCAGAACGGCGAGGACACGGCCCTGAGCGCACACGCTGACCAGGACGCGGACCAGGGACAGGGCGCGGACCCACGGTCGGTCGGTCTGACGCCGCAGCCAGGCCTCGACCGGCTGGGCCAACTCGTCGACCGGGTATCGTTCGCCGGCCTGCCCGTCGAGGTCCGGATCTCCGGCGAACCCCGCCCCCTCCCGCAGGGCATCGACGTGACCGCCTACCGCATCGTCCAGGAGGCGCTGACCAACGCGCTCAGGCACGGCGACGGCGGCAAGGCCGAGGTGACCGTGCGGTACGCGGACCACGCGCTGCGCGTGGAGGTGCTGAACACGGGCCCGAGCGTGCTCACCGGCGCCAGCACCGCACCAGCGAGCCGGCACCGGGAGGGCACGGGCCGCGGACTGCTGGGCTTGCGCGAACGGGTCGCGGTGTACGGAGGGGACCTGGACGCCCGGCGCCGCCTCGGCGGCGGTTACCGGGTCCGGGCGCGCATCCCGCTGGACCGCCCGTGACCGGGGCCATGAGCGGGCCCGTGACCGGGGCCGCGGCCGAGCCGGCCCCGCGCGTGCTCGTCGCCGACGACCAGACGCTGATCCGCACCGGTTTCCGGTTGATCCTGACAGCCCGCGGCATCGAGGTGGTGGGCGAGGCGGCCGACGGCGCGGAAGCGGTGGCGGCCGCGCGTGACCTCAAGCCGGACGTCGTCCTGATGGACATCCGCATGCCGACCATGGACGGCCTGGAAGCCACCCGCCGCATCCTGCGACAGGACCCGGACTGCCGGGTCCTCATCCTGACCACCTTCGACCTGGACCGCTACGTGTACACGGCGCTGTCGATCGGGGCCAGCGGCTTCCTCCTGAAGGACGTCACCCCGGAGCACCTTGCGGCGGCCGTACGCCTGGTCGACACGGGCGACGCCCTGCTGTCCCCCTCCATCACACGGCGCCTGGTGGAACGCTTCGCCTCGGACGCGGCGACCCGGCCACCCGCCGTGCACGCCGACCTCGCCGCCCTGACGCCCCGCGAACGCGAGGTCCTCACCCTCCTGGGCCGCGGCCTGTCCAACGCGGAACTGGCCACCGAACTGACGCTGAGCGAAGCCACCGTCAAGTCCCACGTGGCCCGCATCTTCGCCAAACTCGCCCTCCGCGACCGCGCCCAGGCGGTCGTCCTCGCGTACGAGACCGGGCTGGTCAGGCCGAGGGGCGGCGCGGGTGCGGACGAGCGGGGAGCCGGCTGACTGGCCCACGGGCCCCGCCAGGGATCAGCCGCTCCCCTCCGCGCCCTCCTCCTCCACGCCCGTGTACGCCGCCGTCGTCCGGTCCGCCTTCGCCCGGGCCTCCGCCGGATCCTCCCCCGCCGCCACGAACGCCTCGTACCAGCCATCGCTGCTCGACGTCACGAAGCGGCGCCCCTCCTCGCTCCCGAACCACTCCATGGCCTCCTGCGGGTCCACGGCCGCCCCGGTCCGGAGGTGGAGCGTGAGCCCCACGAGGCCCATCTCCCAGCCGATGCCGACCGCGCCGGGGCCGAACTCCGCCCAGCGCGCGTTGTCCTCCACGTGCATGACGTGGTCGAGCTCGAAACGCGTACCGCCCTCGGGGGTCCGCGTCAGCCGCAGCTCGATCCAGCTGACGTCACCGTCGTACTCCCACGTGGCGCCGAAGCCCTCGGGCGGGTCGCAGCGCTCGATCGTGCCGCCCGCGTTGCCCTGAAGCTGATAGCGCCCGCCGAGGCGCAGCTCGCCGGTCACGGGCAGGAACCAGCGGGGGATGCGCTCGGGGTTGGTGCAGGCGTCCCACACGTCCTCGACCGTGGAGTCGTACGTCCGGCTCACGGTCACCACACGTGCCTCGCCCGCCTTGAAGACACGGGAGCCGACCTGCCGCCGTACGGCGTTGATCTGGTGGGTCACGTCGATCATGGGTATCCCCTCGAAGGTTACGGTTCCCCGGAATCCGTCCCATTCCGCCGGCGCTCCCGTCTGCCCCGTGCCAGCTCCGTGGCCAGGGCCTCCAGAGGCGGGGTCCAGAAGCGGCGGAAGCGGTCGAGCCAAGCCTCTATGTCACGCAACGGCTCCGAGTTCACGGCGTACAGACGTCGCGCCCCCTCGGGGCGCACGGTCGCGAAGCCGTTCTCCCGCAGCACCTTCAGATGCTGCGAGACACCGGGCTGCGATATCCCGAACTCCGCCCTGATGACCTCGGACACGGAGCCCGAGGTCTTCTCCCCCTCGGCCAGCAGCTCCAGGATCCGCCGCCGTACGGGGTCCGCGAGCACCTCGAACGCGTGCATGAAGCGAATCTATCACCACCCGCTTATATAAGCGACAACTTATCTACCCTCGCAGGTCGCCGACCGCCGACCGCCGACCGCCTGCCACCTGCCACCTGCCACCTGCCACCTGCCACCTGCCACCACGCACGCTGTGCGCCACCTGTGAGCCAGGTCAAGCCGCCACCAGCCGCACTCCATCCCACGGCCATCGATCGGTAAGCCCCGCACACGCTTCGGCAATGCGGGGGTCAGGATTCCGGAACTGGTCTTGTTGTCGCGTACTCGCCAGGCGGATGGTCGTCCGCGGGCCGCCGCCCGCCGCCGGGGACTCCGCACCGGCGTTCACCCACCCGCACTGCCCCTGCCACCCCACTCCCAGGAGGCTCTACGTTGCGTACCGCACCCCCCGCCAGACCCAACGCCCCGGCAACCCGCCGCAGATGGCACCGCGTCAGCGGCGCGGCCGCGACCGTGGCGGCCCTCGTCCTCGCCGGCCTCGGCATCACGACCCAGGCGACGGCAGCGACCACCCCGGCCAGGTCCGCACCGACCACGAAACCCCACGTCACCTGGACCCGCTCCTGCGCCATCCCCTCGAAGAAGGGCGAGATGGCCTGCAACGCGCTCCGCGTCACCGGCGGAACCACCGCCTTCCAGCTCCAGAAGGCCGCCCGGACAGGAGCGGCCCCCAAGGCCGCCGACGCCTCCTCCCCCTCCGGCTACGGCCCCAGCGACCTCCAGTCCGCCTACGGCCTGACCAGCGCCGCCGCCTCGAAGGGCTCCGGCGCGACCATCGCCATCGTCGACGCGTACGACGACCCGAACGCGGCGTCGGACCTCGCCGCGTACCGCTCCGAGTACGGCCTGCCGTCCTGCACGACCTCCAACGGCTGCTTCAAGAAGGTGAGCCAGACCGGCTCCACCACCTCGCTCCCCTCCGCCAACAGCGGCTGGGCGGCCGAGATCTCCCTCGACCTCGACATGGCCAGCGCGATCTGCCCGAACTGCCACATCCTCCTGGTCGAGGCCAAGTCCGCCACCATGGCCAACCTCGGCACCGCGGTGAACACGGCGGTCTCGCTGGGCGCGAAGTTCGTCTCCAACAGCTACGGCGGCTCCGAGTCCTCCTCCGACGCCACGTACGACTCCTCGTACTTCAACCACCCCGGCGTCGCCATCACGGTCAGCGCGGGCGACAGCGGCTACGGCGCGGAGTACCCGGCGGCCTCGAAGTACGTCACGGCGGTGGGCGGCACGGCCCTGTCCACGTCGTCATCCTCCCGCGGCTGGACCGAGACGGTCTGGTCGACCAGCAGCAGCGAGGGCACCGGCTCCGGCTGCTCCTCCTACGACGCCAAGCCCTCCTGGCAGACCGACACGGGCTGCTCGAAGCGCATGATCGCCGACGTCTCCGCGGTCGCCGACCCCGCCACCGGCGTCTCGGTCTACGACACCTACGGCGCCGACGGCCAGGGCTGGGCCACCTACGGCGGCACCAGCGCCTCCGCCCCCATCATCGCCTCGGTCTACGCCCTCGCGGGCACCCCGTCCGCCGGCTCGTACCCGGCCCGGTTCCCCTACGCCTCGGCCGGCACCCCGGCCCTCAACGACGTCACCTCCGGCAGCAACGGCAGCTGCTCCACCGCCTACTTCTGCGCCGCCCGCTCCGGCTACGACGGCCCGACCGGCTGGGGCACCCCTGAGGGGGTGGGCGCCTTCACGGGCTGACTCGGCTGACACAGCTGAGACATCCAGCACACGCGTACGACGCGCAGAGCGGGCCGCGGTACACCACCGCGGCCCGCTCACGTGCCGTCACCCACCCGGGGCAGCGGACGAGTTCTGGCCAAAGGTGAGCGTTCACGCCACCCCGCACGCGCACCCGGCCGCCACGTCCGGCACACTCGGAATCCGCAGGGACATCGGTTCGACACCCCGTCAAAAGCGGGCCGGGCCAGGCACTTCGCGCTCGGCCGACATCGGCCACCCAGGACCGCGGCGCGAGAGGTGGATAACGACGGAACCACACCACCGGTTCCGCTTCGACCTCATTGCCCGGTGTAACCTGCCGTGATACACAGAGTAACGTTGCAGTATGACGCTGCGACCGCCACCACCGATCCGTACGAAACCCGCCAACCAATGACGCCAAGTCGACATACGACGGTGGAATTGTCGGCGACAATGGGCCCGACCTCTGCGCACCCGTGTAGAGGGTGCAGAACTACCCACTAGGGGCGGTGACTTACATGTTCGTTGCGGCCGAAAAGGGCGACATCACCACCATCATCGGCGGAATCGCCCCTGACTGGGGCCCCTTCGGCAGCCTGGGCAACGAGGCGCGCGTCATGATCGAGGTCGTGATGGCGGTCGCCATCCTCCTCTGCCTCGGCATCGCGATCTGGGGCGCGGCGAAGCAGCGCATCGGCGCGACGGCCCTGCGCGACACCTTCAGCGCCGAACAGGGCAAGGGCCTCATCATCGCGGGCCTCACCGGTGTCTTCATCATCGGTTCACTGGGCACGCTCTTCACGATCGTGTACGGCATGGCCGTGTAGCCCGGTCCAGCAGACCATCAGTCCCGGCCGGGCCCGCCCGGTACCCCACTACCACCACCCGTCCGTCGCGCCCACCGGCTGAGGTTGCGTTCCCCTGATGTCCCTGATGTCGAGTCTCCACACCGCGCCCGCGCGGGAACCAGCACGGCTACCGTCGTACTGCTATGCGTTTCGGTACGAGGTCCTTCCGTACGGAGTCGAGGGGGCGTACGCGGCATGAGTCTCGGTGACGACGGATACGGCGACGGCGGCTCGCGGGGCGGCACGGGCCAGACCCGCACCCGGCTGCCCGAACAGCAGGCCGCCGGCGGCGTGTACGGCGGCGCCCGACGCGGCCGCCAGTCGTCCTCCCGCAGCCTCGTGACCGTGGTCGGCGTGGTGGTCCTCCTCATCGCCGCCATCGCGTTCGCCAACCGCGGCGGAGACGACTCCGGGGGCGGCGACTCGGGCAGCACCGGAGCGGAGAGCACGGCGACGGCGCCGTCCGGGAAGCAGCCGGTGGGGACGAAGACCGGAGGCATTCCGTCCGGGTTCGCGCACAGTGAGCAGGGCGTCGAGTCGGCGGCCGCGAACTACGCGGTGGTGCTGGTCTCGGCCGACATCCTCAAACCCGCCCGACGACCCGAGATCGTCCGCCAGGTGTTCGCAGCCGACAAGGCTTCCGAGCTGGAGAGAAATCTCGACCAGGTGTACGACAAGGCGTTCCTCGACAAGGTGGGCCTGGACGAGAACGGCGACGCGCCCCAGGGCGACACATACGTCTCACGCACGATGCCCGTCGGCACCAAGGTCACCGACTACTCGGAGAGCACCGCCACCGTCGAGGTCTGGTGCACGGGCGTGTACGGAATGACGGGCGAGAGCTCGGACAACCCGGTCACCAGCGACTGGTTCACCATGACCCTCACGTTGCGCTGGACCGAAGGCGACTGGAAGGTCGACGGCTTCTCCCAGAAGGAAGGCCCCGCGCCGGTCAACGGTGACCAGAGGGTGTCGACGTCGGACGAGATCTCGAAGGCAGTCGAGGAGTACGGAGGGTTCACGTATGCCCGGTAGCCCACGCCGCGTACTCAAGGTCACCGCAGCCTTCACCGCCGTACAGACCACCGCGTTCCTGTTCGCCGCACGGGCGTTCGCAGCACCCACACCGTCGCCCTCACCCAGCGACAACAACTGCGGGCTCCTCTCCGGCCAGGCCAGGGAAGTCTGCGAAGGCGACACCGGCAGCCGCAGCGGCACCGGAACCACCCCCGACGTCACCAACCCCCTCGACCCCCTCTCCTCCCTCGCCAAGGGCTGCGCCGACGCCGCCTCCTGGACCGTCGACAAGCTCTCCGACGCCGTCCAGCAGACCGCGAACGTCGACTTCACGAACCCGACGTTCCTGCAGCAGTACGCCGTCGTCTTCGCGGCCTCGACGATCCTCACCCTCCTCCTCTGGCTGCTCGCGGTGGCCAAGCGGGCGGTCCGAGGGGTCCCCCTCACCACCGCCCTGTCGGAAGCGATCGGCTTCCTCTGGCTCACCGTCCTCGCCTCCGCCTTCACCCCGCTGATCCTCTACACCGTCGTCTCCGCGACCGACGGCGTCACCGAAGTCCTGGCCAAGGCCACCGGCGACCAGACCGACACGTTCTTCGGCAACTTCTCCGGCGCCCTCGAAAAGGGCGAAGACATCGGCGGCGGGCCCATCATGCTCATCGTCGTCTCGCTGGTCTCGATCCTCGCCGCCGGCGTCCTCTGGCTGGAGCTGGTGATAAGGGCCGCCCTGCTGTACGTCGGCGCGCTCCTGGGCACCGTCGTCTACGCCGGACTCGTCGACAAGAACCTGTGGGGCCACGTCCGCCGCTGGGCGGGCATCATGATCGCGGTCATCCTGGTCAAACCGGTGATCGTCATCGTGCTCGGGCTCGCCGGCGCACTGGCCGGCGAGGACGGGCCCGACGCCTTCTCCGCGGTCGTCTCCGGCCTGGCCATCATCCTGCTCGCCATCTTCGCCTCCGCGATGATCTACCGCTTCGTACCCGGCTTCGGCGACGAGATCGCCAACTCCCGCAACAACCGCATCATGCGGGGCGCCGAAGGCAAGGCCGCGGCCGTCATCAGCTCCCCGGCCACCCTCGTGGCCCAGGGCATCAAGACCCACAGCACCCGGGCGGACAACAACGGCGGATCGGGCCAGTCGTCCGCAGCCCGCCCCTCCAACCCCGCCTCCGGAGGCGTGGCGGCGCACAGCACGCGGACCTCGGGCGGTGGCGGTGGATCTGTCCCCTCCGCCGCGCCCCCGCCACGCTCCAGCCCGGCCAACACACCCCACGCCAGCAGCACCCGCAACAGCAGCAACAGCAATCGCTCGGGAGGTGAAGGGCGTTGACAACCCAGTCCCACGTGTCCCATCCGGTCACGCCCCGCCGTACGTATCTGATCGGCCGCGCCCGGCCGAACGCCGTGATCGGCCGGAACCGCGAATCCGGCGAGATCGTGCTGATCATCGCGGGCGCGTTCCTCGGCATGATGTGCGGACTCCTCGTCCCGGTCCTCTCCCTGCGGATCGTGCTGCTCATGGGCTTCCCCATGCTGGCCCTGGCCGCCGTGTACGTGCCGTACAAGCGCCGCACCTTCTACAAGTGGTTCGAGATCAACCGCAGCTACAAGCGCACCCTCCGGCAGGGCACGACGTACCGTTCCGCCGCCATGGAGGCCGGCACCGCACTCGACGGACGCGAGGTCGAGGTCGGCCCGCCCCCCGGCATCGGGCGCATCACCTGGCTGGCCGCACCCTTCGGGCCGGACGAGATCGCCGTACTGCTCCACGCCGACCGCAGGACCGTCACCGCCGCCATCGAGATCGAGGGCCCCGGCGTCGGCCTGCGCGACTCCGAGGACCAGGAAGCACTCGTCGACCGCTTCGGCACCCTGCTCAAGCACGTGGCGAACGGCGACGGCTTCGTCACCCGCCTCCAGATGCTCGCCCGCACCCTCCCCGCCGACCCGGACGCCCACGCCAAGGACGTCGCCGCACGCGGCGACGACAAGGCCCTGCCGTGGCTCCAGCAGTCCTACGACCAGCTGCAGTCCATGGTGTCCACCAGCAGCGAGCAGCACCGCGCGTACCTCGTCGCCTGCATGCACTACACGCGCGAGCTCGCCGCCGAGGCCCACGCCATGGCCCGCGCCGCCCGCCCGCACGGCGGCAAGAAGCTCGACAAGGACGCCGGCCTCGCCGTCGTCATGGCCCGCGAGCTCACCGACATCTGCTCGCGCCTCCAGGAGGCCGACATCCGCGTACGGCAGCCCCTCGGCCAGGGACGCCTCGCCTCACTCGTGCACTCCATGTACGACCCGGACCACCCCATCGACCACATCCAGGCCATGACCAAGCGCAACGCCTGGCCGGCCGAGCTCGACGCGATGGAACCGACCTACCTCCAGGCCAAGACCCGCGAGTCCTCCACCCGCGCCCCCTGGTGCCACGCCACCGCCTGGATCAAGGAGTGGCCGATGACCCCCGTGGGCGTGAACTTCCTCGCGCCCCTCCTCGTCCACACCCCGGACGTCATCCGCACGGTCGCCGTGACCATGGACCTCGAACCCACCGAGGTCGCCATCGAACGCATGCTGACCGAGAAGACCAACGACGAGGCCGAAGCCAGCCGCGCCGCCAAGATGAACCGCACCGTCGACCCGCGCGACGTGGCCTCCCACTCCCGCCTCGACCAGCGCGGCGAGGACCTCGCCAGCGGCGCCGCCGGCGTCAACCTCGTCGGCTACATCACCGTCTCCTCCCGCTCCCCGGAGGCACTCGCACGCGACAAGCGCACCATAAGGGCCTCGGCCGGAAAGTCGTACCTCAAGCTGGAGTGGTGCGACCGCGAGCACCACCGCGCGTTCGTCAACACCCTTCCGTTCGCCACCGGAATCCGAAGGTAGGGCTGCTGGATGCGGGATCATACGGATCATGCGGGGGTACGTCAGGAGGTACGGCTCTGATGCGGGATCCGCTGTCCGCCCTCACGGACGCCTTCACGTCCTTCCTCTTCGGCAAGGTCGAGACGACCCGGCTGCCGGTGCGCACGTCGACAGGCCAGGCCCAGGCGGTCTACCTGCCGACGGCCGCCCCCGGCCTCGGCGACTCGGGCGTGATCATCGGCCGTGAGGTGTACTCCGGAAAGGGCTACATCTACGACCCGTTCCAGCTCTACGGGCAGCAGCTCCCCGCCCCCCACTGGCTGGTCCTGGGCGAGTCCGGCAACGGAAAGTCGGCGCTGGAGAAGACCTACGTGCTCCGCCAGCTCCGCTTCCGCGACCGCCAGGTCGTCGTCCTCGACGCCCAGGGCGAGGACGGCGTCGGCGAGTGGAACCTCATCGCGCAGGAGCTGGGGATAACGCCCATCCGGCTCGACCCGACGGCGGCCCTGGACATGGGCATCCGCCTCAACCCCCTCGACCCCGCGATCACGACCACGGGCCAGCTCGCGCTGCTCCGCACCATCATCGAGGTCGCGATGGGCCACGGCCTCGACGAGCGCTCCGGCTTCGCCCTGAAGGTCGCCCACGCCTACGTCAACGAGACGATCGTCGACCGCCAGCCCGTCCTCACCGACATCGTCGAGCAGCTGCGCCACCCCGAACCGGAGTCGGCGGAGGCGATGAACGTCGCCATAGACGACGTACGCGCCTGGGGCCTGGACGTGGCCCTGGTCCTCGACCGTCTGGTCGACGGCGACCTCAGGGGCATGTTCGACGGCCCCACGACCGTCGGCATCGACCTCGACGCGCCCCTCATCGTCTTCGACCTGTCCCACATCGACCGCAACTCCATCGCCATGCCCATCCTCATGGCGATCGTCGGCGTGTGGCTGGAGCACACCTGGATCCGCCCCGACCGGAAGAAGCGCATCTTCCTGGTCGAGGAGGCCTGGCACATCATCAACAGCCCGTTCGTGGCCCAGCTCTTCCAGCGCCTGCTGAAGTTCGGCCGCCGCCTCGGCCTGTCCTTCGTCGCGGTCGTCCACCACCTGTCGGACGTGGTGGACGGAGCGGCGGCGAAGGAGGCCGCCGCGATCCTGAAGATGGCGTCGACCCGCACGATCTACGCCCAGAAAGCCGACGAGGCAAGGGCGACCGGCCGCGTACTGGGCCTGCCCAGGTGGGCCGTGGAGATCATCCCGACCCTCACACCCGGTATCGCGGTGTGGGACGTCAACGGCAACGTACAGGTGGTCAAGCACCTGGTCACCGAGACCGAACGCCCCCTCGTCTTCACGGACCGCGCCATGACCGAGTCGTCCACCGACCTCGCCGACGACGCCCTGCACGCCGCGGAACTGGAGGCGGAAGAACGGGCGGCGGCATTCGTGGAGCAGCATCTCAGCGAGGTCGACGGGTACGGACCGTCCGAGTCGACGGTGGCGTGAGCACGGGCGGTGACGTGGGATGAGACCGGACAGGCGTGACCCGCGCCGCGAGGATCAGGGCGGGATCCCCGACGGACTGCTGATCGGGGTCCTCGCCTTCCTCCTCGGTATGACCCTGATGGTGTGGACGGCGACGGGCCTGGCCGGCTGGTTCGCCCGGGACGCGTGGCCGGACGGCGTCACCTTCGCCCGTACGCCCCTGGCGATGCGCCACCTCATCGGGCAACCCCACGACATCGCGGGCGCCTGGCCGGACACCCCCGCCGACCAGCTCTCCGGGTACGGCCTCTTCTGGGGCCTGTTCATCAGCCAGCTGATGGTGCTGGTGGTGATGACCGTCTTCCTGCTGGGCACAGTGGCCCGCTGGCGGGCGGTGCGGGCCCGGCGCAAGGCGGAGGAAGCGGACCCCGAACGGCACGAGGCCGGACCGCCCGGGCAACCCGGGCAACCCGGGCAACTCGAGCCGCGAGAGACCGTACGCCCGGCAGACCCCGGGGGAGCCGTAGCCCCGGCCGAGCCGCAGAACACCGCGGGCTCGCCCCCACCACCGCACCCGACCCTCACGAAACCAGCCGCAGAAACAGCACCAGCACCCGAACCACCACCGGTACACGCGCCGCCCCTGCCCGAGGCCCCCGGCGCCGTGCCCGCGCCACGCGTCCCGCGCGGCCCGATGATCCTGGGCCCGGCCGAGACCCGCCACCCCCTCGCCGCCCAGGCGGTACGCGACGCCGAGGGCCCTGCCCTCGTCATCACCTCGAACCCCGTGCTCTGGGCCGAGACCAAGGACGCCCGCGCCAAACTCGGTCCGGTCCACCTCTACGACCCCTCACACCTCTGCGACACCCCCGCCCGCCTCCACTGGTCGCCCTCAAGAGGCTGCGAGGTCAAGGCGGTCGCCGCGGCCCGGGCAGCCGCGCTTCTCTCCCCGGTACGACCCACCGCCAAGATCGACCAGGCCCTCGCCGACCTCGCTGAAACGCTCCTGCGCAGCTATCTGCACGCCGCCGCCGTGGACGGCCGCACCGTCCGCCACATCCATCGCTGGGCCCAGGGCACGCAGGTGCAGGAGGCCGTACGGGTCCTGCGCACGAACCCCAAGGCCGCGGCCGGCACGGCGGGCGAACTGGAGTCCGCGCTCACCTCGTACCCCGAACGCCGCGACATGGCCCAGGAGCTGACGACCCGTGCCCTGTCGTCCCTGTCCACGATCAACGTCAGGGAATCCTGCACTCCAAACCGAACAGACTCCGTTGCCTTGGATTCCTTCGTGGGTGAAGGGGGAACGCTTTATGTGGTCGGTGAACCCATCGAGGACCCCAGGGCAGCCCCAGGGGCCATGCCTCTGCTCACCGCCCTGACCGCAAGCGTGGTCGAGCGCGGCCGTCGCATGGCCGAACGGTCATCCTCCGGCCGCCTCGACCCACCACTCACCCTCATCCTGGACGACGTGGCAGCGGTGGCGCCCCTCCCCCAGCTCCCCGACCTCCTGGCCACCGGAGCGGACCGCGGCATGCCGACGCTCGCGCTGATGAGGTCAAGGGAACAGGGCCGCTCACGGTGGCCCCAGTACGAGTTGCCGGTCTAGAAGCCTGAAGATACCCGCCCACCACAGGCGCCCCTAGCTGTGGCGCTCGACCACGTACTCCACCTCGCGGCCCCCAACTCCCGCCGGCCCCGGCACGATCACCCCGCTCGCCGTGAACCCGGCCTTGCGGTAGAACGCCTCGGCGCGCGTGTTCCGCTCGTGCACGAACAGCCGCGTCCGCTCGGCGCCGGCCCTCCAGGCCCACTCCAGCGCCGCCTCGAACAACGCGCCGGTCACCCTGGCCTCGCCTCCCCGGTACTCGGGCCGCACGAACACCCCCACGACATGGGCCTGCCGTCGCTCGACGGTGCCCCCGAAGTAGTCGAGCGACCCGGCCTCCTCGACGAGCACCGTCACGGTCCCGACCCACTCCCCACCGGCCGTTTCCGCGACGAACTGCTGCCGCTCCAGCGTCCCCTCGGCCGCTCCCTCCGCCCGCTCCTGCCAGAAGGAGTCAGGCTTGGCGGCAGCCTCCTCGTACGTCTCCAGGAACGCCAGGTCCGCCACCGGATCCCTGAGCGCCTCCAGCCGCAATTCCCTCACCCGCGGCCACTCGTCGGCCCGAATCGCCCGTATGACCACGCCTTCTCGCATATCCTCAAACTCCATACGGGCCACTAAAGCAGAAAACCCCCGCACCGTGAGGTGCGGGGGTTTTCCCAATAATTGTTCGGCGGTGTCCTACTCTCCCACAGGGTCCCCCCTGCAGTACCATCGGCGCTGTAAGGCTTAGCTTCCGGGTTCGGAATGTAACCGGGCG
>NZ_JBVIEE010000023.1:0-172535 GCF_055572015.1 Streptomyces sp. NPDC030840 | reverse complement strand
CGCCTTACTGGCGAGAACACCATCTCCTGGCGCGACCCGACACCGCAGACCAAACACCAGATTCCGGGATGAAACATCGGGAGAAAACGACCTCTCAGTACTCCAGTTGCGCTTCTTCATTTGCCCTGGTCAGCGTGCCAGTTTCGAGTCTGGTGAGCTGACGCTGCATCAGGGCAGATGGTGGTTCATGACCCGCCCGATTGGGGCGCGTTGAGCCTGCCATGGAGCCGGATATCGAAGCAGGGCTGTGGGCGACCGAGTTGGAGTCGTTGCTGCTGCGGGTGGGGCAGCGGTTCGGGCGCATCGAGCCGCGGCGTCGGATGCAGGACTACGTGCGCGGGCTGCTCGGCCCGGTCGGCCGGAAGAACAGCTGGCAGCTGGCCGAGCACGTCGGCCATGCCACCCCCTACGGCCTGCAGCGGCTGCTGTCCTGGTGCCAGTGGGATGCAGACGAGATCCGTGGTGACCTGCAGGAATACGTCGCAGAGCGGCTCGGCCGACCTGACGGTGTGCTGATCGTGGATGACACCGGTGGAGTAATAAGGCCGTCGTACCGCACCACTCGTCACGACAGCCGGACATCGCCGATTGAACCTGAATAGTGGGTCTCGCCGGATTCTCGTGACGAGGCGACCCTCCGTGACCTCGAAGGCCTACGCGGAAACCTTTTCACCCCCGGCGCCCTCCGCCAGCCGCACGATGTCCCCGAAATCGCCTTCCGCAAGGGTCCCCAGAAATTCGGCGGCATCGACGAGCGAGGCAAGCCGCTCTTCCGTTTCCATGTACAGCTTGATGGCGCCGATCGAGTCACCTCCGCATTCGAAGAACTTCTCGTGATCCTCAACCTGGCCATCGGTCGAACGGCCAAGGCTCTGGAGCCACATCTGGGACATGACATCCCGAGTGCTGCTGTGAGAGGACAATGCAGTCTCCTGACCCACTAGATTCTCTGCAATCCCATGTCATGCTGCCGTGCCGGGGGTGGCCACGTAGAGATGCTGTTTCAGCACCGCCGCAGGCCCCCCTTCCGTCCGGAACTGTGGCTTTTGAGGTGAAGCCGGCCAGACGCAATTGCTCGTGCCACTCTGCGGGGGTGAGCAAAACGCAGTTCTCGGCGGACCGGAAGTCGGCCGAGCCAGGCCGGGGTTTCTCCTCGGGGGCCGACAGCATGAACAGCGCCGGTCCGCGGTCATCCGCCGTAGTTGCGTCAGCGTCGCCCCGACATCGTGGGCGTTGTGGAGCACATTCGCCGACAGCAACACGTCCTCCGGCGGTGCGGCCGGCCCACTCCTCCTCTTGATATCGAGCAACTCGAACTCGACGAACGGGTGGGCGGGGAAGCGTTCGCCCCCCGCCTTGGGGAACTCTGGTGAGATATCGTTGTAAACGTAACGCAGCTTGATCCCAGTGGCGGCCAGCTGCGGCAGTAAGTCATCCGTGGTAGCGACGATGCCGGCCCCGAGTTCCAGAATCCGGGCGGGCGCGGTTCCGGCCCTGTCGCGCAGGTCGTCGCCGTGGCCAAGCGTTGCGCACGCTTTCGATATCCGGTCGTCGTCGGCCGGGTCCGGACCAGTCTTGCCCGTATCGTCCGTCACGACGAGCACGTCGTTTCGTCGGCGGCATCGAGGTCGTGCGGTGCCGCGCGCGACGCGTTCGTGTCGACAGTCAGCTCGCTGACCAGGAGGCTTCGGACTTCCTCACGACAGCGGTCCACGAAGAAGTGGTCGCCGGGGAAGACGTGGACCTTGGTGCCGGCATGGGTGTGGTGGTCCCAGTGCTGGAGCTCGTCCGTGGGGAGACCGGGGTCGTCGGTGGAGCCGAGTACCGTGATCGGGATGTCCAGTGCCGGTCTGGGCTGGTAGCCGTACCCGTCTACGACGCGCCAGTCCGCGCGGAGCACGGGCAGGGCGAACGAGAGGAGCCGCTCGTCGTCCAGTACCTCCTGGGGTGTGCCGCCCAGTCCCCGCAGTTCGGTCATCAACTCCTCGTCCGTGCGCGGTTGCGCCGACGGCACGGCCTGCAGCCGGTGCGGCGGGGCGCCCCCCGCGACGACCAGGTGCTGGGCCCGGTTCCCGGTGAGGTCGGACAGTTTGTACGCCAGCTCGAACGCGACGCCTGCTCCCATGCAGTAGCCGAACAGCGCGTAGGGCCGATCCGTATGCGGCGCAAGATCGGCGGCAAGGAAGTCCACCAGCTCGTGCATGTCGTGGACAAGGCTGTCCCGGAAACGGTTCTCCCTGCCCGGCAACTGGACCGGCACGAACTCGATCCGTTGGTCCGAGCCCTCCCACCACTGCCGATAGAGGCTGGCGCCCTTGCCCGCGTACGGCAGGCAGAACATGCGAAGGTCGGCTGCAGAGGACGGCGGGCCGTACAGGAATATGCGTTCGCTGATGGAATTGCCTTCCTTCCGATTCGCGACGATGCCCCCGAGAACGGGCGAAATGCAAGGGGATAAGCGCGCCCCCGTGCCTCGTGTTTGATATATCGAACAAGGGTGGATCGCGTCGAGTGACCTTCCGGCGACCGATTGCATTGCGCCGTCGATCGTGCTTCGAGCTCCGAGAGTTCGTCAAGGGCCCGGCGGGTCTTCGAGCCCCTGACTGCCTGTCGTCAAGCGTCAGGTGACCGGAAAACCGCCTTGAAGACCCGCGATGGGCTAGCGGCCCACGCCTGCTCCAGCTGCTCGTCCGGCACGATTCCCGGCAGCGCGGCGGCGGCGGACGGATCGAAGGCGGCACCGGCAGCTCCCTCGATCAGGCTCACGGCCAGGACCGCCTGCCAGGACGCGGCATCCAGTGCGATCAGAATGCCGAGCAGAGCCAGCAGTACCGCTCGCGTGATGTCGCAGATGATCATCGTCAGTCGCCGGTCGAACCGGTCCGAAAGTGCCCCAGCAGGCAGTTGCACGCACAGCACGGTAATGGCCCGCACCGTGCCGACGGCCCCGGCGAGCACCGCCGAATGGGTCAGGGCCAGGATGAGCAGCGGGTAGGCGATCCCACTGATCTGTGTGCCGGTATCGGACAGCAACTGCCCGATCTACAGCATTCGAAAGCCCCTGTTGCGCCGTAGCGGAACCTGTCGTGGCACATCGGTGGCTATTTCAATTCCGCTGGCGTCACTCACCTTCGGGATCATACGCGCAGGTCGGGGCCGTGCCAGAGCAAGGAATAGTGATCTATGTCACGGCGTTGCCCTGCATGGCATCCGTGAGCGCATGCGACCTCGTGGTTTGCGTCGCGGTGAGCAACTTCCCTCGCGTTACACACCGTTGACACATCCGGATAGCGGCTGCGAGCGTAAGTCTCCGCCGCCCATCCGAGAGTTAATTGGAAGCTATTCGGCAGTACCGTCACATTTCCTTACGTAAGCCAATTGGCTGTAAACGCCAGGCTTTGGGGAAGAGTGCCAATCAAGAATGATCACGGCGTGAAAGTTATGTGCGTACGGCCTTCGGTGATCGATGCGATCACTGAAGGTCAGACGATGCGCGGAACGTGTCCAGGGGGTAACGGTGCGTAAGGTTGTCAGCTCCCCAAACCAAGCCGCACGGCACACAGCAGCGGCAGGTGTTGCGCGGCGACCGCGGGGCTCGGGTGTCCAGCTCCACAAATCTGGCTTGCTGTTCACGACCAAGCAGAGCTTCAGCACCTGGGAAGATCTGGGTACCGAACTGTTCTCCTTCGCCGACTCCTCCACCTGGTGGATCGCCGATTGGCTGGTCTACGGCGAGTCCGTGTTCCACGACCGCTACGAGGAAGCCATCAGGCGTACGTCGCTCAGTTACCAGACCCTGCGCAACTACAGCTGGGTTGCGCGCGCGTTTTCATTGTCCCGCAGGTATCAAGCCCTGAGCTTCAGCCACCATCTCGAAGTCGTGGCCCTTGAACAGCCGGAGCAGGACTACTGGCTGCGGAAGGCGGAAGAACTGGGCTGGAGCAGAAACAAGCTGCGCCGTGAGGTTCGCGGCAGTCTGCTCATGCGGCAAGGCAACCTGACGCCGTCAGATGCCGACAGCGACGACGAGGCAAGCGGCATCGACCGCACAGCGGCCGGGTCCACGTCGACGCCGGCCCTGCTCGACACCACCTCCGAGCCCGAAGCGCGCCCGCTGAAACTCCAGTTCTCGGCCGAGGACCTGGAGGGTCTGGAGAGAGCCGCCAGGAGGGACGGCGAGCCGATCGAGACCTGGGCGGCGAAGATCGTACGGCGCGCCATCGCCTGTTCCTGAGCACATCCGTTCTGAGAGCGTACGCGGTTGGGTGGACCAGGCCAAGAAGGCTCTGGCCCCCCAACCCGCGCCGAAGGTCACCTGTACGATCCCGCCGTCCAGCCGGCCTACTTGTTCTCCATGTCGTGGGCCAGCTCGGTGAGCAACGCGTCCGGGGCGCCCAGGAAATCGTAGTGGGCGCCGTCCAGGAGTACCTCGCGGACGCGCCCCTCATCGGCGTACTGGTGCCAACCGCCCATGAGCCCGGCGGGGATGACCGTGTCCTCCCGCCAGCCGACGGTGGTGATGGCGGTCGCGAGCCGCACCGGCTCGGTGGGCCGGTACCGGCGGTTGGCCTCGATGTCGGCGGCGAGGAGCTGCACGCCGAGCTCGACGAGGTCGGGATGCAGCTCGCCGCCCATGGCCCGGGTCATGGCCTCGATCTCCTGGGGGAGTTCGTCCTCGGTGAGCTCCAGCAGGCGCCCGTACGGGCCGTCGTGCGGGGCCACCTGGGAGGAGACGAAGAGCCGGTCCGGCAGCCGCCGCTCCTGCCGGGCCAGTTCCACCGTGACGGCGAACGCGGGCAGGACCCCGCTGCAGTGGCCGAAGAAGGTGAAGGGGCGGTCGAGGTAGGGCTCCAGCCCCTCCAACAGGGGGCCGGCCAGGGCGTCGTAGGTGCCGAAGTGCGGTTCCCGCAGCCGGTTCTCGCGCGCGGGCAGCTGCACGAGGCAGACCTCGGCACCGCCGATGTACCGCGGCCATCTTGAATACATCGACGCTCCCACCCCTGCGTAGGGGAACAGAAAGACGCGCGCGGGGCTGTCGTTCTTGGGGCGGCGCAGCAGCCACTTCGAGGGACGCTGGGCGGAAGTCATCCTTCTCCTCATGTGGAACGTCGGAACGGGGAGCGGGGGCGAGTGGTGACGAAAGCAGCTCGCGGCGGGGCGGGGCGGACGTCGTTAGTCCGTCGTCGCCGCGTCCGCTCCTGACGGGGCCGGCGCCGGGGCTCCAGGCGACAGCGCTTTGTCGATGATCTCGGCCAGTTCGGCGACGGTCGAGCTCAAGTAGAGGTCGCGCGGGCGGAGTTCTACGCCGTAGCGCTCGGCGATGTCGGTGACGATCCGAGTCACCAGCAGGGAGTCGCCGCCCAGCTCGAAGAAGTCGTCGTCCACGCCGACCTCGTCCAGCCCCATCAAATCGGCCCACAAGTCGGCGACTTGCCGTTCGACCGGCGTCCGCGCGGCCCGGAAGTCGGCGTTCGTCTCGGGGCGCTCGCGGATCTGGCGTGCCGCGAGCGCGGCCCGGTCGACTTTGCCGTTCCTCGTCAGGGGCAGGGCTTCGAGCCGGGCGAAGACCGACGGGACCATGTAGGGCGGCAGTGAGCGGCCGAGGAGCTCGCGCAGGTCCGCGGCCCCGACGTTCTCGGCGCAGACGTAGAAGGCGGTCAGGCGCTTTCCCGCCTCCGTGTGCGTATGGACCACGACGCAGGCGTCCTTGACGCCGGGGTGAGCCAGCAGCACCGTCTCGATCTCACCGGGCTCGACGCGGAAGCCGCGGACCTTGACCTGGTGGTCGAGGCGGCCGAGGTACTCGACGACCCCGTCGGTCCGGCGCCTGACGAGGTCGCCGGTGCGGTACATCCGTGCGCCGGGTTCGGAGCCGAACGGATCGGGCAGGAAGCGGTCCGCGGTCAGGTCCGCGCGCCCCACGTATCCGCGGGCCACGCCTGCCCCTCCGGCGTAGAGTTCGCCGCTCTCGCCGTCCGGCACCGGCCGCAGACGGTCGTCGAGTACGTACACCTCGGTGCCGGTGACGGGTAGGCCGATCGGGACGGTGTCGCCCTCGACCGGCGCCTCCATGACGTGGCAGCAGGTGAACGTGGTGTTCTCCGTCGGGCCGTAGCCGTTGACCAGACGGATTCCGGGAAGGGCGGCGAACGTGCGGTTGATGTGGTGCGGGGAGAGCACGTCTCCGCCGGCCAGCAGCTGACGCAGCGTGGTCATCCGGGCCATCGGGCCCTCGGCCATCTGGTGGAAGAGGCCCGCGGTCAGCCACAGCACGGTCACCCGCTCCCGTACGACCGTCTTGGCCAGCTCCGCCAAGGACGGTTCGCCGGGCGGGGCGACCGCCAGCCGGGCGCCGCCCAGCAGAGGGGCCCAGATCTCCAGCGTCGAGGCGTCGAAGGCGAGCGGAGCGAACATCAGGAAGGCGTCGTCGGGTTCGACCGCCAGGAAGTTGCTGTTCCGGACGAGACGAAGCACAGCGCGGTGCGTGATGCACGCGCCCTTGGGCCTGCCGGTCGACCCGGAGGTGTAAGCCACGTACGCCGCATGGTCCGGCTGTACGGGTAGCGCGAGGTCGGTGGTGGACAGACCGGTGAGTTCAAGGGCGTCGGAGTCGAGCACCAGGACGTCGGCCAGCCCGGAAACCTGCCCGAGCAGCCGCTCCTGCGTGAGGACCAGACGGATGCCTGCCTCCGCCGTCAGAAACGCGTGACGCTCGCGCGGCTGGCGCGGGTCGAGCGCGACGTAGTGCCCGCCGGCCTTCAGGATCGCGATCAGGGCGACGACGGTGTCGACGGATCGCTCCATGCAGACCCCGACCGGGGTCTCCACGTCGACTCCCTTACCGCGCAAGTGCCGGGCGAGCTGGTTAGCCCGCGCGTTGAGCTCCGCATAAGTGACACATAGGCCGCTCATGGATATCGCTACTGCGTCCGGGAAGGTGGCCGCCCGCCGCTCGAAAGCCGCGTGCGCCGATTCAGCGGTCGATGTCATTCTCGGTCCCTCTGCGCCCTTTCCAGATGGTCGGCTGCGAATTGGGGGCTTCGTGTCACCCGGCGACGGACACGGCGGCGTCGGCCTTGAGGAGGTCCTCCATGCGCGAGGCGAAGAAGACGACCGCGGCCTGTACGTCCGGTTCGGCTATCCTCTCCAGTCCGGCCCCGGACACGAAGCGCGACGTGACGAGCCACTCGAACAGTTCGGGCGACCGCGCCCACCGCGCCATCCGCTCCAGCCTGAGGGAGTAGAAGGACAGCAGGTCGCGCGAGGAGCCGGGGTTGACGACCGGTGGGCACAGGCCGTTGCGCCACTCGTCGTCGCAGTCCATGCACTCCAGGCGGGCGGCGATGGCCGCGCTGGGCGGAAGGAGACAGGGCAGCAGCGGCTGGAGCGTGATGGCGCCGTCCTCGAACACCGGCTTCAGCGGCTTCTGCGTCAGGCCGTCCGCAGTGCAGTCGATGTGCACCGTCTCCGGCGTGGTCGGGATCGTTCCCTTATCGAGCGTTACGATCGTGGCACCGACGGCACGCACCCGCCCCAGACGCACCACGTTCTTGATCCGGCGGAGCTGGACCAGTTCCTCGGTGTCGACGGTGGCGCACCGGAAGGCAGCCGGTTCGACGTCGGGGTCACGCCGTATGACGACGCCTTTCTCCTGCAGGACGCTGATCACCTCGTCGGCCGAGCGGCACGCCAGCAGGTTCAGCGGCGGCTGGAAGCCGCCGGTCTGCCATTCGAGTTCACGGTTGATCAGCCACGCGTCACGGGGCACGATCCAGGTGAGGCGGTCAGGGTCGATGCCCCGCTCCAGCAGCCACAGGCAGGCGTCGATCCCGGTCTTGCCGGCGCCGATGACGGTGAACCGCTCGGGCGAGCGGTCCAGTTCGGCGAGCTGGTTGATCGGGACCACGGTCGCCGCGTCGTCGACGTCGAAACCGGCGGGCCGCATCGCGGGGACGGTGATGTTCATGTACGAGGCGTCGACGACGCGCTTGCGCACGACGATCTCCGTCGTCTCCCCTGTCACCAGTGAGCGGGCCCAGGCCGGGCGGCCGGGCTCCGCCACGTCGACGTGGTGCTTGGGCAGATAGGTGACGCGTCCCGAGGCGAGCAACGTCTCGCGCATCACACGGTCGTAGTAGTCCAGGATCTCATTGCCTGACGCGAGGCTTCGCGTTCCCTCGTCGCTGGGCATCGGCCGGGAAATGACGCCGTAGAAGTTCGAGGGCCCGTGCAGCCTGACGAATGGATAGGAAACGGTCCAGTGACCGCCCGGGGCGTCATTGCGGTCCACGATGGCCGTCGTGGACGCGCTTTCGCCGACGAGGACGTCGGCGAAAGCCATTCCCATCGCACCAGCGCCGATGACCAGGTAACCGACTGTCAATACGTTGGTCGGCAACTCGTCTCCTTGTGTGTTCCGGAAGGGGGGCGCGCCGGGGCCCGTGTCACACCGCTTCGGTGGCGGGCAGCGGTTCCGGGGGCTTCGGGGCCAGCGCGCGGATGGAGGGGGTGGCGACCATGGCGAGGGTGGCGAGGAGAATGAGCGCGGCGGCCGCGTAGAGGGTGGCATGGAGGCCGAGGAGGAGTACGGCGGGACCGGCGGCGAACTGGGCGAACGGGAGCGCGAGATAGGAGCCGAGGTCGTCGTAGGCGTAGACGCGGGCAAGACGGTCCTCGGGGATCTGGTCGTTGAGGGTCGAGTACCAGGCGACGCCGGCCTGCTCGACGCCCACACCCGACACGAAGTTGGCCACGACCAGCACCCAGGTGTACGGCGCGAGCGCGAGCAGCAGCGGAGTCAGCGCCGTCAGGCTCATCAGCGCGCAGCCGACCAGGATCGCGCGCCGGGGCTGCCAGCGCAGCGACAGCAGACCGCCGGCGACCGCGCCGAGCGAGGCCCCGGCGACGGCGAGACCCCAGCCGGCGCGGCCGATCCCGGTGGTGTCGGCCACGGCCGGGCCGAGGATGGTGAACGAGGCGGTGACGCCGGCGTTGAGGAAGCAGAAGGCCACCACGATCACCCACACCCAGCTGCGGGAGGTGAACTCCTGCCAGCCGACGCGCAGTTCGTGCACCAGGCCGGGGCTGGGCGCGGGCGGCGTGGCCTGGACACGGACCAGCGAGAAGGCCGCGGCGGCGAGCGCGAAGCTGAGCGCGTCGACGGCCAGGCCCCAGCCGGGGCCGATCGCCGCGACCAGCACGCCGCCCAGCGAGGCACCCACGATCGTCGCGCTGCTGCCCGCGATCCGGGAGAGCGCGAGGGCGGCGCGGCGGAACTCGGCCGGCACGGCCTGAGGCAACAGGGCCTGGGCGGCGGGCTGGTAGCAGGAACTCGACGCTCCGTTGACCGCGGCGAGCGCCATGAGCAGGGGGACGGCGGCGTTGTGGGTGAGGACCAGGGCGGCGACCACCGCCTGGCTCGCGGCGCTGATCAGACTGCTGCCGACCAGCAGCGGGCCGCGCGGCAGGCGGTCCGCCAACACCCCGCCGAACAGCAGGAAGAGGATGCTGGTGAGGGAGTGGGTGCCGACCACCAACCCGAGCGAGCCGACCGAGCCAGTGGCGTCGAGTACGGCGAAGGCCAAGGCGATCGGCGCCACTCCGTTGCCGAGCAGATTGGCCGTCGTACCGATGAAGAGGTGACGGAACGGGCGGTGGCGCAGCGGCGCCAGGGCGGCAGACATGCGCCTGATCGTCGGGGCTGGGCGGCGTGCCAGTCAACGGGATCCAGGCCTCGCACCAGGCCGCTGTGCTGCTGCCCACGCGGGCACCCCGGCCGTCGCCCACGCGGGCTCGGCAGACGTGCCCCTGCGGATCGACGGCCGCGGCCCGCACGCCCCCTGGAGCGTGGCCGTGACCTGTTGGCCGACGCACCGGGGCTTGGCGTGCGTGGTGTTGGGGCGCCGCAGCCGTGGGTGCGGGCGGCGCGGTGACGAAGCCTTCTGGGAGCAGTACGGGCGGTCGGCGGCGACCCGGTCGCTGATCTGCAGCAGCGGGGTGTTCTCCGGGATGGCGACGGCCCCGTGGACGTAGGGGCACATGGTGGCGATCCCCACGCCGAACCAGGCCGGGAGTTGGGAGTAGGTGTCGCCGTACTGCAGATGCGCGAGAACGAGTAGGGCCTGACACCCCGCTGTCAGCCCTCGCCACGGAGACGTGATCCGTATCCGGTGCGCGGCCAGGTGCTCATCCTGGACGACCTCACGACGCGCCGGCGTGGGGATCGAGGCCGCGTGCCAGGGATGTAACCGCGTCGCCGATGTCACGCAGGAAGAGGTCGCCGGGGCGGGTGAGTTCTCCGTTCAGGCGCCAGGCGAGCCGCATGGCGATGCTGTCCGATTCCTGCCAGGCGAACAGCATCAGCTGCGGCCCGTGTTTCCGCTCCTCCTCAAAGACGATCTCCTCGTCGGGGAGGAGCCGCGGCGCAAGAGAGGACGCGAGAGGCCCCTGTGGATCCGCGTGGAGGTCGAACATCGATGTGTCGATGAAGTTGAACAGGGCGCCGGCGACCCGGATCGAGTGCGCGCCGGGAAGCAGCTCATCCCTGACGGTCTCGGTCTCCGCACGGTCGATGTGCTTTCGCAGCACGCTCATGCCCCACCCGTCGACCGCGCTGTGGTCGGTCACCAGGCCGATCTCCTCGACGCGCCCGCCCGTGGTCGACAGAACCGCGTGGAACGGCCACTTCTGCGACAGCTCGAAGGACGAATGCCGGACCCGAGTGAAGAGCTCCTCGGCTGCCTGGACGCTGCTCACCGAGACGGCGGCCTCCACCGCCGGGGCGGACACCGTGGTGACCCGCTGCCTGTCACCGCTGTTTCCGCCCAACGACAGCAGGGTGCGCAGGGACTCGTGCCGGGCGACCAACTGGGTCAGTGCCTGGAGCACCTGAGGGACCGTGGCTCCCTTTCCGTCGACCACGGTGTACAGGTTGTCCTCGTGAGTATCCTCGTTGTGCTTCTTGAGCTCCTCAGGATCGGTGGGGCGCTCGGCGAACCAATCGGCCTGGGGCCAGTTCAGACGGCCTTCTCGTTCCCCCGTCGCGTTCTCAACACCCTCTGACACTGCTCCGCCTCTCGCGTCGGCCATTACTCATTCCGGTTCCTCCACCACGCGACGGATCTCCGACAGTTCACCGCGGACCAGCAGAGCCATGAGGTGCCGGTCTGTGGCCGGCAACGCGTCAAGAAGGTCGGCGGAAAGACTCCTGACGAACGAGCGGGCGGGCGACAGCGCGTCGCGCAGTGTGGCGTCACTGTGCAGATGCGGCGTGCGGAGCGCCCGCCGAACGTTGCCGCGGCACATGTTGTCCGCGTACGGGGGACAAGTTCCGGGGCGAGATCCGTGATGACCTCGAATGGGTCGAGCACCATCCGCATACAGGCCGCGATGTTCTCCGGTTCTTCGCCCCACTGAGTGATCGAGAGCATGCCCTCTTCGCGGATACGCCAGAAATACACGACCTCCGACACCACATCGACGGACGACGCCTCGATGTGCGCGCGTATCATCACCGGCGCGTCCTCGTACTCGGGCAAGGTGAACACGAGATCTCGCGCATTCCAGAACGAGCGCCGGAACACCTTGTTCCAGACCATACGGTCGCGTACCAGCGCGGTGTGGCTCCGGATGTGTGTGCGTCGCCGGTCCTGCTCGAACACGTCCTGGTATCCGAAATGCGGTTCCACACCGGAGCTGTGCAGTCGACGTACGTCTCCGGAAGCGAGGTCGGATCCCGTGTGTTCCAGCGACCCGATGAGCGAGGCGTACCCGGTGGTCGGCACGATGTCGTCAGCGTCGCAGAAAGCGAGATAGCGTCCGCGGGCCGCCCGAGCACCGACGTTTCGGGCAGCGCTCACTCCGGAATGCGGCTGTTGGAGCACTTGAACGCGGGAGGCCTTGCGCGCCCACTGTTCGGCGATGCTGTGGCTGCGATCCATGGACCCGTCATCGACCACGATGATCTCGACGTCCTCGACTTGTTGGTGGAGCAACGACTCGAGGCAGGAGGAAATGTAGGGCTCGACGTCAAACATCGGAATGACGACGCTCAGTGTCGGCGGCACGGCACACCCACCCTTTCCCATGGATGACGACCGGTGTAGCAGCTCAACTCTGAGTCCGTCGATGACTTGGGACGCGATCAGGGCACCTTCACGAGATCGTGTCAAGAGCTCCCAGGGCATCACTGAGGTCCCTGAGTACGGGATTCTTGAAAACGATGCGGACATTTCGGCGTATCCCGAGTTCCTCACTCAGGGCCTGTGCGAGTCGGATGGCTATGATGGAGTTGCCGCCCACGTCGAAGAAGTCGTCGTCAAGACCGATGTCGGCGTTACCCGTCAGTTTCCGCACGCTGTCGACTATCAATGCGTCCATGGAGTTGCGGAACTCGCTGTCGTTCGTCATGCTCCCGAGACCTCTCTGCGCGGTTCGTCGTCCATCGCCCTGACCAGGCTGGCCGGCCTCATATCAGTCCAGTGCGCGGAAACATACTCGAGACAGCCCTTTCGACTGTCCTCTCCGTGTGCCACCTTCCAGCCGGTCGGCACCGATCTGAACGCAGGCCACAGGGAGTGCTGGTTCTCGTCGTTGACCAGAACCAGATAAACGCCGTCGTCTTCGAGTGGATTCGCCACGGGCTCCCCCTTCTGAATCAATCTACGACCTTGCAGCGCAAGGGCGACAAAGTGTCGAAATGGGGCGCAGGTATGCCCGCTATGCCCGGCACGCCTCACTAGGCTGATTATTGTGCTTGTCTCGCTGGCGAGACAAGCTTGATCGCGAGCCGGACGCCTGGTCGTTCGCATGGGCGACCTGGTCGACGCTATGGGTGAGGTGGGCAGGGTAATGTCTGATCGTGTTGCCGTGACAGGAATTTCGATTCGTGCGGCCGGTGTGCGGAGCGCGGCGGACTATTGGCGACTCCTGAGCACGGGACGTTCCGGTCGGCGTGAAATCGACAATGCGGAACTGGTGCGACGTAGGATTCCTGGCCGCAGATACAAGGACCCGGCATACGTGCCTGTTGCGTATTCCATGGAAGATGACCTCGGGTTCGATCTCAAGGCATTCGGATTCGGTCGGTCCGAGGCGGAGCTGACCGACCCGCAGCATCGGGCCATGTTGGAAGCTTGTTATCGGGCAGTGGAAAGCTCGGGATGCTTCATCGGTTCGCTGCCGGATCGCGTCGGAGTTTTCGTCGGATCACGGACGAGTGGCTACGGTGCGCAGATCGAACACTGCTCGGCCGCAGCCGACTGCAATGTGGATCTCGCCGGTCTGGCCATTGGAACCGATCCCGACTACATGTCGAGCAGAGTTTCCTACACCTACGGTCTCACCGGTCCCTCGATGACGGTCCTGACCGCCTGCTCGTCCTCAAGTGTGGCAGTGCATCTCGCCTGTCAGGCAATTCTGGCCGGTGAGTGTGACTCGGCACTGGCGGGCGGCGTCGCCCTGGACGTACGGGACGCGGGATATACGTTCACCGAGGGCGGCATTTACTCACGGCGAGGCCGGTGCGAGCCTTACATGGCGTCAGCCGACGGCACGGTGGACGGCAATGGCGTTGCCGTCCTGTTCCTACGCCGGTTGGATGCGGCGTTGGCAGCGGGCAACCCGATCCTCGGAGTCATCGCCGGTACCGCGGTGAACAACGACGGCCGAGAGCGCGTCGGCTTCACGGCACCAGGAGTCGCTGGTCAGACCGAATTGATCGAAGAAGCCCTCGACGTCGCCGAGTTGAACTCCTCCAGCATCGGCCTGATGGAGGGGCACGGCGCAGGCACGAGCATCGGGGACGCGCTGGAGATTGAAGCCGCGACCCAGGTCTTTCGATCCAGCGGTGCCGGTGCCGGCGAGTGTCGACTCCACTCTGTCAAGGCGAACATCGGCAACCTCACCGCGGCGGCCGGCGCGGCAGGCATCATCGGTTGCCTTCTGGCCCTACGCCATGGCCAGATCCCTCCCAACGCACCCCTGGTGGACGGGGCCCCGCCCATCGACCTGCGGGGCACACCGTTCAAGCTGGCAGACAAGCCGACCACCTGGCAACGGTCGGATCAGGGCCGCTATGCGGCGGTCAGTTCGTTCGGGCTGGGCGGGACGAACGCGCATGTCATTATCGGCGACGCCGAGCCGGAGTTGCGGCTCGCCTCCCGCAAGGGGCGGTCCTGGCAACTGCTTCCGCTGTCCGCGGACGACCCGGAACGCCTCACCGAAGCCGTCGACATTGTGCGTGCGGCCGTGGACGGAGCATCGGCCGAGGTGCGACAGGACATCGGCCACACGCTGCGCACCGGTCGCCCGGAACTCACCACACGCGCGGCCGCGCTGATCCCGGTCGACGGCAGCTCGACCGGCGTGTGGTGGCCGCGGCCGGTGGAGTTCCGTACGGCTCCCGAAGGGCCGCCGACACTCGTCTTCATGCTCCCCGGCGAGGAGGCCGGCGCGTCGGACGCGGCGCTCGCTCTCTACGAGGCCGAGCCGGTCTTCCGATCGACCGTGGACGACGGCCTCGCAGCCATGGAACAGGTGCTGCCTCCCCAGACGTTCGCGGCCGTGCGCGATGCGTTCCTCCACGGCAGGTATCCGACCGCGACGCAGGTCTCTCAACCGGTGCTGCACCTGCTCGGCGTCGGACAGCACGCATTCCTCAGCGACCTGGGAGTCGGACCGGACCTGCTGGTGGGACACGGCGTCGGCGAGCTGACCGCTGCCCAGCTGAGCGGTGTCCTCTCGTTCGAGGACGCGGCGCGGGCGGTGTGCTGGCGCAGCCAGGTCATGTCAGATATTGCGGAACGCGCCGAAGCCGCCGTCCGCTTCACTCGTCGGATGCGCGACGTGCGGCTGAACTCTCCCACGACGCCGACAAATTCCTGCGTCACCGGGACATGGCTGACCAGCGAGGAGGCCTGTGATCCCGGGTACTGGGGAGCACAACTGCGTGAGCACGTCCCGTTTGACGAGGCCCTGCGCTCGGTGGTGTCCGAGTACCCCGAGGCGGTGTACCTCCAGCTGAACGGCGGGACGAGTCTGCTGCGGACGGCCCAGCTCCCTGAAGACGCTGCCCTGGCCCTGGTGTCCGACGGAGAAGCCTCGGACAGCCGACGTTCGCTGCTCCAGGCGGTCGGAGCCCTTTGGGAACGTGGTGCGCGGATCGACTGGCAGGCCTACGCCGAGCGTGATCATGCGCTCCGCATCGACATGGCACCGCGGACTTTCGAGCGGACCCCCTATCTGCATCCGTCACTGCTGGAGCATTGCCCCGGGATCGACCCGGCGGAACTGTCGGGAAAGCAGGTCAGCCAATGACGTTCGACGCAAGTGCAAACCCGGCCTCGCTGTCGCAGCAGCGGCTTTGGTTCACTGAACAGCTGCTGCCCGGGACCTCCCGGAATAACCTGTGCGCGCGGTTCGTCGTACGCGGCGAACTGGACGTACCGACTCTCGAGCATGCGGTCAACGGCGTGATCGAACGGCATGAGGTCCTGCGGACTCGCTTCGGCATCCTGGAGGACGCCCTCGTCCAGGAGGTGCTGGACGAGGCACGCATCACCGTGCAGAAGCTCGACGCGTCCGATGAACCGTCGGTCTTCGCCAAAGCGGAGGAACTCGCCCGCGAACCGTTCGACCTGACCGACGCTCCCTTGGTGCGGGTAGGTCTGGTGCAGGGCAGCAGTGGCACCAGAGTTCTGGTGTTCGTGCTGCATCACGTCGTGGCCGACGCCCGGTCTCTGGACATTTTTCTGCGCGAGGTCGCCGAGCTCTACCGAAAGGACAGGGCAGGCGGTGTCCCGGACCTGCCCGAGTTGCCGCCCACCCGTTACGTCGACTTCGCGAGACGGCAGCGCGAGTCGGCGAACACGCCGGAGGCCATGGAACGACGGGCCGCGCAGGTAAGCGAGCTCACGGGTTTCCCGACGGTGGTCGATCTGCCGGCCGACCGCCCTCGGCCGGCCGTGCAGACCTTCGCGGGAGCGTCCTTGTCCTGGCGCGTCCCGCCCTCGCCGGTTCGCGAGCTGGAGAAGGCGGCACGAGAGCACGGCGCGACCCTCCAGACGACGGTTCTGGCCTCGTTCTCGGCCGTACTGGGTCTCTGGTCGCGGCAGTCACGGCTACTGGTGGCAACCCCGGTGGCCAACCGTTCGTCGGTCGACACCGAAGAGCTGATCGGTTCCTTTGCCAACACCCTCGTGATCCCGATGGACATGAGCGGGGATCCAACGTTCGCCGCATACATCGAGCGTGTACGTGACGTGTACCGGAGCGTCAAATCGCGGAACGTTCCCTTCGAGGAAGTCGTCGACGGCATCGCGCCCGAGCGCAGCCTGTCCCACAACCCGCTGGTCCAGGTGATGGTGGCATTCCACGACGGCTCCGTCCGTCAGACAGAACTGCCGGACGCCGAACTGGAACTGATCGACAACCAGACGGGAACCTCACAGTTCGACCTGGTACTCAACGTCACTCCGCTCAGCGACGGTCTCGACTGCCGACTCCAGTATTCGACCGATCTCTTCGACCAGGACACGGCGGAGCGGTTCGTCCGGCACCTGCGGCGGCTGTGGGAGGTCGTCGCCGTCAACCCGGACGTCCGCGTCGAGAACATCGACCTGGCGGACGCGGAGGAGCGGGCCGTACTCGCCACACTGGGCACGGGCCCCACGCGTCCGGTCGACACTCGCGCGCTTCCCGTCAGGCTGGCCGCGACTGCGCACAGCCGACCGGACGCCGTCGCGGTGAAGGCGTCCGACGGCACCTACACCTACGCGGAGCTCGTCGAACGAGCGGATGCGATCGGTGCGGCGCTGACGGCACGTGGGCTGCGGCCGGGCGATCTGGTCGGTGTGGCTCTCCCGCGCGGCCGCGACCTGCCGGCGGGCCTGCTCGGCGTCTGGGTCGCGGGAGGAGCCTACGTACCACTCGACCCGGCGTACCCCAGCGCCCGGCTGGAACACATGACGCAGGACGCCGGCATCAAGGTGCTGCTGAGCATGCGCGACCTCGCCGACCGCATCCCCGTGCCCCCGGGTACCGAAGTGCTGCTGCTGGACTGGCCCGCCTTCCCGCTCCCGGCCGAACAGCCGACCTGCGTGCCGTGCGGCGACGACGTGGCTTACGTGATCTACACCTCCGGCTCGACCGGCCGCCCCAAGGGCGTGATGGTCAACCACAAGAGCCTCGGGAACCTTCTGGACGACTTCGTGTCCGAGTCCGGGTTCGGCACGCGCGACCGGTTGCTCGCACTGACCTCCCTGTCCTTCGACATAGCAGGACTGGAGCTCTGGCTCCCACTGCTGACCGGCGGGACGCTGGTGATCGGGCCTCCAAGTGTCGGGGGCGACCCGGAACGCCTGCACAAGCTGCTCTCCGACGAGGAGATCACGGTGGTGCAGGCCACCCCGGCGACCTGGAAGCTCTACGCCTCGTCCCAGAGCGTCACGCCGCCCGCACTACGGCAGATATGGAGCGGCGGAGAGCACCTGCCGCACTCGCTCGCCCGAGCGCTGACCGCGATGGGGCCCGAAGTGCACAACCTCTACGGGCCGACGGAAACGACCATATGGTCGACGCGTGCGGTGCTGGGGCGGTCCGACACCGTCACCGGGATCGGGCGACCCACTGCGAACACCCGCCTGTTTGTCCTCGACGCCGCCGGCCGCCAGGCGCCCATGGGGGTACCTGGAGAGCTGTGCATCGGCGGTGCGGGGCTGGCACTGGGCTACCTCGGCCGCCCCGAACTGACCGCGCAGCGGTTCGTCGACGTCGAAGGGCTGCCCGTTTACCGCACGGGAGACCTCGTCAGGTGGCGGTCCGACGGAAACCTTGAGTACCTCGGACGTCTCGACGACCAGGTGAAGATCCGTGGGCACCGCGTGGAACCCGGGGAAGTCGATGCCGCGGCCCGAACCTGCCCCGGCGTCCGCGACGCCTGCACGCTGGCCGTGACGACCTCCGCGGGGGAGGACCAGATGGTCACCTTCGTGACACCGGAGAGCGTGGCGGAGCAGGCCGATGGCACCACAGAGGACTGGTGCACCATCTGGGAGACCACCTATGCCGAAGGCGAACCCGCCGCCGAAGACGACTTCAACCTGAAGGGCTGGCAGAGCAGCTACTCGAAGCAGCCACTACCGAAGACGGACATGCGGGACTGGGTGACGCGGACCGTCGACCGAATCGCCGAAATGGGCGCCCGCACCTTCGCGGAGATCGGCTGCGGCACTGGATTGCTGCTGCTGCGCCTGGCCCCTGCGGCCGACCGCTATCTGGGGATCGACTTCTCCACGGAAGCCATCGGTCATGTGCGGGACGCAGTTGCCCGAAGGGGGCTCGCCGACCAGGTGCGGCTGGCCACGGCCGCTGCCACGGAGATCGGGGACGTGGCCGGCGGAGAGCTCTTCGACTGCGTGGTGATCAACTCCGTAGCCCAGTATTTCCCCGGCCGGGACTACCTTACGGAGGTCCTGACCGAAGCGAGCAAGATCGTTGTTCCTGGCGGTCACATCTTCGTCGGCGACCTGCGGAGCCTGAAGCTGGCAGAGGCGTTCCACGCCGGCGTGCTGCAAACGGACGACCGGATAGGCGCCGAGGAACTGCGCGCCCTCGCCGCACGGCACGCACTGGAAGAAGACGAACTCCTCATCGACCCCGGCTATTTCGCGGAACTGCAGGACGCGCTTCCGGCGGTGACCGGAATTCAGGTCTCGCTCAAGGCCTCCGTGTTCGACAACGAAATGACGCGCTTCCGCTACGACGTCCTTTTGAAGGTCGGCGGGGAGGTACCGGACCAGCCGCAGCCCTGCGAGTACCGCGGTTGGGAGGAGGTCTCCGACTTCGCAGGCCTGGACGGGCTGCTCGACACGTCGAGCTCGGTCGCGGTCGTCGTCGACGGCATCCCGAACGCCCGCGTCGCCCGCTTCGCCCAGCTCGTGGCGGGTGACGAGGCGCCCCACTCCACGTTTTCGCCGGAGGAACTCGACGAGGTCGCGGCCCGGCACGGCTGGGAGACTCACCATGCCTGGTCCCCTCGCCTCCCGGAGCAAGGACGCATTCGGACGGTCTTCACTCGCCGCGGCCAGTGGGGCGGAGACTTCCTCCACGAGCGGCCGACGGTCGACGGGCCCGTCAGCAACGACCCCAGGCAGGGCTCTCTGCTGCGAGTGCTGAAGCACAGCGCGCGGGCGTTTCTGCGTCAGAGCCTGCCCGAGTACATGGTGCCGAACCGGGTGCTGACCTTGCCGACACTGCCGCTGACCCCGAACGGGAAGACCGACCGGAACGCCTTGAAGGCTGTCGCCCGGCAACAGGTCTCCAGCACGGACCATGTCCTGCCCAGCGGACCCGTTCAAAATCTTCTGCACGAGATCTGGAGCGAAGTGCTGGACGTGTCCCGGGTCAGCGTCACGGAGAACATCTTCGACGCCGGCACCACATCACTGCTCGTGGTGCGGATACGCCAGGAACTGCGTGACCGGCACGGCATCGACGTCCCGCTGACTTCCTTCTTCACCTACCCGACGATCTCCGCACTCGCTGAAACTCTCCAACCAGAAGTGGATCGTCGTTCCTTCGACGGACAGTCCACAAGCCCTCGTGCGCGCAACGCCACAGCCGCGCGGCGCCGGCAGAACCGTCGGCAGCAGGAGAGGAGGCATCCGGAGTAAGGATTCCGGCCACGTACCGGCGGGGAAGCTCAGGTATCTGCCTCACGGCGAGGCAGATACCTGTCTTCGTACCTAGCTCGCGTTCACGGCTTCCTGGCCTTCGTGGTCGAGTTCGTCCAACGGCCGCTCGCTGTTGGCGACCATGGCGCTGAGCAGGTTCCGGTAGTACTGCGGGAGGCGCTCGACGAGGCCGGAGTCGACGAGGTCGGCTGCGGCCTCGAACTCGCACCGGAATCCGTCCGTGCTGTCCACGATGTTCAGTGCCAGGGGATTGCCAGTGTGGGTGATCGGCAGCGGGTCGGCTTCCGAGACCGTGAGCCCGTCCATGGGGGGCACCACGACCTGGCGGTAGAACGACATCGACGTGGTGAACAAGTCGCTGCGCAGACCCGCCCCGGGCGGGGAGAAGTCCGTGACCAGGTCCGCGAACGGGTAGTCCTGGTGCTCGAGTCCGGTGACCAGTTGCGTGAGCACCTCGGCCACGTAGTCCGCGACGAGCATGTCCGCCGATCGGCGCAGGCGCAGCGGCAGCAGGTTCGAGCAGTATCCGACCACCTGGTCCAGCTCCGGCGGACGCCGGGCGGCCGCGACCGGCACCAGGACGTCGTCCTGCCCCGTCAGTCGCTGCAGCAAGGCCCCCCAGGCCGCCACCAGGTAGGCGAAGACCGTGACGCCCTCGTTGCGGGCGGCATCGCGCATCTCTCCGCAGAACTCGGGGTCGAGGAGAAGGCTGTGCCGTACCGCGCGGTAAGGGAACGGGCTCGGCTGCCCCGACAACGGCAGTTCCAGCGCCGGAACGTCCTTCAGAAGGGACCGCCAGAAGTCGCGGTGCTCGACGGCGGTGGGGCCGGCGGCGACCCGCTGGTGCCAGGTGAGGTAGTCCCGGAACTGCGCGGCCGACGGCAGTTGGGGGCTCGTGCCACGGCACCTGGCGTTGTACATCGCGGCGAGGTCGTTGAGCAGGACGCTGTAGGACCAGCCGTCCACGGTCGCGTGATGCACCGTCACCAGCAGCAGATGCCGTTGCGGGTCGACCTCCACCACAGCGGCGCGGAACACCTCCCCGTCGACCGGGTCGAGCGGCCGTTCGGCCCAGCTCCGCTGGAAGCGTCTGAGTTCGTCCTCGTCCCCGCAGGTGTGCTCGGTCAGCACCTCGCTCGGAGGTGTCTCCGACGCGGGACGGACGACCAGCGTGTCACCGTCCGAACCGAACGTGGTCCGCAGCGTCTCGTGGCGGGCGACCAGGTCCCGCACGGCGGTGCGCAGCGCGTCGCGGTCGAGCGGGCCGTCGAGCCAGAACCCGACGGACATCTCGAAGGCGGGCACGCCGCCCTGGTCGAGGGCCCGCAGCTGCCGCTGCGCGCGGGTACTGCGTGGCGCTGCCGCATGAGGCACGGGGCCGGCCGGATTCGTACGGCTGCTGCCGAGTAGGCCGTGGGCCCGCAGCTCCTCGACCGATTCACGCACCGCGGTACGGATGTGGTCGAGGTCGGCCTGCTCGTGCGCGGTGGACAGGAAGAAGTTGCGCAGCTCCCAGACGAACACGCCACGGTCGAGCAGGTTGAAGTAGAACGGGTCCATGTTCGCCTGGTGCTCGAACTTGAAGAGCGAGGAGAACCTGTGGACTTCGATCGGCACGTCGAGCTCGCGGAAGTCGGCGTTCAGCTGGTCCGCGAACGTCGCGGTCGTGCGGTCGAGGTTCCGTTGCAGTTCCGGTCCCTCTGCGCGGAGGTGGTCGAGGACCGCCTTGGCCGTCGCCATGGTCAGCGGATGCTGGTTGAACGTGCCGCCGAAGAAGGTGGATTCCACCCTCGGGCCCGAGTCGTCGCCGAAGTTCCAGACGCCGCCGTCGATCGAGTCCATGACCCCACCGCGTCCGGCGATCACGCCGAGCGGCATGCCGCCTCCGACGATCTTGCCGTAGGTGGCCAGGTCGGCCTCGATGCCGTACAGCCCCTGGACGCCCGCCGGATGACAACGGAAACCCGTGACCATCTCGTCGAAGATGAGCTTCGTACCGTGGCCCCTGGTGATCTCCCGGACCGCGCGCAGGAAATCGGGCTTCTGCACGCCAGGAGTGCGCAGCGTCACCGGCTCGGTCAGAACCGCGGCGAGTTCCGCTCCGTGCTTGTTGATGAAGTCGAGAGCGTCGTCGGAGCCGAACTCGAGCACGGACACGTTCTCCACGGCATGCGGCGAGACGCCCGGTGTGAGCGGTCGGGTGCCGAACACGCCGTTCTCATGGGAGGGCACGGCGAGCACGCTGTCGAAGTGGCCGTGGTACGCGGTGGAAAAGACCACGATCTTGTCGCGGCCGGTCGCCGCCCGTGCGAGCCGGACCGCGGTCATGACTGCTTCCGTGCCGCTGTTGAGGAAGGCGACGCGCTCCATGCCGGTGAGTTCGAGTATTCCGGCGGCGACTTCCTCGACCAGCTGGGTGCGCGGCCCGAGGCTGAAACCGACGTCCAGCCGCTCGCGGATGGCCGACATGACGACGGGTGGATTGTGGCCGAGGAGGTGGACGCCGTATCCCAGGGTGAGGTCGACGTACTCGTTCCCGTCGATGTCCCACAGCCGTGAGCCCTGCCCGCGCTCGGCGACGATCGGGTAGAGCATCTCCTTGGTCGAGGGCCGAAAGCCGACAGTGGACCGACTGTCGGCGACCAGCGTCCGGAACCGCTGGGCGAATTCCTTGGAGCCCTTGGTCCGAGCGCCGAGACGGTCGGCGAGCTCCTTCAGGTAGCGGGCGCGCTCCGGCGTCTCCACGGGGCTGATCGCGCTGCTCCGTGCGCCGGGTGCGAGCGGCACCACCGACCTCGCCGGTGCCGGCCGCGCAGGGGAGAGCGCCGCGGGCGCCGACGCGCCGGCTCCGGACGCGGGCCCGGTGGCCGGGCCGGCCGTGGGGGCCGGTTCGTTGCCCGCCAGCAGCTGGAGCTGGCGCTGCATGACCAGGAGCTGTTCCTTGATCAGGTCCTGCACGGCCGTCGAGACGCCCGGCACCGAGGCACCACCTGGCGTCGGCAACGCGGTCGATGATGCTGCGACTGTTGGTGCGCTGTCGATCGGCGCCACCGGCGAGAGTGCCGGTACCGATGCCGTGTCAGCTACGGCGGCTACGGAACTTACGGCAGCCATGGCATCGGTGGTGGACACAACAGCGGGCGAGGGCGGTACCGTCCGCGCTCCCGGCAGCTTCTCCGCCGGTGCGTGCGCGAGAAGGTACGCGGCGAGGTCGGGCAGAGTCTGGACGTCACCGAAAAGCTGCCGGAGCGGCACTTTGCAACTGTAGCGGTCCTCCAGGCGCTGCAACATGCCGAGCAGCGACATCGAGTCCCCGAGTTCCGTGAGCGGGAGGTTGGGGTCCAACTGTTCGGGCTGGATGTCGAAATAGTCGCCGACGACGGTGGCGAGTTCCTGGAGCAGGGGTTCCACTGTGCTCTCCTCGTGGTCGAACATCAGGCTGTTTCCCTTCGGCGGCCGACGCGGCGGTGGGACGGCGCTGCCGTTCGTCCCGCGGCCAGGCTTGCCGCGAGGCGGTCGATCGTCGGGTTTGCGAGGAGTTCGACTGCCGTCAGCGGCACGCCGAGCCCTTCCTCGATGCGCCGGGCGAGCCTGACCGCGAGCAGCTCGTCGCCACCCACGTCGAAAATGCTCAAGTCGTACCGGTTGATCTCGGTCCGCAGCACTTCGGACCACAGTTTCGCCAGCGCCCCCTTCAGCTCGTCGCCACTCAGCTGCTGCTTGGGCCTGGGGGAGGCGAGGGCGGGGCGCACCGGCTCCGTGAGGGCCGACGGCTGCTGGATGCGGCGGTTCGGGTCGGTCGTGGAGACCGAGAGCAGGGACGGCATGTCGGAACGCAGAACAAGGTCAAGGACGTTCTCACACTGTCCTGGTGGCAGGGAGTCGTCCCAGTCGATGTCGATCACTCCGTCCATGCCCGATGCCTGGGCATGGAGGAAACGGTCGGCCGCCGCTTGCCACGGGTCGCCGCCCGGCACGGAGTTGAGGGAGCCCATCGTGACGCCGAAATCGACGGGCGTGTCGGCGAAGATCTCGGCCAGCACCAGCGCTCCGCGGACCCTCGGGGCGAGGGCCTGCCGCCAGGCCGCCCGGTCGGTGGGGTCGACCCCGCGGTCGGCCTGGTCGTGTGGCGCGCCGGCACAGTGGAACCATCCGTCGATCCGGCCGAACCGCTGATGGGCGGTGCCGACCAGCTCCCGCATCGCCCCCGCGTCGGTGACGTCGACGGACGCCGCCATGACGGTGGCGCCGAGGCGTTCGAGGTCGCGGACGGCCTCGATCTTCCGGCTGACCGGATCGGCTGCTCCGTGCTCGGCGATCCACCTGTCGAACGCGTCGGGTCGCGGCAGCGGGGACTGCCCGGTGAGCACCAGCTTGGCCCCGGCGACGCGGGCCAGGTGGCCGGCGAGGGTCAGACCCATCTGCCCGAGACCGCCGGTGATGAGGTACACACCGCCGGGGCGCAGCCGACTGGTCGGGACCGACGGGCCGGGGCCGGCCGCTGCGGGAACGAGATGCCGCGTCCAACGGTGCCCGTGCCGGAACGCGACCGGGGCCCCGGTCGGGGCGACGATCTCCGCGAGGAGGGCTTCCGGTGTGAGGGTGCTCCCGCCGATGTCGATGCTTCGACAACGGAGCCCGGCGAATTCATGGGATATACGGTTCAGCGCGGCTTCGGTCATCGCGGCGGCGGGCGCGAGGGTTTCACCGCCCGTGATGTCGTGCACGTCGCGGACTACCACCCCGATATGCGCGCCTTTGTGGCCCGGACCACGGGCGAGCCGCCTGGCGACGTCAAGAACGGAGAACAGCCCGAGGTCGCAGGCCTGGTCCAGACTGTCGGTCGTGAGGTGCCCCGGAGCGATGTCGAGAGACCAGAGATGCACGACCCGCTCGGGGGCCAGCCCATCCACCGCGAGCGCGTCGAACAACTTCTCGTAGTCGCCGGAATCCGTGGGATCGACGACGAACGAAGCGGCGTCGACTCGGCCGAAAACACCACCCTGACGTACGACGACCACGGCGGCGCCTCGTTCGCGCAGGGAGCCTGCGAGCGAGTCGCCGACCCCACCGGAGTCCCCGAACAGCAGCCATGGGCCGGCGGGCAACGTGCTTTCCGCGGGCACGCCCGGTCCTGGGCCGAGGCGCTGCCATGACGGTGTGTACAGCCACCCGGCCGGATTCTGACTACGGCTCGGCTCTTTGTGGCCGGAGGCGGGTGGCGGTTCGAGACGGAGGAAGGTGCGCTGCAGCGGGTGCACCGGCAGGGGGACGCGGTGCCGCTGTCCGCCGTACCAGCCGGACCAGTCCACCGGCACGCCTTCGGTCCACAGTCGTGCCGCGGCGGTCAGAAGCCTGGCCACGGGCGGCAGGGCCTGTTCGTCGTCGAGGCCGGAGCCTGCCGGGAGTACGGGAGGGTTGCCGACAGCCACCACGGCCGCACCGTCCGCCGCGCGGCCGGTGAACGCGTCGGCCAGCCGGTCGCCCTCCCAGACGTCCCGGGTCCAGTGCAGCGGGTCGAGCAGCCGTTCCTGCGGCAGTTCACCGCCCACGACGGCCGACAGGAGGTGAATGTCTGGAACTCTCGGGCGCACCTCGGGGACCTGGTCGTTCAGTCCTGCTCGCCAGGACAGTAGTGCCAGTGCCTCGGACGGTTCGAGGACGCCGGCGTAACAGGCCGCGAGGAGTTCGCCCACCCCAGCCCCTCCGACCGCCGCCGGCCGGACGCCGGACTCCGTCCACAGCGTCGCGAGCACCTGGCTCGCGGTCACCAGAGCCGCCGACGGGTCGTCCGCACTCGGGACGGCATCCCCGGAAAACCGCTCCGCGATGTCGGCGACCGCGGGCAACTGTGCACACAACGCACGGAACTCCTCGGCCGGGACGTCGCCGAAGAGGAACGACACGGCCGGGGTGGTCTCCGCCACCCGCCCGCCCGCGCTCTCGCCCTCGGTGAGCGCACGCAATCCGTCCGCGGCGGTAGCGCGGTCCGCCGCGGTGACGGCGTAACGATGTGCATGGCCGCGACGGCCCTGCCGCAGCGTGAACGCCACGTCGGCGAGCTCGGGCGCCTCCGGCCCCTCCAGTACATCGGCCAGCCGACCGGCCAGCTCTCGCAGCGCCAAGTCGCTCGGGGCACTCACCGCAAGCGTCTGCGGGCCGCCGGTCGTCGTCGGCCGGCCGGGGAGCGGGGGTGCCTCCTCCAGGACGAGATGAGCGTTCGTGCCGCCGATACCGAACGAACTCACTCCGGCCCGGCGGGGGGTCTCGCCCGACGGCCAGGCCATCGGCAGGGTGTTGATGTGGAACGGGCTGCCCACCAGATCGATCTGCTGGTTGGGCCGGTCGAATGCCGGGTGACCCGGGATCTCCCGGTGCCGCAGGGCCAGCACCGCCTTGATGAAGCCGGCGATTCCCGCCGCGGCGGCGAGGTGCCCGACATTCGCCTTGACCGAGCCCAGGGCGCACTGGCCCGGCCGGGCACCACCGTCGGCGAAGGCCTCGCTCAGCGCGGCGAACTCGATGGGGTCGCCCAGCACCGTGGCGGTGCCGTGCGCCTCGACGTACGTGATGGTGTCGGCGTCCACCTCCGCCACCGCCTGCGCCTCGGTGATCACGGCCCGTTGCCCGCCGATGCTCGGAGCCGTGTAGCCGATCTTGTCGGAGCCGTCGTTGTTGATCGCCGAGCCCTTCACCACCGCGAGGATCTGATCGCCGTCCTCGATGGCCTCGGCCAGCCGCTTCAGGGCGACAAGCCCCACCCCGTCACCGAAGGTCGTCCCTGCTCCGTCGGCGTCGAACGGCCGGCACCGCCCGTCCGGGGAGAGGATCATCCCCTCGCTGAAGACGTAGCCCGGATAGCTGTTGGCGATGACCGACACCCCGCCCGCCAAGGCGATGTCGCACTCACCTGTGAGCAGGCTCTGCACGGCCAGATGCACAGCGACCAGCGACGTCGAACAGGCGGTCTGCACGTTGACGCTCGGCCCGTTGAGATCCAGCTTGTACGAGATCCTGGTGGTCAGGTAGTCCTTGTCGTTGGCGATCATCAGCTCGGTGCCGGCGTAGCCCAGCGGGTCACAGGAACGAGCCACGACATTCGTCAGGTACGTGTTCATCGACGCACCGGCGAACACGCCGACGGCCTGAGCGTCCGCTCCACCCGAGTAGCCGATTGTCTCCAGCAGCTCCCACGCGACCTCGAGCAGGATGCGTTGCTGCGGATCGAGCAGTTTGGCCTCGCGCTTGGTGAAGCCGAAGAACTCGTGGTCGAAGTCGAACGCGTCCGGCAGGACCGCGGCCCGTTTGACATAGGCGGGATCACGCAGCACCTGCTCCGGCGCCCCGGCAGCCGCGAGTTCGGCGTCCGTGAAGGTGGTCAGCAGGTCGTCCCCGGCACGCAGCCGGTTCCAGAACTGAGCCAGATCCCCGGCGCCGGGGAACCGGCCGCACATGCCGATCACGGCCACGTCATTCTGCCGAGCCGTCGGATCGGCCATGCCACCGTCAGACATCGTTGCCCCCATCGGTGTCCTGGACACGACGCTCCCGCGCGCGCAGGCGAGCGCTGCGTGCCGTTCCGCCCGCCAACTGGGCTCGTCTGCTGGACGCCCGGCCCCGGCCAGGGTCCGTGCCGGCCCCGTGGCCGGGCCGGCCGAGGCGCCGGGCCAGACCGGCCACGGTCGGATAGCGGAACATCTCGTTGACCTTCAGCGGTGTATCCGTGGCTTCGTCGGCGAGCATCTCGTGCACCTGCATCAGCAGCATCGAGTTGCCACCGAGATCGAAGAAGTTGTCATCCGGTCCCACACCCTCGCGCCCCAGCACCTGCCGCCAGACGGCCGTGATGCGCTGCTCGACACCCCGCAGAGCGGTGCCGCGCTGCGGAGTCGCGCCGACGGACTCGCGCACCGCGGCGGTGCGCCGGCTGATGCCGGGGGTGACTTCGGACGCCATCGGCAGCTCCGCCACACCACGACTGGGGTCCGCGAGCGCGGCCCGCAGCAGCGCCAGATAGTTCCCGGTCACCTGACGAGCCGCCTGGGCCGAGAAGACGGACTTGCGGTACTTGAGCAGCCCGACAAGCCGGTCGCCGTCGTGCACGACCTCAAGCACGAGCTCAAGCTGGTCGTCCTGCTGGTCCATGCGGAACGGCACCGCGGTCAGCCCGGCCCAGTCGGCCGGCGCCGCGCCGTCGTCAGCCACGTACAGGCCCGCCAGCGCCGGGTACCGGCTGGGTTTCTGGTAGCTGAACATCGCCTGGAAGATCGGGTTACGGTCGTCCACCCGGCGCGGCGCCAGCTCGCCGACCAGCAGCTCGAACGGGTAGTCCTGGTGCTCCAGCGCCTCGATGACGGTACGGCGAGTCCGCCCCAGCTGCTCCCGGAACGACACCGCGTCGCTCAGATCGGCGCGCAGCACGACGGGGTTGACGAAGTTTCCGACGCACTCGGCCATCGTCGGACTGGTCCGGCCGGCGAAGGGGGACCCCACCAGGACGTCACGCTGACCGGTGTAGCGACTGACCAGGATCTGAAAGGCAGTCAGCAACACGGCGTAAGGAGTGACCCCTTCCTCCTTGGCCAGCGCGAACACTCGGTCGGCGAGCTCCGCGGAGATGGGGAACAGGATCGAACCGCCCCCGTCGGCACCCGGGTCGAGTTCGAAGCGGGGCCATTCGGCCGGCTCAAGTCGGCCGGAGAGCTGAGCGTGCCAGTAGGCGCGAGCCTCGCTGCCCTTCTCCCCCTGGATCAGCTCCCGCTGGTGGGCGACGAAGTCGCTGTAGGGGATGTTGCGTCCGAGCAGCTGCGGCGGACGCCGTTCGGTCTCCGCGAGGTAGAGCTGTTCGAGCTCCGCCAGGATGACACTGAGCGACCAGAAGTCGCACACCACATGGTGCACGGCCAGCAGCACCACAGCCTCTCCCGGCGCCACCGAATACGTCCGTACGCGGACCAGTGGCCCGGTCGAGAAGGCGAACGGTTCGCGATAGGCGCGGCGCACCGCGTCCTCGGTCTGCTGCTCGTCCCACTGGCTCGCGTCCACTTCGGCGAAGTCGGGTTCGAGCCACCCGTGCACTGTCTGGCCGTCGGTGCCGTGGAAGGTCGTACGCAGGGCCGCGTGCCGTCCGACGAGCGACGACACCGCGCTGCGGAACGCGGCAGAGTCGAATCCGCCGGTGAACCGGGCGGTGAACCCGACGTTGTAGGACGCGCTGTCCGGATTCATCCGATGCAGCAACAGAAGCGGGCGCTGGGCGTACGAGAGCGGGTACTCGGTCCGCGCCTGGCCGGCGCGTGCCCGGAGTGCCGCCTCCAGCTTCTTCCGTATCGCCCATTGCTGAATGTCGTCGGCGGTCATGAGGTTCCGTCCTGGTCGGCCAGCCAGGGCAGCAGCGCCTGGATCTGGTCCTCAGTCAGTGAGTCGAGGTTGGCCAGGAGGCGTTCGGCCTCCTCCGGTGAGAAGGGCTCCACGGCGGTCGGCGCGGCCGTGGACGCGGCGGCTTGGGCCGGGGCGTCGAGCATCAGGCGCTCCGACAGCTCATTGACGAGCAGACGCAGGGCCTTGCCTTGGAGGAGACCGGTGAGCGGCAGGTCGACGTCCAGGTCGCGGAAGATCTGGCCGCGTACTTCGACCGCCACCAGCGAGTCGAGCCCGGCTTCGTGGAGGGAGAGGTCCTCGTCGATGGCTGCCTCGGCCAGGCCAAGTCGCGTGGCCAGCATGACGCGCAGGTAGGCGAGCACCAGCTCGCGGCGACGTTCCGGCGTGGCGCCGAGCCAGTCCCGCCGCAGCCGCCTGACCGCCTTCGCCCCGTCCCCGGCAGGCGTTCCCTCACCCATGGCGACCGCGCGCCCAGTGGGGAACCGGTCCAGGTAGCGGGACCAGTCCATGGAGAAGACCCCGTACTGAGCACCGGGCCCGGCCAGGAGCCGGTCGAGCGCGGCGTATGCCGGCTCGGTCTCCAGTGGGGTGAACCCACCCTCCAGGAGCCGAGCCTGGAGCCGTTCGCTCAGTTGTGCCACCATGCCCGCCTCCCACGGCCCCCAGCCGACACTGAGGGCGGGGAGTCCCAACCCGCGCCGGTAGTGGGCGAGCCCGTCGAGGAAGGCGTTGGCGGCCGCGTAATGGGCCTGTCCCGGGGCCCCGAGCAGGGCGGCCGTGGAGGAGAACAGGATGAAGTGCTCAAGGTCGAGATCCAGGGTGGCGCGGTGCAGGTGCCAACCACCGGCGACCTTCGGGTCCAGGACCGACTGGAAGCGGTCCCAGCTCAGCTGCGACAGCACCGCGTCATCGAGTACGCCGGCCGCGTGGACGACGCCCTTGAGGCCTCCCCACTCCCGCTGCGCCCGCTCGACCAGCTGGTTGACCGCGGCCTCGTCCGTGACGTCCAGGCCGGCCAAAGTGACCTTCAGCCCGGACTGCTCCAGCTCGCGGACCTGCTCATCGACCCGCACCTCTTCGGCACGCCGTGACGCGAGTACGACGTGACGCACCCCGCGTCTGCCCAGCCACGCCGCGGTACGCAGACCGAGCGCTCCGGTCCCCCCGGTGATCAGGTAGCACCCGTGGCCGCTCAGTCGGCCAGGACGTGTCGGCAGCCCCGACTCGCGGTGCAGCGTGGGCCGGTAGAGCAGCCCGTTGCGGATCGCGGCTTCAGCGCCGGGCCATGCGGACGGCAGGTTCAGCGCGCCGGTGACGTCCCGTGGGTCCACGTCGAGCAGCCGCACGTTCAGCTGTGGTGTTTCCAGTGCCGCACTCCGGCCAAGGCCCCACAGCATCGACCCGTAGGGGTCGCCGACCTCGGCGGGCTCGCGTACGGCCACCGCGCCGCGGGTCAGCAGCACCACGGAATCGGGCGTCCAGTCCGTGCGCTCGGTGCTCTGCACGAGCGCGGGCACACTGCCGCAGGCGGTGCGGGTGTTCTGGGCGTCCAGGCCGAGGCAGTTCAGCACGCTCGCCGGCCCGGTCTCGCGGAACAGCCGGACCAGGTGATCCGCGTCGGTGGGATCCAGCGCGAATCGATGATCGTCGAGGCGGGCGAAGGCCGTGCCCACCTCGGCGATCACACACCGGCTGCCCCGTGCCTCCAGTGCTGTGACCGCGTGCCGCCAGCGCCCCTGACGGTCGGCGAGCACGATCCACGTGCCGGTCGTGGGCGACGTGTCACCGGTCGCCTCGGTCAACTCCCAGGTGTCGGAGTAGATCGCGGCCTCGGGCGAACGGAAGGAGACCGTTCTCAGCTGGAGGCCGACGAGCTCGACCAGCGGGTTGCCTTCGCGGTCGGTCAGTGAGACGTCGGCCAGTGCTCCGCAGGCATCGGCCTCGCGGTGCCGGACGAGCGCGACACCTGATGCCGCAGCGTGGTCGGAGGGGTGGAACACGGCCCGCTCGATCCGGAACGGCAACAGCACGTCGTCCTCGGGGGCCGCGCGGACGATCCGTGCCGCGATCGCCAGCTGAACGCAGGAGTCAAGCAGTGCCATGGTCCGCTCTCGCGGTGATTCCGCCGCGAAGCCGAGGTCGCCGGAGCTGTCCTCACCGTCCAGACGCAGCTCTTCGATCCACTGGAACGCCGGGCCGAACCGGAAGCCCGCCGCCTCGAACAGCGGGTAGAGCTCAGCCGGGGAAACCGGCCGGCCGGCGAGGTGTGCCGACGGATCCGTTGGTTGTGCGAGGACGTCAGTCCGTTGGATCCGCCCCTCCGCGTGCACCTGCCAGGACTCGTCGGCCAGCGGGTCGTCCGCGTTGGTCAGGCTGAGCGACTGCGCGACGAACCGGTGGTCCCCGGTCGGGGTGAGCACAAGCTGGAGTCGGCGTTGCGCCGTGTCGACCTCCAGCGCTCGTGGGAAGACCAGATCCTCGATGACCACAGCGGAGTCGTCGCCGGCCACAGCCTCCACCAGGCAGGCAGTGTGGTAGGCCCCCGGCACGACGAGGCGGCCGGAAATCTCGTGATCGGCGAGCGCCCGCGGAGCCGTCGCGGCCACCGTGGTCTCGTAACGCCACTGCGTGGACTGCGGCAGCGCCAGCCGGCTCAGTTCGGGCAGATTCCCGGCCGGTTGAGCGGACAGCTCGGCGCCGGAAGACGCCGTGGCGACGTGCGGGAGTACCGGTGTGGTCCAGTGCCGGGTCCGGGCGAAGGGATAGAGAGGAGCGGAAGCCTTGCCCGCCTTCAACGGGGCGTAGTACGCCGCCCAGTCGACCGGTGTCCCCGCCCTGTCCAGGCGTGCCAGGTGGGTGAGCACGGTGACCGGGTCCGGGGTCCTGGGGGCGAGGCCGGGCAACCAGACGGCACCGTCGTCGGATTGGACGCGCCCGGAGGTGGTGAGGGTCCGGCCCGGGCCCACTTCGAGGAAAACCGTGCATCCCCCGCCGAGCAGTTCGCCGATGCCGGGCGCGAATCTGACCGGTGAGGTGAGCTGCCGTCCCCAGTACTCCGCACCGAGCTCGGCACGGCCCGCCCAGGTGCCGGTGAGGTTCAGCGTCATCGGTACGACAGGCCGCCGGTGGGGGATCCGGCTCGCGGCCTGGACGAGTGCGGGGACGGCCGGGGCGACCAACGGCGAGTGGAAGGCGTGCGTCGTCTCCAGAGGGATCGTGGCCCAGCCCCGCTGTCGGAACTCCGCTTCCAGTTCGCTCATCTCGGTGTCCGAGCCGGAGACCGTGATCCGTTCCGGCGCGTTGTACGCGGCGACCGCCGCCGAACCGCCCTTGGCCTCGACCAGCCTTTCCAGCTCGGCCACGTCGGTACAGCCGACGGCGACCATCCGGCCGCTGCCGGGAACAGCCGCGAAGGCGCGGCCGCGCGCGCAGACCAGTTCGAGCCCTTCCTCGACGTCGAACACGCCGGCCACGCAGGCGGCCGCGTACTCGCCGAGGCTGTGACCGACCACCGCGTCCGGCCGCACTCCGCACGCGGCCCAGAACTCCGCCAGCGTGACCTGTAGGAGGAAGACCGCCGGCTGAAGCAGCTCGGCCCGCGTCTGGGCCGCGGGGTCGGCGAACACGTCGAGAGGGCCGACCCCGGTGAGGCGGCGGAAGGTGTCCGCGTACCGGTCCAGTGCCACGCGGAAGGCCGGATGCTCTCGGTAGAGCTCGACCGCCATGCCGGCGTACTCGGAGCTCTGACCGGGGAAGAGGAACCCGACCCTCGGATTGGCGCGGCCGGATTCACCCGTGTCCGCCGGCCCGGTTCCGTCGCGCAGCCACGACTCGATGCGCTCGGCTGCCGCGTGCTCGGTGTCCGCGACGACGCTGAGCCGGTGGCGCAGCGCGTGGCGACCGACATGACTCGTATGGGCCAGGTCTGTCAGGGCCGCGTCCGGCTCGCGCAGGCGGTTCGCCCACCGGTCCGCGAGTTCCCGCAGCGCGTCCGCGCTCCTGGCGCTGATCGTGATGAGGTCGTGCCCCGGACGTCGGCCCGCCCGCGTGCGTTCCGGCGCCTGTTCGAGCACGGCGAAGGCGTTGGTGCCGCCGATGCCGAGGGAGTTGACCGCTGCCCGGCGGGGAGTTCCGGGCAGGGGCAGCGGCGCCGGGTTGACGAACAGGCTTGTGTCGTCCAGTTTCAGCCGGGGGTTCGGCTCCGTGAAGTACGGGCTGGGCGGGATCTGCCCCCGGTACAGGGACAGTGCGGCCTTGATCAGGCCCGCTATGCCCGATGCCGCCTCCATGTGCCCGATCAACGCCTTCACCGAGCCGATGGCGCAGGGAGCGTCCTGTCCGAAGAGCTGCTTCAGCGCGCCGATCTCGGTGGGGTCGCCGAGCGGTACCCCGGTGCCGTGCGCCTCGATGTAGCCGATCGTGGCGGGATCGACGCCGGAGACGTGGAGCGCCTGACGCATCGCGGCCAGCTGGCCCGGCAGGCTCGCGGCGCCGTAGCTCGACTTGCCGCCTCCGTCGTTGTTGATCGCGGTTCCGAGGATGGTGGCGTAGACGGTGTCACCGTCGCGCAGCGCGTCGGCGAGGGGCTTGAGCACGACGGCGCCCACGCCGCTGCCGAAGATCGTTCCCTGCGAGCCGACATCGAAGGGGCGGCACCGGCCGTCCGGCGACAGGATGCCGCCCCGGCGGTGCCAGTACCCGGTCGCCTCGGGGAGCCGGATGTTCACGCCGCCGGCCAGTGCCGCGTCACACTCACCGCGCATCAGGCTCTGGACGGCGAGGTGCACCGCGACCAGGGAAGTGGAGCACGCCGTCTGCACCGTCAGACTGGGCCCGGTCAGATTGAGCTTGTACGACACCCGCGTGGCGAGAAAGTCCTTGTCGGTCCCGAGCTGTTCGAGTGAGGCCGTGGGATCTTCCAGCGTCCCGCCGCTGTTCAACACCTCGGGGAGGTAGCTGGTGAGAACTCCGCCGCTGCCGGCGAACACACCGACCGAGGTCCCCGTCCCGGCCGCGGTGCGCAGGCCCGCGTTCTCGAGAGCGTGCCAGCACGTCTCCAGGAAGATCCGCTGCTGAGGGTCCATCACGGCGGCCTCGCGGCCGGAGATGTCGAAGAAGGCCGCGTCGAACAGGTCGACGTCGTCCATCGACGCGGTCGCCTTCACGTAATCAGGGTTCGTCAGCCACTCCGGGTTCACACCAGCGCGCAGCAACTCCTCGTCACCGAGGTCGCGTATCGCCTCGCGTCCGGCCAGGATCGCGTCCCAGAACCGGTCCAGGTCCGTGGCTCCGGGGAAACGGGCGGCCATGCCGACGATCGCGATCGGTTCCCCGCCCGGTTCGCGCAGCGTCATGACGGCTCGCCGGCACCGAGTCGGGGCAGCACGACCGGGTCGTACGCCTGCAGCAGGTCACCGACCGTGCGCACACTGGTGATGGGAACGTCGTCGGAGAACGGGTCGGTGTCCAGTTCCATCTCCAGTGCGGCGACGAGCCGCGCCAGGTGCAGCGACTCAAGACCGAGCTGATCGACGAGCAGTTGGTCCTCGTCCAGCTGCTCGACCGGCCCGATCACCTCGTTCACGATCTCAAGCAGTGCGGCTTTGACCGTGTCCCGCTTGTTCATTGGAATCACACTCCGTTCATATGCACCCGGCCCCGCGGTAGGGGTTCAGCAGGTGTAGCCACCGTCGACGGTGATGGTCTGGCCGGTGATGAAGCTCGCCGCGGGCGAGGTGAGGAACCGGATGACGCCGAGTACGTCCTCTATCGAGCCGAGCCGGCCCAACGGCGTCCGGCGCACGATGCGGCGGCGCTGGGCCTCGTCGATACCCGCGGTCATCTGGCTGTCGAAGTAGCCGGGAGCGACGCTGACCACGCGGACCCCGGCAGGGCCGACCTCACGGGCGAGACCTCGCGTCAGCCCGTCGAGCGCCGCTTTCGCCGCGCCGTACACGGCGACGCCGGTCTGCCCGCGCAGCGCGTTGATGGAGGACAGGTTGATCACCACACCCGCCCGACGGGCCAGCATGGGCTTCAGACAGGCCCGGGTGAGCAGAACCGGCAGTGTCACGTTGGTCCGCAGCGCGGTGTCGATGGCCGTCGGGGCGGTCAGCGTCAGCAGGCCCTCCAGCCCGATCGCCGCGTTGTTCACGAGCGCGTCGATACGGCGATGGCGACGCACGGCCGCTCGGGCGAACTCCTCGACGGCTTCGGCGTTCGTTCCGTCGATCGAGGACCAGAACAGGGTGTCCGGAGCGGTCGACTTGCGCAGCGCGATAAGGTCGGCGGACTCGGACCGGCTGAAGGTCTCCACTCGGTAACCGCGCTCCAGGAAGTCGGTCACCAGCGCCAGTCCCAGACCTCGGCTGCCTCCGCTGACCACCGCCACCGGACGCTGATCCACGGTGCCGTTCACATCGCACCCCCCATGCGCTTGAATCGCTCGCCGTGCAACGGCACGTCCGAGACGGTGACGACGGCCGGAACCTTGTGGGGCGGTAGGTGGTCCGTACAGAACTGGCGCAGCCGCCTGTTCAGTGCCCGCTGCTCCTCCGGCTCGACCAGCTCGACCGTGGCAGTGACGATGTGACCGGTGACGGCGTTCGGGCGTCCGGTCACGACGACGTCGCAGACGTTGCCGGCCCGGAGCAGCACGTTCTCGACCTCGGCCGGTGACACCTTCTCTCCGCCTACGTTGATCAGCGCCGAGAGCCGCCCGAGTACGCGGAGGGTGCCGTCCTCGGCCACCTCGACCGCGTCTCCGGTGTTGAGCCAGCCGTCCTCGTCGAACGGGCTGGGCGCGTTGAGGTACCCGAGCATGGCGTTCGGCGACTTGATCCAGAGCACCCCGTCGCGCACCTCCGTCCCGAATCCCCGCCCTCCGACGTCCATCCGCAACGAGTCCGACGAGATCGATCGCGTGGGCAGGATGCCGGTCTCGGTGAGGCCGTAGGTCTGCTTGAACCGCACACGGGGAAACTCGGTGGCCGCGTGCGCGAGGGTGACCTCGCGCATGGGCTCCGTGCCGTAGGTGATCAGTTCGAGTGAGGACAGGTCGTAGTCCCGGTATGCGCCGGAGACCAGCAGCATGTTGAGGAAGGTCGGCGTGGTCGGCAGCACCTGGACGCGGTGACGCTCGATGGCCTCGCACGCGTGCTTGGGGGTGCGTTGCGGCTCGGTGATCACCGTGCCGCCGCTGATGAGCGTACGGAACAGCGTGTTGACTCCACCGATGTGGTCGAGCGCCATGAACTGCAGCGTTCGCCGGGGGCGCGACGACGCACGGAAGCCGCCGAGCAGCCGGGGGAGCGAGAGCAGCGCGGCCTTGCTCTCGCCCGTCGAGCCCGAGGAGAACAGCAGCAGCCCGGCCTCCCCGCGGGTGGCGAGCTCGGTCAGAAGGCGTGGCTGTGGCGCGTGCGGTGCCGCGATGGTCTGGACCGTCCACTCGTCAGGACTGCTGAACTCGACGACACGGGTCGCGTGTGCCGTCGCAATCCGGCGCTCCCGCTGGTCCCTCGGCGGATCGGCGGGAGCGAAGGGCACCACGACAGCGCCTCGGACGGCGAGCGCCGTGAAGAGCGCGACCGTGTTCGGTGCGGTGTTCCCGACCACCGCCACGATCTCGCCGGTCGCTACTTCGAGCCGGTCCAGCTCGGCCAGCCAGCCGGTGGCCCGCTCCGCGAGGTCGGCGTATGTGACCCTGCCGCCGTGCCCGACCATGGCCTCGGCGTCGGCTCGACCCCGAAGTTGCGACAACAGCCAATCCATCGCGCCTCCCCTAATCGTCATGTGCTTGCTTCCAACTCCGGAGCACAATCGTGTGGTGGGCCGGGCGTTCGGGCGACCTCCGCGTCACGGCAGACCGGTGACACCGCGGCCGGTCGGTCACATCGCGGCTCGGCTCAGTACCGCGGGCGGGCCAGAGAAACCGTGCCCCAGGACAGCGTGCACTCGACCGACGACCCCCATAGCCAGCGGGCAATTCCCGGCGAACTCGAAGAAGCTGGAGCCAACGCGAAGAAGCCCTCCGACCGATCGGATATATCGCATATCTACTGTCTACGTGCGGACTGATCACGGAGACTACCTGCGTTTCGTTCGGTCCGGCGATACGGCGATCTTCACCTCCGCCCAGTCATTGCCGACCGATATGCGCCGCGAGCCTGCCGTGGAGTCGTGTGCCGAGCCTGTCCCGCCGGCGAGACAAGCGGTGGCACGTGGTCGTGCCACCGATTAAGTCAACGGTGGACTTGCCTTCGATGTCGCTGCATAGTATGGCGCCTATGCGTGTGAATGATGTCGGCACATTCTGACTCCGGTTCCATGCTTTCCGATGAGGGGGGTGAGTGTGATGGATTTCAGCCTTTTCTACTTCGCCAATGACAGTGGAAACGCCGAAAGCGATCGGTACCAGCTACTGATCGACGGCGCTCGTTTCGCGGACGAGCACGGCTTCCAAGCAGTATGGACGCCGGAACGTCATTTCCATCACTATGGAGGCACTTATCCGAATCCCTCGGTGACCAATGCGGCGATTGCGGCGATCACCAGACGCATCCAAATTCGGGCAGGTAGCGTTGTCGCACCCCTCCATCACCCCTTGCGGGTCGCCGAGGAATGGTCGGTGGTGGACAACATCTCGCACGGCCGCGTCGGTGTCTCCTTTGCCTCAGGGTGGCACGCCACTGATTTTGTGCTGAACCCGTCGGCCTACGCTGACCGCCGGACCGAGATGTACGAGCGGGTCGAGCAAGTACGGGCCCTGTGGCGTGGCGAGACTGTCGATCTCCCTGACGGGACGGGAAACTCGGTGAAGGTGCGGTCCTTTCCCCCGCCGGTGCAGGAGGAATTGCCTGTCTGGATCACCAGCGTCGGCGACGTCGAGACCTTCCGGAGCGCGGGCCGTATAGGCGCTGGGCTGCTGACCCACCTGCTCGGCCAAAGCCCCGAGCTGTTGGCGGAGAAAATCTCCGACTGTCGGCCTACATGCGCAGCGCGCTCAATCTCATCCTGGCCTCGGACCCCGGCTCCAGCTCGGAGGATCCCGAAGACCTCGAAGAGGACGAGGTCGATTTTCTGGTCGAGCGATCGTTCGAGCACTACTTCGACAACATCGGCCTTCTCGGCGCGGCCGAAAAAACAAAGGAAGTCGTCGCGCGACTCGCGGAGATCGGCGTGGACGAGATCGCCTGTCTCGTTGACTTCGGGCTTTCGACGGACGAGGTGATGTCGGGCTTGACGCACCTCCAGCGCCTGCGCGATGTCGTCGGCAGCAGCAGTACGTGAATATCTGGACTTTTCAGGAGGGTATAGTGACCTACGACAAGCGGCAGAACTTCCTCGATTATCTGGACGAAAAGGAAACCTTCGACGCCAAGGTTGCCGAGGTCGATCAGGCCGAAAAATTCGACACCGCATTCGGAGTCGAAACGAGCGCTCCCTCCGAGACCTGGGACATCGACGAGGCCGACGAGGCCGACCTGCTTCACAACTACCGGTACTCCCCGTCACCTGCCGGGACCATAAGGGAGGTGATATCGCGCCTTCCAGTCAAGTACGAGGAGGCGACGTTCATCGATTTCGGCTCCGGAAAAGGTCGCGCACTGCTGGTCGCTTCGGAGTTTCCATTCAAGAGGATCATCGGAGTCGAGTACTCCGGGCATCTCTGCGAGATTGCCGCGCAAAATGTGCAGCGGTACGACTCCAAGTCCAAGAAGTGCAGTGCCATCGAGGTATGTCACCAGGACGCCGCTGAGTTCGAGATCCCGGACGGTGTGGGAGTTTTCTACTTCTACGAGCCCTTCAGTCCAGCTGTGGCGGAGCGGGTCCTGGAAAACATCGAGCGCTCCATCAGCCGTGTCCCACGAGCGGCCATTGTCTGTCTGGTCGGGCGGGCGCTTGTTCCCACCGTCGAAGGCCGAGAGGCGTGGGTGCCCTACGGACCCGAGGTGCCATCACCGAATGACCACTACTTCGACGCGCGACTTTTCGTAGCCCAAGCTGGTGGGGGCACCGGCGGCTGATCCTGGGTACGCCCGCAACGACGGCTTCGGTGGCGGCTCGGACAGGTGCGACGGTGGCGTTCGGGCCTTCAGGTTGTCGGCCGGGAAGCCGAGGAGTCCTGGAGTACTTCGGCGATGAGGGAGAGCACATCCGCCCGCTGGTCGAGCAGGTAGAGATGGCCTCCCTCGAAGACGCGTACAGGGCCGGCGGCACCGCAGTGCCGCCGCCATGCGGACACCTCGTCCACCCGGACCTCGGCGTCGTCGACGGCGGCGAGCAGGCAGGTCGGTATGTCCAACGGCAGTTCGTCGCGGTACTGGTAGTTCTCGCACGCCGCGAAGTCGGCACGCATCGCGGGAGCCAGCCACAGCAGCACATCGCGGTCGCGCACAGCTGAGACCGAGGGACCGGCGATCTCGTTCAGCCGGTGCAGCAGGGCCTCGTCGCCCAGAACGCTCGCGGCCGGGCGCCAGGGTGTGAGGTCGGGTGAACGCATCCCGGAAAGGAACAGCTGGGCAGGGGCCGGTCCGCCCGTGTCTCGAAGCGCGCGGGCCAGTTCGAAGGCCAGCAGAGCCCCCATGCTGTGGCCGAAGAACGCGAACGGTCGGTCCAGCAGCGGTTCCACAACACCCCGCAGGGCGTCGACCATCGAGGTGATGGACGGCAGCGGAGACTCCCCGGCCCGGTCCTCGCGTCCGGGGAGCTGGACGGCCCACACTTCGGCAGCCATGTCAGTGGGCAACTTCCAGGAGCTATATCCGAGCGCCCCGGCCCCGGCCCACGGAAGACAGAACAGCCGCATGTCAGGGTCCGGATGAGGGGAACGGCAGCGCAGCAAGTTCTCCACGGTGGCGGTCATCGGCCGTCACCTTTCTCTGTGCTGTCGTCGACGGCAACCAGCTGAACCGCCATCTCCCCGAGCGAATCGGCTTCAAAAATCGCTCGGACGCTCAGCTCGCAGCCCAAGGCGGTGCGCACTCGACCGATGACCTGCATGGCGAGCAGCGAATTTCCGCCGAGTACCCAGAAGTTGTCGTCAGGGCCGGCCTGCGGTGCTTCGACCACCTCAGCCACGATCTCGCACAGACGCTGTTCCCGGAAGATGTCGAGCAATGTCGTGCCCTGGCCGGCCTCCAGCAGGGTGCCCGACGACTCGATGCCCGACAGTGCCCTGCGATCCAGCTTGCCGTTGAAGGCGACCGGGAACTCTTCAAGGACCTCTACCCGGTCGGGCAACAGTGCGGAGGGGAGCTTGCCACGAAGGAACTCCCGTACGGCGGAGTACGTCAGCCAGTCCCGGCCTCCGTCGCCCGGCACGACATACGCCACCAGTTGAGCCATGTCCGTGCCTGGGTCGGTCGCGATGACGGCGGCGCGGGCGATGGCGGGATGGCTGTCGAGCAGAGCCTCCAGCTCACTCGGCTCGACGCGCAAACCTCGGACCGTCACCTGGTCGGCGAGACGGCCCCAGAACTCCAACTGCCCATCAGGACGCAGCCGGCCCTTGTCGCCGGTGAGGTACATTCGCTGTCCGGGGACACGGCTGAACGGGTCGGCTATGAACCGTTCACTGGTGTACGCGGGCTCTCCAGCGTAGCCCTGGGCCACACCGAGCCCACCGATGCAGATTTCGCCGACGAACGTGGGCGGCAGCAACTGCAGTTCGTCGTTGACGATGTAGATCTGAGCCGCGCCCACCGCGCGCCCGGCCACCTGGTGTGCGTGTTCGCCGATCTCTGCCCTGGCCGAATCGGCAGTGCACTCGGTCAGGCCGTACGTGTTGAACGAGAGGAGTCCAGGCTGGTCGTGCAGACGCCGCCACAGCCGGTGCGACACGCTCTCGCCACCGATGATGACCATCTTCGGCGGGTACGGAAGGGTCAGGAGACCAGCGTCGACCAAGCTCTCCATCTGGCTGCTGTTGCAGTTGAACACGTCAATCGATGATTCAGGATCCGCCCCTCGGGCAAGGAGCCGGACCGGATCCGTCCTCTCCTCTTCGTCGATCAACAGCAGCCGGTGCCCGAAGGCGATCATGCCGAGGCACTGGTTGATGAACACGTCGAACGTCACGGAACTCAGCGCGCCGACATTCACTTGGCGCCCTTCGGGCAGCCGTGCGTACATAGGCGCCAGTTGGGTGGTGGCGAGAGCGACGAGGCTCGCCTGATCGATGACCACGCCCTTAGGCTGTCCCGTGGAACCTCCTGTGAAAGGCATGCAGGCCGGAGCAGTTGCCGGGCGACGAGCGGCATCGACCCCGTGCGTGGAATCGCCCCCAACCGCCGTCGCCGAGTCCGCCAGGAGCGCGGCCGCTGAGACCGTCTCCACCTCGGCGAAGCGTTCGTCCGAGACGACCAGGGCGATGCCGGCCTCCTCAAGGAGCTGGCGGCGGGCCCCGTCCTGCTGCGGATCCAGCAGGAGAAAGGCACCGCCCGCACCCCAGGTGGCGAGCATCGCGACGATCAGATCGCTGCGCCTGGCCAGGCAGATCCCCACCATGATGCCGGACCGTACGCCGCGTGCGCGCAATGCCGTGGCCATCGTCCGGGCCCGACCGGCCAGTTCGGCGAAGGTGAGCCGCTCCCCAGCCGCAACGACTGCTTCCCGTTCAGGAACAGTCGCGGCCGTCAATTCGAAGAGGTCCCATGCGGATGTGCATTCCGCGGGGGCACGGACGTCCTGCGTATCACCACTCGCGCCGAGCACCAGCGTTTCGTCCAGGGCGACTTGGTCGAGGAGCGGGATGTTCCCGAGCGGGACATCGGGTGCCCGACTGAGTGACTGCAGCAGCTTTCCGTAGGTATCGGCAAACCTCTGCATGGCCGCCTCGGAAAACCGCTGACGATTGTATTCGATAGTGAGTGAGGTTTCGTGTGCCAGCCGTTGTATGTCCAGACGCAGGTCGAACTCGATGCGCGACAACTCCATGGGGTCTGGCATGGGCGTCACCTGGAGGCCGTCAAGTGCCCAGGTATCGCTCGGGTCTAGAGTGCCATAGCCGATAGCGGCCTGGAAGAGGGGATTGCGATCGGCGTCCCGGTGGGGGGCAATTTCCTCTACGACTGCTTCGAACGGCACGTCTTGGTAGTCGAGCGCGTCCAGAACCGTTTCACTCACGTGGTCGAGAAACTGATCGAAGGTCAGTGTCGGTGCTATCGGGCAGCGCAGCACCACTGTATTGGCGAAGAATCCGATCGTTCTGAAGAAGTCCGAGTCCGGTCGGCTGAGTACCGGCGTGCCAACTGCTATATCGCTCGATCCCGCCCAGCGGTGCAACAGAATGAAATACGCTGCGAGCATGCCCACGAACGGAGTGATCGAGCGATCCTTGCAGAATTCTTCGAATTCCGCTACCATATTCTCTGGAACAGTGACCGGGATCCGGGACCCGACGATCACGCCCGAGTCTTCCCTGCTGTCCTCGGGCAGCTGGGGCGACTGGATACCCTCCAGTTGGCCACGCCAGTAGTCCAGGCCGGCAGGATCCACCCCGGAGGCATTCTCCGCCAGGGAGAAATCCGCGTACTGAACGGCCAGCGGCGCGACGGCAAGCGCGTTTGCGTCAGCGTAAGCGAGGCGTAGTTCTTCGGCGAATACCTGTGCGGAAATCTCGTCGATAATGATGTGATGAAACACGAAGATTATCAGATGTAGTCGGGATGACACCCGTATCGCGCTTGCTTTCCAGAGTGGCCCTGATGAAATATCGAAGGAAATGTCAAGCAGCCTTCCGGCCTCATCCTCCGCCCAGTCGCAGCGCTTGCTGGGCGAGTCCCCCTCGGCCTCTACGATGTCGAGCAACGAAGACTGGGTAACGTCCCCGTTCGCATCGTGCACCACCTGGAGAACTTCACCGTCGCGTTCCAGGAATGTGGTGCGCAGTGTTTCGTGTCTGCCGCGCAGCACTTGTAGGGCGCGCTCAAGCCTGCTTATGTCGAGATCCCCGTCGACTGTGAGGGCGGTTCCCCAGGTATCAGCCGAACTGGCTGGCCGCACAATTGAGGAGAAATACATTCTCCGCTGTGCGGATGAGGCGCGAACCACACGCGAATGATGGTCGTCCTGCCCCTTCGCGTGATGCATCTGAGACATAGAAGTCCGCCAACCAATCGATCGTAGCTTCAAGGGGAAACAGGGACTTGCTCTCCTGCTTGCACGTGCATACCCTGTGCGGCCCCATCAACCGCACCCACCAGGCGACATCCCATCCCGACCCGGGAAAGCCTAGCCATTTGGCCGCAGACATCAAAGGAGAGTTATCTATTCCACCGCGGGACAGGGCCGGCTCCTGTCTCGCCAGCTAGACATGACGTGGTCATGCTGGTGGACAACGCACCTGAGCTGCGACCTCTGCGCCCCCACCCCTGTCCCTCCCCTCGGAGCGTGGAGTCCGTGAGCCTTTTCCAACCTGTTCGCCGCGAGCGTGGTGCTCGGCTGGTCATGCACCTTCGGTGTCAAGTCGCTCCGCGGATTGGAGCAGGTACTCAGGTTGAACTCGTGGAGTCCGGTGGTCTGATTGCGTCGTAGTCCATGATCAGGCCGGTGGGTGGCAGGCAGCCGTCGATCAGGTGGGGACGGTATTGGATCTTCTTGAGCTTCCGCTTGATCACACGGGTGAGGTGGGCGAGATCGGCGGCGGCGAAGTCGGCCAGGTGCCGTTTGAGCAGGGACCAGATGCCTTCTGCCGGGTTCAACTCGGGTGCGTAGGACGGCATCTGGAAGATCCGCAGCCAGTCCTTGAGGCTTTTCCAACCTGGTTACGCAGCACGTCGGTTGGCTGAGAGCGGCCTTGAGGAAAAGGTGAAGCTCCTGGTAGATGGGTTGTCGACCAAGATCAACCTGTCCGCCCGGAGCTTCACGTGCTTGTCTACCCATCGGGGATTGATCTGTCCACCTCGAACCTGCGCTACCTGGCCGACCTGGAGAGAGCCCGGCGGCGTGAGCGCGGCACGCGCTGGCGCCGCCTGACCGCGGACCGACAGGCTCTGCTCGCGCTGGCCCATCTGCGCTGTGGGCACACGTACGCCCAGCTCGCGGCCAGCTTCGGTATCGGGCTGGCCACCGTCTACCGGTACATCGTCGAGGCGGTTGAGGTCCTGGCCGCCCTCGCCCCTACTCTCCAGCAGGTCATCACCGTCACCGCCAACAAGGCATTCGTGATCCTGGACGGCACCCTGCTGCACATCGACCGCGTTGCCGCCGACCGCCCCTACTACTCCGGCAAGCACAAGCGCCACGGCATGAACGTCCAGGTCATAGCCGACGGGTTCGGACGCCTGCTCTGGGCCTCACCTGCCCTGCCAGGTGCCGTCCACGACATCAAGGCCGCACGCACCCACGGCATCATCGAAGCGCTCACCCAAGCCGGCATCCGGACGTGGGCCGACAAGGGATATCAGGGAGCGCAGGGGACGATCCGCGTGCCTTACCGGGGCCGCTGGAGCACGCTCCCAGCCGGGAAGCGAGCGGTGAACTCCTCCCACGCCAGGATCCGAGCCGTCGGAGAGCAGGCGAATGCCACCCTGAAGAGTTGGCGGCTCCTGCACAAACCCCGTTGCAGCACCACCCGCATCACCGACATCGTCAAGGCCGTCCTGGCCCTGCACCGCGCCACGGCAGCCTGAGATCGCTGCGGCCGGAGGCATGGACAAAGACAGCGCCACCATCAGCGACAGCAAGGGAGACCACTCACCGTGACAGATGTCAGAGCGCGCGCATGTATCCCTGCGATCCAGTGGACGTCGACGGCATGATCAACCTCGACTTCGACGAGCAGGGCCGCCTCATCGGCATCGAGGTGTTGGCGGCCAGTTCGAAACTGCCCGAGTACCTGCTCCAGTCCGCGGAGCGACTTGACACCGAAGGTGCATGACCAGCCGAGCACCACGCTCGCGGCGAACAGGTTGGAAAAGGCTCACTGCTTTTCGAAGACGGCCCCGGCTGAGCAGACAGACGCGGTCTTGCCGTAGTTGCCCCAGCCGCTGATCATGACGCCGGCGTGGGTCGGGTCGTTCCTCTTCCTCGTGTTGCCGCTCAACCGGCGCCGGATCAGCTTGCCGACCTTGTCGTGCATGGGGGTGTCCTGCAGCGGGAGGTTCGCGTTCGTCAGCTCCCGGTAGAGGTCGTAGTCGTACTGGCGGCTCTCAGGGAGCATCGACCACTGCTGCGGGGAGATCGTCGGAGCGGGGACGAGTAGGTCGTAGTGGGTGCGGTAGTGCTGCCAGCCGGCGTAGGTGTCGAGGGGCGGGCGGCTGCCCAGGATCAGCTCGGCGATCCTGGCTCGTGAAGGCAGACCGTCCAGCGGATCATCGTGAGAGAGGGCTCGGGTCACGTGTCGTCCTCCTGGACAGGTGTATCGGCTTCCAAGTCGTCGGGGGGCGGAAGCCGGAACATGGGACGCCGGTTCAGGGCCTCGTGCAGCGTTGCCGGGGCCACGGGCTTGACGTCGGCGAGGGCTTCTTCGCGTCGTCGACGGCGGTCGGCGTCGACCGCGTGGTCGATCGTGCGGGCGTGCTCGGCCCAGGCCGCGGGCATCTCAGCCGGAGCTGGCTCATCCGCGATGGCGGGGCGGTCAGCGGCCGCAGCCTGTGCGCGGGTGATCTCGCGGGCTTGGGCGACGCGCTGCTTCTTTCCGGCCTTCCTCTTGGCCTGGCTGGGCCATTGGTCGACTGGGGTGACCGAGCCGAGGATCCCGAGCAGATGTTCCAGGAGCTCGCTCTCGGAATGGATCCTGATCTTGTTCGCCCTCACGCGTGTCAGCAGGGCGTCGGCAGTCTTGTCCGAGAACGCAGGGATCTCACTTTCGGGCGGCAGCCTTCTCCAGCGCAGAATGTGCCAGGTCTCGTGGTCGGCAGGGTCCTGGAAGAACACCTGTCGGCGGTCCCTCCGGTCACTGCGGACAAACCCACTTGCCCGCGTGTTTGCCGCCCCGGGCGGAGGGCTGCTGGAAGCGCGGCTCGTCGAAGACCGGGTGGTGATACCAGAGCCCGAGAATCTTCACCCCGCGACGAGGATGGATCTTCACGTGGTGTTTGCGCAGGACCTTGTAGTAGAAGCTCGGTTCGGGGAAGTCCAGGTCGAAGCCGCCCTGTTCCATCGCGGCAGCGAACAGGGTGTTGGGGCTGTGGTCTTCACCCGGCGCCCAACTCGGGGCGTTCGCCTAGTTTACGGTTCTGCCAGATCTGGACGATCCAGGTCGCGATGATGTGCTCGGCTTGCGCGAGCGTGAGGCTCGCATCGCGTTCCGGGTCGGCCCCGCGGTCCGCGACGTCACCGCCGGTGAATCCCAGCAGGTGCTCGAAGAGCATGGTCTGGATGGTGAGGAACTGGCGCTCGACCGCGAACTTGTCGGTCTGCCGCAGGACGCGAGCAGGCGGGATCCGGCAGCCGATCTCCGTTTCGGCTTCCACCAGGTCGTGATTCTTGTAGGGGCCCCCGTGGTCGGTGGTGACCGTCTCCGGGGCGAAGAACGGCAGAGCGGCGACCCGGTGCCCGGTGAACTCGGCGATCACCTCGGCCGGCACCCCTGCGTAGGGCCATTCCATGTCCTCGCCCCAGCCGTCCCGCATCGGAAGCGGCAGCATCACGTCCCGCAGCAGCATCGCGATGTCGACCGAGGTGTCGGACTGGAGCGTAAGCCGGAAGGCCGGCAGCCCGTGCGTGTAGAGATCGAGTGCGAGGGTCAGCGTCGCGGTGATCGCGTCGCCGAACACGGTCTCGCGCAGCTTCACCGGCATCGGGGTCGAGTCCAGCACCAGAACCTGGCCCGGCCGGTGGACCACCATCCGGCCGGAGACCCCGGCCTCCGCGGCCGCCTCCGCCGTCCGCCCGTAACGCGGCCGGGCTCCGCCGGGCCCGAACCACTCCTTCCAGACGGCCGCGAGCGTCCAGCGGGAAGGGATCTTCTCAGTGGGAAACGTCGGGAACCGCTCAAGCATGTACTGGTGCATCAACCGGTGCTTGGCACCCTGGCTCAGGCGGGCGCGTGGGCCGCACTCGGCCTTTACTGCGAAGATCGCCTCCCGGACCTCCTTCGTGATGGTGCGGTGCCCGCTGCGTCGCCGCGTCCAGCGCCCGTCCGCGCAGGCCAGCAGGAGACTGTCGCCCACCAGTCCCGACAGACGTACCAGCGTCCGGTAGCTGAGGTGCTGCAGACCGCACCGGACCGCCTCCGGACGGGGCATCGCCTCCATCTCCGCAGCCTTCGCGTACCGACGCTGAGTCAACGTCGTGCGGTCCGGGTCGTAGGCCGGCCGGGGCTCACCCGGCGGGGCCCGAGCCGGGTGGCCCTCCCGGAACCCCGTCTCGGCCTCCAGCACGTGCGCCGCCCGCAGCCGGGCCCGCTCCAACTGGTCCTTGGTCAAGTCGGCCAGTGTCCTCGGCTGCCGGGCGACCGGCGGTGGGCGCCCTGACTCGACTGCCGGAAGAAGCCGCAGGTCAGCATGGTTGATGAGCCAACGGAACGAGCGGGTCTCCGCGCGGCCGTCGTCACCCACGAGGACGAGTCGGCCGAGTTGGCCGTGGACGTCGTCAACCGTCCACTCGACGCCGTTGAGTGCGACCCGCCTACCCGGCGCGATCTGCAAGAACCCCCTCGCTGCCATCACACCGCCCAGATCAGTGAGCTGTGGCGCAAGGGACTGCCCAGGTCAACGCCGAGCTCGCGGTGCCAGAGCAGCCGGACGATGTTCGCCCGGCCAACGGAAGGCACGCTGGTCGCCTCCGCCAGGTCGGAGAACGTCATCGCCTGCCCCTGCTGCCCGCTGATAGCGGTGAGCAGCTGCTCGCGCATGCCGAGAAGGTCCCTCGCCGGCCGCCGGCGCGAGGACAGGTGGTCAAGGACGCTCCAGACATGCGGTCGCCGGCCCGCGACCACCGAGTACCGCCAGCCGCAGGCAGCCGCCACTTCCCTGGCCGCCGCGAACTTCAGCGCGTCCTCTTCCTTGATCAGCTCCATCGGGCGGACGTCCAGCAACCACATCCCACCGCCGATCACGGCCAGGAAGTCCGGGATGTGCCAGGCATGCCCGCCCGCATGCTCGAAGTCCAGCCGGAACGGCTGCGACAGCACTTCCGATGCCCTCAAGAAGTCCAGCGCGCCCAGCAGGCTCACTTCCTTCAGCGACTCGAAGCCATGCTTCCCGCCCGCTGACGCCATGCCTCCAGGCCGGGGCGGTGCCGCTGCTTCGCCCGCCACGTGAACCCCCGCATCGGCCTGGACGACATCACCGGTACGTGAGCCATGTCCCGGACCGGCCAGTAGACCTCGTCGGCGCCCACCTGCCACGTCGAACTCCACCGACGCGGCCAGTCGTCCCCGAGCCGCAGCCGATCCCGCAGTCCGGCGTCCCCGTCGTACGCCGTGACAAGGTGGTCCAGCTGACTTGAATCCGACGGGATCTTCGCTCTCGCTGCCTCGCCCACTCATCCAGAGAAGCACCACTCGACCGGCGACGGGGGCGTTTCGCCGGTACTGCCCGCAACACAGCGTGACGGGACCAAGATTTGCCAACCAGCGTTCTCCATGTGCCAACTAAAAGTCTCCGTCGCATCCGGGCCCGCGATCACACCCACCCAGGATTGCATAAACGTGCAGTGAAACGTATAGTCATGCCATCCAAGAGGAGGGTTCCATGGCGGTACGTGCAGCGGTGGCGGGAGCGAGCGGTTACGCGGGCGGGGAACTGCTGCGTCTGCTCCTGGCCCACCCCGAGGTCGAGATCGGCGCTCTGACCGGCAACTCCAACGCGGGCCAGCGCCTCGGCGCCCTGCAGCCGCACCTGCTGCCCCTGGCCGACCGCGTTCTGGCCGAGACCACCGCCGAGGTCCTCGCCGGGCACGAGGTGGTTTTCCTCGCCCTGCCGCACGGACAGTCCGCCGCCGTCGCCGAGCAGCTCGGTCCGGACGTCCTCGTCATCGACGTGGGCGCCGACTTCCGGCTGAAGGACGCCGCCGACTGGGAGAGGTTCTACGGCTCCGCACACGCCGGGACCTGGCCCTACGGCCTCCCCGAACTGCCGGGTGCCCGCGCCGCGCTGGAGGGGTCCAAGCGCATCGCGGTGCCCGGCTGCTACCCGACGGCCGTCTCGCTGGCGCTCTTCCCGGCGTACGCGGCCGGACTCGCCGAGCCCGAGGCCGTGATCGTCGCCGCGTCCGGCACGTCCGGCGCGGGCAAGGCGCCCAAGCCGCACCTGCTGGGCAGCGAGGTCATGGGCTCCATGTCCCCGTACGGCGTCGGAGGCGTCCACCGGCACACCCCCGAGGTGATCCAGAACCTCAGCGCGGCCGCGGGGGAGCGGGTGTCCGTCTCCTTTACGCCCACCCTCGCGCCGATGCCCCGCGGCATCCTCGCCACGTGCAGCGCGAAGGCCCGCGACGGGGTCACCGGAGAGTCGCTGCGCGCCGCGTACGAGAAGGCCTTCGCCGACGAGCCGTTCGTCCACCTCCTCCCCGAGGGCCAGTGGCCCGCCACGGCGTCCGTCTACGGATCCAACGCCGTCCAGGTGCAGGTCGCGTACGACGGGAGCGCGGGCCGGATCATCGCGATCAGCGCCATCGACAACCTGACCAAGGGCACCGCGGGCGGTGCCGTCCAGAGCATGAACCTCGCCCTCGGGCTTCCCGAGGACCTCGGCCTTTCCACGATCGGAGTCGCACCGTGAGTGTCACGGCAGCCAAGGGATTCACGGCGGCGGGCATCGCCGCCGGGATCAAGGAGAACGGCAACCCGGACCTGGCCCTCGTGGTCAACAACGGGCCCCGCCGCGCCGCCGCGGGCGTCTTCACCGCCAACCGTGTGAAGGCCGCGCCGGTGCTGTGGTCCGAGCAGGTGCTCAAGAGCGGCCAGGTGTCCGCCGTGATCCTCAACTCCGGTGGCGCCAACGCCTGTACGGGACCCAAGGGCTTCCAGGACACGCACGCCACCGCCGAGAAGGTCGCCGACGTCCTCGGCCGGGGCGCCATCGAGGTCGCGGTCTGCTCCACCGGCCTCATCGGCGTCCTGCTCCCGATGGACAAGCTGCTCCCGGGAGTAGAGACGGCCGCCGCCCACCTGTCCGAGCACGGCGGCGAGAAGGCCGCCATCGCCATCAAGACCACCGACACCGTCCACAAGACGTCCGTCGTGACCAAGGACAGCTGGACCGTGGGCGGCATGGCCAAGGGCGCGGGCATGCTCGCCCCCGGCCTGGCCACCATGCTCGTCGTCCTCACCACCGACGCCGACCTCGACAGCGACACCCTGGACAAGGCGCTGCGCGCCGCCACCAGGGTCACCTTCGACCGCGTCGACTCCGACGGCTGCATGTCCACCAACGACACCGTGCTGCTGCTCGCCTCCGGCGCCGCCGAAGTCACCCCTGAGTACGCGGAGTTCGCGGAGGCGGTACGGCAGGTCTGCGACGACCTCGGCCAGCAGCTGATCCGCGACGCCGAGGGCGCGAGCAAGGACATCAAGGTCGAGGTCGTGGGCGCCGCGACCGAGGACGACGCCGTCGAGGTGGGCCGCTCCATCGCCCGCAACAACCTCCTCAAGTGCGCCATCCACGGCGAGGACCCCAACTGGGGCCGCGTGCTCTCCGCGATCGGCACGACGAGCGCCGCCTTCGAACCCGACCGGCTCAACGTCGCCATCAACGGCGTGTGGGTCTGCAAGAACGGCGGCGTCGGCGAGGACCGCGACAAGGTCGACATGCGCTACCGCGAGGTCCACATCGTGGCCGACCTCGCCGCCGGTTCCGAGACCGCCACGATCTGGACCAACGACCTCACCGCCGACTACGTCCACGAGAACAGCGCCTACTCCTCATGAGCAACCCGACGCGGAAGCACACCGCTCTCCCCAAGGCGCAGATCCTCATCGAGGCGCTGCCCTGGTTGGTCCGGCACAACGGCAAGACCGTCGTCATCAAGTTCGGCGGCAACGCCATGATCGACGAGGACCTGAAGGCCGCGTTCGCCCAGGACGTCGTGTTCCTGCACCACGCCGGCCTCAAGCCCGTCGTCGTGCACGGCGGTGGCCCGCAGATCAGCGCCGCCCTCGACAAGCACGGCATCGTCAGCGAGTTCAGGGCCGGTCTGCGCGTCACCACCGAGGACGCCATGGACGTCGTACGGATGGTGCTCGCCGGGCAGGTCCAGCGCGAACTGGTCGGGCTGCTCAACCAGCACGGGCCGCTCGCCGTCGGCCTCACCGGCGAGGACGCGCACACCATCACCGCCACCAGGCACCAGCCCGAGATCGACGGCGAAGTCGTCGACATCGGGCGGGTCGGCGAGATCACCGCGATCGACACGGGCGCGATCGAGGCGCTGCTCGCCGACGGCCGTATCCCGGTCGTCTCCTCGATCGCCCGCTCCCAGGACGACGGACATGTCTACAACGTCAATGCTGATACGGCGGCTGCGGCACTCGCTGCTGCTCTGGGCGCCGAAACCCTCATGGTCCTCACGGACGTCGAGGGCCTCTACGAGGACTGGCCGAACAGCGACGAGGTGATCAGCCGCCTCACCGCCTCCGAGCTGGAACAACTGCTGCCGGACCTGTCCTCCGGCATGGTGCCGAAGATGGAGGGCTGCCTGCACGCCGTGCGGGGCGGCGTCACCACCGCACGCGTCATCGACGGCCGCGTCCAGCACTCGATCCTGCTGGAGATCTTCACCGACGAAGGCATCGGCACGATGGTCGTGCCCGACGAGAAGCCCGGGGGAACGGGCGAACAGGGGGAGTCGTGAGCAACCAGGAACTGACCGCGCGGTGGCAGGGCGCGCTCATGAACAACTACGGCACCCCGAGGCTCCCTCTCGTCCGCGGTGAGGGCACGAAACTGTGGGACGCCGACGGCAAGGAGTACCTCGACTTCGTCGGCGGCATCGCGGTCAACGCGCTCGGTCATGCCCATCCCGCGATCGTCGAGGCCGTGAGCCGGCAGATCGCCTCCCTCGGCCACGTCTCCAACCTGTTCGTCGCCGAGCCGCCCGTCGCGCTCGCCGAGAGGCTGCTCCAGCTCTTCGGCCGGGACGGCAAGGTCTACTTCTGCAACTCGGGCGCCGAGGCCAACGAGGGCGCGTTCAAGATCGGCCGGCTGACCGGGCGCGCCCACATGGTCGCCACCCGGGGCGGCTTCCACGGCCGCACCATGGGCGCCCTCGCGCTCACCGGCCAGCCCGGCAAACAGGAGCCGTTCCTGCCACTGCCCGGCGACGTCACCCACGTCCCGTACGGCGACGCGCAGGCTCTGGCCGCCGCGGTCACCGAGGAGACAGCCCTCGTGATCATCGAACCCGTCCAGGGTGAGAACGGCGTGGTCGTACCCCCCGCGGGCTACCTCAAGGCCGCCCGCGCGATCACCGCGGCCACCGGTTCGCTGCTCGTCCTCGACGAGGTGCAGACCGGTGTCGGCCGCACCGGCAACTGGTTCGAGTACCAGGCCCACGAGGGCGTCCTGCCCGACGTCGTCACCCTCGCCAAGGGGCTCGGCGGCGGGCTGCCGCTGGGCGCGACCGTCGCCTTCGGGCGGGCCGCCGAACTGCTCCAGCCCGGCCACCACGGCACGACGTTCGGCGGGAACCCCGTCGCGTGCGCCGCCGGACTCGCCGTACTGGAGACCATCCAGGCCGAGGGCCTGCTGGAGAACGTGAAGCGGCAGAGCGAGAAGCTGCGCGGCGGCATCGAGTCGCTGGGCCACCCAATGATCGACTATGTCCGTGGCGCGGGCCTCCTGCTGGGTATCGTGCTCACGGAGCCGCTCGCGCCCCAGGTGCAGCAGGCGGCTCAGGACGCCGGTCTCCTGGTGAACGCGCCCGCCCCCGATGTCGTACGGCTCATGCCGCCGCTGACCATCAATGAGGCAGAGGTGGACGCCTTCCTCCAGGCGCTGCCCGGCGTCCTCGACGCAGCGCACGCGACCAGCGAGGCCGGACGATCCGGAGAATGAGACGACGATGAGCCAGGCGCAGGACCACGAGCACGCCGCAGGGCCTGCCGTGCCGCAGACCCGCACCGCCCGCCACCGCCGGATCGTGGACATCCTCAACCGGCAACCGGTGCGCTCCCAGAGCCAGTTGGCGAAGCTCCTCGCCGACGACGGGCTGAGCGTCACCCAGGCGACGCTCTCCCGGGACCTGGACGAGCTGAACGCGGTGAAGATCCGCAACACCGACGGCGACCTCATCTACGCGGTCCCCAGCGAGGGCGGCTTCCGCACCCCGCGCGCACCGCTCGGCGGGTCGGCCAAGGAGGAGCGGATGCGGCGGCTGTCGCAGGAGCTGCTGATCTCCGCCGAGGCCTCCGCCAACCTCGTGGTGCTGCGCACCCCGCCTGGTGCCGCCCAGTTCCTCGCCTCGGCCATCGACCAGGCCGAACTGCACGACATCCTCGGCACGATCGCCGGCGACGACACCCTGCTGCTGATCAGCCGTGACCCGACCGGGGGACAGGCACTCGCCGACCACCTGCTCCGGCTCGCGCAGAACAACCACTGAGCGGCCGGCCGCCGCATACTGTCGGCACCAACGAGGGCGGGGCGTACCGGAGTTCCGGTACGCCCCGCCCTCGCATGGGGGAACTTGCGTGGGGGTCTTCTGTTGGGGCCCCGCGTGGGGGAGCGGGGGTCGTGCGTGAGGGCCTGCGCCGGGTGGCCTCAGCCCAGGCGTGCGGCGAGCCCTCCGGTGCAGCGGACCTCGTCGCCCGCCGTGATGAGCAGGGCCTCGGTGTCCGGCAGGTCCTCTAGCCAGCTCAGCGCGTCCCGCGAGCCCATCGCGAACGCGGCCGTCGCCCAGGCGTCGGCCCAGGTCAGCTTGGGGGCCACCACGGTCACGGCGACCAGGTCGGTGACCGCCGACCTGCCGGTGCGCGGGTCCACGATGTGCGTGCCGCGCTCGGCCGTGCCGGAGGTCGCCACGGCCAGCTGCGCCGTACCGGCGGCGGACACCACGGCGGCCAGCCCTCCCGGGCGCAGCGGATCGGACACACCCACCCGCCACGGCCGCTGCGGGCCGGGCACCCCGCACAGCTGCACGTCTCCGCCGCCGTTCACGCTCACCCCGGTCGCTCCCGCCGCGACCAGGTGGAGGGCGGCCCGCTCGGTGGCCCAGCCCTTGACGATGCCCGTCGGGTCGAAGGTTCCCTGGAAGGTGGCGCTGAACCAGCCGTCGCTGAGCCGCTCGGCCTCGGAGCACAGCTGGAGGATCTGGGCGACCTCCGGGGCGCACTCCTCGATGGTCAGCTCGCCGCGGGCCAGCCGCGAGATCTGGCTGTTGTCGCGGTAGGTGCTGAACACCTCGTTGACCCAGTGGAGTTGGGCCACGGCCTCCTCCAGCGCCGCCTTCATCGCGGCGGGCTCTCCTCCGCGCACGTCGAAGGAGAAGACCGTGCCCATCACCTCCTCGACGTGGCGCAGTTGCTGCGGCGCCGGCACCTCGGAGGGGTCAGCCGGCATTGTCCAGGGCGGACTGGAGGGACTTCTTGTAGCCCGCGCTCGTGTAGGTGGCACCGGAGACGGCATCAATGTCGGCACTCCCTGCTGCGACGGCTGCTTGGTTGAGCTTGGGTATGGCGTTGCCGCTGATCTGGGTGGAGCGTCCGCCCATGGGCATCTGGACGGCCTCGGCCTTGGTGATCTTGCCGCCGCTGAGGGTGACACGGACCTGGACCGGCCCGTACTCCGTCTTGACGACCTCGCCCTGCAGCGTCTCGCCCTTGGCCTGAGCGCTTCCGGATCCGGCGTCGGACCCGGACCCGGAGTCGGACCCCGACCCGGCCACAGCGGAGCCCGACTCCTGCTCCGTACCGGACTCCTGGGCCCCCGAGCCCTGCGCGCTCTTGACCTTGTCGAGGGCGGACTGCAGGGACTTCTTGTAGCCGGCGCTGGTGTAGGTGGCACCGGAGACGGCGTCGATGTCGGCGTTGCCCGCCGCCACCGCCGCCTGGTTGAGCTTCGGCACGGAGGTGCCGCTGATCTGGGTGGAGCGGCCGCCCTCCGGCTTCTGGACGGCTTCGGCCTTGGTGATCTTGCCGCCGTTGACGGTGATACGGACCTGGACGGGCCCGTACTCCGTCTGCTCGACGTCACCGGTGACGGTCTGGGCCTGGGCGCTGCCGGAGCCGGAGCCGGAGCCCTGCGCGCTGCCGGCCTTGTCGAGGGCGGACTGCAGGGACTTCTTGTAGCCGGCGCTGGTGTAGGTGGCACCGGAGACGGCGTCGATGTCGGCGTTGCCCGCGGCGACGGCCGCCTGGTTGAGCTTGGGGATGGCGTCGTTGCTGATCTGGGTGGAGCGGCCGCCTTCCGGCTTCTGGACGGCTTCGGCCTTGGTGATCTTGCCGCCGTTGACGGTGACACGGACCTGGACGGGCCCGTACTCCGTCTGCTCGACGGCACCCGTCATGGTGCCGTCGGCCACGGCCTGGGCGCCCGCCTGTCCCTGTGGCGCGACCGACTGGCCCTCCGCGGCCGCCGGGTCCGACGACGGCTTCAGCGTCAGCAGCAGCACGATGCCGGACACGGTGGCGGCACTGGCGAGCAGGACACGCCGAATGGGATGGCTCTTCTTCATAGCTCCTGAGCTCCTGGCTCCGATAGGTCGCGTAAGTCCCGTGGATCGGTGGATCCGTCGCTCACATCTCGAACGACTCGTGATGGATGCGCCGGGTCGGCACACCCGCACCGCGCAGTGCTTCGTACACCTGCTGGGCGAACCCGGGCGGGCCGCACATGAAGACGTCGTGTTCCTCGATGTCGGGGATCTTGCGGCGCAGCGTGTCCGGTGAGATGTCGGGGCGCTCTCCGTCGGGGCTGTTCACCGCGTACATCAGCCGGGCGCCGCGCTCCTCGGCGATCGACGCCAGCTCGTCCCACAGCGCCAGGTCCTGGGTGCTGTTGGCCCGGTACAGCAGCGTCAGGTCGCCGGCCGCGCCGGGCAGCGTCTCGAACAGGGCCCGCATCGGCGTGATGCCCACACCGCCGGCCACCAGCAGCACCTTGCCGCTCCTGCGCCTGCTCGCCGTCATCGCCCCGTAGGGGCCCTCGGCCCACACCCGGGTGCCGGGCTGGAGGTCGCGCAGCGCCGAGCTGTGGTCGCCGGCCGCCTTCACCGTGATGCGCAGCATGTTGGGGCGGGGCGCCGCCGACAGCGAGTACGGGTGCGAGCTGAACCGCATGCCCGGCGCGAGGAACCGCCAGCGGAAGAACTGCCCGGCCTCCGCGCCCATCCGGTGCAGCTTCCGCCCGCTCATCAGTACCGAGACGACCCCCGGCGCTTCCTCGATGACGGCCTCGACGCGCAGCCGGTGCCGCATGTTCAGCCGGATCGGCGTGAAGATCCGGTACCACACCACCAGCGCCGTCACCGTCCCGTACAGCGCGTACCAGACGGTCTTCGCCACGGGCTCCACCACGAACTCGTTGCCCGTGGACAGCTGGTGCCAGAACGTCAGGAACGTCGCCACGTACGTCAGCAGGTGGACGTGGTACCAGAGGTCGTACGGGATCCTCTTGCGCACCGGCCCCACCGAGATCAGCCCGATGAACACCAGCACACCGGTGCCGATCGCGGCCTTGCCCATGTCCGGCAGCTGGTTGATCGAGTCGATCGTCTGCTGCACGATGTCGGCGAAGGTCAGCCCGGCCTGGAGGGCGTACCCGTACATCGTCAGCACGACGTGGGCGACGACCAGGGAGATCGTGTACCGCCCGCTCATCGCGTGCCAGCGCGCCACCCGGTCCGAGCCGACCCGGCGCTCCAGCGCGGGTACCCGGGCCATCTGCAGCACGACCAGCGCCATCAGGTACCCGGCGAGCAGTCCGGTGATCCGGCCGGCGGCCAGCCACTTGCTCGCGGTGTCCGCGAGGGAGGGCGTGTTGTTCCACCACAGCCAGATGACCCCGGCCGCGCCCGCCCATACGGCGAGCAGCAACGGGACGGCGGGGGAGCGTCGGGGGCGGATACGGCGCATCGTCTGGCGCCGTGCGGCGCGGCCGCCTGCGATCGTGGTGGTCACGGTTCCTCCGTGGTGGCGTGCAAGGGATGAGGCATGTCCCTTGGCCCTGAGATACGTGCGGGGAGGACGGAGTGTTCAGTGGGGCGCGGAGACCGTGCGTACGGAGTGACTCCGGGTAACAGCAGGCGCCCCCGAAAGGGGCGCGGGGCTGTGTCGATCTGCGGCTCCGCCGCGTGGGCGCGACAAGGCACAACGGGCCTGCAGTCATCAACCCACGGCAGGCCCTACGGCGCTTTCGGCCAAAAGTCAGTAGCGCACGATCGCGGTGACCCCGCTCTCCGTACCGATGGCGATGTGCGGGCTGCGCTCCGGATCGGCCCACGCCAGAACCCGCCGCATCGCATCGCGCGGCACGGAGACACAACCCGCCGTCGGGCCAGACCCGTTGACATGCAAGAAGATGCCGGCGCCGCGCTCCCGCACGGGCTGCGCGTAGTTGAACCCGATGACGTAGGCGTACGCGTACTGCGTGCCGTACGTGATGAGGTGCTCGGCCTCGGTGGCGCGGCAGTCGGAGGCGAGCGGCTCGGTCCAGCGGTTGTAGGACCGCGAGTCATTGTCCTGGCACCACCAGGAGTTGTCGCGGACCCGCCGGTACGGCGCCCTCGTGCCGGCGGGAGCCTCCTCGATCCCGAAGGCGTACGGGAGGTCGTACAGCCCCGTGGGCGTCGTGTTGGTCCCCTGCTTGCGGGAGCCGCCCTCGGCGAGCCCCTTGGCGCCGAAACGCGCGGGGGCGGAACCCGCCTCCACCCACCGGCCGTCGCGCCGGTCCCACCAGGTGACGGTGCCGGTCGTGGAGGACGTGCTCCCGGCCACGGCGGTGATCAGCTGGGTGCCGCCCCCGGTGTCGGCCATCCGCTCGGGAAGGGGATCCTGGCCCGAGGGTGCCGAGGGGCCCGAGGGCGCGGCACCGAGCGCGAGGGAGGCGGCGGCGAGGACGGCGACGGCTACGGCAGGGCGCATGCCTCAGACGCTAGAAGGAGGCAGCGGCAACGGCAGCCCGGGTAGGCCATCCAGGCTGCTCGCGATGTGCTCCTTCTTGGTGAAGTAGGCGCTGAGCGAGGCGTCGTCCTCCCGCGCGAAACGCCTGCCGTGCAGGTCGCGGTCCTCGTCGTACGTCATGTAGGGCACCGCGTAGCCGCAGGAGTCACGCACGACGTCCGCCCGTACGACGACGATGGCGCGCAGACCGTGCGGGGCCGGGTCGATGTCCGGGAAATGCGCGAGCAGGTCCGCGAAGCGCGGGTCGTCGCGGAAGACGGGTTCGCCGCGGCCGTGCACGCGGACGATGTTCGGCGGGCCCTGGAAGGCGCACCACATGAGGGTGATGCGGCCGTTCTCCCGAAGATGGGCGATGGTCTCGGCGTTGCTGCCGGCGAAGTCCAGGTAGGCGACGGTGAGTTCGTCGATCACCACGAAGGAGCCCTTGAGGCCCTTGGGGGAGAGGTTGACCGTGCCGTCGGCGGAGAGGGGTGCGGTCGCCGTGAAGAAGAGGGGCTGGGCCTCGATGAACGTACGCAGGCGGCCGTCGATGCGCTCATAAGTCTTTCCCATGTCGAACAATGGTCCGGGAAAGCCTTTTGGCTGTCTAAGGATTTGTCACGGCGGCGTGGTGGATCGTGGTTCTGCCGGCGGATGTGCCGTCGTGGTCCGGACGGAACCACGCCGTGGCCGCCCCGGCCGGCGCGCGGGGCGGCCACGGCAGCCCTGTTACTGGTTCAGCTCGCAGGGGGCGAGGGCTTCGAGGCCCTCGGGCTTCTCGGCGGCGCGGCCGATGGCGGTCTCGATGCGGTTGAGGGCGGCGACGCGCTTGTCCTCGAGGGGGCCGAGGATGGCGTTCTGGACGAAGTTGGGGCCGCCCTGGCCGACGGTGTCGACGAGGCGCTGGTTGGCTTCCTGGATCTGGGTCTCGAGCTGGGCGAGGTTGCGGTCGACCTCGGCCTGCGCGGAGGCGGGGATCTCCGGCAGGGAGCCCTCCACCGCCGGGCAGCTGATCGTGCCCGCGGCGCCGCCGCCCGCCGCGTCGCCCGCGTCCTCGGCGCCACCGGCGGCGTCGCCCGCTTCCTCGCCCGCGGCTTCACCGCCGGCCGCCTCGTCGTTCGCCGCTCCACCGGCCTCGGCCGCGGCGTCCTCACCGCCGGCCTGCGCCTCCTCGCCCGCCGCCGCGTCGCCTTCGGCGTTCAGCTCGCAGGGGGCGAGGGCTTCGAGGCCCTCGGGCTTCTCGGCGGCGCGGCCGATGGCGGTCTCGATGCGGTTGAGGGCGGCGACGCGCTTGTCCTCGAGGGGGCCGAGGATGGCGTTCTGGACGAAGTTGGGGCCGCCCTGGCCGACGGTGTCGACGAGGCGCTGGTTGGCTTCCTGGATCTGGGTCTCGAGCTGGGCGAGGTTGCGGTCGACCTCGGCCTGCGCGGAGGCGGGGATCTCCGGCAGGGAGCCCTCCACCGCCGGGCAGCTGATCGTGCCGGGCGAGGCCTTGGTCGACGCGTTGTTGCTGCTCTTCGACGTCTCCCCGGCCAAGGCGGACCCGGCGATCACCGCCCCTGACAACACCACAGCGGCGGCACCGCCGATCATGAAGACGCGGCGCTTGTGGTACTTCGGAAGAGCCCTGGACATGCGGATGCCTCACTAGGGGGTCGGGGGGTCGGGGCCGTCCGTCGGTCGGCGGGAGGGCCCGGTCCTCTGATTCCTTTGTTTACAAACGCGGCGCCTGCGTTCGGGGAGAGGTACGAGAAAGCGCGTTCCCTCGTTCAAGGGCTTCTGAAATTTCGTTCAACTTTCTTTCGGGGCGGCCGAGTCCGACACCGCGTCCGACCGGAAAAGGCCTGGCGGACGCCCCGGTGCGCACCCTGTGGTCCGGCGCGCCCACCAACCCCCTCGATTGACGAATCATGCATAGTTCTGCATACTCATGCATAGCACTGAACGCACCGCTGAGGAGAAACCCGTGACCGAGCGCGTCGTACTCGCCTACTCGGGCGGTCTGGACACCTCCGTCGCCATCGGCTGGATCGCCGAGGAGACGGGCGCCGAGGTCATCGCCGTCGCGGTGGACGTCGGCCAGGGCGGAGAGGACCTGGAGGTCATCCGCAAGCGCGCCCTCGCCTGCGGTGCTGTCGAGGCCGAGGTCGCCGACGCCAGGGACGAGTTCGCCGACGAGTACTGCCTCCCCGCGATCAAGGCCAACGCCCTCTACATGGACCGCTATCCGCTGGTCTCCGCGCTCTCCCGGCCGGCGATCGTCAAGCACCTCGTCGCCGCCGCCAGGAAGCACGGCGCCTCCACGGTCGCCCACGGCTGCACCGGCAAGGGCAACGACCAGGTCCGCTTCGAGGCCGGCATCGTCGCCCTCGCCCCCGACCTCAGGTGCATCGCCCCGGTCCGTGACTACGCGATGACCCGCGACAAGGCCATCGCGTTCTGCGAGGAGAAGAACCTCCCGATCGCGACCACCAAGAAGTCCCCGTACTCCATCGACCAGAACGTCTTCGGGCGCGCGGTCGAGACGGGTTTCCTGGAGGACATCTGGAACGGCCCGATCGAGGACATCTACGAGTACACCCAGAACCCGGCCACGCCCCGCGAGGCCGACGAGGTGATCATCTCCTTCAGGGGAGGCGTCCCGGTCGCCCTCGACGGCAAGCCGGTCACGGTCCTCCAGGCCGTCCAGCAGCTCAACGAGCGCGCGGGCGCCCAGGGCGTCGGCCGCATCGACATGGTCGAGGACCGCCTCGTCGGCATCAAGTCCCGCGAGGTGTACGAGGCACCGGGCGCCATCGCCCTGATCACCGCACACCAGGAGCTGGAGAACGTCACCGTCGAGCGCGAACTCGCCCGCTACAAGCGGCAGGTCGAACAGCGCTGGGGTGAGCTCGTCTACGACGGCCAGTGGTTCTCCCCGCTCAAGCGCGCCCTGGACGGCTTCATCAACGAGGCCAACCAGCAGGTCGACGGCGACATCCGGATGACCCTGCACGGCGGTCGCGCGGTGGTCACCGGCCGCCGCTCGGAATCCTCCCTCTACGACTTCAACCTCGCCACGTACGACACCGGCGACACGTTCGACCAGGCCGCGGCCAAGGGCTTCATCGACATCTACAGCCTGTCGTCGAAGATCGCGGCACAGCGTGATCTGCGGGCGTAGCCCGACGTGGACCCGGCGCAGGCAGTAGCGTGACGACCGCCTCCCTGACCGCAGGCCGGCAGGGAGGCGGCGGCACATCCGTATCTCTCCTAGGAGCAACGCAAGTGAGCAGCAACAGCGGTGACGTACGGCTCTGGGGCGGCCGTTTCGCCGACGGTCCCGCCGAGGCCCTGGCGAAGCTGTCCGCGTCCGTCCACTTCGACTGGCGGCTCGCGCCGTACGACATCGCCGGTTCCCGTGCCCACGCGCGCGTGCTGCGCAAGGCGGGCCTGCTTGACGACGACGAGCTGACGCGGATGATCGCCGGTCTCGACCAGCTCGAGGCGGATGTCGCTGACGGCTCCTTCGTGGGCACGATCGCCGACGAGGACGTCCACACCGCGCTGGAGCGCGGCCTGCTGGAGCGACTCGGCCCGGACCTCGGCGGCAAGCTGCGCGCGGGCCGCTCCCGCAACGACCAGGTCGCGACCCTCTTCCGCATGTACCTGCGCGACCACGCGCGCACCATCGGCGGTCTGATCGCCGAGCTCCAGGACGCGCTGGTGGGCCTCGCCGAGGCCCACCCGGACGTCGCCATGCCGGGCCGCACCCACCTCCAGCACGCCCAGCCGGTGCTCTTCGCCCACCACGTCCTCGCCCACGTCCAGTCGCTGTCCCGGGACGCCGAGCGGCTGCGCCAGTGGGACGAGCGGACGGCCGTGTCGCCGTACGGCTCGGGCGCGCTGGCGGGCTCCTCCCTCGGCCTCGACCCGGAGGCGGTCGCCAAGGACCTCGGCTTCGAGCACGGCAGCTCGGCCAACTCCATCGACGGCACGGCCTCCCGCGACTTCGTGGCCGAGTTCGCCTTCATCACCGCGATGATCGGGGTGAACCTCTCCCGGATCGCGGAGGAGGTCATCATCTGGAACACGAAGGAGTTCTCCTTCGTCACCCTCCACGACGCGTTCTCCACGGGCTCGTCGATCATGCCGCAGAAGAAGAACCCGGACATCGCGGAGCTGGCCCGCGGCAAGAGCGGCCGTCTCATCGGCAACCTGACGGGCCTGATGGCGACCCTCAAGGCTCTGCCCCTCGCCTACAACCGCGACCTCCAGGAGGACAAGGAGCCGGTCTTCGACTCCATCGACCAACTGGAGGTCCTGCTCCCCGCGTTCACCGGCATGATGGCCACCCTGACCGTCCACCGCGAGCGCATGGAGGAGCTGGCCCCGGCCGGTTTCTCGCTCGCCACCGACATCGCCGAGTGGCTGGTCAGGCAGGGCGTGCCCTTCCGTGTCGCCCACGAGGTCGCGGGCGAGTGCGTCAAGGCCGCGGAGGCCGAGGGCAAGGAACTGGACGAGCTGACCGACGACCAGTTCGCCAAGATCTCCGCCCACCTCACCCCCGAGGTCCGCTCCGTGCTCAACGTCCCTGGCGCCCTCGCCTCCCGCAACGGCCGCGGCGGCACGGCCCCCAGCGCCGTCGCCGTCCAGCTCGCCGAGGTCAAGGCGGACGTGGCGGCGCAGCACGCGTGGGCCACGGCCAAGAAGAAGCGGTAAGGGAGCGCCCCGAACAGGGGCGCGGGGCTGTGTCGATCTGCGGCTCCGCCGCGTGGGCGCGACAAGCCCCGACGAACCCGCACCCGCCAAAGAACGGGAAGAACCGAGCGCTGAGGCGGGGGTCGAAGGGGCGAAGCCCCTGGGGATGGGACGGGTAGGGGCGGCGGGGGCGAAAACCGCCCTGCCACCGCCGCCGCCGCATCACGAAGGTCATCGGGGGTTACGTTGGTCGGAACGCCGTATGGAGCCGACCGAACGGAGCCCGCGATGCCCTTCGCCCGACTGGCCTCAGCAACGACCCCCACCTGCCACATCGGACTGGGTCTCGCCGCCGTCGGACGCCCCGGCTACATCAACCTCGGCCGGGACCAAGACCTCGGAGAGGCCCGCAGCGTCGACGCCCTGCGGGCCCGCAGCCACGAACTCCTCGACGCCGCCTACGCCCAGGGCGTCCGCTACTTCGACGCGGCCCGCTCCTACGGCCGCGCCGAGGAGTTCCTCGCCGACTGGCTGACGGCCCGCCCCGACGTCGACGACGTCGTGATCGGCAGCAAGTGGGGCTACACGTACACCGCGGACTGGCGCACCGACGCGGAGAAGCACGAGATCAAGGACCACAGCCTCCAGACCTACGAACGGCAGCGCGCCGAGACCGCCGCACTCCTCGGCGACCGGCTCGACCTGTACCAGATCCACTCGGTGACCCCGGACAGCCCGGCCCTCGTCGACAAGGAGCTCCACTCCGCGCTGGCCGAGGCCGCGGCGCAGGGCACCACGATCGGCTTCTCCACCAGCGGTCCCGCGCAGGCCGACGCGATCCGCGCCGCGCTCTCGGTGACCGTCGACGGCGAGCCCCTCTTCCGCACCGTGCAGTCCACGTACAACATCCTGGAGACCTCGGCCGCTCCGGCGCTCGCCGAGGCGCACGACGCCGGGCTCACCGTGATCGTCAAGGAGGGCATGGCCAACGGGCGCCTCGCCGGTCCGCACGCCCCCGAGGCGGTCAGGGCCGTCGCCGAGGAGGCCGGACTGGGCGCCGACGCGGTCGCCCTCGCCTTCGTGCTGCGTCGGCCGTGGGCGGGTGTCGTGCTGTCCGGCGCGGCGACCACCCTCCAGCTCGCCTCCAACCTGCACGCCGCCGTCGTCGACCTCGACGACGACCAGGCGGCCCGCCTCGCCGCACTCGCCGAGGAACCGGCGGCGTACTGGGAGCGCCGCGGGCAGCTGCCCTGGCACTGAGGCCGACGGAACCGGCCGACCCGACAGCGAATCCACCCGACCCGACAGCGAATCCACCCGACCCGAGGGCTGTGAGACGCCTACGCCTAAAGTGAGACAGGAATGTCTCAGTTGGGTTATGGTTGTCTCATGGCCCTCGATCGTGACCATGTGCTGCGCAGCGCCGCCGCCCTGCTGACCCGCAGATCCACCGCCACCATGGACGAGGTGGCCAAGGCGGCCGGGATCAGCCGGGCCACGCTGCACCGCCACTTCGCGGGGCGCGACGCGCTCGTCCGGGCGCTGGAGGCGCTCGGCATCGAGGAGTGCGGGAAGGCCCTGGACGCGGCCCGCCTGGACGAGGGGCCGGCGAGCGACGCCGTACGGCGACTCGTCGCGGAGTTCGAACCCGTCGCCGGGCTGCTCTCCTTCCTCTACGGCGAGAGCCAGCTGTTCGAGGGCGAGGGGCAGAACGAGGGCTGGGCGCGGATCGACGCGCGCATCGCCGCGCTGTTCCGGCGCGGCCAGGAGGCCGGAGAGTTCCGCATCGACCTCACCCCCGCCTGGCTCACCGAAGCCCTGTACGGGCTCGTCGCCTCCGGCGCCTGGGCCGTGCTCGACGGCCGGGTGGCCACCAAGGACTTCCAGTTCATGATCGTCGAGCTGCTGCTCGGCGGCGCGCTACGGAGAGAGGAATCATGACCAGCACCATGCGGCCGGCGGCCACGACGGAGGCGGTGAAGCGCCCGGGTCGTTGGGCGGCGCTCGGCGTCCTCGTCCTCGCCGTGCTGCTGGTGGCCGTCGACGCCACCGTCCTCGGCCTCGCCACGCCGTACATCAGCGAGGACCTCAAGCCCTCGGGTACCCAGCTGCTGTGGATCGGCGACGTGTACTCGTTCGTGATCGCGGGCCTGCTCGTCTCCATGGGCGGTCTGGGCGACCGTATCGGCCGCAAGAAGCTGCTGCTGATCGGTGCCACGGCCTTCGGGGCGCTGTCCGTGCTCAACGCCTATGCCGTGACCCCCGAGTTGATGATCCTGGCGCGGGCGCTGCTCGGTGTCGCGGGCGCCACCCTGATGCCCGCCACGCTGGCCCTGATCCGCAACCTCTTCCACGACCCGCGCGAACGCAGCCTCGCCATCGGCATCTGGGGCGCCACCGCCTCCGCCGGCACTGCGGTCGGCCCCGTCCTGGGCGGATTCCTGCTCGAACACTTCTGGTGGGGCTCGGTCTTCCTGATCAACCTCCCGGTGATGGCCGTCCTCGTCGTCGTCGGCGCCAGGCTGCTGCCCGAGTCGCGCAACCCGGCTCCCGGTCCCTGGGACCCGGCCAGTGTCAGCCTGTCGTTCGTCGGCATGATCGGCGTCGTCTACGCGGTGAAGGAGCTCGCGAGCCACGGGCTGTCGCCGGACGCGCTGGGCGTGGCCGCGCTCGGTGCGGGCGCCCTCTACTGGTTCGTACGACGCCAGCTCGCGCTGCCCCAGCCGCTGCTGGAGATGCGGCTGTTCCGCAACCGCGGGTTCTCCGGAGCCGTGCTCGCGGACCTGCTGACCATCCTCGGCCTGGCCGGAGTGGTGTTCTTCCTGTCGCAGTATCTGCAACTCGTCCAGGGCAGGGGTCCGTTCGAGGCGGGGCTCGCCGAACTGCCCGCCGCCGTCGGCGCGGTGCTGACCGGACTGGTCGCGGGCTCGTTCGCCCGGCGGTTCTCCGTGCGGTCCGTCGTCGCGGGCGGACTCGCGGCGGTCGGGCTGGCGCTGGGCGCGCTCACCCTGATCGACCAGTCCACCGGTTACCCGCTGATCGGTGCGGCACTGCTGGTGGTCGGCGTCGGCGCGGGCTTCTCCTTCACCGTGACCGCCGACGTGATCCTCTCCAGCGTGCCCAGGGAACAGGCGGGCGCCGCGTCCGCGGTGTCCGAGACGGCGTACGAGCTCGGCGCGGCCCTCGGCATCGCCCTGCTCGGCTCGATCGTCACCGGTGTCTACCGGGGCTTCCCCGCTCCGGCGGAAACCCCCGCCGCGGCGCACGAGTCACTCGGGGGCGCCGCCGAGGTGGCGTCGACCCTGCCCGCGGACAGCGCGGCCACCCTCATGTCGGCCGCCCGCGACGCCTTCGTCGACGGGCTCGCGCTCGCGGCGGGCATCGGCTCTGCGGTACTGCTGGCCGCGTCGCTGGCAGCCTGGTTCCTCCTGCGAGGCCAGCGACTGGAGGACGCGGACAACCACGCGCCCGTTCACTGAGCCCTGAAACCCGGGCAACCCCTTGCAGGGTGGCAGGGGCGCGCTGGAAGCAGCCGTGAGGCCGGGGCCGCCGCTTCGCCTGTGGGTGGGGCGGTGGACGGGGGCGTGGCCAGGGGGATGAGGGCGTGGGCGGGTGGATGGGGGAGTGAAGGGACCCCGGGCGTGCGTCGAGCGTGGTCCGACTGGCTGAATATCAGGAAACCTGAGGAATGAGTACGCCTGCCGAGCGGGCCGCGTCAAGGCCGTCACGGCAACTTCTCCCTCTGGAAGGCCGGATGGGAGGACTCCGAAGAGCGTGTCCGACACGTCTCGGCAACACCCTTGTCATCCGCCTTGTCATCCGCCGTCGCCCTGTGCATCATCGTGGCCATCATCAGGGTTCCTGATATCGGGCGCGCCGCCCGGCCCTACCGGGACGCGAAGGAACCCGCCACCGCTTCCTGCTGCCGGCTCTGGCTTCCCCCAGCGGCTTCTGCCGCCCATTCCGGCTTCCTGAGCAGCCGCACCACCCTCAAGTCCCGCTCCCTCGACGCACTCGGAGGCAATCATGAGAGCTCCCATCAGCACATCCGCGACAGGTGATTTGTCCCGAAGATCCGTTCTTCGAGGGACAGTCGGAGCCGCCGGGCTGTTCACCGCAGGCGGTCTGCTGACCGCCTGCGGCGGCATCAAGGAGTCCTCGGCACAGACCGACGCGGTGCTCCGGATCGGCTACGTCTCGCCCAGCACGGGCCCGGCCGCGGGCTTCGGCGAGCCGAACGCGTACCTGATGAAGACGATGCGCGCCGCTTTCAAGGGCGGGCTGAAGATCGGCGGCAAGAAGTACTCGATCGAGATCGTCGACCGCGACAGCCAGTCGAATCCACAGCACGCCGCGCAGGTCGCGACCGACCTGATCAACGGCGAGAAGATCGACCTGATGCTCGTCACCTCCACGCCCGAGACGGTCAACCCCGTCGCCGACGCGTGCGAGGCGGCCAAGATCCCGTGTCTGTCCACCGCCGTGCCGTGGGAGGCCTGGTACTTCGGCCGCGGCGCCACCCCCGAGAAGCCGTTCACGTACACCTACCACTTCTTCATAGGCGTCGCGGAGCTCCATGCCGCGTACACCTCCCTGTGGACGGGGGGAGGGGTGGAGACCAACAAGCGGGTCGGTGTCATGTGGCCGAACGACCCCGACGGCAAGGCGATCCGGCAGGGGCTGGGGCCGCTGCTGAAGAAGAGCGGGTTCAGAATCGTCGACCCGGGGGCGTACGAGGACGGCACGAACGACTACTCGGCGCAGATCGCGGCGTTCAAGAGGGCGGACGCGGAGATCTTCAACACCTTCCCGCTGCCGCCCGACTTCGCCACGTTCTGGAAGCAGGCCCGGCAGCAGGGCTACCGGCCACGCATCGCGAGCATCGCCAAGACCGGCCTCCTCCCCTCCCAGATCGAGGCGCTCGGCTCCCTCGGACACGGACTCACCGCCGGCTTCTGGTGGTCGCCCAAGTTCCCGTACTCCTCCAGCCTCACCGGCCAGACCGCCCAGCAACTGGCCGACGACTACGAGAAGTCGACGGGCAAGCAGTGGACCCAGATCCTCGGGTCCAACATGGCGCTCTTCGAGGTCGCGGCCCACGCCCTGAAGGCGACCTCCGACCCCAAGGACCGGAAGGAACTGGCGGCCGCCCTCGGCAAGGCCCGGCTCCTCACCGTCGTAGGGCCGCTGAACTTCCACGCAGGCCCGGTGGACAACGTCTCCACGGAGCCGCTGGTCATGGGTCAGTGGCGCAAGGCAACCGGAGGCAGCAGGTTCGCCGTCGAGCCGGTCATCGTCGACAACGGCGGCACCGGCACCATTCCGCTCGGAGGCGAACTTGAGCCCCTCCGCTGAGCCGGTGACCGTGGGCACAAGGAAGGCCGCCCCGCCGGTGCTCGTGGCGCACGGCATCCACCGGCGCTTCGGCAGCCTGGTCGTCCTCGAAGGCATCGATCTCGTCCTCGCCCCCGGCGAGGCCCTGGGCATCGTCGGTCCGAACGGCGCCGGAAAGACGACCCTGCTCGACATCCTCTCCGGGGCCCAGGCCCCCTCCGAGGGCAGTGTCACCTTCCGGGGGCAGGACGTGACCCGCTGGAAGGCCGACCGCCGCTGCCGCAGCGGCATCGGACGCTCCCACCAGGTGCCGCGCCCCTTCACAGGCATGACGGCCTACGAGAACGTGCTGGTCGCCTCGGTGCAGGGCGGCTCGCACCGGGGGCGAGCCGCACAGCAGCACGCGCTCGGCGTCCTCGAAAACTGCGGCATGCTCGGCCAGGCCAACCGGCCCGCGGCCGCGCTCACCCTGCTGGAGCGCAAGCGGCTGGAGATGGCGCGGGCACTGGCGACCGATCCGCAGGTGCTGCTGCTGGACGAGATCGCCGGCGGTCTCACCGACGCCGAGACGGACGAACTGATAGCCACCATCCAGCAGTTGCGTGCCGACGGCATCGCCATCGTCTGGATCGAGCACGTCATCCACGCACTGCTGCGGGTGATCGACCGGCTGGTCTGTCTCGCCCAGGGCCGAGTCCTGGCCGAGGGCGAACCGGACGCCGTCATGTCCGACCCACGGGTCGTCGAGGCCTACCTCGGGAGCGCGGCATGAGTCTGCTGGCAGTCGAGAATCTCGAAGTACGGCACGGCCTGCTGCGTGCCGTCCGCGACGTCTCCTTCGCCGTGGACGAGGGCGAGGTCGTGGCGGTGGTCGGGGCCAACGGCGCCGGGAAGTCCACCCTGCTGCGGGCCGTCGCCGGAGCACACCGGCCGGCCGGGGGCCGTGTCCGCCTCGACGGTGTGGAGGTGACGGACCGGCGGGCACACGACCGTGTCGCGGCCGGGATCGCGCTGGTCCCGGAGGGGAGGCGGCTCTTCGCCGATCTCACCGTGGAGGAGAACCTGCTGGTCGCCTCCGCGGTGCGCCGCCGCGGACCATGGGACCTGGCAGCCGTCGTGGCCGCCTTCCCTCTGCTCGACGGGCTGCTGAAGCGGCGTGCCGGCAACCTGTCGGGCGGCGAGCAGCAGGCCGTGGCCATCGGCAGGGCGCTGATGACCAACCCCCGGCTGCTGCTGCTCGACGAGGTCTCGCTGGGCCTCGCGCCCGTCGTGGTCGACACCCTCTACGACTCGCTCGGCACGATCCTCTCCGGCGGTACGACGGTGCTGCTGGTGGAGCAGGACCTCGGCCGGGCCCTGGGGGTGGCCCGGCGCGTGCTGTGCATGCTCGAAGGCCGCGTCGTCCTGGACGAACCCGCCGGTGAGGTCACCCGCGAACAGGTCGTCGAGGCGTACTTCGGGCTGAGCCACGCCGCCGTCGCAACCGTGTGGGAGGAGCCGGCATGAACTGGATCAACGCCATCGTGCAGGGCGTCATGCTCGGCGGTGTCTACGCCCTCTTCGCCTGCGGCCTGTCCCTGATGTACGGCGTCATGCGGACGGTCAACCTGAGCCACGGCGACCTCGCGGTCCTCGGCGCGTTCCTCGTCGCCGTGCTGGCCGCCGCCGTCGGTATCAGCCCGCTCTTCGCGGTCCTGCTGGTCCTGCCTGTGATGGGCCTGGTCGGAGTGGCGCTGCAACGGGGCGTCCTCGGCACGGCGCTGCGCACCGGCGAGATGTCGTCGATGCTGGCCACGTTCGGTCTCGCCATCGTCCTGCAGAACGTACTGCTGGAGATCTTCAGCGCCGACTCCCGTTCCCTGGACGTCGGTTCACTGTCCACGTCCGGCCTTCAGCTCGGGTCGTCGGTGAGCATCCCTTACCTCGGCCTGTTCACCCTGGCCGTGGCGGTCGTGCTGCTCGGAGGGCTCCAGTTGCTGCTGGCCCGTACGGGCATCGGCCGGGCGATCCGCGCCACCGCCGCCGACGCGGACACCGCCGAGCTGGTCGGGATCGACAGCCGCCGGGTGTACGCCTGGGCCGCTGCCATCGCCGTGGCCACCGCGGGCCTCGCGGGCGCGTTCTTCGCCATGCGGTCCTCGTTCAGTCCGTCCATGGGGCCGACCCAGCTGCTGTTCGCCTTCGAGGTCGTCGTGATCGGAGGGCTCGGTTCGCTGTGGGGGACACTCGCCGGGGGCATGCTCCTCGGCGTCGCCCAGACGGTCGGCGCACAGGCCGACCCGCGCTTCTCCATCCTGGCCGGACACGTGGTGTTCCTCGCGGTCCTGGCCTTCCGTCCCCAGGGACTGCTCGGCATGAGAAGGAGCCGTACATGACCACCGCGTCACCGGTGGCCCCCACCACCGCCTCCGCCCCCTCGACCATCCACCGGTGGACCCCCGCCTCCCGTACCGCGACCGGGTCCGTGTCCGCCCTGCTGCTCTTCCTCGCGTTCGCGCCGTTCGTCTTCCCGCCCGAGGTGACCGCGAAGCTGACGGCGCTGTACGTCCTCGTCATCGTCGCGGCCATGTGGAACGCGCTGGCGGGCTACGCGGGCCTGGTCTCCGTCGGCCAGCAGGGCTTCATCGGGCTGGGCGCGTACGGCGTCTTCCTCCTTGTCGACCGGGGTGTCAGCCCCTTCGTCGCGGTCGTCCTGGCGGCCCTGCTCGCAGGTGCTGTCGCCGTGCCCACCTCGCTGCTCGCGTTCCGCCTCACCGGGGGGCAGTTCGCCATCGGCATGTGGGCGATCGCGGAGTTCTTCCGGCTGGTCGTGGTGAACGCCCCTTCGCTGGGCGGAGGTTCCGGCCGCTCGCTCACCGATCTGTCGGCCGCCGATCCGGCGGTGCGGCAGGCCCAGGTGTACTGGCTCGCCCTCGCGGTGATGAGCGTGCTGCTGCTGACCGTGTTCTTGCTGCTGCGCAGCCGGCTGGGGGCCGCGCTGGAGGCGATCCGCGACGACCCGGTGGGCGCGGCGTCCGTCGGAGTACGGGTCACCTCGGCGAAACGACTGGTCTTCGTCCTCGCGGCGGTGGGCTGCGGGGCGGCCGGCGGACTCACCCTCGCCAACACCCTGCGCGTGCAGCCGGACGCCATCTTCGGGGTCCACTGGTCCGCGTACATGATCTTCATGGTGGTCATCGGCGGCATCGGAACCTTCGAGGGACCGATCATCGGAGCCATCGTGTTCTTCCTGGTACAGGACTGGTTCGGGGGCGACGGAGGCACCTGGTACCTGATCGGGCTCGGCGTCCTGGCCATCGCGATGACGCTGTGGATGCCGCACGGGCTGTGGGGTACCGTGGCACGCCGACGTGACGTGGAACTACTACCTGTCGGATATCGGGTGAGGACACCGGTCGTACGACGTCCCTGACGGTCACGGCCGACCTCACAGACGACCGACCAAGGGGTGCGCGCGATGGCGGAAACAGCCGACCGGGCTCCGGGTGCGGAACCTGAGCCCGGTCCGGCCCGGGAGGACCGTAAGGGCGCGCTGACGATCTACCTCGTCAAACAACTCGAACTCGCCATCCGCTCCTTCATGGAGGAGGCCCTGCGCCCGTACGGGCTCACGTCGTTCCAGTACACCGCGCTGACAGTGCTTCAGCACCGGGGCGGGCTGTCCTCCGCCCAGTTGGCGCGTCGTTCCTTCGTCAGGCCCCAGACGATGCACGAGATGGTGCGCGCGCTGGAGGAGCGCGGACTGATCGAGCGCACCCATGCTCCGGGCAACCGGCGGATCATGGAGACCCGCCTGACAGAGAAGGGGGAGGAACTGCTGGCGGCCTGCGCCCCCAGCGTGCAGGAACTGGAGGACCGGCTGCTGCTCGACATGCCGGAGGAACGGCGCTCCGCGTTCCGTCAGGGCCTGGAGGACGGGCTCGCCTCCCTGACGGGGCGGCACCACGGCTGACACACGGATCGTCGAGCCACCCGAGCCCGCCCCGGCCCGCTGACAGTTCCGCAGGCGAGGTCACCCCGGAAGCGGGATGGCGTCCCGCCGGGTGCCGTGGCCACCCGGACGGCGTCGGTCCGGACGGCTGTGACCGGCCGGCACTGCCGAACGACCGACCGCCGCGCGAGCCGCCCATGCCGCCCTGACCTCATGCCGCCCTGACCTGCGAAGGTGTGCTGTCGGCCGCTCGGCGCCCGGGGCAGCCGTCCCTGGTCAGCCACAAGACCGCAGGAGCCAACCCGCCGGGGTGTCCAGGACGATCCGCTGCCGACGACCGCAGCCCCCCGGCCCGCCCAGCGGAGCGTCAGGCCGCTTCCTTGGCCTTCGTCGCATACATGTCCACATACTCCTGCCCGGACAGCCGCATGACCTCGGCCATCACGGAGTCCGTCACCGCACGCAGCACATACCGATCGCGGTCCATCCCCTCGTACCGCGAGAACTCCATCGCCTCACCGAACCGCACAGTGACCCGCCGAGGCCGGGGCAACCCCGCACCCCCCGGCTGGATCTTGTCCGTACCGATCATCGCGAACGGCACTACCGGCGCACCCGTCATCAGCGTCAACCGCGCGATACCCGTGCGCCCCCGGTACAGCCGCCCGTCCGGCGACCGCGTGCCCTCGGGGTAGATGCCGAACATCCGCCCCTCCTCCAGCACGCGCCGCCCGGTCATCAGCGCGGCGACCCCGCCCCGGCCGCCGTCGCGGTCCACGGGGATCATGCCGACGCCGGTGAAGAACCAGGCCATCAGCCGGCCCTTGAACCCCTTGCCGGTGACGTACTCGTCCTTGCCGATGAAGAACACCTGCCGGTCGCACACCAGCGGAAGGATCATCGAGTCGATGAACGTGAGGTGGTTGCCGGCGAGGATCACCGGACCGTCCCCCGGGATGTGCTCCGCGCCCTCCACCCGTGGGCGGAACATCAGGCGCATGATCGGTCCGAGCGTGGCCTTGATGAGCGCGAAGCGGGACAACGGGCCCTCCGGTGTCAAGGGGTTCGATATGAGTCTGTGCAGGTGAGGACGATACTCGCGGATCCCCGGGTCTCGCACGTCGGGTTCACCGAGTGGATACGCACTGTTGACGTAGTTTTACCTGCGGTTGCGCCCCGTTGAGCGTTTCCACACCCGGGCCGTTCGTGTGACGGACATCCCACGCCGACCCCGGCCGGGTACCCCCGGCCGCGCCACCCAAGCCGACGGCACGTCAACTCGCCCGCCCCGCAAGGCGACCGGAAGACATCCAGCGTCACCCGCGTGTTCCGTCCCAGGTCTCCCGTACGTCACCTCGCGCCACCTACGATCGTCGCGCTTTGACAGGTGCAGGGCGTGTGGCGGGAGGAGAGCCGTATGGGGACGCAGGAGTCGTACGAGCAGCAGGGCCGGGGAACGGGACGGCGGGCGCTGCTCGGCGCCGCGGTGCTCGGCGCGGGCGGAGCGGCCCTCGGGCTGTCCGGTACGGCGGCGGCAGCCGACGCCCGGCGGGGGAGCGGCGGACTGAACAGTCTGCCCGTGCCGACGATCATCGGCCACCGGGGGGCCAGCGGCTACCGGCCCGAGCACACCTTCGGCTCGTACCAGCTGGCCCTCGACATGGGTGCCGACATCGTCGAGGCCGGCGACCTGGTGCCCACCAGGGACGGCCACCTCGTCTGCCGCCACGAGCCCGAGATCGGCGGCACCACGGACGTCGCGAACCACCCCGAGTTCGCCGACCGCAAGACCACGAAGACGCTGGACGGTGTCTCCGTCACCGGCTGGTTCACCGAGGACTTCACGCTCGCCGAGCTGAAGACGCTGCGCGCCGTCGAGCGCATCCCGGCCAACCGCCCCCACAGCACCCTCTACAACGGCCGCTGGGAGATCCCCACCTTCGAAGAGGTCCTGCGGTGGCAGGACGAGCAGACCCGGAGGCGCGGCAAGCAGGTCTGGATCTACCCCGAGCTCAAGCACCCCACCTACTTCCGCGAGCTGGGCCTGGGCATGGAGGGGCGGGTCGCCAAGCTGCTGCGCAAGTACCGCAAGGACAGGCGGAACTCGCCGGTCATCCTGCAGTCCTTCGAGCCGACCAGCATCCAGCGCCTGAACAAGCTCGTCGACAACCCCCTCGTCGTCCTGCTCTCGGGCGCGGCCACCCGCCCGTGGGACTTCGTCGAGACCGGCGACCCGCGTACGGTCGCCGACCTGATCAAGCCCGAGGGCCTCAAGGAGATCGCCGGTTACGCGCAGGGCATCGGTCCGACGCTCGACCTGATCATCCCGAAGGACGCGAGCGGCAACCTCACCACGCCCACCACGCTGGTCGCCGACGCCCACAAGGCCGGCCTGGTCCTGCATCCCTACACGATGCGCAACGAGAACCCGTTCCTCCCCGCGAGCTTCCGCAAGGGGACGGACGCGGACGCCTACGGCGACGTCTTCGCCGTCTTCAGGACGTACTTCGCCACGGGCATCGACGGTGTCTTCACCGACAACCCGGACACCGGTGTCCTGGCCCGCGAGGACTTCGTCAACAGCTGAGCCGCAGGCCCCGATGGGGTGACAGACGGCCGCCCGGGCAACTCCCTGCCCGGGCGGCCGCGTCGTGCCGCACATGACACACGACCTGGTCGCCGTCCTGCGCCCGCTGCTCACCGCCGAGGCCTCGGCCGAGGCGCACGCCTCCGGAACCGAGCCGGGCGACCTGGAACAGGCGGTCTGGCTCCGCCTCCTGGAGCGCCTCGACTCCGACGGTCCGCCCGTGGACCCACAGGGGTGGCTGCGCCGGGCCGTTCGTTCCGAGGTGCGCCGCACCCGCCGTACGGCCCGGCGGGAACGGCCCTACGAGGGCGAGCCCGCCGACGACCGTGACCACGGCCCCGAGCACCTGGCCCTCGCCGCCGTCCGGCGCCGCGCTCTCCATGCCGCGGTCCGCCGGCTGCCCGGCCGCTGTCCCCGCCTGCTCGCGGCGTTCCTTTCCCCCGAGGACCTCACTTACCGTGAGATCGCGAGTGAGTTGGGTATCTCACAGGGGAGTCTTGGGCCGGAACGTTCCCGATGTCTGGGATGTCTGCGTCGATTGCTTGCCGCGGAGGTTGCGGCCGGGGAACCGCGGGGATAGGAGTGAGGGACAACAGGCGACAGGTGAGCGGGAGGCGTGCACACATGGGCATGAGCGTGACCATCTCCGTGGCGACCGAACAGGATGCCGAGCAGATCTTCAGGCTGCAGTACCTGTGCTTTCAGAGCGAGGCGGCTCTGTACGGCAACTACCGCATCGAGCCGCTCGTGCAGCCGCTCGAATCGGTTCGCGAAGAGGTCACGACGGACTGTGTGTTCGTGGCCCGGCTGGGCGACGAGGTGGTCGGCTCCGTCCGCGGAACGATCGGTGAGGACGGCGCCGCGTCCATCGGCAAGCTCTGCGTCCACCCGCGCCTCCAGGGGCACGGGATCGGCGCCCGCCTCCTGCGCGCAGCCGAAGCTGCCCTCGCGGAGGAACGGGGCGCCACGAGGTTCCGCCTCCACACGGGCCACCGCAGCGAGGGGAGCCTGCGTCTGTACCGGCGCGTGGGCTACGAGACCGTGGGCACGTCGAAGGGCGAGGACGGCGTACCGATGATCGTCCTGGAGAAGTCGGTACAGGTGGGGGCGTACGCGGCCACGGCGTGAGTTCGCGCCCTTGAGAGGGGCGCGGGGCTGTGCCCTCCCTACCGCGCCCCCTTCCGCAACCAGTACATGGCCGACAGGGGAAGCAGCACGGGAATGAACAAGTACCCCATCCCGTAGTCGGACCACACGGTCGCGTCCGGGAACGCGGACGGCTCCACCAAGGTCCACGTCCCCACCACCAGCACGCCCACCAGCTCGGCGGCGCAGCACACCAACGCCGCCTTGCGGGCGGTCTCGCCACCCCGCACCAGCGAGTACGTGATGAAGCCGTACACCAGCCCGGCCACCGCGGAAAGCGAGTACGCGAGCGGCGCATGGCCGAACTCGGTGGAGATCTGCACCGCGGAGCGCGACACCGCGCCGACCACCATCACGCCGTACAACCAGACGAGCAGCATGCCCGGCCCCTTGATGAGCCGGGTGCGTCGCGCTTCGCCCGGCCGCTGCTCGGCGGTCGTCATCTCAGCCTCCCCAGATGTCGTAGAGCCGCACTTGGAGCACCGCCAGCACCACACCGCCGGCCGCCACGGTCACGCTGCCCCAGCGGGTGCGTTCGGCGAGCGACATGAAACCGGCCACCGGAACGCAGGCCAGCGCCCCGAGCAGGTACGCGACGAAGATCGTGGTGCCCTGTTCCGGCTTCTCGCCGCGCGCCAGCTGCACGATCCCGACCACCAGTTGCACCAGGGCCAGCAGCGACACCACCGCCATCCCGATGAAGTGCCAGTCCTTGGTCGGCTGGTCGCGGTAGGCCGCCCAGCCGCACCAGGCGGCCAGCAGCAGCGCGGCGACGGCGGTCGCCACCGTCAGGGCATCAAGCATGCCGTGACCCTATTACGGGCCAAAAGCCGTGCCGTCCTCGCCCCCGGCCTCCTCGCGGCGGACCTCACCGCCGTCTCCCCGCCGGTCTCACCACCGGCGTGACCATCGTGGCGTTGACCACAACCCGTCAAGGCAGCACACCGTCCACCGGCCACGCGGACCAGGGACGAAGACCCCGGCACCCCCTGTCCATGACTGTCCAGCATACGGACAACGGGTGCCGTGTCAGGACCGTAGGCATGTTTTACTGATCGCATGACCACGACGAGCTGCCGCATCCCTGCGACCGAGGCGACCCTGACGCCCGGTGCTCGTTGTCTGTGTCGAATGTGCGCCTTCTAGAGGGCCCCCGCACCAACCCTTGAGTCTCGCGCCCCGAAGCGAGCCGCTGTGGCGTGTCCGTACGCCGTTCGCCGTACGTGACGACATGCCGCCCCCACGGCCTGAACGGCGTGGAACTCCCTTGCGCACCTGTTCCCTCCGTGCCCGGGCACACGCACGCCCGCGCACTCGACAGTGATGGAAACCCAGTGATCACCACATCAGGCCTCACCAAGGTCTACCGCTCGCGCGGCCGTGAGGTCACCGCCCTCGACGGCGTCGACCTGCACGTCCGCGAAGGCGAGGTGTACGGCGTCATCGGCCAGTCGGGCGCCGGCAAGTCCTCGCTGATCCGCTGCGTCAACCTGCTGGAGCGACCGACCTCCGGGACGGTCACCGTCGCCGGACGGGACCTCACGGCCCTCGCCGGACGCGGCCCGCGCGCAGGCCGGGAACTCCGCGCCGCGCGCAGCCGGATCGGCATGGTCTTCCAGCACTTCAACCTGTTGTCCTCGCGTACCGTCCAGGACAACGTCGAACTGCCGCTGGAGATCCTCGGAAAGTCGGGCAGGGAGCGGTCCCGCAAGGCGCTCGAACTCCTCGACCTCGTCGGCCTCGCCGACCAGGCGAAGGCGTACCCGGCCCAGCTCTCCGGCGGACAGAAGCAGCGCGTCGGCATCGCCCGCGCCCTCGCCGGCGACCCGAAGGTGCTTCTCTCCGACGAGGCGACCAGCGCCCTCGATCCGGAGACCACCCGGTCCATCCTCCGGTTGCTGCGCGATCTGAACCAGCAGCTCGGGCTGACCGTCCTGCTCATCACGCACGAGATGGACGTCGTCAAGTCGGTCTGCGACTCCGCCGCACTCATGGAGCGGGGCCGCGTCGTCGAGTCCGGCACCGTCAGCGACCTCCTCGCGACCCCCGGTTCCGAGCTGGCCGCGGCCCTCTTCCCGGTCGGCGGCGACGCCTCCGGGGACGACCGCACCGTCGTCGACGTCACCTTCCACGGCGAGGCGGCCACCCAGCCCGTCATCTCGCAGCTCTCACGCACGTACAACATCGACATATCGATCCTCGGCGCGGCCATCGACACCGTCGCCGGCAAGCAGATCGGCCGGATGCGCATCGAACTGCCCGGCCGCTACGAGGACAACGTCGTGCCGATCGGCTTCCTGCGCGAACGAGGCCTGCAGATCGACGTCCTGGGCCGCGAACAGCAGCCCGCACCGGTGAAGGAAGGGGCCGCCAAGTGACCTGGTCTCAGATGCAGCCCCTGCTGGAGCAGGCCTGTTGGGACACCCTCTACATGGTCGGCTGGTCCACCCTCATCGCGGTCGTCGGCGGACTGCCGCTCGGTGTGCTGCTCGTGCTCACCGACCGCGGGGGCCTCCTCCAGAACGTCGTCGCCAACAGGGCCATCGGGCAGGTCGTGAACGTGGCCCGCTCGATGCCCTTCATCATCCTGATGGTGGCGCTGATGACGTTCACGCGCTGGATCACAGGGACGACCATCGGCCGCGAGGCCGCCATCGTGCCGCTCGCCATCGGGGCGATCCCCTTCCTCGCGCGCCTCGTCGAGACGGCTGTCCGCGAAGTGGACCACGGGCTCGTCGAGGCCGTGCAGGCCATGGGCGGCAACACCTGGACGATCGTCCGCAAGGTCCTCGTACCGGAGTCCCTGCCGTCCCTGATCGCCAGTACCACCACCACGATCGTCGCGCTCATCGGCTACTCGGCGATGGCGGGCACGGTCGGCGCGGGCGGCCTCGGCGACATCGCCATCCGCTACGGCTACCAGCGCTTCGAGACCGGGCTCATGTGGATCACCGTGGCGATCCTCGCCGTCGTCATCTCGCTCATCCAGTTCGCCGGCGACTACGCGGCCCGCGGACTGCACCGGCGCGGCGGCCGCTCGGGCCCCGCCCCGAAGCTGCGGCTGCTGAAGCCCAGGGAGTCCGCGACCGCGGGCGCCGGCAAGGCCACCTGACCCTTGCTTCTCAGACTCCCCGTCCACCCATGACGGGGTCGCACCACCCGCGATTGAAAGGCACTTTTCGTGCGTAACACCGCCAAGCTCACCACCGCCGTCCTCGCCGCCGGAGCCCTCACCCTCGGGCTCACCGCCTGCGGCGCGGGCAAGGACTCCGGCTCCGCCGACGGCCCGCTGATCGTCGCCGCGAGCCCCACCCCGCACGCCGAGATCCTCACCTACGTCAAGGACAACCTGGCGAAGAAGGCGGGCCTCGACCTGGAGGTCAAGGAGTTCACCGACTACGTCACGCCGAACACGGCGACGGAGGACGGCTCCGTGGGCGCCAACTACTTCCAGAACAAGCCGTACCTCGACGACTTCAACAAGAAGAACGGCACCCACATCGTGCCCGTCGTCACGGTCCACCTCGAGCCCCTCGGCCTCTACTCGAACAAGGTCGAGAAGGCCGGCGCCCTGAAGAACGGCGCGACCGTCGCCGTCCCCAACGACACCGTCAACGAGGCGCGCGCCCTGAAGCTGCTCGCGGCGAACGGCCTCATCACCCTCAAGGAAGGCGCGGGCACCTCGGCGACCCCCTCGGACATCGCCGAGAACCCGAAGAACCTCCAGTTCAAGGAACTGGAGGCGGCCCAGACCCCCCGCTCCCTGAACGACGTGGACGCCGCGGTCGTCAACGGCAACTACGCCCTGGAGTCCGACCTGTCGCCCGCCGACGACGCCCTCGTCCTGGAGAAGGCCAAGAACAACCCCTACGGCAACTTCCTCGCCGTCAAGGAGGGCCAGGAGAAGGACCCGCGCGTGAAGAAGCTCGCCAAGCTCCTCACCTCCGACGAGGTCAGGAAGTTCATCGAGACCAAGTACGCCAACGGGTCCGTGCTGCCCTCCTTCTGACCCTTCTGAGGTTCCCCGGGAGCGCGGCTGCCGACGTGTCACGTCACCGCGCGGGGTCCACTCCTCACCGGGTGTGGACCCCGCGCGTGCGGTTCAGTGCTTTCATGCTGCATGCTGGGCAGTTCAGCAGGCCCGAAGGTTTCCGAAGGTTACGGAGCGGCGCATGACTACCACCTTCCCCGACATCTCCATCAGCACGGAGCGGTTGGTGCTGCGCCCCTTCGACGAGGACGACGCCCAGTCCCTCGCCGAGATGATGAACGACGAACAGGTCATGGCCTGGACGGACGTCCCCCAGCCCTTCACCGAGGACAGCGCCCGAACCTGGATCACCGAGCGCGCACCCACCGAACGCACCGAGGGCCGGGGCCTCGACCTCGCCGTCACCGAGTTCCTGACCCAGCGTCTGGTCGGCATCATCCAGCTGGCCAAGACGAACTGGCACGTGCGGTCGACGGAGTTGTCGTACGTCGTCGCTCCCTGGGCCCGCGGAGAGGGCTACGCCTCCGAAGCGGCGCTCGCCACCGCCCAGTGGCTGTTCCGGGACCAGAAGTTCGAGCGCATCGAACTCCGTACGGCCGCCGACAACACCGCCTCCCAGCAGGTCGCCCAGAAGATCGGCTGCATCAGCGAGGGCGTCCTGCGCAACGCCTGCATAGCGCGCACCCGCACGGAGGCGGGCTGGGTCGAGGTCCGCACGGACTTCATCGTCTGGAGCCTCCTCCCGGAGGACCTCGAAGGCGTCAGCGAGGAACTCGCCGACACCGGTGGCTTCACCGCGTACTCGAACTGGAACTGACCCTCGGCCTCCTGGGACCTGCAGCCTTCCGGGCTCTTCTGGAGGCTTCTGGAGATCGCCTCGGCGTCTGCCCGCCGCGGCACCATGACGGCCCAGTCGGCACCGGCACCGCGGCGTGCGCGCGCATGGGCACGGCTTTCTCCGGTACTCCCCGCCTCGATGACTCTCCGCCTCGACGCCGGAGGACCTGCGAGGCGCCGCCCCGGGCCCGACCAGGTACCCTCACGGAGCCCCTGCCCGGGCTGCCCCTGACGACCTGCGCGAACCCTGGAGACTGACGACGATGGCCGACCGCGTCACGGTGATCGGCTGGGACGGCTCGCCGCTGACCGCCGCGGCGCGCTCCGCCCTCGGCGCAGCCACGCTCGTGGCCGGCGCGGCCCACCACCTGGCGCTCGCCGAAGTGCCCCCGCACGCGGAGCGCATCAGGCTCGGCAGCGTCGCCCTCGCCGCCCGCCGCATCGCGGGCCACCGCGGCACCGCCGTGGTCCTCGCCGACGGGGACCCGGGCTTCTTCGGAGTCGTCCGCACCCTGCGCGACCCCGAGTACGGCCTGGAGGTCGAGGTCGTCCCCGCCGTCTCCTCCGTCGCCGCCGCCTTCGCCCGCGCGGGCATGCCCTGGGACGACGCACAAGTGGTCGTCGCGCACCGTCGCACCCTGCGCCGCGCGGTGAACGTATGCCGCGCCCACACCAAGGTCGCCGTCCTCACCTCACCTGGTGCGGGACCCGCCGAACTCGGCCTGCTCCTCGAGGGAATCCACCGGACCTTCGTCATCTGCGAGGAGCTGGGCACCGAACGCGAACAGGTCACCGTCCTGACCTCCGACAAGGCGGCCGACCACACCTGGCGCGACCCCAACGTCGTCATCGTCATCGGCGGCCCGGTCACCGCCGGTGAGGGCGGCGGCTGGATCGCGGGACGCGACCCCGGTGCCGAACCGCGCGGCTGGGCGCTGGCCGCCGACGAGTACGGCGGCGACCTGGGAGAGGGCGAGACCGACCTGCTGCGCGCGGCCCAACTCGCCCGCCTCGGACCGCGCGTGGGCGACCTCGTGTGGGACATCGGCTGCGGCAGCGGCGCCTTCGCGACCGAGGCCGCACGCTGCGGCGCCGCCGTCATCGCCGTCGACCGCACCCCCTACGCCTGCGGCCGCACGGCCGTCGCGGCCCGGCGCTTCGGCGTCCAACTGCAAGTAGTGCACGGCACCGCGCCGCACATCCTGGAGAACCTCCCCGAACCCGACGTCGTCCGCGTCGGTGGTGGGGGAGCGCCCGTGGTCTCCGCCGTCGCCGACCGTCGCCCGCAGCGCATCGTCACGCACGCGGCCACCCGCGACGCCGCCGAACTCATCGGCCGGGACCTCACCGAGCACGGCTACGACGTCCAGTGCGCCCTCGTGCAGTCCGTCGAACTCGACACACGGGCCTGGACGGAGAAGGAGCGGAGCGTTGCGTTCCTGCTCACGGGGGAACTGGGGCGGCGCCAAGCCCCGCGCTGAACAGTGCCCGGTGGACGGCGCGGAGGCAACCGTCCGGATGTTCCCTGTGATCCTGTTGTCGTACCGGCGCGGTAGGCTGGCCGACCGTTGTACCGCACTCCGGCGTCCGGTGCTTCGTAGGCCAATGTCCGGAAAGCGCGCCCGGTTTGGGGCGGGTCGTGGTACGGCGGGACCGGAGGGCGCGCAACGTGGCGCAGTACACAGCGGACCGTCGCGGATCAAGCTGTCGCGACGGCGGGACGACGGCGACAATGGCCAGGCAGTGGCTTTGTCGACTTGAAGGTGGGTCGTCTCGTGCCGCTGGGCACGCATGCTCGTTCTCCACTGTGGGGCGGTCGGTGCGCCGTTCCGGGCCAGCTGGCGAAGAGCACTAACTGATGGGCGAGGGGTTACGCATGACCGACACCGGCCAGGTCCCGGGCGAGGGACTGCCGGAGAACGCAGGCATGGTGGAGCAGCCGGGCGTCCACGCGCCGGATGCGTACACCTACCTCTCCGAGACCGAGACCGCCGCCGAGGACGAAGAGCTGCTGCTGCCGGGCGCGCAGGGCGCGTGGGGCCACGAGGCACCCCCGCCGGCCCCGGAGCCCGCCGCCCAGGTCGTCCACGAGCCGGGCCCGCACGAGACGGGCGGCCGCGACAGCGGTTCCGTCGACGTGAGCGCCGTCCGCGCGCCCGGTCCGAGTTCCGTCGCACCCGAGGCCACGGCCGTGGCCCAGGAACCCGGTCCCGTCCGCGCGCAGGTCGCCACGTCCGTTCCGCAGCCGCCGGTGGCCCGCCGCCCGCTGCACCTCGGCCCGCCGGTCCCGGGCGGCGCCGCCAGCCCCGTCCGTTCCCTCGCCGACCGCGGCCCGGCCGGCGCCCCGGTTCCGCCCGGCGCCGTCCGTCAGCCCTCGGCGCCCGGGGCGGGCCCTGAGTACCTCGACACACCGCAGCACGCCGAGGCCGTACCCCGGGCCGCGTCGCCCTGGGTGGCCGTTCCGCTGACATCCTCGCTGACCACCGGTGTGCCGGAGGCCCCGGAGGGTGCGCAGGCGGTTCCGTCCGGTGCGGCACCTGACGAGAGCGCGCCCGGTGGAGCCGTGTCCGCGGAGGGGACGGCTGCAGAAACGGTCGTCCCGGAGAGCGGGCAGGCCGCCGCGACGGGGGAGGTGCTCACGCCCCAGGCACCCGTGACCGTACACAACCCCGACGCGCTGGACGGCTCCCTGGACCCTTCGGCCCCCGATCCGAGCGTGTTCCCGGCGGCCGAGGCCCCCCAGGTGGTCGACGGCGCGGCTCCGCCTGCCGGGATTCCGGCGGAAGCCGAGGCTCAGCAGACGGTCGAGACCGACCCCGCCGCAGTCGTCCAGGAGCAGCCGACGGCGCTCGACCAGCCGGCCGCGGTACCGGACCAGGACCAGGTGGGTCACGAGCCGGTGGCTCAGGAGCCGGCGGACCAAGGCCTGATCGCGGACCAGCCGCAGCTCACCGAGCAGAGCCCTCAGCCGGCCGACCCCGCCGCCCACGGGGCGGGTTCCGCTTCCCAGGCGCCGGATGTGGACTCCCAGGGCACCGCTGGCCGCCCCGCGGACCCCGCGGTTCAGATGGAGCCTCACCAGGCGGCGAGTCCCCAACAGGAGGAGACCGCACCGCAGACGGAGCCCGCGCAACACGTTGAGGCGGCGCCGCAGTCCGATACGGCGCCGCAGGCCGAAGCGCTGCCGCAGGCTGAAGCGTTGCCGCAGGCTGAAGCGTTGCCGCAGGCTGAAGCGTTGCCGCAGGCTGAGACAGAGCCGCAGGCTGAGACGGAGCCGCAGGCTGAGACGGAGCCGCAGGCTGAGACGGAGCCGCAGGTCGGCCCTCCGCAGCCGCCCGCCGCTGAAGCCAAGCCCGCGCCGGAGGAGCCGTTGCCCGCGCCCGTCGCGCCGGAGCAGCCTGTCCAGCAAGCCGAGCCCGTTGAGCAAGCTGAGCCTGTCCAGCAAGCCGAGCCCGTCGAGCACCCTGAGCCCGCTCAACAGCCCCTGCCCGTCCAGGAACCGGCCCCCGCCGTGGCCCAGGCCCCTGCCATCGAGCCCACCGCCCCCGAGCCGCTCCACGCGGCGCCGGACGGAGTGACTCCGCAGGCCGAGGCCGTCGCGCAGCGAGCCGACAGCCAGGTGCCGCCAAACGCCCGGTTCGTCCCCGTCGACGAAAGGGCGCCCACCGCACCGCCCGCCATGACGGCCCCGCCGCCGCCCGCCGAGGAGCAGCCCGAGCCCGTCCAGGCTCCGGACGAGGGCGCCCAGGTCGTGCAGGCCCCGGAGGACACCCGACTCCAGGAGGCCGTCACACCCCCCACGGCACCGGTGACGGCAGAGGAGCCGCCCGCGGCGACCGTGGAGGACGCGCTCCCCGCAGCCGACCCCGAGCCCCGGACGGCGACCGGCCCGGAGGCACAGCCCTCGCTCAGCGTTGAGGAGACTCCCGACGAGGGAGCACAGCCCTCCGTCCCGGACGAGACACTCGACGTCACACCGGCCCAGGAAACAGCCCCGCCTGCGCCTGCGGAACCGGAGCCGCCCGCCGCCGTCACGGTCCCCGCCCCGCGCGACCCCGAGGCGTCCCTCACCCCCGGGACCCCCGCCGAGCCCGGCGCTCCCGCCGAGCCCGGCGCTCCCGCCGAACCTCAGGCGCCCACGACGGAATCGGCCGCTCCGGAGCCGCTCGTGGCGCACGAGGAGCCCGATGTCGTCCAGCACGCGGAGGACCTGGAGACCAGGGGCGCCGACCAGGAAGAGAGCACGGCCGCCGTGGAAGAGGCAGGAGAGTCCACCGGCCCGGCCGCACCCGGCTACGACGACGCCGAGCGCGAGGCAGTGCTGCGCGTGATGCGCGAGCGCCGCGACATCCGCAACGGCTTCCGCAGCGACCCGATCCCGCACGACGTCCTGCTGCGCGTCCTGGAGGCGGCCCACACAGCCCCGTCCGTCGGCCACTCGCAGCCCTGGGACTTCGTCGTCATCCGCTCGGCCGAGACACGCCGCACGATGCACGAACTGGCCCAGCGCCAGCGCGAGGCGTACGCCAAGTCGCTGCCCAAGGGCCGGGCGAAGCAGTTCAAGGAACTGAAGATCGAGGCGATCCTCGACACCCCGGTGAACATCGTCGTTACCGCCGACCCGACCCGCGGTGGCCGCCACACCCTGGGCCGCCACACCCAGCCCCAGATGGCCCCGTACTCCTCCGCGCTCGCGGTCGAGAACCTGTGGCTCGCGGCCCGCGCCGAGGGACTAGGCGTCGGCTGGGTCAGCTTCTTCGACGAGCGCGAGATGGTGCGCGCCCTGGGCCTGCCCGAGCACCTGGAGGTCGTGGCGTATCTGTGCGTCGGGTACGTCGACGAGTTCCCGGAGGAGCCCGAGCTGCTGCAGGCGGGCTGGTCCAAGCGCCGCCCGCTGTCCTGGGTCGTCCACGAGGAGACGTACGGCCGCCGCGCCCTGCCCGGTGAGGAGCCGCACGACCTGCTCGCCGAGACCGTCGCCGGTATCCGCCCGCTGGACGCCAAGGCGCTCGGCGAGGCGTGGGAGCGGCAGAAGCGCATGACGAAGCCCGCCGGCGCGCTCGGCATGCTGGAGATCATCTCGGCGCAGCTGTCCGGCCTGTCCCGCCAGTGCCCGCCGCCGATCCCGGAGCCCGCCGCCGTCGCGATCTTCGCGGGCGACCACGGCGTGCACGCCCGGGGCGTCACCCCCTGGCCGCAGGAGGTGACCGCCCAGATGGTCGCCAACTTCCTCGGCGGGGGAGCGGTCTGCAACGCCTTCGCGGGCCAGGTGGGCGCCGAAGTGTGCGTCGTGGACGTGGGCGTGGCCGGCGAACTCCCGTCCACCCCGGGCCTCCTCCCGCGCAAGGTGCGTCCGGGCACGGCCGACATGACGACCGGCCCCGCACTGACCCGCGAGGAGGTCAAGCAGGCGATCGAGGTCGGCATCGAGACGGCCCGCGACCTGGTGGCGGCGGGCAACAAGGCGCTGCTGACGGGCGAGATGGGCATCGCGAACACGACCGCGTCCGCCGCCCTGATCTCGGTCTTCACGGACACGGACCCCTCCGAGGTCACGGGCCGGGGCACGGGCATCAACGACGAGACGCTGGCCCGCAAGACCGAGGTGGTCCGCCGCGCCATCGAGCTCCACCAGCCCGACCCGGCCGACCCCATCGGCGTCCTCGCGGCGTTCGGCGGCCTGGAGCACGCGGCGATGGTGGGCCTGCTCCTCGGCGGCGCGTCCCTCCGTACGCCGGTGATCCTCGACGGCGTCAGCGCCGGCGCCGCCGCCCTGGTGGCCCGCGCCATCGCCCCCGAGGTCCTGGCCGCCTGCATCGCCGGCCACCGCAGCGCCGAACCCGGCCACGTGGCTGCCCTGAAGAAGCTCGGCCTGCGCCCCCTGGTCGACCTCGACCTCCGCCTCGGCGAGGGCACGGGCGCTCTCCTCGCCCTCCCGATGGTCCAGAGCACGGCCAGGGCGATGCACGAGGTGGCGACGTTCGACTCGGCCGGGGTAACGGAGAAGTAGGGTCACCAGACGGCCGGCCTGCGGGTTGTGGGCAGTCGCTCCGCTGGGCCGGAGCGGGTGGGCACAACCCGGCCACCCAGCCGCACGTAGGGGGGCCCGGGGCGGAGACCCCGGTTTCGGGAAGGGGCGGGCCCGGGGAGAGAAAACCTCACCCCCACCCCGGCCACCCACCACCCCCGCACATAAAATTCCGCACGTCAGGGCCGCTCCAAAGCCGCAGCGCGCCCACCCGCAAAACGCCCCGCAGGAGCCGCACCTCTCATGGCCGAACACCCCGCCTACCCCGTAGGCCTCCGCCTCACCGGCCGCCGAGTGGTCGTCCTCGGCGGCGGCCAGGTCGCCGGGCGCCGCCTCCCGGCCCTCATCGCCGCGGGCGCCGACGTCCTCCTTGTGTCCCCCGAAGCGACACCCTCCGTCGAGGCCATGGCGGACGCGGGCGAGATCACCTGGGAGAGGCGTCCCTACGCGGACGGCGACCTCGCCGACGCCTGGTACGCCCTGATCGCCACCAGCGACCCCGAGGCGAACGAGCGGGCCTCGGCCGAGGCGGAGGCGCACCGCGTCTGGTGCGTCCGCTCCGACAACGCCGACGCGGCCACGGCCTGGACCCCCGCCACCGGCCACAGCGAGGGCGTCACGGTCGCCGTCCTCACCACCCGCGCCCAGGGCCGCGACCCCCGCCACACCGCCGCCATCCGCGACGCCGTGGTCGAGGGCCTCCGCGACGGCACCCTCGTGGCGCCCCACCACCGCACCCGTACGCCCGGCGTCGCCCTCGTCGGCGGCGGCCCCGGCGACCCGGACCTGATCACCGTGCGCGGCCGCCGCCTCCTCGCCGAGGCCGATGTCGTCATCGCCGACCGTCTCGGTCCGCGTGACCTGCTCGCCGAACTCCCGCCGCACGTCGAGGTGATCGACGCGGCGAAGATCCCGTACGGCCGCTTCATGGCACAGGAGGCGATCAACAACGCGCTCATCGAGCACGCGAAGCAGGGGAAGTCGGTGGTCCGCCTGAAGGGCGGCGACCCCTACGTCTTCGGCCGCGGCATGGAGGAGCTCCAGGCGCTCGCCGAGGCCGGCATCCCCTGCACGGTGGTGCCCGGCATCTCCAGCTCCATCTCGGTCCCGGGAGCGGCCGGCATCCCCGTGACCCACCGGGGCGTGGCGCACGAGTTCACGGTGGTCAGCGGCCATGTGGCCCCCGACGACGAGCGTTCCCTGGTCGACTGGGCATCGCTCGCCAAGCTGACCGGCACGCTCGTGATCCTCATGGGCGTCGACAAGATCGGCCGGATCGCCGAGACGCTGGTCGCCCACGGCAAGGCGGCCGACACGCCCGTGGCCCTCGTCCAGGAGGGCACCACCGCAGCCCAGCGCCGCGTCGACGCGACCCTCGCCACGGTCGCCGAGGCCGTCCGTACCCAGGACGTGAGGCCCCCTGCGGTCATCGTCATCGGCGAGGTCGTGAAGGTGGGCCCGGAAGCGGCGCCTGAGGCGCACCCACAGGCATCCGAGTAACCCCGGGTAACACAACCCGTTCCCAGCCGTTGGCACAGCACCCAGGACAAGGCAGTATCACCCTGTGGCCGATCTCATCACCGTTGAGGACCCCGACGACCCGCGCCTGCGCGACTACACGGGCCTGACCGACGTGGAGCTGCGCCGCAAGCGCGAGCCCGCCGAGGGCCTGTTCATCGCCGAGGGCGAGAAGGTCATCCGCAGGGCCAAGGAAGCCGGCTACGAGATGCGGTCGATGCTGCTCTCGGCCAAGTGGGTCGACGTCATGCGGGACGTCATCGACGAGCTCCCCGCCCCGGTGTACGCGGTCAGCCCGGAACTCGCCGAGCAGGTCACCGGCTACCACGTGCACCGTGGTGCCCTCGCGTCCATGCAGCGCAAACCACTGCCGACGGCCGACGAACTCCTGCAGACCGCCCGCAGGGTCGTGGTCATGGAATCGGTCAACGACCACACCAACATCGGCGCGATCTTCCGCTCGGCCGCCGCCCTCGGCATGGACGCCGTCCTGCTCTCGCCCGACTGCGCCGACCCCCTCTACCGCCGCAGCGTGAAGGTCTCCATGGGCGCGGTCTTCGCCGTACCGTACGCCCGTCTGGAAAGCTGGCCGAAGAGCCTGGAGTCCGTCCGCGAGGCCGGCTTCGCGCTCCTGGCGCTCACCCCTGACGAGAAGGCCAAGACCCTCGACGAGACGGCCCCGCACCGCATGGACCGGGTCGCCCTCATGCTCGGCGCCGAGGGCGACGGCCTCTCCACCCAGGCCCTGGTGGCGGCCGACGAATGGGTCCGCATCCCCATGGCCCACGGCGTCGACTCCCTCAACGTGGGCGCGGCGGCAGCGGTCGCGTTCTACGCGGTGGCTACGGGGCGACCACAGCTCTGAGCGGCGCGCCCCGAAATGGGGCGCGGGGAACTGCGCGACCAGCCGCAACGGACCCGCAGCCGACCATCGACGCGCAGTCCCGAACTCTGCGTGCTTCGTCCCCGGCCGAACGAGACCCGTCAGCCGCTATCCGACGTCACCCCATCCGGCGACGACGCCTGCGCATGCTCAACCCGTGCACCCCGCTCGTCACCCAGCCCCCGAGACGGCCCCTGACACCCCTGTGCCGCCGCGATGCCGAGGGCCACCAGCAGCGTCACCACGACGAACACGATGAGGCGCTGCCGCAACAGCCGCGGGTTGGCGGGTCGGCGACCGGTCCCGTTGGTGCGCGGCGCCGGCCGGCCACCACGGGGGACGGACCGGCTGCCGGACCGAGTGGTGTTGCGCGGGGCCGCGGGGCGCGCCCCCGCCCCTGACCCCGGCCGCGGCCCGCCACCGGTGGCCCGCGGGGACGAACCGCCCGTACGGGACCCGCCGCCCGTACGCGGCAAGGGTGTGCCCTGTGCGCTCTGCGGTCGCCGCTGGGTGCGCTGCTCGACGTGCTGTTCCGCGAGCCGCCCGGACGACGACCGGTCGGGCGAGGTGCGCGGCGCGGGTGGACGGACGTCCGCGAGCCCCTGCGACTCGCGCGCGGCGATCTCCTTGAGGCGCAGCGAGAGTTGAAGGGTGCTGGGCCGCTCCTCCGGGTCCTTGGCGAGGCACGCGCGGATGAGCGGAGCCAGGGCGTCCGGAACTCCGTGCAACTGCGGCTCCTCGTGCACCACCCGGTACAGCATGACCTCGGAACTGCCGTGCCCGAAGGGCGAGTCGGAGGTCGCCGCGTACGCGAGAGTGGCGCCGAGCGAGAAGACGTCGGTGGCCGGAGTGACGGCCGCGCCGCGCACCTGCTCGGGCGCGAGGAACCCGGGCGACCCCACGGCCGTACCGACGTGCGTCAGGGTGGAGGCGCCCGTGGCCCAGGCGATCCCGAAGTCGATGATCCGCGGTCCCTTGGGGGAGAGCAGGATGTTGGACGGCTTCAGGTCACGGTGCACGACGCCCGCCTCGTGCACGGCGACGAGTCCCTCGGACAGGGCGGCACCGACCGCGGCGATGTCGGCGGCGGACAGGGGCCCCTCGCCGACGACCTTGTCGTGCAGGGACGGCCCGGGTACGTACTGCGTGGCGAACCAGGGCCGGTCCGCGTCCAGATCCGCGGCGACCAGCCGGGCCGTGCAGCCGCCCCGGATCCGCCGCGCCGCCGACACCTCGCGCGCGAACCTCGACCGGAACTCCTGATCCTCCGCGAGGTCCGGCCGGATCACCTTCAGTGCGACCCGCTGTCCCCGCTTGTCGGAGCCCAGGTAGACAACGCCCATCCCGCCCGCGCCCAGCCGTCTGTGCAGCCTGAACGAGCCGACGACGCGCGGGTCCTCGCGCCTCAGGCGCATCATCGCCATGTTCATCCCCGCTGCCCGGTCCGTGTGACGTGGCACAGCTTACGTTTCCACACCCGGGTCCGCGCAGAGGCCGCGCCCTCTCGCCCCGATCGATTGTCAGTGCCGGGCGGGAAATTTGAAGGGTGGTCAGGGAACAGGGGTTCGGGCGGGCCTTGAGCTGCCCGTGATCCCAACGGCTCATCAAAGAAGGGGGATTGAACCCGTGAAGGGTGATCGTGTGGAGATAGTCGTGGACGCCGGCGACACGACGCGCACATACGAGGTGGTGGCGAGCAGGGCGGGCTGCCGGGTGGAGACCGCGGTCCGCAGGGGTGTGGTGGAAGTGAGCGAAGTCACGCGTCGGGGGTCCCCCCCCACGCGTTTCAGGCAGTGGGGGAGGGCCGGTCGTGCGTACGGCGCGCTTCATGGCGAACCGGGTCCTCGCCCTCGTCGAGCAGCCTGTCCCGCGGGAGGACATCTCGGAACAGCCGGGGCACACCGGGCGTCCCCTCCGGGAAGACCCTGAGTCCTAGGTCCTCGTCTCCACCCAGGGGAGTACATCGCAGGTCATCGCTCATCCTCGGGGAGGCCCGGCAATCGGTACGAGGGCATGACGCCCCGTACCGGCCGCGCGCCTAGATTTGAGGTCAAGCGGCGGGTGCAGCACTCGTCCCCCGAGGTCAGACACCCGCCGCTGCCAACGACAAGCACAGACAGGTCAGGAGAGGGACCATGGCCCACACGGCACCGCGGACGATGGTCCGCACGCAGGGGCGCAAGGTGCACGGCGCCGCGTTCCGCGCCCGTCGCCAGGGCCGCCGCCACCCCCTGGTGGCGACCGCGATGGTCCTTCCTCTGGCGGCCCTGCTCGTGTACGCCTTCGGCGGCTGGGAGGCAGTGGTCACACAGGCGTCGTCCGTGGGAGTGATGCTGGGGCGCTGAGCGGCGACCCCAGGCCCGGAAGAGCGGTCCGGGCGGGGACATCCACCCATGAAACCCCGTGGGGACGGGGGTGCGGCGGACGGCACAGACGCCCGCGCAGCTGGGGAGCTGCGCGGGCGCCTTCTTGCATACGTCCCCCTTTAGACACATTCAGCCCCTCCGGCGTTCGAGGAGCGGGGGTCCGGGGTGGCGACCTCCTCCACGCGCACCCACCCGCACACACCCGCACCCCCACCCACCCCCCCACACCACCCGCGTACGCTCAGGCACGAGCGCCGTCCGCCGCCCAGGGGGAGCCCCGTGACCGCAGAAGCACGACCAGACGTGCTGCCCACCCTGACCGCCAGAACACGAGCCATGGCTCACCCCCGAGGCGGCCCCTGCGGGCACACCGACACCGTGCTCGCCCAGAGGTCCGACGGCACGGTCGTACGGCACGCCGACACGGTGGCCAAGGCCCATGCCCCGGGCACGGACCTCGCGGACCTCGCACCCCGCCTCGCCACGGCCACCGCCCTCCCCGAGATCCTCCTGGCCCCCCTCCACCCCACCGCGGCGCACCTCCACGGCCGTCTGGTGACCTTCTGGCCCTACGGCAGCCCCGTGGACCCCGAGACCCCCGAGGACGCCCCGTGGGAGCACGCGGCCGTCCTCCTCGCCCGCCTGCACAAGACGCCCGCACCGCCCCTGCTGCCCCCCATGCGCGGCCCGGCCAAGGCCGCCCGGGCGATGGCCCGCCTCCACGCGGCCGGCCCGCACCCGGCCGCCGCCCCGATCCGGCGCGCCTGGCAGACCCTGCCCGCCTGGGCCAGGGACGAGGCCCCGATGTACGGCACGACGACCCTGTGCCACGGCGACCTCCACCTCGGCCAGCTCGTACGGCACCCCGCACGGACCGGCCCCTGGCGGCTGATCGACGTGGACGACCTGGGAGTCGGTGTACCGGCGTGGGACCTGGCCCGGCCGGCCGGCTGGTACGCCTGCGGCCTGCTCCCGCCCGACGAGTGGACCCGGTTCCTGACCGCGTACCAGCAGGAGGGCGGCCCGGCCGTCCCGCACGACAGCGACCCCTGGCCCGCCCTGGACGTCCCGGCCAGGGCGCTCACCGTGCAGACGGCGGCCCTGGCGGTCGCGAAATCCGTGGCGGCGGACCGCCCGCTGGACGAGGTGCAGCAGGCCGTGATCGACGCCTGTGACCGAATGGCCGCCGTCCCGCCCGAGTTGCCCCAAGGCCCCACGAAGTAGGGTGCAACCGACCGAAGCCGGGCAGTGTCTGTCCTGGCGATACGCGAAGCAGCACCGAACGGCGAGGAGTTGAGTCGAACCATGCAGTGTCCGAAGTGCCATGCGCCGATGCACACGTACAACCGCAACGGCGTCCAGATCGAGCAGTGCAGCGGCTGCCGCGGGATCTTTCTCGACTACGGCGAGCTGGAGTCGCTGACCCGTCTGGAGTCCCAGTGGTCGCAGCCCGCGCCGCCGCCCCCGGCCGCCCCGCAGGCGTACCCCGCGGCTCCCGCCCCCGCCTGGGGCGCTCCGCACGGAGGTCACGGTGGCCACCATGGTCACTACGGCCACAAGCGTCACAAGAGCTTCGGCCACATGCTGTTCTCCAGCTGAGTGCCGCGGCTGCTTCGCTCCCCAGTCGAGCAGCGACAGCGCACGAAGAAGCCCCCGGCCGTACAGAACGGCCGGGGGCTTCGGCATGTGGACGATACTGGGATTGAACCAGTGACCTCTTCCGTGTCAGGGAAGCGCTCTCCCGCTGAGCTAATCGTCCTCAGGACCACGGCCCAGGGGCCGCGGGTGCCGCGTGCGCGATACTGGGATTGAACCAGTGACCTCTTCCGTGTCAGGGAAGCGCTCTCCCGCTGAGCTAATCGCGCGGGTCGGATCTTGTCCGTCCGCCCTGAACGATCCAGAGCGTACGTGCGGAAAGATCCAGTGGACGATACTGGGATTGAACCAGTGACCTCTTCCGTGTCAGGGAAGCGCTCTCCCGCTGAGCTAATCGTCCTTGGAGGTGGAGACGGGATTTGAACCCGTGTAGACGGCTTTGCAGGCCGTTGCCTCGCCTCTCGGCCACTCCACCAGGAGCACAGGGGCTCGGGAAGATCCCCTGGCTTCCTTCGAGCGGACGACGAGGCTCGAACTCGCGACCTCAACCTTGGCAAGGTTGCGCTCTACCAACTGAGCTACGTCCGCTTGTCGTTTCCGTTTCGCTTGCGCGTCGCGGCGACGAGTTGAACTCTAGCGGATTCCGGGGCCAGTACAAAAACGCGTTTGTGCAGCGTGCTGCGGTACGCCCGGTCCAGGACCCGGTCGGGGCGGCCCTCACGGCGCCGGTCCTAGACTCGACCACGTGCCCGACCTGCCTCCTCTCGCCCGCTTCGGCGGTCTCGTCGCGACCGGCCTCGCCGATGTGACCAGCGATCCCACGGCCCTGGACTCCGCCGGCTTCTGGGCCGTGTCGGCCGACTACGAGGGGAGTCTGGTGTGCGCGCGCTTCCGTGATGTACGTCGCGAACAGGTGCCCGCCGCCGTGCCGGGCGCCTGGCGCGGCCCCCGTGTCGGTGACTGGACGTCGTCCCTCGACCGCGCCGCGTACACGCGGGGTGTGCGGCGCATACGTGAGCACATCGCGGCGGGCGAGGTGTACCAGGCGAACCTGTGCCGGGTCCTCTCCGCGCCCGTCGCGCCCGGCGCCGACGTGGACGCGCTGACCGCGCTGCTGGCGCGCGGAAACCCGGCGCCCTATGCAGGAACGATTCGTCTGCCCGGTCACGGCGTGGAGATCGCCACCGCGTCCCCCGAGCTCTTCCTGCGCCGCCAGGGGCGCGTCGTCGAGTCCGGCCCGATCAAGGGCACGGGGCGCACGGAGGCGGACCTCCTGGAGAAGGACTACGCCGAGAACGTGATGATCGTGGACCTGGTCCGCAACGACGTCGGCCGTGTCTGCGCCACGGGCTCGGTGACGGTCCCCGAGCTGTGCGTCGTCGAGAAGCACCCGGGTCTGGTCCACCTCGTCTCCACCGTGCGCGGCGAGCTGCGCGACGAAGCCGGCTGGCCCGAGCTGCTGACCGCCGCCTTCCCGCCCGGCTCCGTCACCGGCGCCCCCAAGTCCAGCGCCCTGCGGATCCTCGCCGCCCTGGAGACGGCGCCGCGCGGCCCGTACTGCGGCGGCATCGGCTGGGTGGACGCGGACCGGGGCACCGGGGAGCTGGCCGTCGGCATCCGCACCTTCTGGATCGACCGTGCGGAGGGCCTGCTGCGCTTCGGCACCGGCGCGGGCATCACCTGGGGGTCGGACCCGGAGGGGGAGTGGCGGGAGACCGAGCTGAAGGCGGCCAGACTGCTCGCGGTAGCGTCGGGGGAGTACGAGGTGAGTGGGAGGACCGTTTCGTGAAGATCTGGCTCGACGGTGGGCTGCAGGACATCGAGGCCGCCCGCGTCTCCGTCCTCGACCACGGACTGACCGTGGGCGACGGCGTCTTCGAGACCGTCAAGGCGGCCGAAGGGCGGCCGTTCGCGCTGACCCGTCACCTCGACCGGCTGGCCCGCTCCGCGCGCGGCCTGGGGCTGCCGGAGCCCGACCTCGACGAGGTGCGACGGGCGTGTTCCGCCGTCGTGGACGCCAACCCGATGGTCCTCGGCCGCCTGCGCATCACGTACACCGGCGGTGTCTCCCCGCTCGGCTCCGACCGCGGCGACCACGGCCCCACCCTCGTCGTCGCCCTCGGTGAGACCACCCGCCGCCCCGACTCGACGGCCGTGATCACGGTCCCCTGGACCCGCAACGAGCGCGGCGCCCTGGCAGGCCTGAAGACCACCTCGTACGCCGAGAACGTCGTCGCGCTGGCCCGCGCGCACGAACAGGGCGCGTCCGAGGCACTGTTCGCCAACACGGTCGGGCAGCTGTGCGAGGGCACGGGCTCGAACGTCTTCGTGGTCCTCGACGGGGAGATCCACACCCCGCCGGTCGCCTCCGGCTGCCTCGCGGGCATCACGCGCGCGCTCACCGCCGAATGGACGGGCGCCCGGGAGACCGACCTGCCGCTGGACGTCCTGGAACGCGCCGACGAGGTCTTCCTGACATCGACCCTGCGCGACGTTCAGGCCGTGCACCGGGTCGACTCCCGCGAACTCCCCGGCGCTCCCGGCCCGGTGACGGCCAAGGCCATGCGGATCTTCCAGGAGCGTGCAGGGAACGACCTCGATCCGTAGGGTCGTGGCGGCGCGATCCGCGGCGGCGAAGGACCGGCGGCGACGGCGTGCGATTCCCGGATGACGAAGGGCCGCGGTACGGGTAGAACACCCGTGATGACCACCACCCTGCGGCCGACCGAGCCGCTCCAGCAGGCTGCGGACGGAACGCGCTCGCGCAACTACCGCGTGTGCGTGAACAGCCGTCCCGTGGGCGGAATACGCCTCGCCGTGCGCCCCGAGTACGGCCCGCACGTCGCCCGCATCGAGGAACTGCACATCGACGAGCCGGACCGCGGCCGCGGCCGGGGCACGGTGGCCGCGCTCGCCGCCGAGGAAGTCGTACGGGGCTGGGGGTGCCGACGCATCGAGGTGTCCGTGCCGGGCGACGCGGACACCGCACTCCGGCTCGCCACGGCGCTCGGATACCTCCCCGGCAGCCGCCACCTGGTGAAGCACCTCGACGGCACGCGGCGCGAGTTGCCCGCGGGCAGCGCCGCCCGTCCTCTCACCGAGGCCGAGTACGGTCCCTGGCTCGCGCACGAGCGTGAGGAGTTCGCACGCAGCCTGATCGAGAAGGGAATGCCGGCGGCCGAGGCGTACGCCAGGACCGACGAGGGGCACGCCACGTACCTCCCGGACGGGCCGGCCACCGAGAACACCCTGATCAGCGTCCTGGAGCACGAGGGGGCGCGGGTCGGTGTCCTCTGGCTGGGCCTGTGGCCCGAGACGGCGTTCGTGCTGGACGTCGAGGTCGACGCGGAGCACCGTGGCCACGGTCACGGCCGTGCCCTGATGCTCCTGGCCGAGCAGCAGGCCGTGGAGGGCGGGAAGGACCGGGTGACGCTCAACGTGTTCTCGGGCAACACCCCGGCCGAGCGGCTCTACGAGTCGCTCGGTTACCGGACGGCTGCCCACCACTTGTACAAGGAGCTGCTCTGAGGCGCCTGCGCGCCCGCGATCGGATGTCGTGTGGTCCCTTGGGCCCCGATGTCCGCGAGCTGCGGGCTGCGAGCGCTACGCGGCCGGTGTCCCCTCGGCCAGCAGGCGGTCGGCGATCTCCTCGATGCGCTCGCGCAGCCCCTCCTGGCTCTTGCCGCCGTCGAGGCGTTCGCCGCCGATGACGTACGTCGGGGTGCCGGTCACGCCGATCGCCTTGCCCTCGGCCTGGTCGGCGTCGACGATCAGGATGTGCCGGCCGTCGATCAGCGCGGTGTCGAACTCCTCGGCGTCGAGGCCGAGTTCACGGGCCACCTCCACCAGGAAGGGCTCGCCCTCGCGGCCCAGTTCCTCGACCCGCCGCAGCACGGCCTCGACGTACGGCCAGGCCTTGCCCTGCTCCGCGGCCTCCTCGGCGGCCTGGGCGGCGGCGAAGGCGTGCTTGTGCTTCTCCAGCGGGAAGTGCCGCAGCCGCAGTTCGAGCCGGTCGCCGTAGCGGGCGCGCAGCGCGCGGAGGTCGTCGAGGGCGCTGCGGCAGTCCGGGCACTGGAGTTCGCACCAGACGTCCAGGACCACGGGGGCGGGACCTGCGGAGGAGGAGTCGCTCATGGGCCCCAGTCTCCCAGCCGGGACGCCGCCGGCCCAATCCGGGACGCCAGGGCTCATGGCGGCGTCCGGTACCAGGGGTCTGCTACCAGGGGTCTGCTACCAGGGGTCTGGTACCAGGGGTCTGGTACCAGGGGTGGAGCGACCCCGAGACGACCCCGAGATCTCCCTGAGGTCCGGTCGGACCGTGGCATGCCGGGCACGTGGCGGTGCAGGATGGAAGGGACGAACCGCCCCCGCCCGACCGAGCACCGCATGGAGGACCGGATGATTGCCGAGACCGTTTGTGGCGCCGTGTCCGCGGCCGGGCTGGGCATCGCCGCGATCACGGCCTACCGCAAGCGCTTCCTCAGGGCGGCCCGCATCGCTGCGTACTCACTCGTGCCGATCGGCCTGGTGATGGTCGGGGCCGTCGAGTGGCTGGCCGACACCGCCTTCAGCCCGACCGCCTGGGCCGGTGTCGGAGTGCTGGCGGCCGCCTGGCTGCTCTTCGCGACCACCCGTGCCGTGGAGCGGCGCCGCGGTGGGACCGGCAAGGAGCGCAAGGCGGCCCAGGCCGCTCAGCGTGAGGCGACAGCGCCCGCGGCCTCAGCACCCTCCCTGGGGCAGGGCTCCCGGCCTGCCGCCCGCCCCACGGCCACGCCCGGGGCCACCGGCTCGGCGGGCTCCGGGGACGACTTCAGCGACATCGAGGCGATCCTCAAGAAACACGGCATATGACGGCGCCGCGATCCCGGATGATCGCGGACGCACGGGCCTGACTGAAACGACACAGTGGATCCGCCGAGAGGTCGGAAGTGATCACGATCGTTCCTCCGTAACAGGATATTGGCGAACTCCCGGTCATTCCGGATGTGTTGATCGCGGTGGAGGTGTCCGCTGCGCAATCATCGCCCGCGAGATGCTCGACACAACCCAGAGCGACACCGCGGCTCCGTCCGAGGAGCGGCGAGGTTGTCTCTTCGCGCTTTCCCAGCCACCGCTGATGATCTTCCTTGCGGTGATCGGCTGCCTTCTGCTCATGGCATCACTGCACGACCTGCTGATGCTCTGAGCCGTAAACGGAGCCCCGGCGTCACCCGCCGAGGGCTCCGTCAGTCCAGGCGGCCCCTGTCGGCCGCGTCCAGCCGCTGCGGACCGTGAGCCCTCAGCCCGCGGCCTCCTTCCGGCGCGCCCGGTATGCGGCCACGTGGAGTCGGTTTCCGCAGGTGCGGCTGTCGCAGTAGCGACGGGAGCGGTTGCGGGAGAGGTCGACGAAGGCGCGACGGCAGTCGGGTGCCTCACAGCGGCGCAGCCGTTCCTGCTCCCCGGCGACCACGAAGAAGGCGAGCGCCATCCCGCAGTCGGCCGCGAGGTGGTCGGCGACGGAGGCGCCGGGCGCGAAGTAGTGCACGTGCCAGTCGTAGCCGTCGTGGTCGGTGAGCCGGGGCGTGGTGCCCGCGGCGGCGACCAGGTCGTTGATCACCCCGGCGGCCGAGCGCACGTCAGGGGCCGCGAAGACCTCGGCGAACCGGGCGCGGACCTTGCGCACCGCCGCGAGGTCGAGCTCCGACAGCACCCCGACGTCACTGATGTCGTGCCTTCGTACGAAATCGCCGAGGGCGGGGACATCCACGAGCCCGTCCGTCGTCGTGTCGTCGTCCGGCGCGGTGTTCACCAGATCCACCACGGTGTCGAGGGCGCACCGGGTGTCGTGGGTGATCAGCACATTTCGCTCCCTGGCCTGGAGGTCGGGCGGGGCGCCCGCCGATGCTGGCCGATGGTAATGGCTCGACACGCCGTTCGACCGGCGCGGAACGAGCCTGGAGCAGCGCCGTGACGTCCGGAACGCATCCGGTACGTGCGGAGGGCCCCGCCCCGCACGGACGTCCCTCACAGACCCCGGCACGGGCGTTCAGGCCGCGAACGCCCAGGCCCCGGGCATGCGTGTCGGGGCCCTCGGCGGCAGAAGCCGACGCCTTTCCCGGTCAGGACAGGTCACCACCGGGCCCGAATCGAATCCCGCCACCGCCACCGCCACCGCCACCGGCCACCGCGACCCCGACCGCTCCCGTTCCGCCACCGCCACCGGCCACCGCTACCCGACCGCTTCCGGTCCGCCACCGGCCCGGCACTCCGCGCGACGTCGACACGTACGGTGACCCCGGCACTCCGTACGCACATGTCGCAAGACCGGAAACCAGTAGCCGCCCGGACACACCGGAACCGCCGTGCGGAGATCCGCGGCGACGGTGCCGGTGCGTGCCCTATGCGGTTGTCCTGGCCCGACCCGTCTCCCCGAGTGGACGGTGCCGGGCGGCCTGGTGTGGGAGCCTCGCCCTAGCTTTCCGCCAGGATGTGCGAGAGCTCCTGGTCGAGGTCGAAGTGCCGGTGTTCCGTGCCGGGGGGCACGGCGGCGTCCGTCCGCTTCAGGAACGATTCGAGGGCCCGCGCCGGGGCCTCGAGCAGGGCCTCACCCTCCGGAGAGCTCAGGGCGATGCAGACGACGCCCTGACCGTGGCTCCGGGACGGCCAGACGCGGACGTCGCCGGTGCCGGTGGGCCGGTGGAGCCCCTCGGCGAGGAGGTCGCGGGCGAACACCCACTCGACGGTCTCCTCGGCTCCGGTGTGGAAGGTGGCGTGCACGGCGTAGGGATCGGCCGTGTCATACCGCAGTCCCGCGGGAACAGGCAGTGAGGACTCGCTCGACACAACGAGGCGCAGGTGCAGCTCGCAGCTGACCGTGGTGTTCATAAGCGCCAGGGCCTTTCGCTCAGTGTGCGCTCGGGGATTCGCACGTCGGCGAAATCGACATGCCACCTACGGTGCCGTTGTAAACCCCTCTGAGTGTTTTGCATAGCTTTTGGTAGCTCGTCCGGCCGAGAGTGCGTTCGTCGGGTACGGCCATTCCGGTGACCGGTTTCTCTCGGGTAGGGTTTGGTCGTATGAATACGGGGAGTCACGACGCGGGGGAGGCCGCCGTGGCGGCCGACGGAGAGAAGAGCGACACCGCTGGCACATCTGAGAGCCGGACCGACGTGAAGGCGAGCGAGGAGGCGGCCCTCGGGTCCCGCGCGCCGGAATTCGTCAAGGCGCGGCGGATGCTCCACCTGAGCTGGCAGGTGGGTGTCTTCATCCTGGGGCTCGCGGTGGTGGGCGCGGGCGTGGTCATGCTGCCGCTCCCGGGCCCCGGCTGGGTGGTGATCTTCGCCGGCATGGCGATCTGGGCGACCGAGTTCGTCTGGGCGCAGCTGGTGCTCCGCTGGACGAAGCGCAAGGTGACCGAGGCGGCACAGCGGGCCCTCGACCCCCGGGTGCGGCGCCGCAACATCATCCTGACGACGATCGGCTTCGTGATCGTGGCCGTGCTGGTCGGCATCTACGTCTGGAAGTTCGGCTTCGAAATGCCCTGGAACATCAAGGATCAGTGATCAAGTGCCTTCCGGCCTACTCCGGTAGTGGTCGGAGGCATCCCGTGACATGGGGTAATGTTCTTCCTGCGCCCGGGCGATTAGCTCAGCGGGAGAGCGCTTCGTTCACACCGAAGAGGTCACTGGTTCGATCCCAGTATCGCCCACATGATCGGCAGGCGACCCGGTCCGCGGTTTCCGTGGACCGGGTCGTCGCGTTTTCGGTGCGTGGGGTGGGCTGCCGGCTGTCACGGCGTGCGGTCGGTGAAACCCGAACCGGACCGAACCCCAACCGGAACCGGAACTGGCTGAGGGCGAGGGGGCTTGTTTCGGTGTCCAGAGGCCGGTGACGTGGAGACCGGCGGCCGAAGGGCGCCGAGACCATCGCCGACTGGTCCCTGGCCCTGGTCACAGGCCCTCGGTCCCTGCCCTGGCTCCTGGTCCTTGGTCCCTGGCCCTTGGCCCTTGGGCCCTGGCCCTGGCCCTTGGTTCCTGTTCCTTGGTCGATGGCCGATCTCCGTGGTCACGGCTGACTCGCCGACCGCGTTCCGGGCTCGCCGCCGGCCGCGGCCCGTCCACGCCTCGGTTCTGCTGTCGGTGCCGGTTCGGCTGACGTGGCCTGACCTGGCCTGTCGTGCTCCGGTCCTCGTTTGAGGCCTGCCCGTGCTCGGGCCGACTGCCTCGCTGTACCTCGCGACTGGCAGGTTCGTCGGCGTCCCGCCCCGCTGGCTGACGTGCCCCGTCGGCGGAGCGGTGGCCGCCTGGCCGTCCTGACGGATCCGTCCCGCCAGATCCGTCCTGTCCATCCGTCCCTGCGCGTCCGTCTCCGCCCGGCGAGGCCCCGCCCATCCGTCCCTGCGCGTCCGTCTCCGCGCGTCCGTCCCTGCACGTCCGCCGCCGCCCGTGCGCCGCCGCCCGTCCGCCCCGGCCGTCTCCGCACGGCGAGGCCCCGCCCCGCCATGCCGACCGTTGTGATCGCCAGGCGCGCTCCTCGCTCTCCGCGGTCGGTCGCTGGGGCAGCTTTCTGACCGCTGAAAGCCGCCGTCGGCAGCCGACTCCTCCAGGGGCCCGCCCCCACCTCATCTCCGCCTCGCCTCGCCTCGCGCCATGTTCAGCCCAGGCCCGCGATCCCACTCACCAACCCGGTGCGTGCCGCCCCTCTGTCACACCCAACTCCACCCGCGACCCATCCTGTTCACCTCCCACCTCGTTCGACCCACCGGCCACACCGCTCCGACCTGCGTACTCCCGCGCCCGTCGCACCCGCGCCCCAGCCGGGACGCCCGAGCGCGGGCCCTCCGCTTTCCATCAATTCCTGTCCGAGTCATTGACGTGCCGTCAGGGCCTCCGTACCTTGTGCCAGCAAGCGCTTACTTGAAACGATTCATGAGGCGGACGCAACGTCGCGGGGAGGCTCAACCATGCAGCACGACCGGAAAGTTGAGAGGCGAACTATCCTCAAGGCGGCCGGCGCCTCACTGGCCGTCGCGGGGCTCGGGGCGACGGCCACGGCCTGCGGCGGCGGCAGCGGTGCGGGGGATGGGACGGTGACGATCCGTTACGCATGGTGGGGAGCCGAGGACCGCGCGGAGAGAATCAACAAGACCATCGAGCTCTTTCACAAGAAGTACCCGAAGATCAAGGTGAAAACGGACTTCCAGCCCTACCTGGACTTCTGGAAGAAGTTCAACACGCAGGCCTCCGGGGGAAATCCGCCGGACGTCTTCCAGAATGCCATCGGGTTCCTTCGCAAATACGATGCGAAGAATGTGCTGCTCGATCTCAGCGAGCAGGTCAAGGCGGGCAATCTCTCCATGGACGGCTTCCGTGCCGGACTGGAGAAGTTCGGCGAGATCGACGGCAAACTCCTCGGCGTTCCGGTCGGTTCCAACTCGATGGCGCTGGTGATCGACAAGCCCGTCTACACGAGGGCCGGCGTGAAGCCGGAGCAGGGCTGGACCTGGGACGACTTCCACGCGGCGATGGAGAAGATCCGCGACAAGACGGGCCGCGCCGGCGACAGCGGCATGTACGGCGTGATGTACCTCTACGACCTCTACCTGCGTCAGAACGGCAAGGCGTTCTTCATCGAGGACGGGCTCGGGTTCACCGAGGCGGACCTGAAGGACTGGTGGACGAAGGCGAAGAAGGGCGTCGAGGACGGCGTCTACGCCGACCCCAAGAAGGTCGCCCAGATCAAGCCCAAGTCGGCGGTCGCCGCGGAACTCGCCGGTGGTGAGTTCACCTGGGACAACTTCACCGTCCGCTACACCTCCGAGGGCAAGAGCGAGTACGGCCTGGCCCCCATCCCGACCACGGACGGCAAGAAGACCGGCCAGTACCTCGGCTCCCTCATGCTGAGCGCCTCCAAGCGCACCCAGCACCCCAAGGAAGTCGCCCAGTTCATCGACTTCATGGTGCACGACCCCGAGGTCGCCAAGATCATGGGCTACGACCGCGGCGTGCCCGCGACGCAGGCCCAGTACGACGCGTTCAAGCCGACCGACGAGGTCAACAAGGCGATCGCCGCCTACGAGGAGTCCCTCGTCAAGGCGGGCGTCCTGGAGCCCATCACCCCGCACCCGAACGGCGCGGACATCTGCGAGGCCGCCTTCCTGCGCATCGGCGAGGAACTCGGCCTGGGCAAGCGCTCGGTGGACGAGGCCGTCAAGCAGTTCTTCACCGAGTCGAAGACGGCTCTCGGCAGCTGATGGGAACCACCGTGACACACGCCCCTGCGATGGAGGGCCTGTCCAAGGACAAGGGCTCCGAGCCGCGGCACGGTCCGGTGGACTCCCCGCGCCCCGCCGCCCTCAAGCGGCGGCGGCGCCGGGAGAACCTGGCCGGCTATCTCTTCATGTCCCCGTGGATCGCGGGCTTCCTGCTCCTGACCGCGGGCCCGATGGTCGCCTCGCTCTACTTCGCGTTCACCGACTACAACCTGTTCGACGCGCCCAAGTGGATCGGCCTCGACAACTTCTCCGAGATGTTCGGCGACCCGCGCTGGCAGCACTCGGTGCGGGTGACGTTGTGGTATGTCGTCGTCGGTACGCCGCTGAAGCTGCTCGCCGCCCTCGGGGTGGCGCTGCTCCTCGCCCAGAAGCGGCGCGGGCAGGCCTTCTACCGGGCCGCCTTCTACGCGCCGTCGCTGATCGGGGCGAGCGTCTCCATCGCGATCGTCTGGAAGGCGATCTTCTCGGACGACGCGATCGTGGACCGTGTACAGAAGCTCTTCGGGGTGAACGTCGGCGGCTGGACCGGCGACCCGGACATGATCATCTACAGCCTGGTGGCGCTCACCGTATGGCAGTTCGGCGCTCCCATGGTCATCTTCCTGGCCGGCCTCAAGCAGGTCCCGCGTGAGCTGTACGAGGCGGCCGAGGTCGACGGGGCGGGCAAGCTGCGGCGGTTCTGGAACATCACGCTGCCGATGATCTCCCCGGTCCTCTTCTTCAACGTCCTGCTGGAGACCATCCACTCCTTCCAGATCTTCAGTTCGGCGTACATCGTCGGCGGCGGTGCCGGGGGCAACGCCTGTGGCCCCGCGGACGGTTCGATGGTCTACACCTGCTACCTCTACGTCCAGGGCTTCGAGAACAGCCGGATGGGCCTGGCCTCCGCCATGGCCTGGATGCTGCTCGTCGCGGTCGCCCTGGTCACTGCGGTGCTGTTCTGGTCCCAGAAGCGCTGGGTGCACTACGAGGAGGGCGCCTGATGAGCGCGCAGGCCACCGACATCACGCCGGCCACCTCCACGAGTGGTGGCGGTCTCCGGCGGAGGCTGCCCGGGTCCGTCGCCTGGCACCTCGGTTCCCTCGCGATCCTCGCGGTGATCCTCTACCCGGTGATCTGGGTCATCGGCGGCTCGCTCAAGAAGAGCGAGGACATCGTCGGCAGCCTGGACCTCTTCCCGGGCGACCCGATCACCTCGAACTACACGCGGCTCACCGAGGGCATCGCGGACATCTCGATCTCCACGTTCTTCCTCAACTCACTGACCCTCGCAGTCGGTTCGGTGATCGGCATCCTGGTGTCCTGCTCGCTGACGGCGTACGCCTTCGCGAGGATCAGGTTCGCGGGCCGGAACCTGCTGTTCACGCTGATGATCGGCACGCTCCTGTTGCCATACCACGTGCTGCTGATCCCGCAGTACGTGCTGTTCCGCAACATGGAAATGATCAACACGTACACCCCGCTCCTGCTGCCGAAGTACCTGGCCACGGAGGCGTTCTTCGTCTTCCTGATGATGCAGTTCATGCGCAACCTGCCCAAGGAGCTCGACGAGGCGGCGCGTCTCGACGGCTGCGGGCACCTGCGCATCTACTGGTCGATCGTGCTGCCACTGTGCCGTCCGGCCCTGATCACCAGCGCGATCTTCACTTTCATCAACGCGTGGAACGACTTCATGGGCCCGCTGATCTACCTCAACGAACCCGACAAGTACACGGTCTCCCTCGGTCTGAAGATGTTCGTGGACCAGGAAGCCGTGGCCGACTACGGCGGCATGATCGCCATGTCACTCGTCGCCCTGGTGCCGGTCCTCGCCTTCTTCCTCGCCTTCCAGCGCTATCTGATCGACGGCATGGCCACGTCCGGTCTGAAGGGCTGAGGTGAACCGACCATGGCCCGGACTGAGGCACGGTCGAAGGCGGCCTCGGCACGTGAACGCGGTGAGTCCCTGCTCGCCGAGCGGTTCGCGCTGTTCGCCGAGTGCCTGCTCACCGGTGTGTGGATCGCGGTGGCGTCGCTGCCGGTCGTGACCTACCCCGCCGCGTTCGCCGCCGGGGCGAGGCATCTGCGGCGCCGTGTCGCCCACGAGGGCGGCGGCTGGCGGGAGTTCGCCCAGGACTTCCGGACGGCCGTGCGCGGTGGGTGGATCGCCGGGATCCTCGGCTGGGCCGCCGCGGTCGCGGTCTGGGTGGACGTCCAGGCCGTACGGGCCGGAATCCCCGGAGGGCCACTCGTGGGTGCCGTCGGCGTGTTCGCGCTGATCGGTCTCGCCGTCGCCGGACTGCGTGCGGCGGCGGTGTGGCGGCCCGGCGCGGCCTGGCGGGCGCTGCTCGCCGACGCCGGGCGGCGCACCGTGCTCGACCCCGCCGGGTCCTTCCTGCTCGTCGGCGGACTGGCCGTGGTGGCAGGTTCCGCCTGGTTCGTCGCGCCGCTGGCGGTCCCGGTGCTCGGGGCCGTCGCGGCGGCGGCCTTCGCCGTGGAGGAGCGGTACCGGCGCCGCTGATCCGCGGTGTCCGTACAAGGCGGGCGCCGGTAGCGTCGCCCGTTCCACTGTCATGCCCCTGACCACCGCGTGAACGGCTTCCCGTAACGCACGGCTCCCGTAACGCACGGCTTCCCGTAACGCACAGCTTCCCGTACGGAAAGGAAAGGTCATGTCCCCCATCGACCGCAGGTCCCTCCTCAAGGCGGCCGCCGTCGCCGGAGCCGCCGCCCAGTTCAGCTGGGCACTGGGCACGAACGCGCAGGCCGCCCCCAGAGCCGAGGCAGGGGCGGCGGACGCGGACCCGGTGACCCTGGACTGGCTGGAGGACGGCGGGCTGGGCGCCGCGCCCGGGTCGACCGTGGGTGTGCCGTGGCCCAAGGGCGCCTACGACAAGGACCAGTCGTTCTCCCTGACGGACGCGGACGGCAAGGAGATCCCCGTCCAGTCCTGGCCCATCGGCTACTGGCCCGACGGCTCCCTGAAGTGGACCGCCCACGCGGTCGGTGCGGGCGCCGGCTCCGGAAAGCTCACCCTCTCCGCGGGCAGCCCCGCAGCCCCCGGGAAGAAGGTCACGGTCGACAAGAGCGGCGGAACCATCGACATATCGACCGGAGTCATCACCGCGAAGATCGGCAAGAGCGGCTCCACCCTCGTGAAGTCGGTCCGGCGCGGCTCCACCGAGATCGCCCACACCGGCCGTCTGGTCCTCCTGCGCCAGCCCGAGATCGAGGACGGTGACCAGGGCGCGGAGAAGTACGAGCGGTTCGAGAGCGTCATCGGCGAGACCGAGGTCGAGCAGGAAGGCCCCGTCCGCGCGGTCGTCCGCATCGACGGCAAGCACCGCAAGGGCGACCGCAGCTGGATGCCGTTCTCGATCCGGCTCTACTTCTACGCGGGCGCCGAGTCGTTCCGGATGGTGCACACCATCACGTACGACGGCAACCAGGAACCCGGCAAGGCGAGCGGCGACTTCATCCGCGGTATCGGCGTGCGCTTCAAGGTGCCGATGCGCGACGCCGCGTACGACCGGCACATCCGCATCGGCGGCGAGGGCACCGGTCTGCTCCGCGAGGCCGTCAAGGGCATCACCGGGCTGCGCCGCGACCCCGGAGCGGCCGTTCGCACGGCCCAGTTCGAGGGCAAGAAGCTGCCCGACCCCTCGACCTGGGACCAGCGGGTCACCACCCGCCTCCAGTACATCCCCGAGTGGGGCGACTACACCCTCTCGCAGCTCTCCGCCGACGGCTTCACCGTGCGCAAGCGCACCAAGAAGGGCCACGGCTGGATCGGCGCGGGCGGTGGCAGGCGGGCGAGCGGCTTCGGGTACGTGGGCGGCGCGAGCGGCGGATTCGCCTTCGGGCTCAGGGACTTCTGGGAGAAGTTCCCCGCCCAGCTCGACATCCGGGGCGCCCACACCGACACCGCCGAGGTCACCCTCTGGCTCTGGTCGCCCGAGGCGCAGTCCATGGACCTGCGCTTCTACCACGACGGCATGGGCCAGGACACCTACCCCGAACAGCTCGAAGGCCTCAACATCACCTACGAGGACTACGAGCCCGAGTTCGGCACCCCCTACGGCATCGCCCGCACCAGCGAACTCCTCTTCTGGGCCCACGAGTCCACTCCGGCGGCGGAGGACATGGCCAAGCAGGTCGAGGCCGTGCGCACGCCCCCGCAACTCGCCGCGCCGCCCAAGCAGCTCATCAAGGCGGGCGTCTTCGGCGGGCTGTTCTCCGAGCCGGACCGCTCCACCACCGCCAAGGCGAAGATCGAGGACCACCTCGACTTCCTCTTCACCTACTACAAGGACCAGGTGGAGCAGCGCCGCTGGTACGGCTTCTGGGACTACGGCGACATCATGCACAGCTACGACCCCAGCCGCCACCAGTGGTGCTACGACGTCGGCGGCTACGCCTGGGACAACTCCGAACTCTCGCCCGACCTGTGGCTGTGGTTCGCCTACATGCGCTCCGGCCGTGCCGACATCTTCCGCTTCGCCGAGGCCATGACCCGCCACACCGGCGAGGTCGACGTCTACCACCTCGGCAAGTGGGCGGGCCTCGGCACCCGCCACGGCGTCCAGCACTACGCGGACAGCGCCAAGCAGCAGCGCATCGCCAACACCACCTACCGCCGCTACTACTACTTCCTCACCGCGGACGAACGCGTCGGCGACCTCATGCACGCCAACGTCGACTCCGACGAGACGTTCCTCGTCCTCGACCCCATCCGCAAGATCCGCACCGAGCCCTACACCCCGGACCGCAACGCCCTCTCCATCGGCTTCGGAACCGACTGGAGCGGCCTGGTCTCCGCCTGGCTCACCGAGTGGGAGCGGCGCGGCCCCAAGTGGGAGAAGGCCAAGGCGCGCGTCCTGTCGACCATGGAGACCATCGCCGCCCAGCCCAACGGCTTCGTCCAGGGCAGCGCGCTGTACGACCTGGACACGGGCAGGTTCGCCGTCGCCGACAAGGCCGTGGTGAGCGTCTCGCACCTGTCCTCGATGTTCGGCCTGGTCGAGCTCAACGCCGAGCTCCTCGACCAGATCGAGATGCCGAAGTTCAAGGAGGCATGGCTCGACTACTGTCGCTACTTCAACGCCACCAAGGCCGAGCAGAAGGCCCGTTACGGCTCCGACTTCGGCTCCCTGCTGCTCTTCCAGGGCCACTCGCGGCTCGACGCCTACGCGGCCGTCGAGGCCAAGGACGACAAGCTGGCGGCCCGTGCGTGGCGGCAGTTCTACAGCAGTGCCGACACGTGGGACTACAAGGAGTCCACGGACTGGTCCACGAAGAAGATCGAGGGCCCGGCGGCCTTGGTGCCGGGCAGTGAGGCGGCGTGGGTGTCGACCAACGCGACGGCGCTGTACGGGCTGGCGGCGATCCAGAACCTGGCACTGGTCGGCGACAAGATGCCGTGACGCGTACGGACAGGGCTCCGCGCCCCTCGCGGGGCACGGAGGCCTCCCTCGCGGGCACACTCTGACCATGGACTGGAGCCACTACCGCTTCCGCAGCCTGTGGGCGCTGCCCGTGACGCCCGCCACCGCGTACGAGGCGCTGGAGCGGGTCGAGGACTACCCCCGGTGGTGGCCCCAGGTGCGCGAGGTGACCCGCCTCGACGACGCGACCGGCGCGCTGCGGATCCGGTCCGTGCTGCCGTACGACCTGAGGTTCACCGGCCGGGAGGTGCGGCGCGATCCTGCGGCCGGAGTGCTGGAGATCGAGATGACCGGGGACATGGACGGCTGGGCGCGCTGGACGCTCACGTCCGACGGAACCGGCACCCTCGCCCGCTACGACCAGGAGGTCCGCGTCACCAAGCCCCTGATGCGGCGGCTCGCGGTGCCGGGGCGGCTCGTGTTCCGCGCCAACCACGCGCTGATGATGCGGGCGGGGAGGAGAGGACTCCTCGCCCACCTGGCGGAGGGCCGTCAAGCGGTTTGAATCAACCCCGCGAGGACCTGTATTGTTCAGTCCGTTCCCGGGCGATTAGCTCAGCGGGAGAGCGCTTCGTTCACACCGAAGAGGTCACTGGTTCGAACCCAGTATCGCCCACGATGCCGATGGCGACCCGTGCCTGCACACCGCGCAGGCCAGGTCGCCATCGTCGTGTTCTGCGCGGCTTCGCCGCGCGCGGCGGGGGCTTCGCCGCCCGCACCCCCTCGGCTCGGGGTTGCCCTTCGCCGAGAAGGTCAGGCCGCCGCCGGCAGATCCGGGCGCAGCGGCCACGCCGGATCCACTTCCTCCTCCGTACCGCTGCGCGCGAACCACGCCTGCAGGCCGCGCGCCTGTGCCGCGTGCCACACCGCCTGCAGGGTGTGCAGCTCGGCGGGGGAGAGGCGTTCGAGCCGGGCCGCGAAACGGTGCCCTATCGCCCGTACGACCTCCATGGCGGCGAGCGCGTCCGCGGCCGCGTCGTGCGCGCCGTCCAGCGAGACCCCGTAGGTCCCGCACAGGTCGGTGAGGGTGCGGCGGCCCTTGCGGTAGCGGTCCAGGTGCTTGTCGAGGACGCGCGGGTCCAGCACGCGCAGAGGCGTCGACTCGAACCACTGGGCCAGGCAGGACGCGCGGTGGCGACGCAACTCCCGGTCCAGAAGCGTCAGATCGAAGGGAGCGTTCATGACCGCGAGCGGCCGGCGCCGCACGGCCTGCTCCGCGAGCTCCTTGGCTATCTCCTCCATCACCGGTGACGGCCAGCGCCCGTTGCGCTGCACGTGATCGTCCGTCAGTCCGTGCACCGCCGTGGCCTCGGCGGGCACCGGCACACCCGGGTTCACCAGCCATCGTGTCACCCTCGGACGGGCCCCGGGCGCGTCCTGGACGACGACGGCCGCCGACACGATCCGGTCGGTCTCGACGTCAACGCCCGTGGTCTCCGTGTCGAACGCGGCCAGGGGGCCCTCGTACCAGTACGCCATACGCACACAACTCCTCGTTCACCTCGACAGTTGATGCTCCGTCACTGCCCGATTCGGTGATACCCGGGCTGTTTGCGCCATACGCCGGAAGGAGACAACAGAAGTACGGGTCTTTGCAGTTCAGCGGCCTGTGTCAGGTATTCGTGCGTACCGGAAGGCTGTTGTCATGGCGATCGCGCAGCCCGAACAAGGCGGGCTGCTGCCGCAGCGGACCGCCCCGCACCGAGGCACACTCGCCACCACCGCGTGCATGGAGACACTCCAGGTCGGCTATCTGCACGCCGTGGCGGCGGCAGCGGGCTGCTCGCTGTCCCAGCCCTTCCCGGACAACGGCATCGACTGGCACGTCAGCCACAGTGCCCCCGGGCACACGGTCGACGACGAAGTCACCATCAAGGTGCAGCTCAAGTGCACGTACCAGGTCCCGCCGAACCCCCCGGGCCCGGCGTTCTCCTTCACGCTCGACAACGAGCACCTGGTGAAGCTCGCCCGCAGCCCGGTCTCGGTGCACAAGATCCTGGTCGTGATGCTCGTTCCCCGCTCCCAGGACGACTGGCTGCGCGCCAGCCACGACCGCCTGGACCTGCGGCACTGCTGCTACTGGATCAACCTGGCCGGGCACCCGGTCACCGGCCGGCGCAGGACCAACGTGCGCATACCGACCTCGCGCATCTTCGACGACCGCGCGCTCTGCGAGATCATGACGCGGGTGGGAACGGGAGGCAGACCGTGACGCACCGCCCCATCGACGAGCCCTCGGGCCCCGTCAGGCCCCATCCGGCCGACCCCCACTGGACCCGGCCGCCCGAGCCCGGCCGGGTCGACCCGGCGGTCCTCGGCACCCTCCTGCAACGGCACGGCTGGCAGCGGCGCGGGGGAGCCGCCGGACGCTACGGCCGCTGGACCCCTCCCGGACCCGGCGGCAACGGCACGAGCCTGCTCGTGCCCGTCAGCCGCGCCTTCCCCGACAGCGACGACCTGCTCGGCGAGGCCCTCGACGCGCTCTCCCGCAGCGGATCCCCCTCCGCCCGCGACGTCCTGCTCGCCCTCTCCGTACCCAGCGACGAGATCCGCTGGTGGCGGGACGTCCCGACCGGCCCCGTGGGCGCCGCCTCCTGGACCGTCGAGGACCAGCTGCGCACCGCCGCCCGCAGGATGCTGCTCGCGGGAGCGCTCGCCACCCGCGCCCGTGCGGGCTACCACGGCGCCCGCCACCGCCGCCCGGCCGCCGCGTCCCTCGACGACGTCCTCCTCGGAGCCGCGCCCGAGGGGCGCCGCCTCACCGCCTTCGTGCCCGTGGCCACCGGCCGGCCCCTCGCCGTACGCCTCCACCAGGCGCTGTACGCGGCCCGCGAGGCCGTCGACTACCAGCGCGCCACCGGAGGCATGGACGCCTTCGACAGCGCGGTCGAGGCGGGCGTCAGCCACGAACTCACCGAGTCCCTCGTCGCCCTCGTCCGGGGCACCGAGGGCGCGCGCGTCGCCGTCGAATGGGCACCGGCCGCCGGGGTCCCCGAGGGCTGCGCGGCACCGGCCGAGCCCGTCGAGTTCACCCCGGGCGACCTGCCCGCGCTGCGCGAGGCCGGGGCCCGCTACCTGCGCGAGGAACCCCCGGTGCCCGTGCGCCTGACCGGAGCCGTCGTACGGATGCGCCGGTCCGGCCCTCGGGGCGCGGGCACCGTACGCCTCCGCGTCCTCGCCGGGGCCGACGTACCGCACGTCCGCATGACGCTGGACGAGGAGGCGTACCGGATCGCGGGCCACGCCCACCTCGTCGGGCTGCCCGTGCGCGTGCACGGCAGGCTGGAGAGCCGGGGCGGGTTCCGGCGGCTCACCGACGCGTCCGGGGTCGCCCCCGTACAGGTCGACGAGGCGGAGCGGGACCGGCTGATGAAGTCCCTCCAGGAGACCGCCGAGAGAATGGCCTTTTTCGAGGAGGCGTGCGATGACGAATGAGTCCCGCCGGGGATAACCGTTTAGCAGAGGGCACCGCGGGCTCGGTACGATTCCTGTCTGCGTACGCGGACGCGTGCGCGCTCACCCATCAGGCAGGAGAGACCGGTGTCAGACGTCCGTGTGATCATCCAACGCGATTCCGAGCGGGAAGAGCGCGTGGTGACGACGGGCACTACGGCCGCCGACCTCTTCGCCGGTGACCGCACCGTCGTCGCGGCCCGCGTGGGCGGCGAGCTCAAGGATCTCGCGTACGAGGTGAGGGACGGCGAGACCGTCGAGGGTGTGGAGATCTCCTCGGAGGACGGCCTGAACATCCTGCGGCACTCGACCGCGCACGTGATGGCACAGGCCGTGCAGGAGCTGTTCCCCGAGGCCAAGCTGGGGATCGGGCCGCCGGTCCGGGACGGCTTCTACTACGACTTCGACGTCGCCGAGCCGTTCACCCCCGAGGACCTCAAGCGCATCGAGAAGAAGATGCAGGAGATCCAGAAGCGGGGCCAGCGCTTCGCACGCCGCGTCACCACCGACGAGGACGCCCGCGTCGAGCTGGCGGACGAGCCGTACAAGCTGGAGCTCATCGGCCTCAAGGGCAACGCGGCGAACGCCGCGGAGGGCGCGGACGCCGAGGTCGGCGCCGGCGAGCTCACCATCTACGACAACCTCGACGCCAAGACCGGCGAGCTGTGCTGGAAGGACCTCTGCCGCGGTCCGCACCTGCCCACCACCCGGAACATCCCGGCGTTCAAGCTGATGCGGTCGGCCGCCGCCTACTGGCGCGGCAGCGAGAAGAACCCGCAGCTCCAGCGCATCTACGGCACCGCCTGGCCCTCCAAGGACGAGCTGAAGGCGTACCTGGACTTCCTCGTCGAGGCCGAGAAGCGCGACCACCGCAAGCTGGGCGCCGAGCTGGACCTGTTCTCGATCCCCGAGGAGCTCGGCTCCGGTCTCGCGGTCTTCCACCCCAAGGGCGGCATCGTCCGCCGGGAGATGGAGACCTACTCGCGGAAGAAGCACGAGGACGCGGACTACGAGTTCGTGAACACCCCGCACATCGCGAAGGAGAACCTCTTCGTGACCTCGGGGCACCTGCCGAACTACGGGGAGGCGATGTTCCCGCCTCTGGAGTTCGACGGGCACAACTACCGCCTCAAGGCGATGAACTGCCCGATGCACAACCTGATCTTCAAGGCGCGCGGCCGCTCGTACCGCGAACTTCCGCTGCGGCTTTTCGAGTTCGGCACGGTGTACCGCTACGAGAAGTCGGGCGTCGTCCACGGTCTGACCCGCGCGCGGGGCTTCACCCAGGACGACTCGCACATCTACTGCACGAAGGAGCAGATGGCGGACGAGCTGGACTCGCTGCTGACCTTCGTGCTGGACCTGCTGCGCGACTACGGCCTGACCGACTTCGAACTGGAGCTGTCCACCCGTGACGACTCGCCGAAGTTCATCGGTGAGGACGTGGAGTGGGAGGAGGCCACCGAGGCGCTGCGCCAGGCAGCGGAGAAGCAGGGCCTGCCGTTGGTGCCCGACCCGGGTGGCGCCGCGTACTACGGCCCGAAGATCTCCGTCCAGGCGAAGGACGCGATCGGCCGCTCCTGGCAGATGTCCACCATCCAGGTCGACTTCCAGCAGCCCAAGCGGTTCCAGCTGGAGTACACCGCGGCGGACGGCTCCAAGCAGCAGCCGGTGATGATCCACCGTGCCCTGTTCGGCTCGATCGAGCGCTTCTTCGCGGTGCTCCTGGAGCACTACGCGGGCGCGTTCCCCGCGTGGCTGGCGCCCGTCCAGGCCGTCGGCATCCCGATCGGTGACGCGCACGTGCCATACCTGGAGGCGTTCGCCAAGAAGGCCAAGGCCGCGGGCCTGCGCGTCGAGGTCGACTCCTCCTCCGACCGCATGCAGAAGAAGATCCGCAACGCCCAGAAGGCGAAGGTGCCCTTCATGGTCATCGCGGGCGACGAGGACATGACCAACGGTGCCGTCTCCTTCCGCTACCGCGACGGCTCCCAGGAGAACGGCATCCCGGTCGACGAGGCGATCGCCAAGATCGCGCAGGTCGTGCGGGACCGCGTCCAGGTCTGACCCGTACGCGCGGAGTGACGCGAGGGCCCCGGAGCTCACCGCTCCGGGGCCCTGCGCCGTGCTCCGCGTCTCACCGTCCGCACCGCCCCGGCCACACGCTCCGTCCCGGCGAAGCCATATGCTGCACTGCATGACGAGTGAGCCGGAACAGCAGATCGGAGTGGGGACGCAGGACGCGTTCCAGCGCCTGTGGACGCCCCACCGGATGGCATACATCCAGGGCGAGAACAAGCCCACCGGTCCGGGGGCCGACGACGGCTGCCCGTTCTGCTCGCTCCCGGCCAAGTCCGACGAGGACGGCCTGATCATCAAGCGCGCCGAGCAGGTGTACGCGGTGCTCAACCTGTACCCGTACACCGGCGGCCACCTCATGGTCGTGCCCTACCGCCACGTCGCCGACTACACGGACCTCACGGCAGCGGAGACCACCGAACTCGCCGAGCTGACCAAGCAGGCCATGAGTGCCCTGCGGACCGCCTCCGGCGCCCACGGCTTCAACATCGGCATGAACCAGGGCACGGTCGCCGGTGCCGGTATCGCCGCGCACCTCCATCAGCACGTGGTGCCCCGCTGGGGCGGGGACACCAACTTCATGCCGGTGGTCGGGCACACGAAGGTGCTGCCGCAGCTTCTCGCCGATACGCGGAAGATGCTTTCGGAGGCGTGGCCGGCCGGCTGACGGGTCGGTCCTTCTCGTCCCGTCTGCAGGTTCCGTCCTGGTCGGGCGCGGGTTCGTTGTGGCTTGTCGCGCCCACGCGGCGGAGTCGCGAAATCGACACAGCCCCGCGCCCCTGCACGGGGCGCTCTACGCGTCGTACAGATCCGCCTTTCGCGGCGTCGGGTCCTGCACCGCCGTGCTGAGGAAGGCGGACCGGGCGCCGAACTTCTCGGTGTCCACGCCGTTCTCCTCGAGGACCTTGATCGCCGCCGAGTGCACCACCCGCAGCACGGGCGTCGCGGCGCGCAGCGCGTCGTCCGCCATGAAGCGGTGCCGCCACGGCTGATCGGCCCAGGCGTGGCGCAGCCCGAACGGCTCGGGCAGCGCCAGCGACCCGCCGAGCCAGTTCAGCAGCGGTGGATACCAGGTCAGCGGTGCCCGTGCGGTCAGCCGTACGACCTCGTCCGTGTCGACCAGCGGGAGCTTCACCTTCCGGGTCTCCCAGAACCTGAGCGACTTCTGGACTTCCTTCTCCTTCGCCGCGGGCTTCGTGGTGAACAGTCCGTGCACCGGCCCCAGGGCATGCCCGGTGACCTCGATGCGCAACGTGTGGTGCAGCACGGTCACTGTGATCATCATCGTGATGATCAACTGGCCGTCCCAGAGGGTCCACTGCACACCCAGGTAGTGCCGGTTCCCGCTGCCGAACTGCTGCTTGTTGCAGATCTCCTGTATGGCGTGGGTCTTGAACTGGTACGCCTCGACGTCCGTGCTCTCGGGCCGAGACACCTCAGTGGCGCCCTCACCGATCGGGCTGATGATCCAGTGCCTGATCGACGGGGGCGTGAAGCCACCGGTGTTCAGCGGCCCGCGCTCCAGCATGCGCAGCTGGTCGTGGATGGACCGTATGACGTCCCAGCTGCGGAACGGGTGGATCTCCTTGTCGGGGTCCGCCGGTACCAGATCCTCGGCGAGCTGCCAGCTGCCCCAGCGGGTACCCATGCCGAGGACGCCCTTGGGGCCGGCGTAGAAGGCGAGGTTGGACCGCTGCTCCGCGCTGAGGCGGTGGAGCTCCTTGCGCAGCTGCTCGGCCTTGCCCTCGTTCGGACTGCCGGGCACCGCCTCGGGGATCTTCGCGCCCACGCCACCGCCCGACAGCAGGGCCGACCAGCGATCACGCAGGTCCGCGGCTGTGCGCTCGCAGATCTGCTTGGCCCAGAACCAGCCGACGACCGGGACCACGAGGCACGCGCGTGCGTACCACATCCAGAAGCCGGTGACCGGCAACTTGAACAGGGCGACCACGGCGAGGGCGCCCATGGCGACGAGCAGGGTGGTGCCCAGGGCGCCGACGCGCTTGTTCTCCTGCTTGGCGACCGTCGTCCGGACCTGGAAGACCAGGAGCCAGAGCAGGAGCCCGGGCAGGAACAGCAGGCCGCACAGCACCATCACCGCCGTGAGCCAGTTGTCCCGCTCGCGGCGGATGCGGTTCGCCGCGAGGCAGTGCTCGACGACGACCTGGGGCTCCATGCCGAAGGACTGGATGAGCGATTTGCGGCCGGCCCCGAGCATGCGGTCCCGCACCGCCACCGAGAAGGCCTCGCCCAGGTTGGGCCGGAAGATCGTCGCCCACTTGCGGCCTGCCTTGACCGTGGACTTGTGCCACTCGTTGTTGGCCTTGAGGATCTCCGCGACCTCGCTGTCCCGGTAAGCCGCCGACGCCAGCGCGAAGGTCGCCGCCGTCTGGCCCGCGGTGCCCGTCAGCGGCACCTGCGCACCGGGAGAGAAATCGAATCCGTCGTCCGCCACCGCCGCCCCCATCGCCACAGTTCCGCTTCTGCGGCCTTCCCGACTTCCGAGCTCCGCACACCTGTTGATCAGGTCATCGCCAGGATCGCGGCCCGATCGGGCCACAGCTCGATCAGGTGATCAGCGTATCGGCACCCACCGACATCCGTCATCGGGCGCGTGAAGCCGCCCGTCGTCAGGGAGTTGGCAGCTACCTCGGTCGCCCGTCTCCGCACCCCGAGTCACACGCTCCCCGGCCGTCAGGCGCCCCGAGCCCGGACCCCCGGCCCGGGGCGACACGGCGGCTCCTCCCGAACCGCGGGACTGTCAGCCCTCCTTGGCCTGTTCGCGGACCTTCTCGGCGATCTGAGCGGGCATCGGCTCGTGCCGTGCGTAGCTGCGGTTGAAGCGCGCGGTGCCGTGGGAGATCGAGCGCAGGTCGACGGCGTACCGCCCGATCTCGATCTCCGGCACCTCGGCCCGTACGACCGTACGCCCGCCGCCGGCCTGCTCGGTGCCCACGACGCGGCCGCGCCGCCCGGACAGGTCGCTCATGACGGGCCCCACGTAGTCGTCGCCGACCAGGACCGTCACCTCGGCGACCGGCTCCAGGAGGTGGATCCGCGCGTCGGCCGCCGCCTCGCGCAGCGCCAGCGCACCGGCCGTCTGGAACGCCGCGTCCGAGGAGTCCACGGAGTGCGCCTTGCCGTCGCGCAGCGTGACCCGTATGTCGATGAGCGGGTAACCGGCCGCGACTCCCTTGGCCGCCTGGGCCCGCACGCCCTTCTCGACGGAGGGGATGAACTGCCGCGGCACGGCACCGCCGACGACCTTGTCCACGAACTCGATGCCCGAGCCGCCCGGCAGCGGCTCGACCTCGATCTCGCAGATCGCGTACTGCCCGTGCCCGCCGGACTGCTTCACATGACGGCCGCGGCCCTCCGACCTGGTCGCGAACGTCTCCCGCAGGGAGACCTTGTGCGGGACCACGTCGACCTGGACGCCGTACCGGCTGCGGAGCCGTTCCAGCGCCACGTCGGCGTGTGCCTCGCCCAGGCACCAGAGCACCACCTGGTGGGTGTCCTGGTTCTGCTCCAGGCGCATGGTGGGGTCCTCGGCGACCAGCCGGGCGAGGCCCTGGGAGAGCTTGTCCTCGTCCGCCTTGCTGTGTGCCTGGATGGCGAGCGGCAGCAGCGGGTCGGGCATCTCCCACGGCTCCATGAGCAGCGGGTCGTCCTTCGCGGAGATCGTGTCGCCGGTCTCCGCGCGGTTCAGTTTCGCCACGCACGCCAGGTCGCCCGCTATGCAGTGCGACAGGGAACGCTGCTGTTTGCCGAAGGGCCTGGTCAGGGCGCCGATTCGCTCGTCCACGTCGTGGTCCTCGTGGCCGCGGTCGGCCAGCCCGTGCCCGGAGACGTGCACTGTCTCGTCGGGACGCAGGGTGCCCGAGAAGACCCGGACCAGCGACAGCCGGCCCACGTAGGGGTCGCTGGCCGTCTTCACGACCTCCGCGACCAGCGGCCCGTCCGGGTCGCAGGCCTTGACCTCGCGGGGTTTGCCGTCCGGGGTGGTGACCGTCGGCGCCTCGTGCTCCAGCGGGGTCGGGAAGCCGCCGGTGACCAGTTCGAGGAGCTCGACCGTGCCGATGCCCTGCCGGGCGCCGTCGGCCGCGGGGGCGGCGGCCAGCACGGGGAAGAAGACCCCGCGCGCGACGGCCCGCTCCAGGTCCTCCACGAGTGTCTTGAAGTCGATCGTCTCGCCGCCGAGATAGCGGTCCATGAGGGTCTCGTCCTCGCTCTCGGAGATGATCCCCTCGATCAGCCGGTTGCGGGCCTCCTCGATGAGCGGCAGCTGGTCTTCGCCCGGCTCGGACTCCTTGCGCTCCCCGGTGGAGTAGTCGAACAGCTTCTGTGACAGCAGTCCGATCAGGCCCGTCACCGGAGCGTGCCCGTCCGGCCCCTGCGGTCCGTGCAGCGGCAGGTACAGCGGCAGCACGGCGTCGGGGTCGTCCGCGCCGAAGGCCTCCGCGCAGGTCCGGGTCATCTCGTCGAAGTCGGCCCGGGCCGCTTCGAGGTGGGTGATCACGATGGCGCGCGGCATGCCGACCGCCGCGCACTCCTCCCACACCATCCGCGTCGAGCCGTCCACCCCGTCCGAGGCCGAGACGACGAAGAGGGCCGCGTCCGCCGCTCGCAGACCGGCCCTGAGCTCCCCGACGAAGTCGGCGTATCCGGGAGTGTCCAGAAGGTTGATCTTGATGCCGTCCCATTCGACGGGCACCAGGGAGAGCTGCACCGAGCGCTGCTGACGGTGCTCGATCTCGTCATAGTCGGAGACGGTGCCGCCGTCCTCCACACGGCCCGCCCGGTTCACCGCTCCCGCTGTCAGCGCGAGAGCCTCCACCAGAGTCGTCTTGCCCGATCCGCTGTGGCCGACCAGCACCACATTCCGTACGGACGCGGGGTGGTCGGCCGCCGTAGCCCTGCCGGCGGCTCCGGGGTGTGCGTTCGCCTTGTCGCCCATGATCCTGCCTCCCGTGCACGGTGAGGTCACTGTGGGCGCGGACACGCGGACCCGCGTGCGATGGCGGCTCCGATGACGCCCGCGGTCCTTCGAGCTTTCCACTCCCGTCACGGTGCGTCCATACGACGGACGTGATCGTGCCGTTACGACGGACGTGATCGTGCCGTTACGACGGACGTGACCGTGCCTTTTCGAGGCCGGCGACAGGCGCGCCATCACGGCGTGACCAGGCCGCTGCCAGGACGTGACACGGGGCTCGGGTGCCCGGCCCTCGCGCACGCACGCGCCTGGCTACGATGGGCCCGCCGGTGGCCAGCAGGGGCCGCGCGGCCCACCGACCCTCGGGAAGGCCATGCTGAACAAGTACGCGCGTGCTTTCTTCACGCGTGTTCTCACACCGTTCGCCGCGTTTCTCATCCGTCGCGGGGTCAGCCCCGACACGGTCACGCTCCTCGGCACTGCCGGAGTGGTCGCGGGCGCGCTGGTCTTCTATCCCCGCGGCGAGTTCTTCTGGGGCACGGTCGTGATCACGCTGTTCGTGTTCTCCGACCTGGTCGACGGCAACATGGCGCGCCAGCTGGGCCGCTCCAGCCGCTGGGGTGCGTTCCTGGACTCCACGCTCGACCGGGTCGCCGACGGCGCGATCTTCGGCGGCTTCGCCCTCTGGTACGCGGGCAACGGCGACGACAACGTGCTGTGCGCCGTCTCCATCTTCTGCCTGGCCAGCGGCCAGGTCGTGTCGTACACCAAGGCACGGGGAGAATCGATCGGCCTGCCGGTCGCCGTGAACGGTCTGGTGGAGCGCGCCGAGCGGCTGGTCGTCTCCCTGGTCGCGGCGGGCCTCGCGGGACTGCACGCGTTCGGCGTGCCCGGCATCCAGTACCTGCTGCCCGTCGCCCTGTGGATCGTCGCCGTCGGCAGCCTCGTCACGCTGATCCAGCGGGTCGTCACGGTGCGTCGCGAGTCCGCCGAGGCGGAGGCCGCCGAAGCCGCCGCCTCCGAGAACGCCTCGCAGGGGACGTCCGGGAACGAGAACGCCTCGCAGGGGAGTGAGGCGACGTCGTGAGCAACGTGCAGGAGCGGCTGACGGACGCCTTGTACGGTCTCGGCTGGAGCACGGTCAAGAAGCTCCCCGAACCCGTCGCCGTGCGTCTGGGCCGCACCATCGCCGACCTCGCCTGGAAACAGCGCGGCAAGGGCGTACTGCGGCTGGAGAGCAACTACGCGCGCGTGGTGCCGGGCGCGTCCCCCGAGCGCCTCGCCGAATTGTCCCGGGCGGGCATGCGCTCCTACCTGCGCTACTGGATGGAGTCGTTCCGTCTCCCCGCGTGGAGCGAGGACCGGATCAAGAACGGTTTCGTCCCGCAGGACCTGCATCACCTCACCGAGGGCCTCGCCGCGGGCAAGGGCGTCATACTCGCGCTGCCGCACCTGGGCAACTGGGACCTCGCGGGCGCCTGGGTCACCACCAAGCTCCGGATCCCCTTCACGACCGTCGCGGAACGCCTCAAGCCCGAGACGCTGTACGACCGTTTCGTCGCCTACCGCGAGGGCCTCGGCATGGAGGTCCTGCCGCACAACGGCGGCTCGGCCTTCGGCACGCTGGCCCGGCGGCTGCGCGACGGCGGTCTGGTCTGCCTGGTCGCCGACCGCGACCTGTCCGCGTCCGGCGTCGAGGTCGACTTCTTCGGCGAGAAGACCCGCATGCCCGCCGGGCCGGCCCTCCTCGCCCAGCAGACCGGCGCGCTGCTGCTCCCCGTGACGCTCTGGTACGACGAATCTCCCGTGATGCGGGGCAGAGTGCACCCTCCGATCGCGGTACCCGAGTCAGGTACGCGCGCCGAGAAGACGTCTGTCATGACACAGGCGCTGGCAGACGCCTTCGCCACGGGGATCGCCGACCACCCGGAGGACTGGCACATGCTGCAGCGCCTGTGGCTCGCCGACCTGGACCCCGCCATGGCACCCGGGAACCGGGACGCCGCGGAGGCATCCGGGAAGGAGACACCGTGAGGATCGGCATCGTCTGCCCGTACTCCTGGGACGTGCCCGGCGGCGTCCAGTTCCACATCCGCGACCTGGCCGACCACCTCATCCGCCTCGGGCACGACGTGTCCGTGCTCGCCCCCGCGGACGACGACACGCCACTGCCGCCGTACGTCGTCTCCGCGGGCCGCGCGGTCCCGGTGCCCTACAACGGCTCGGTGGCCCGCCTCAACTTCGGCTTCCTGTCGGCGGCCCGCGTACGGCGCTGGCTGCACGACGGCACGTTCGACGTGATCCACATCCACGAGCCGGCCTCGCCGTCGCTCGGTCTGCTGACCTGCTGGGCCGCCCAGGGCCCGATAGTGGCCACCTTCCACACGTCGAACCCCCGCTCACGGGCGATGGTCGCCGCGTACTCGATCCTCCAGGCGGCCCTGGAGAAGATCAGCGCCCGGATCGCGGTGAGCGAGTACGCCCGGCGCACCCTGGTGGAGCACCTGGGCGGGGACGCCGTCGTCATCCCGAACGGCGTGGACGTCGACTTCTTCGCCCGTGCCAAGCCCAGGCCCGAGTGGCAGGGGGACACGATCGGCTTCATGGGGCGCATCGACGAGCCCCGCAAGGGCCTGCCCGTGCTCATGAAGGCGCTGCCGAAGATCCTCGCCGAACGCCCGCGGACACGGCTCCTGGTCGCCGGGCGCGGGGACGAGGAGGAGGCCGTGGAGAACCTGCCCAAGGACATGCGCGACCGGGTCGAGTTCCTCGGCATGATCAGCGACGAGGACAAGGCGCGCTTCCTGCGCAGCGTCGACCTGTACGTCGCGCCGAACACCGGGGGCGAGAGCTTCGGCATCATCCTCGTCGAGGCCATGTCGGCGGGCGCACCCGTCCTCGCGTCCGACCTCGACGCCTTCGCCCAGGTCCTGGACCAGGGCGCGGCGGGAGAGCTGTTCGCCAACGAGGACGCCGACGCACTGGCCGCCTCGGCCGTACGGCTGCTCGGTGACCCGGAGCGGCGCGAGGAACTGCGCAGGCGAGGCAGCGCGCACGTCCGCCGCTTCGACTGGTCGACCGTCGGCGCGGACATCCTGTCCGTGTACGAGACGGTGACCGACGGGGCGGCCGCCGTCGCCGCCGACGAACGCACGGGTCTGCGCGCGCGGTTCGGCTTGATACGGGACTGACGGGCCCGCGGGACGCACGGCACTGCGGGACGCACGGGACTCGGGACTGACGGGACTCGGGTCTGACCGGACTCGGGTCTGACCGGACTCGGGTCTGGTGGGATTGACGGGACGGACGGGATTGACTGGGGCCGACGACCACGAGGGCGCGTGCTGTGCCCCCGCGCGCGGGGACGATCCTCGGCACAGGGCAGCGGGTTCGGTCTTCCGTCTCACTGTTCCGGGGCCCCGGTCACAGACCGCCACGGCGCACGACGCGGCCGCCGTTTCCCTGTCCGGAGGCGAGTTCCGCATGGGCGACGCCTTCGGCGAGGGCTACCCCGAGGACGCGGAGGGGCCGGTCCGGACCGTGCGGGTGGCCCCCTTCCGGATCGACACGACGGCCGTCACCAACGCCCGGTTCGCCGACTTCGTCCGCGCCACGGGGTACCGCACCGAGGCGGAGCAGTACGGCAGTTCGTTCGTGTTCCATCTGATGCTCCACCCACGCGCGCGGGAGTCCGTCCTCGGCGCGGTCGCCGGCGCGCCGTGGTGGCTCGGTGTCGAGGGGGCCAGCTGGAGGGCGCCCGAGGGACCCGGATCACGGATCGCCGCGGACCGGGAGCACCACCCGGTCGTGCACGTCTCGTACAACGACGCGCTGGCGTACTGCACTTGGGCGGGGGCCAGGCTGCCCACCGAGGCGGAGTGGGAGTACGCGGCGCGCGGGGGACTTCAGGGGCGGCGCTACCCCTGGGGCGACGACTTCGCACAGGACCGTGTGAACACCTGGCAGGGCGACTTCCCCCGGGTGAGCACCAAGCCGGCGGGCACGACCGGAACGGTTCCCGTGGACGCGTACGAGCCCAACGGCTTCGGCCTGTACAACACGTCGGGCAACGTGTGGGAGTGGTGCGCCGACCGCTTCTCGGCCTCCGGCGGGGACCGGGTCATCCGGGGCGGCTCGTACCTGTGCCACGCCTCGTACTGCAACCGCTACCGGGTCGCCGCGCGGTCGAGGAACACGCCCGACTCCTCCACGGGACACGGGGGTTTCCGGTGCGCCTGGGACGTGAGGGGGGCGTGACGGCGCACCGGTGGCCTTGCCGCTAGCCTTGCCGCCCGTGACGGCAACCCTCATCTGGATCCTCGTCGGCCTGGTCGTGATCGGCCTCTACCTCAGCTGGACCGCGGGCCGACTCGACCGGCTGCACGCGCGCATCGACGCCGCCCGGGCCGCCCTGGACGCGCAACTGCTGCGCCGCGCCTCGGTCGCGCAGGAACTGGCCACCTCCGGGGTGCTCGATCCGGCCGCCTCCATCGTGCTGTACGAGGCCGCCCACGCGGCGCGGCAGGCGGAGGAGGAGCAACGCGAGGTCGCCGAGAGCGAGTTGAGCCAGGCCTTGCGGGCCGTGTTCGCGGAGGCGCAGCAGGTGGAGGCAGTACGGGAGGCGCCGGGCGGGGAGGACGCGGCGAGGGAGCTGGGCCAGGCGGTGCGGCGCGTGCCGATGGCCCGCCGCTTCCACAACGACGCGGTGCGTGCGGCGCGTGCGCTCCGGCGTCACCGGAAGGTCCGCTGGTTCCGTCTCGCGGGGCACGCCCCGTTCCCCCTGGCCTTCGAGATGGACGACGAGCCACCGGCGGCACTGGCGGACCGCGCGAGCGCGTGAGCCCGGGGCGGGTTGTCTCGCCCCCACCGCCCGTACCCGTCCCATCCCTGGGGGCTGCGCCCCCAGACCCCCGCGTATCGGCCTTCGGCCTCGTCCTCAAACGCCGGACGGGCTGAATCTTCAGCCCCTTGGGGGCACCTCCCAGCGGTAGCTGGGGGAGTTTGAGGAGCGGGGTCCGGGGCGGAGCCCCGGATGGAGGTCCCCCCGCTCGAGCGGAGCCGAGAGTGGGGGAGGGACGGGCAGGGGCGGCGGGGGCGAAAACGATCCACCGCCTCCCTATTGGCCCTTGCCGTGGCCTGCACCGGTCACGTTTCCTCAGTGCTGCAGAAAAACCCCCTCTTCCCGAGCGAGGTCGAACCCGTGTCCAGCACGCTCTCCCACACCGCCCAGCCCGACCAGAACACCGCGACCGGCACCGCACGCGTGAAGCGCGGCATGGCCGAGCAGCTCAAGGGCGGTGTGATCATGGACGTCGTCACCCCGGACCAGGCGAAGATCGCCGAGGACGCGGGCGCCGTCGCGGTCATGGCCCTGGAACGGGTCCCCGCGGACATCCGCAAGGACGGCGGCGTGGCCCGCATGTCCGACCCGGACATGATCGAGGGCATCATCAACGCGGTCTCCATCCCCGTGATGGCCAAGTCGCGCATCGGCCACTTCGTCGAGGCCCAGGTGCTCCAGTCCCTCGGCGTCGACTACATCGACGAGTCCGAGGTCCTCACCCCGGCCGACGAGGTCAACCACTCGGACAAGTGGGCGTTCACGACCCCGTTCGTCTGCGGCGCCACCAACCTCGGCGAGGCCCTGCGCCGCATCGCCGAGGGCGCCGCCATGATCCGTTCCAAGGGTGAGGCCGGCACCGGCAACGTCGTCGAGGCAGTCCGCCACCTGCGCCAGATCAAGAACGAGATCGCCCGCCTCAAGGGCTTCGACAACCACGAGCTGTACGCCGCCGCCAAGGAGCTGCGCGCCCCGTACGAGCTCGTCAGGGAGGTCGCCGAACTCGGCAAGCTGCCGGTGGTCCTCTTCTCCGCCGGCGGTGTCGCGACCCCCGCCGACGCCGCGCTCATGCGCCAGCTCGGCGCCGAGGGCGTCTTCGTCGGCTCGGGCATCTTCAAGTCCGGCGACCCGGCCAAGCGTGCCGCCGCCATCGTGAAGGCCACCACCTTCTACGACGACCCGAAGATCATCGCCGACGCCTCCCGCAACCTGGGCGAGGCCATGGTCGGCATCAACTGCGACACCCTCCCCGAGACCGAGCGCTACGCCAACCGCGGCTGGTAATCCCCGTCCAAGGACTGCACATACATGACTGACGCACCCGTCACAGGCGTCCTGGCCCTCCAGGGCGACGTACGGGAGCACCTCATCGCCCTGGCCGCGGCCGACGCCGTGGCCAGGCCGGTGCGGCGCCCCGAGGAACTCGCCGAGGTGGACGGTCTCGTCATCCCCGGCGGCGAGTCCACCACGATCTCCAAGCTGGCCATCCTCTTCGGAGTGATGGAGCCCCTCCGCGCGCGCGTGCGCGCCGGTATGCCCGTCTACGGCACCTGCGCCGGCATGATCATGCTGGCGGACAAGATCCTCGACCCGCGCTCGGGCCAGGAGACGGTCGGCGGCATCGACATGATCGTGCGCCGCAACGCCTTCGGGCGGCAGAACGAGTCCTTCGAGGCGGCGGTCGACGTACGGGGCATCGAGGGCGATCCTGTAGAGGGCGTCTTCATCAGGGCCCCCTGGGTCGAGTCCGTCGGCGCCGGGACCGAGGTGCTCGCCGAGCACGACGGCCACATCGTCGCCGTACGCCAGGGCAACGCGCTCGCCACGTCGTTCCACCCGGAACTGACCGGAGACCACCGTCTGCACGCGCTGTTCGCCGAGATGGTGCGCGAGAGCCGGACACCGGGCGCCTTGTAGGATCTCTGGAGTTCGTTTCAGAGATGGGTTACGCGAAGGAGACAGGCAGATGTCCGGCCACTCTAAATGGGCCACGACGAAGCACAAGAAGGCCGTGATCGACGCCAAGCGCGGCAAGCTCTTCGCGAAGCTGATCAAGAACATCGAGGTCGCGGCGCGCATGGGCGGTGTGGACCTGGACGGTAATCCGACGCTGTACGACGCCGTGCAGAAGGCGAAGAAGCAGTCGGTTCCGAACAAGAACATCGACTCGGCGATCAAGCGCGGTGGCGGTCTCGAGGCGGGTGGCGCCGACTACGAGACGATCATGTACGAGGGCTACGGCCCGAACGGCGTCGCGGTCCTCATCGAGTGCCTCACCGACAACCGCAACCGCGCTGCCTCCGACGTCCGCGTCGCCATGACCCGCAACGGTGGCTCGATGGCCGACCCGGGCTCCGTCTCCTACCTCTTCAACCGCAAGGGCGTCGTCATCGTCCCCAAGGGCGAGCTGACCGAGGACGACGTCCTGGGCGCCGTGCTCGACGCGGGCGCCGAGGAGGTCAACGACCTCGGTGAGAGCTTCGAGGTCATCAGCGAGGCCACCGACCTGGTCGCCGTCCGCACCGCCCTCCAGGACGCCGGGATCGACTACGACTCCGCCGAGGCCAACTTCGTCCCGACCATGCAGGTCGAGCTGGACGAGGAGGGCGCCAAGAAGATCTTCAAGCTGATCGACGCCCTGGAGGACAGCGACGACGTGCAGAACGTCTTCGCCAACTTCGACGTGAGCGACGACGTCATGGCGAAGGTCGACGCGTAACGCTGCCGCGAGCTCAGCGGTGTCGGCGGGCCGGTGGGACACGTCCTATCGGCCCGCTGCTGTTGTCAGTGGCAGCCGATAGCCTGGCGGGACTTCGAAGATCACCATCCACGGGGAGGTCTGGGTGCGCGTACTGGGGGTGGACCCGGGACTGACCCGGTGCGGTGTCGGTGTCGTGGAGGGCGTCGCGGGACGCCCGTTGACGATGCGCGCCGTCGGTGTCGTACGGACGCCCGCGGACGCCGAGTTGGGGCACCGTCTCGTCGCCGTCGAGCAGGGCATCGAGCAGTGGCTCGACGAGCACGGGCCCGACTTCGTCGCGGTGGAGCGGGTGTTCAGCCAGCACAACGTACGGACCGTCATGGGCACAGCCCAGGCCAGCGCCATCGCCATGCTCTGCGCCGCACGCCGCGGCATCCCCGTCGCCCTGCACACCCCCAGCGAGGTCAAGGCCGCCGTCACCGGCAGCGGACGCGCCGACAAGGCCCAGGTCGGCGCGATGGTCACCCGGCTGCTGCGGCTCGACGCGCCACCGAAGCCGGCCGACGCCGCCGACGCCCTCGCGCTCGCCATCTGCCACATCTGGCGTGCTCCCGCCCAGAACCGGCTCCAGCAGGCCGTGGCCCGGCACGCAGCCAACGCAACGAAAGGCCGTACTGCATGATCGCCTTCGTCAGCGGCACGGTCGCCGCACTCGCTCCCGACGCCGCGGTGGTCGAGGTCGGCGGGGTCGGCATGGCCGTCCAGTGCACGCCGAACACGCTGTCCACGCTCAGGGTCGGCCAGTCGGCCAAACTCGCCACCTCCCTCGTCGTACGCGAGGACTCGCTGACCCTCTACGGCTTCGTGGACGACGACGAGCGCCAGGTCTTCGAGCTGCTCCAGACGGCGAGCGGGGTCGGCCCCCGCCTCGCCCAGGCGATGCTGGCCGTGCACACGCCCGACGCCCTGCGCCGCGCCGTGTCGACCGGTGACGAGAAAGCGCTGATCGCCGTCCCCGGCATCGGCAAGAAGGGCGCCCAGAAGCTGCTCCTGGAGCTGAAGGACCGGCTGGGCGAGCCGATCGGCGCACCGGCGGTCGGCACCCCGGTCACCCAGGGCTGGCGCGACCAGCTGCACGCCGCCCTGATCGGCCTCGGGTACGCGACCCGCGAGGCCGACGAGGCCGTGTCCGCCGTGGCACCCCAGGCGGAGGCCGCGGGCGGCACGCCCCAGGTCGGCCAGTTGCTGAAGGCGGCCCTGCAGACCCTGAACCGAGCCCGCTGACCCACCACACCCCGAGGCACGCCACATGAACTGGGACGACACGACCGACGCCGCCGCCGCCGAGCGGCTCGTCGGTGCGTCCGCCGACCGTGAGGACCAGGCCGTCGAGGCCGCCCTGCGCCCCAAGGACCTGGACGAGTTCATCGGCCAGGAGAAGGTCCGCGAGCAGCTCGACCTCGTGCTGCGGGCGGCACGCGCGCGGGGAGCGACCGCCGACCACGTCCTCCTCTCCGGCGCCCCCGGCCTCGGCAAGACCACCCTCTCGATGATCATCGCCGCCGAGATGGGCGCCCCCATCCGCATCACCAGCGGCCCCGCCATCCAGCACGCGGGCGACCTGGCCGCGATCCTGTCCTCGCTGCAGGAGGGCGAGGTCCTGTTCCTCGACGAGATCCACCGCATGTCCCGGCCCGCCGAGGAGATGCTCTACATGGCGATGGAGGACTTCCGCGTCGACGTCATCGTCGGCAAGGGCCCGGGAGCGACCGCCATCCCCCTCGAACTTCCCCCCTTCACGCTGGTCGGCGCCACCACGCGCGCGGGCCTGCTGCCCCCGCCGCTGCGCGACCGCTTCGGCTTCACCGCGCACATGGAGTTCTACGAACCCGCCGAGCTGGAGCGCGTCATCCACCGCTCCGCGCACCTGCTGGACGTCGAGATCGGAGCCGAGGGCGCCGCCGAGATCGCGGGCCGCTCCCGGGGCACGCCCCGTATCGCCAACCGCCTGCTGCGCCGCGTCCGGGACTACGCGCAGGTCAAGGCCGACGGAGTCATCACCAGGGACATCGCCGCGGCCGCCCTCGCCGTCTACGAGGTCGACGCCCGCGGCCTCGACCGCCTCGACCGCGCCGTACTCGAGGCCCTGCTGAAGCTCTTCAGCGGCGGCCCCGTCGGCCTGTCCACCCTCGCCGTCGCCGTGGGGGAGGAGCGTGAGACGGTCGAGGAGGTCGCCGAGCCCTTCCTCGTCCGCGAGGGACTTCTCGCCCGCACCCCGCGCGGACGGGTCGCGACCCCCGCGGCATGGGCGCACCTCGGCCTCACCCCGCCCCGCGGGGCCACCGGGACAAACGGACAACAGGACCTGTTCGGTACGTGACAGCGGGGGCATTGGCCGCATCAGGAACCCGGGTGCGATGCTGAGCGTTGTTCCTTGCGCGCGGACTCGCTTAGACTCCGCCGATGCCGCCTTTGTCGGCGGCACACATACCCCCAACCATCAGGCCGCTCACCATCGCGGTCGTGTGAAGGAAGTTCCCACCCGTGAGTCTCGTGACCCTCCTCCCGTTCATCGTGCTCATCGGGGCCATGTTCCTGATGACCCGCTCGGCCAAGAAGAAGCAGCAGCAGGCGGCCGACATGCGGAACCAAATGCAGCCCGGCAGCGGTGTCCGCACCATCGGGGGCATGTACGCGACGGTGAAGGAGGTCAACGAGGACACGGTCCTCCTCGACGCCGGGCCGGGCGTGGAACTGCTCTTCGCGAAGAACGCGATCGGCGCCGTCCTCACCGACGACGAGTACAACCGCATCGTCCACGGCATCGAGCACGACCTGAAGTCCGACATCGTGCCGGACGACGCCTCCTCCCTCACCGAGACCGACGAGCCCGCCGCCGACGCTTCCGCCGCCTCCGACGACAAGCCCATCGACCTTGGTAAGAAGGACGCGGACGGCGACGCGGCCGACGAGCCCGCCGAGGCGAAGGCCGACGACGACGCGGAGCCGAAGAAGACCGACGGCGAGTCCGACGCGAAGTAGCCACGCTCCCGGGTGACGCGGCACGACCAGTTCGTGCCGCGTCACCCGGGTCGTGCCGTTCTCGCACGGAGTCCCGACACCATGTCATGGCCGCCCAGACGCTCGACCGGCGTCGAGGCGGCCCGAGAGGGAGTTACGAGAAGGTGGCAGCACCGAAGAAGGGCCGGAGCGCGAGCGCCCAGAGCAAACCAGGCCGCGCACTGGCCCTCATCCTGATCGCCATCGCGGCGCTCACCGGGGGAATGTTCGCCTCCGGACACACCACTCCACGGCTCGGCATCGACCTCGCCGGCGGCACCAGCATCACGCTGGAAGCGCAGAACGAGCCCGGCCAGCCGAACGCGATCAACAAGACCAACATGGACACCGCGGTCTCCATCATGGAGCGCCGTGTCAACGGTCTTGGCGTCCAGGAGGCGGAGGTCCAGACGCAGGGCGATCGCAACATCATCGTCAACATCCCCAAGGGCACGAACTCCAAGCAGGCCCGGGAACAGGTCGGCACCACCGCCAAGCTCTACTTCCGCCCGGTCGTGACCACCGAGGTGTCCGGCAACGGAGCCTCGCCCAGCCCGAGCACCAGCCCCAGCGGCTCTCCGAGCCCCTCGCCCTCGGATAAGGCCGGCGACAAGGACAGCGACAACGAGAAGGCGACCTCGTCCTCCTCCGCCACGCCGTCCTCCTCCGCCACCTCGCAGGGCCGCGCCGTCACCGACGCCCTGAAGGCGGACCCCACGCCGAGCGGCTCCGCGTCCGCGAAGGCCGACAGCTCCCCGTCCGCGAGCGCCAGCGGTGGCGCCGACACGACGAAGCTCCAGGCCGCGTACGCCGCCCTCGACTGCACCAAGCCGGCCCAGCGCGCCAAGGCCGGTGACGGAGCCAAGCCCGGCGACTCCATCGTCGCCTGCGGCCAGAACTCCCAGAAGCAGTGGCAGAAGTACATCCTCGGCCCGGCCGCGGTCGCCGGCACCGACGTCGACGAGGCCCAGGCGGTCTTCGACACGCAGAGCGCCGCGGGCTGGAAAGTCACCATGAAGTTCACGTCCGGTGGCGCCAAGAAGTTCGCCGATGTCACCGGCCAGCTCTCCAAGAACCAGCCCCCGCAGAACCAGTTCGCGATCGTGCTCGACGGCGACGTCGTCTCCGACCCGTCCGTCAGCCAGTCGATCACCGGTGGCAACGCCGAGATCTCCGGCAGCTTCAGCCAGGAGGAAGCCCAGGGTCTGGCCAACATGCTGAAGTACGGCGCGCTCCCCCTCACCTTCAAGGAGGCGAGCGTCACCACGGTGACCGCCGCGCTCGGTGGTGAGCAGCTCGAAGCGGGTCTGATCGCCGGCGCCATCGGCCTCGCCCTGGTCGTGATCTACCTGCTGGTCTACTACCGCGGCCTGTCCCTCATCGCCATCGCGTCACTGCTGGTGTCCGCGGCCCTGACCTACGCGATCATGTCGCTGCTCGGCCCTGCCATCGGCTTCGCGCTCAACCTGCCGGCCGTCTGCGGCGCGATCGTCGCGATCGGCATCACGGCGGACTCGTTCATCGTGTACTTCGAACGCGTCCGGGACGAGATCCGCGAGGGCCGCTCGCTGCGCCCCGCCGTCGAGCGGGCCTGGCCGCGCGCCCGGCGCACCATCCTGGTCTCCGACTTCGTGTCGTTCCTCGCCGCCGCGGTGCTGTTCGTCGTGACCGTCGGCAAGGTCCAGGGCTTCGCGTTCACCCTCGGTCTGACCACCCTGCTCGATGTGGTCGTGGTGTTCCTCTTCACCAAGCCACTGCTGACGATCCTCGCCCGCAGGAAGTTCTTCGCGAACGGTCACAGCTGGTCCGGCCTCGACCCGAAGCGACTGGGTGCCCGGCCGCCGCTGCGCCGCACCCGCCGTCCCGCCGCCCCCGTCGACCCGAAGGAGGCCTGAGATGTCGAAACTCGGCGACCTCGGTGCCCGACTCCACCGCGGCGAGGTCGGTTACGACTTCGTCGGCAACCGCAAGATCTGGTACGGCATCTCGATCCTGATCACCATCACGGCCATTCTCGGCCTGACGGTGCGCGGCCTGAACATGGGCATCGAGTTCCAGGGCGGCGCCGTCTTCACCACCCCGAAGACCAGCGTCTCGGTCGCCCAGGCCGAGGAGTACGCGGAGGAGGCGGCCGGCCACGACGCGATCGTGCAGGAGCTCGGCACGGGGGGCTTGCGCATCCAGGTCTCCGGCGTCGACACCGGCAAGTCCGACGGGATCAAGGAAGAGCTCGCCAAGGACCTCAAGGTCGACTCCGAGAAGATCAACGCCGACCTGGTCGGCCCCAGCTGGGGTGACCAGATCGCCAACAAGGCCTGGCAGGGACTCGGGATCTTCCTGGTCCTCGTGGTGATCTACCTGGCGATCGCGTTCGAGTGGCGCATGGCCATCGCGGCGTTCGTCGCCCTGATCCACGACATCACGATCACGGTGGGCATCTACGCCCTCGTCGGCTTCGAGGTGACACCGGGCACGGTGATCGGTCTGCTGACGATCCTCGGTTACTCGCTCTACGACACGGTCGTCGTCTTCGACAGCCTCAAGGAGCAGACGAAGGACATCACGAGGCAGACCCGCTGGACCTACGGGGACATCGCCAACCGTTCGATCAACAGCACCCTGGTGCGTTCGATCAACACCACGGTGGTCGCGCTGCTGCCGGTCGCGGGCCTGCTGTTCATCGGCGGCGGTGTCCTCGGCGCGGGCATGCTCAACGACATCTCGCTGTCGCTGTTCGTCGGCCTCGCCGCCGGCGCGTACTCCTCGATCTTCATCGCCACGCCGCTCGTCGCCGACCTCAAGGAACGCGAGCCGCAGATGAAGGCGCTGAGGAAGCGCGTCCTGGCCAAGCGGGCCCAGACCGCCCAGGGCGAGCCCGCCCAGGCGGAGGGCGACGACGAGGCGTACGGCGACGAGCCGGAGGACGCGACCCCCGCGGTCGTCGGCCCGCGCAACCAGCCCGCGTCCCGCGGCCGCGGCCGCGGCCGGCCCTCGGGGAAGCGCCGATGACCGCCGTCAGGGACCTGCTCCTCAGCCGTATCCGCGACATCCCCGACTACCCGGAGCCGGGCGTGATGTTCAAGGACATCACGCCGCTGCTCGCCGACCCGGCGGCGTTCACCGCGCTCACCGACGCGCTCGCGGAGTTCGTCGTCCAGCACCGTGCGACGAAGATCGTCGGCCTGGAGGCCCGCGGGTTCATACTCGGCGCACCCGTCGCGGTCCGCTCCGGGGTGGGCTTCATCCCGGTACGCAAGGCGGGCAAGCTCCCCGGAGCGACCCTCGGCCAGGCGTACGACCTGGAGTACGGCTCCGCGGAGATCGAGGTGCACGCCGAGGACCTGTCGGCGGGCGACCGCGTCATGGTCATCGACGACGTCCTCGCCACCGGCGGCACCGCCGAGGCCTCCGTCCAGCTCATCCGCCGGGCGGGAGCCGAGGTCGCGGGCGTCTCCGTCCTGATGGAGCTCGGGTTCCTGGGCGGCCGCGCCCGCCTCGAACCGGCCCTGGAGGGCGCCCCGCTGGAGGCCCTGCTCCAGGTCTGAGCACCGCCACGACAGGCGCGGACAAGGTTCGCGCCACCCGTACGACACCGCTGAGGCGGGCCCCGGAGGAATCCGGCGCCCGCCTCTCGTGTTGCCCGGGCAGCGGACCGTCTGACCGGCCGAAGGCGAGTCCGGAGCCGAGGATCGCTACCATGGGGTCTCCGGAGCCTGCCGGGGGACCCGGATCGCGCACGAGGAGTCCTCTTGCCAGATGAGGCCCAGCCACTGACCGCCGCCAAGCCCGAGTCCGCCTCGGGAGCCGCGGCCACGCCCGCGCCGAGCGAGAAGAACGCCGCGCAGGGCTCGGTCGAGCACGCCCAGTCCGCGCCCGTCGGCAAGGCCGCCGAGCCGGCGCGCCCCAAGCCCGCTCCTCCCACGCCCCCGGCCCGGACGGCCGCCGGTCAGCCCGCGCGCTCCGGCTCCTCCAACCGCGTGCGCGCCCGCCTGGCCCGCCTCGGCGTCCAGCGCTCCAACCCGTACAACCCGGTCCTCGAGCCGCTGCTGCGGATAGTGCGCAGCAACGACCCGAAGATCGAGACGGCCACGCTCCGCAAGATCGAGACCGCCTACCAGGTCGCTGAGCGCTGGCACCGCGGCCAGAAGCGCAAGAGCGGCGACCCGTACATCACCCACCCGCTCGCGGTGACGACGATCCTCGCCGAACTCGGCATGGACCCGGCCACGCTCATGGCCGGCCTGCTGCACGACACCGTCGAGGACACCGAGTACGGCCTGGACCAGCTCCGCCGCGACTTCGGCGACCAGGTGGCGCTGCTCGTCGACGGCGTGACCAAGCTGGACAAGGTCAAGTTCGGCGAGGCCGCCCAGGCCGAAACCGTCCGCAAGATGGTCGTCGCCATGGCCAAGGACCCCCGCGTCCTGGTCATCAAGCTCGCCGACCGCCTGCACAACATGCGCACCATGCGCTACCTGAAGCGCGAGAAGCAGGAGAAGAAGGCGCGCGAGACCCTGGAGATCTACGCGCCGCTCGCCCACCGCCTGGGCATGAACACCATCAAGTGGGAGCTGGAGGACCTCGCCTTCGCGATCCTCTACCCCAAGATGTACGACGAGATCGTCCGCCTCGTCGCCGAGCGTGCCCCCAAGCGCGACGAGTACCTCGCCATAGTGACCGACGAGGTCCAGTCCGACCTGCGCGCGGCCCGCATCAAGGCGACCGTCACCGGCCGCCCGAAGCACTACTACAGCGTCTACCAGAAGATGATCGTCCGCGGCCGTGACTTCGCGGAGATCTACGACCTGGTGGGCATCCGCGTCCTGGTGGACACGGTCAGGGACTGCTACGCGGCCCTGGGCACCGTCCACGCCCGCTGGAACCCGGTTCCGGGGCGGTTCAAGGACTACATCGCGATGCCCAAGTTCAACATGTACCAGTCGCTCCACACGACGGTCATCGGGCCCAACGGCAAACCGGTCGAACTCCAGATCCGCACGTTCGACATGCACCGCCGCGCCGAGTACGGCATCGCCGCGCACTGGAAGTACAAGCAGGAGGCCGTCGCGGGCGCCTCCAAGATCCGCACCGACGTGCCCAAGTCGTCCGGGAAGAAGGACGACCACCTCAACGACATGGCGTGGCTGCGCCAGTTGCTGGACTGGCAGAAGGAGACCGAGGACCCGGGCGAGTTCCTGGAGTCGCTGCGCTTCGACCTCTCCCGCAACGAGGTCTTCGTCTTCACGCCCAAGGGCGACGTCATAGCGCTCCCGGCCGGCGCGACCCCCGTCGACTTCGCCTACGCGGTCCACACCGAGGTCGGCCACCGCACCATAGGCGCCCGCGTGAACGGGCGCCTGGTCCCGCTGGAGTCCACCCTGGACAACGGCGACCTGGTGGAGGTCTTCACCTCCAAGGCGACCGGCGCGGGCCCGTCCCGCGACTGGCTCGGCTTCGTGAAGTCCCCGCGCGCCCGCAACAAGATCCGCGCCTGGTTCTCCAAGGAGCGCCGCGACGAGGCCATCGAACAGGGCAAGGACGCCATCGCCCGCGCGATGCGCAAACAGAACCTGCCGATCCAGCGCATCCTCACCGGCGACTCCCTCGTGACCCTCGCCCACGAGATGCGCTACCCGGACATCTCGTCCCTGTACGCGGCGATCGGCGAGGGCCACGTGGCCGCGCAGAACGTCGTGCAGAAGCTGGTGCAGGCTCTCGGCGGCGAGGAGGCGGCCACCGAGGAGATCGACGAGGCCGTACCGCCGTCCCGCGGCCGCAGCCGCAAGCGGCGCAGCAGCCAGGACCCCGGCGTCGTGGTCAAGGGCGTCGAGGACGTGTGGGTGAAGCTCGCCCGCTGCTGTACGCCCGTCCCCGGCGACCCGATCATCGGCTTCGTCACGCGGGGCAGCGGCGTGTCGGTTCACCGCAACGACTGCGTCAACGTCGACTCCCTGTCCCGCGAACCCGAGCGCATCCTCGACGTCGAGTGGGCGCCCACCCAGTCCTCGGTCTTCCTGGTCGCCATCCAGGTCGAGGCCCTGGACCGCTCCCGCCTGCTCTCCGACGTCACGCGCGTGCTCTCCGACCAGCACGTCAACATCCTGTCGGCCGCGGTCCAGACGTCCCGCGACCGCGTGGCCACGTCCCGCTTCACCTTCGAGATGGGCGACCCGAAGCACCTGGGGCACGTCCTGAAGGCCGTGCGCGGCGTCGAGGGCGTGTACGACGTGTACCGGGTGACGTCGGCGCGCAGGCCGTCGTAACCCCAACCCCACCGCACCACGACGAGGGCCGCCGTACGTGACGTACGGCGGCCCTCGTGGCAGCTACTACCGGTGTGTCAGCCGCCGAATTCCTGCAGGCCCTTCAGCGCCTGGTCCAGCAGCGCCTGGCGGCCCTCCAGCTCCTTCTCGAGCTTGTCGGCCTTGGCGTTGTTGCCCTGCGCGCGCGCCTGCTCGATCTGGCCCTTCAGCTTGTCCACGGCCGCCTGGAGCTGGCCCGTGAGCCCCTCGGCCCGGGCACGCGCCTCCGGGTTCGTACGGCGCCACTCGGCTTCCTCGGAGTCCTGCAGGGCACGCTCCACGGCGTGCATCCGGCCCTCCACCTTCGGGCGGGCGTCCCGCGGGACGTGGCCGATGGCCTCCCAGCGCTCGTTGATGGAGCGGAACGCGGCACGCGCCGCCTTCAGGTCCGTGATCGGCAGCAGCTTCTCCGCCTCCTCGGCCAGCTCCTCCTTGAGCTTGAGGTTCTCGGCCTGCTCGGCGTCACGCTCCGCGAACACCGAGCTGCGCGCCGCGAAGAAGATGTCCTGGGCACCGCGGAAGCGGTTCCACAGGTCGTCCTCGTGCTCGCGCTGGGCGCGGCCCGCGGCCTTCCACTCGGACATCAGCTCACGGTAGCGGGCGGCCGTCGGCCCCCAGTCGGTCGAGTTCGACAGGGACTCGGCCTCCGCGACCAGCCGCTCCTTGGTCTTGCGGGCCTCCTCGCGCTGCGCGTCCAGCTGCGCGAAGTGCGCCTTGCGACGCTTGGAGAACGCCGAGCGCGCGTGCGAGAAGCGGTGCCACAGCTCGTCGTCCGACTTGCGGTCGAGCCGCGGCAGCCCCTTCCAGGTGTCCACCAGCGAGCGCAGCCGCTCACCGGCCGCCCGCCACTGGTCGGACTGCGCCAGCTCCTCCGCCTCGGCGACCAGGGCCTCCTTGGCGTGCCGTGCCTCGTCCGACTGCTTCGCGCGTTGCGCCTTGCGCTCCTCACGACGCGCCTCGACGGCCTCGACCAGCTTGTCCAACCGCGTCCGCAGGGCATCCAGGTCACCCACGGCGTGGTGCGCGTCGACCTGCTCCCGGATGTGGTCGATGGCGGCCTGGGCGTCCTTCGCCGACAGGTCGGTGGTCTTCACTCGCTTCTCGAGGAGGCCGATCTCGACAACCAGGCCCTCGTACTTGCGCTCGAAGTAGGCCAGCGCCTCCTCGGGAGAGCCGGCCTGCCAGGAACCGACGACCTGCTCGCCGTCGGCCGTACGCACGTACACGGTCCCCGTCTCGTCGACGCGGCCCCACGGGTCGCTGCTCACAGCGCCTCCTCCACATGATGCCTGCGAAGGGCTGTAGCACCCCCGGCATCGTCCACAGTTTCGTCACGGCCAACATAGGCGACCGGCGGGGCGGCTGTCCGCATCCCGCGCGACCGAAATTACGCGGTGGGCGGTCAGCTCTCCTTGACAGTCGCCTTGTTGATCACAACCGTCGCGTTCGGCGTGCCGTCGCCCTGCCCCGTGCTCTCGCCCGCCTTGGCGATCTTCTGCAGGACCTTCATCCCCGATTCGGAAATCGTGCCGAACGGTGTGTAGTCGGCCGGGAGCTGACTGTCCTGGTAGACGAGGAAGAACTGGCTGCCGCCGCTGTTGCGGCCCTCCTTCGTCTGGGCGTTGTACTGGTTCGCCATGGCCACGGTGCCCGCCGGGTACACCCCGCCCTTCAGGCTCTTGTCCTTCAGGTTCTCGTCCGGGATCGTGTACCCCGGCCCGCCCATGCCGGTGCCCTCCGGGTCCCCGCACTGCAGGACGTAGATCCCGGCGGTGGTGAGCCGGTGGCACTTCGTGTGGTCCAGGTACCCCTTGTTGACCAGGAAGTTGAACGAGTTCACCGTGCGCGGGGTCTTCGCCGCGTCCATGGTGATGGGGATGTCACCGCAGGTGGTCCGCAGATCCATCGTGTACTTCGCGGTCCTGTCGACGGTGATCGCGGGCTCTTTCTTGTACGAGAGCTTCTTGACCTTGCCCTCGGCGGGCTTCTCGCACGGGTCCGGAGCCTTGCTCGGCGAGGCGCTCGGCGTCACCTCCGCGCTCGCGTTCTCCTTCTTGCCGTCGTCCTTGAGCACCCCGGTCGTGTACAGCGCCACGCTGCCTATCAGGATCACACCGAGGACCGACGCGATCACGGCATTGCGGGCACGTGCCTTGCGTCGTGCGGCGGTGCGCCGCTGCTGCTGCCGCAAGAACTTCTCCCGGGCGAGCTGACGCCGCCGCTGTTCCTGGCTGACCACCGGGTTCTCTCCTCATGCGTCTCGTACGTCGGACGGTACGCGTGCGACTACTGAGCCGACCGCTTGTGTGTGCCCCGTACCGTATATGGGTTCGCTGAGGAAACGGCAGCGCCGGTAGGCTCTGACGCGCAGCAAACCAGCCCGTACTCCACAATCCGAAGGACGATCGTGCTCATTGCCGGGTTCCCCGCCGGGGCCTGGGGGACCAACTGTTATCTGGTCGCCCCCGCCGCCGGAGAGGAGTGCGTGATCATCGACCCGGGCCACCAGGCCGCCCAGGGAGTCGAGGAAACGCTGAAGAAGCATCGGCTCAAGCCCGTCGCCGTCGTCCTCACCCACGGACACCTCGACCACGTGGCCTCGGTCGTCCCGGTGTGCGGCGCGCACGACGTCCCGGCGTGGATCCACCCCGACGACCGCTACATGATGAGCGACCCGGAGAAGGCGCTCGGCCGTTCCATAGGGATGCCGCTGCTGGGCGAACTGACCGTGGGGGAGCCCGACGACGTCAAGGAGCTGACGGACGGGTCGAAGCTGGAACTGGCCGGTCTTGAACTGTCCGTCGCGCACGCGCCCGGCCATACCAAGGGGTCGGTGACGTTCCGGATGCCCGAGACGGCGGACATCCCGTCCGTGTTCTTCTCCGGGGACCTGCTCTTCGCCGGCTCCATCGGACGCACCGACCTGCCCGGCGGCGACATGGCCGAGATGCTCGACTCGCTGGCCCGTGTGTGCCTGCCGCTCGACGACTCGACCGTGGTGCTGTCCGGCCACGGCCCCCAGACGACCATCGGCCAGGAGCGCGCCACCAATCCGTATCTGCGGCAAGTGGCCGCAGGCCACCAAGAACGCGGTGAGGGTACTGACACCCCTCCCCGACGAGGAATGTGACGAGAGACCTTCCGTGAGCACCTTCCAGGCCCCCAAGGGCACGTACGACCTGATCCCGCCGGACAGCGCCAAGTACCTCGCCGTCCGTGAGGCGATCGCGGCCCCGCTGCGCAACTCCGGTTACGGCTACATCGAGACGCCGGGCTTCGAGAACGTGGAGCTCTTCGCGCGCGGTGTCGGCGAGTCGACGGACATCGTGACGAAGGAGATGTACGCCTTCGAGACGAAGGGCGGCGACAGGCTGGCCCTGCGCCCCGAGGGCACGGCGTCGGTCCTGAGGGCCGCGCTGGAGGCCAACCTGCACAAGGCGGGCAACCTCCCCGTCAAGCTCTGGTACTCCGGCTCGTACTACCGCTACGAGCGCCCGCAGAAGGGCCGTTACCGCCACTTCTCCCAGGTCGGTGCCGAGGCCATCGGTGCCGAGGACCCGGCGCTGGACGCCGAGTTGATCATCCTGGCGGACCAGGCGTACCGCTCGCTGGGCCTCAGGAACTTCCGCATCCTGCTCAACTCCCTGGGCGACAAGGAGTGCCGCCCGGTGTACAGGGCGGCACTCCAGGACTTCCTGCGCGGCCTGGACCTGGACGAGGACACCCTCCGCCGCGCCGAGATCAACCCGCTCCGGGTGCTCGACGACAAGCGCGAGTCGGTCCAGAAGCAGCTCACGGGAGCGCCTCTGCTGCGCGACTACCTCTGCGACGCGTGCAAGGCGTACCACGAGGAGGTCCGCGAGCTGATCACGGCGGCGGGCGTGGGCTTCGAGGACGACCCGAAGCTGGTGCGCGGCCTCGACTACTACACCCGCACGACGTTCGAGTTCGTCCACGACGGTCTCGGTTCCCAGTCCGCGGTGGGCGGTGGCGGCCGCTACGACGGTCTGTCGGAGATGATCGGCGGTCCGGCGCTGCCGTCGGTGGGCTGGGCCCTCGGTGTGGACCGCACCGTCCTCGCCCTGGAGGCGGAGGGCGTGGAACTCGCGCTCCCCGCGTCCACGAGCGTGTTCGCGGTCCCGCTGGGGGAGGAGGCCCGCCGGGTTCTCTTCGGGAAGGTCACCGAGCTGCGCAAGGTGGGTATCGCGGCCGACTTCTCCTACGGCGGGAAGGGCCTGAAGGGCGCGATGAAGAACGCCAACCGGAGCGGGGCGCGGTACGCGCTCGTCGCCGGCGAGCGTGATCTCGCCGAGGGCGTGGTCCAGCTCAAGGACATGGAGTCCGGCGAGCAGGTGTCCATCGGAGTGAACGAGATCGTGGCGGAACTGGAGTCGAGGCTGGGCTGAGCGGGACCGTCCCGGGTGGGCTGGGCATGGTTTCGCCCCCGCCGCCCCTACCCATTCCCGTCCCTTCCCTGGCGGCTGCCGCCCCCAGACCCCCGCTATCGGCCTGACGGCCTCCTCCTCAGACGCCGGACGGGCTGACTTTTCAGCCCCTCCGGCGTTTGAGGAGCGGGGGCCGGGGGCTGGCCCCGCGAAAGCGGGGCCCGGGGCGGCGCCCCGTGGCGGGTCGAATGGGCGCAGCCCCTGGAGACGGGACGGGAAGGGGCGACGGGGGCGAACATCCGTGCGTCAAGCCCTTATGTCCAGCGAACGGTGAACCAACCCCTGTGTACGGCACAATGACCGGTGCCCGGAAGCCCTCCTTCGACGCTACGGATACGACGAGATGAGCAAGACGACGGTCAGGGACGACGTCTCCATGGAGCGGGAACACATCCACACTCCACGCACCGAGGGCGCCGGCCGCGCCTTCGCGATCCTCATGCTGATCACCGGCGCGGCCGGACTGCTGGCCTCCTGGGTCATCACGATCGACAAGTTCAAGCTCCTTGAGGACCCCGGCTTCACCCCCGGGTGCAGCCTGAACCCCGTCGTCTCCTGCGGCAACATCATGAAGAGCGAGCAGGCCTCCGTCTTCGGGTTCCCCAACCCCATGCTCGGCCTCGTCGCGTACGGCATCGTGATCTGCGTCGGCATGAGTCTCCTCGCCCGCGCCACCTTCCCGCGCTGGTACTGGCTCACCTTCAACGCGGGCACCCTCTTCGGCGTCGGGTTCGTGACCTGGCTGCAGTACCAGTCGCTGTACAACATCAACTCGCTGTGCCTGTGGTGCTGCCTGGCCTGGGTCGCCACGATCGTCATGTTCTGGTACGTGACGTCGTTCAACGTCCGCAAGGGCTTCCTGCCGGCGCCGAGCTGGCTGAAGGGCTTCTTCGGCGAGTTCACCTGGGTCCTGCCCACGATGCACGTCGGCATCATCGGCATGCTGATCCTGACCCGCTGGTGGGACTTCTGGACGAGCTGACGGCAGCCGACGGCAGGAGCCCGACTGTCAGTGCGGTCATTTAGGGTTTCAGCGTGGAGCCCGACCTGTTCACCGCAGCCGCCGAAGAACGCCAGGAGAAGGACCCGTCCGGCAGCCCCCTGGCCGTGCGCATGCGCCCTCGCACCCTCGACGAGGTCGTGGGCCAGCAGCACCTGCTCAAGCCCGGGTCGCCCCTGCGCAGACTGGTCGGCGAGTCCGGCGGCGGCCCTGCCGGTCCGTCTTCGGTGATCCTCTGGGGCCCGCCCGGCACGGGCAAGACGACCCTCGCGTACGTCGTCTCCAAGGCCACCAACAAGCGCTTCGTCGAGCTCTCCGCGATCACCGCCGGCGTGAAGGAGGTCCGCGCGGTCATCGACGGCGCCCGCCGCGCCACCGGCGGCTACGGCAAGGAGACCGTCCTCTTCCTCGACGAGATCCACCGCTTCAGCAAGGCCCAGCAGGACTCCCTGCTCCCGGCCGTCGAGAACCGCTGGGTGACCCTGGTCGCGGCGACGACGGAGAACCCGTACTTCTCGGTGATCTCCCCCCTCCTGTCCCGCTCCCTGCTCCTCACGCTCGAACCGCTCACCGACGACGACGTGCGCGGTCTCCTGCGCCGCGCCCTCACCGACGAGCGCGGCCTCAGGGGCAGCGTGACCCTCCCCGACGACACCGAGGAGCACCTGCTGCGGATCGCCGGAGGCGACGCCCGCCGCGCGCTCACCGCCCTGGAGGCCGCCGCCGGAGCCGCCCTCGACAAGGGCGAGACGGAGATCGGCCTCACGACCCTCGAAGAGACCGTCGACCGCGCCGCCGTGAAGTACGACCGCTCCGGCGACCAGCACTACGACGTGGCGAGTGCCCTCATCAAGTCCATCCGCGGCTCGGACGTCGACGCGGCCCTGCACTACCTGGCCCGCATGATCGAGGCCGGGGAGGACCCCCGTTTCATCGCCCGCCGCCTGATGATCTCCGCCAGCGAGGACATCGGCCTCGCCGATCCGAACGCCCTGCCCATAGCCGTCGCCGCCGCCCAGGCGGTCGCCATGATCGGCTTCCCCGAGGCCGCGCTGACCCTCAGCCACGCCACCATCGCGCTCGCGCTCGCCCCCAAGTCCAACGCGGCGACCACCGCGATCGGTGCGGCCATGGAGGACGTCCGCAAGGGCCTGGCCGGCCCCGTGCCGCCCCACCTGCGCGACGGGCACTACAAGGGCGCGGCCAAGCTGGGGCACGCGCAGGGGTACGTCTACCCGCACGACCTGCCCGAGGGGATCGCCGCCCAGCAGTACGCACCGGACGCGATCAAGGAGCGCGAGTACTACACGCCGACCCGGCACGGCGCCGAGGCGCGCTACGCGGACGCGGTGGAGTGGACCAGGAAGAACCTCGGTCGGAAGCGGTCCTGACCACCCTGTAGACTGACGCGAAGTGCTGCGTCCCGTGTCCGGCTCCGGTCGGTGCCCCAGAACGGGACAACCAGCCGGATCCTCCGCGAGAGGATCCAGGAGCGTCGCGCACCGTCGAACGGTGTCGCGGGCAGCCCACCACCACCCGGAAACCCGGGAGCGGTCGGTGGGCCACTCGCGTGCTGCACGTATGTGCCCAGATCAGGGGAGCGGCTGCCCGGCAGGTCCGTGACGGACCCGGCGGGATTCCCCGGCTGCGGATGCGACCTCCCGTAACCCTGGGGAAGCCGAAAACTGAGAGAAGAGAAGAGAAGTGGCGAACCAGTCCCGCCCCAAGGTCAAGAAGTCGCGTGCCCTCGGCATCGCGCTGACCCCGAAGGCCGTCAAGTACTTCGAGGCCCGCCCCTACCCGCCGGGCGAGCACGGCCGCGGCCGCAAGCAGAACTCGGACTACAAGGTCCGTCTGCTCGAGAAGCAGCGCCTGCGCGCGCAGTACGACGTGTCCGAGCGCCAGCTCGTCCGCGCCTACGAGCGTGCCTCCAAGGTCCAGGGCAAGACCGGTGAGGCCCTGATCATCGAGCTGGAGCGCCGTCTCGACGCCCTGGTCCTGCGTTCGGGCATCGCCCGCACGATCTACCAGGCCCGCCAGATGGTCACCCACGGCCACATCGAGGTCAACGGCCACAAGGTCGACAAGCCGTCCTTCCGCGTCAAGCCGGACGACGTCGTCATGGTCCGTGAGCGCAGCCGTCAGAAGCCGCTGTTCGAGGTCGCCCGTGAGGGTGGCTTCGCCGCCGACGGCGAGACCCCGCGCTACCTCCAGGTGAACCTCAAGGCCCTGGCGTTCCGCCTGGACCGCGAGCCGAACCGCAAGGAGATCCCGGTGATCTGCGACGAGCAGCTCGTCGTCGAGTACTACGCCCGCTGATCGCCCCACGGCGCGAGCGGACGTAGTACGTCCACTGTGTCAGCCCGTCGTCTCCCCGCCCTCGTGGCGGACGGGACGGCGGGCTCTCGCATCTTCGGCCGCGGCCAGGTAATGCGGTACGGAGTGGCAGCCCCGGCGCGATAGGCTCGGGGGCACGACTTTTCGACGTTCAGGCATGTTCCGACATGTTCTCCGACACGTTCCAGGGAGCGGGTGCACAAGTGTCCGGTGGAGAGGTGGCCGGGATCCTGGTGGCCGTCTTCTGGGCGATCCTGGTCTCCTTCCTCGCCGTCGCGCTGGCGAGGCTGGCCCAGACGCTCAAGGCGACCACCAAACTCGTCGCGGACGTGACCGACCAGGCCGTCCCGCTCCTCGCCGACGCCTCCAGCGCGGTCCGCTCCGCGCAGACCCAGATCGACCGGGTCGACGCGATCGCCTCGGACGTCCAGGAGGTCACGTCGAACGCGTCGGCGCTCTCCACCACGGTCGCGTCCACCTTCGGCGGCCCCCTGGTGAAGGTGGCGGCGTTCGGCTACGGCGTGCGCCGCGCCATCGCCCGCCGCGACGACGTGCCCGCCAAGCCGTCCCGACGCACCGTGATCGTGGGCCGCACCGTCCCGTCCACGCGGCGGGGGAAGCGCAAGCCCCGGGACAAGAAGGACTGAGCGATGTTCCGCCGTACGTTCTGGTTCACCGCCGGCGCAGCCGCGGGCGTGTGGGCCACCACCAAGGTCAACCGCAAGCTGAAGCAGCTGACCCCCGAGAGCCTCGCCGCGACCGCCGCGAACAAGGCGCTCGAGACGGGCCACCGGCTCAAGGACCGCGCGGTCGGCTTCGCACTCGACGTCCGCGACGGCATGGCCCAGCGCGAGGCCGAACTCGGCGACGCGCTCGGCCTGAACGCGCCCGTCGACAAGGAACTCCCCGCCCCCCGGCGCTACGCCGCGATCGAGAACCGCAACAAGCCGAAGACGTACGTCGTCGACGGGACGACGTACTCGTACAACCGGAATGAGGACCACTGATGGAGTCGGCTGAGATCCGCCGCCGCTGGTTGAGCTTCTTCGAGGAGCGCGGTCACACCGTCGTCCCTTCGGCGTCGCTCATCGCGGACGACCCGACTCTGCTCCTCGTCAACGCCGGCATGGTGCCCTTCAAGCCCTACTTCCTGGGCGAGACGACGCCGCCGTACCAGCGCGCCACCAGCGTGCAGAAGTGTGTGCGCACGCCGGACATCGAGGAGGTCGGCAAGACCACCCGGCACGGCACGTTCTTCCAGATGTGCGGCAACTTCTCCTTCGGCGACTACTTCAAGGAAGGCGCCATCAAGCACGCCTGGGAGCTGCTCACCAGCCCCCAGGACAAGGGTGGTTACGGCCTGGACCCGGAGAAGCTCTGGATCACGGTCTACAAGGACGACGACGAGGCCGAGCGCATCTGGCACGACGTCGTCGGTGTGCCGAAGGAGCGCATCCAGCGCCTCGGCATGAAGGACAACTACTGGTCCATGGGCGTCCCCGGCCCCTGCGGCCCGTGCTCCGAGATCAACTACGACCGTGGCCCCGAGTTCGGCGTCGAGGGCGGCCCCGCCGTCAACGACGAGCGGTACGTGGAGATCTGGAACCTCGTCTTCATGCAGTACGAGCGCGGTGAGGGCACCAGCAAGGAGAACTTCGAGATCCTCGGCGAACTGCCGAGCAAGAACATCGACACGGGCCTCGGCCTGGAGCGTCTCGCCATGATTCTGCAGGGCGTGCAGAACATGTACGAGATCGACACCTCCATGGCCGTCATCAACAAGGCCACCGAGCTCACCGGCGTCCGCTACGGCGACGCCCACGCCTCCGACGTGTCGTTGCGCGTGGTCACCGACCACATGCGCACCTCCGTGATGCTCATCGGCGACGGCGTCACCCCCGGCAACGAGGGCCGCGGCTACGTCCTGCGCCGCATCATGCGCCGCGCCATCCGCAACATGCGGCTCCTCGGCGCCACCGGTCCGGTCGTGAAGGACCTGATCGACACCGTGATCGAGATGATGGGCCAGCAGTACCCCGAGCTCATCACCGACCGCGAGCGCATCGAGAAGGTCGCCCTCGCCGAGGAGGCCCGGTTCCTCAAGACGCTCAACTCCGGCACCAACGTCCTCGACACCGCCGTGAGCGAGACCAAGGCCGCCGGCTCCACCGTCCTGCCCGGCGACAAGGCCTTCCTGCTCCACGACACCTGGGGCTTCCCGATCGACCTCACCCTGGAGATGGCCGCCGAGCAGGGCCTGTCCGTGGACGAGGACGGCTTCCGCCGCCTGATGAAGGAGCAGCGGGAGCGCGCCAAGGCCGACGCCCGGGCCAAGAAGACCGGCCACGCCGACCTCGGCGCCTACCGGGAGATCGCCGACAGGTCCGGTGAGACGGACTTCATCGGCTATTCCGACACCCAGGGCGAGTCCACGGTCGTCGGCATCCTCGTCGACGGTGTGCCCTCGCCCGCCGCCACCGAGGGCGACGAGGTCGAGGTCGTTCTGGACCGCACCCCGTTCTACGCCGAGGGCGGCGGCCAGATCGGCGACACCGGCCGGATCAGGGTCGCCTCCGGCGCCGTCGTCGAGGTCCACGACTGCCAGAAGCCGGTCCCCGGCGTGTACGTCCACAAGGGCGTCGTCCAGGTCGGCGAGGTGGCCGTCGGTGACCTGGTCCACGCCTCGATCGACGACCGCCGCCGCAAGGCCATCGCCCGCGCCCACTCGGCCACGCACCTCACGCACCAGGCCCTGCGGGACGCCCTCGGCCCGACGGCCGCGCAGGCCGGCTCCGAGAACCAGCCGGGCCGCTTCCGCTTCGACTTCGGTTCGCCGTCCGCCGTGCCGACGGCCGTCATGACCGACGTCGAGCAGAAGATCAACGAGGTACTCGCCCGCGATCTCGACGTGAACGCCGAGATCATGGGCATCGACGAGGCCAAGAAGCAGGGCGCCATCGCCGAGTTCGGTGAGAAGTACGGCGACCGCGTCCGTGTCGTGACCATCGGTGACTTCTCCAAGGAGCTGTGCGGCGGCACGCACGTCCACAACACCGCCCAGCTGGGTCTCGTGAAGCTCCTCGGCGAGTCCTCGATCGGCTCCGGTGTGCGCCGTATCGAGGCCCTGGTCGGCGTCGACGCCTACAACTTCCTGGCCCGTGAGCACACGGTCGTGGCCCAGCTCCAGGAGCTGATCAAGGGCCGTCCCGAGGAGCTCCCGGAGAAGGTCTCCGCCATGCTCGGCAAGCTGAAGGACGCCGAGAAGGAGATCGAGAAGTTCCGCGCCGAGAAGGTCCTCCAGGCCGCCGCCGGGCTCGCCGAGTCGGCCAGGGACGTCCGCGGTGTCGCCGTGGTCACCGGCCAGGTCCCGGACGGCACGACCCCGGACGACCTGCGCAGGCTGGTCCTCGACGTGCGTGGCCGCATCCAGGGCGGCCGGGCCGCCGTGGTCGCCCTGTTCACGGTGAACAACGGCAAGCCGCTGACGGTCATCGCGACCAACGAGGCCGCCCGTGAGCGCGGTCTGAAGGCCGGCGACCTGGTCCGTACGGCCGCCAAGACCCTCGGCGGCGGCGGTGGCGGCAAGCCGGACGTCGCCCAGGGCGGAGGCCAGAACCCGGCCGCCGTCGGCGAGGCCGTCGACGCGGTCGAGCGCCTGGTCGGCGAGACGGCCAAGTAGGGCTCATCGGGACAACGTAAGAATCGGCTGTGAGTATGCGCAGAGGACGTCGGCTCGCGATCGACGTCGGGGACGCCCGGATCGGGGTCGCCTCGTGCGACCCCGACGGGATCCTCGCCACCCCCGTCGAGACGGTTCCGGGACGTGACGTCCCGGCCGCGCAACGCCGGTTGAGACAACTCGTCGAGGAATACGAGCCCATCGAGGTCATCGTCGGCCTCCCTCGCTCCCTGAAGGGCGGCGAGGGACCGGCGGCGGTCAAAGTGCGCGGCTTCGCCCAGGAGTTGGCAGGCATGATCGTCCCCGTTCCGGTGAGACTCGTGGACGAGAGGATGACCACGGTGACGGCCAGTCAGGGACTGCGCGCGTCGGGCGTGAAGTCCAAGAAGGGCAGATCGGTCATCGACCAGGCAGCGGCCGTGATCATCCTGCAACAGGCCCTCGAATCCGAGCGAGTGTCAGGTACGGCACCCGGCGATGGCATCGAAGTGGTCATCTGATCGCGATACGGTAACGTTCCGGCGCGATGTGACAGCAGCCGAACGGCTGTCGCGCAGATCGAGGCGGGACGGAAGCGGAGCCGCGCGACCGCCCCCTCGCGGCTCTAGGGGATCGATGACTGAGTATGGCCGGAGCCCAGGCTCCGAACCGTGGCATCCCGAGGACCCGTTGTACGGGGACGGCGGATGGGGAGGACAGCAGGCCCACGCGGGTCAGCAGGCTCCCTACGGCGGCCAGCCGCAGCACTATCCGGAGCAGCAGCCGCAGCAGTCTCAGTACGGCGACTGGGGCAACGGCCAGCAGGCCCAGTACGGTCAGGCGCAGGAGCAGTATCCGTACTACGACGGGCAGGGACACCAGCAGTACCCCGATCAGGGACAGCAGTACCAGGGCGGGGGCTGGGACACCGGCGGGCACCCGCACGCCCAGGGGCAGTACCCCGCCGGCCCGGGGGAGCACTACGGCGGCCAGGACGCCGGGTACGGCGGTGGGCAGCACGACTACTACGGCAACCCCGACGCGTACCCGCAGCAGGAGCAGCAGCCGCCACAGCAGCAGCCCGGGGTGGAGCCCCAGCCGAGCCGCCGGACCGAGCAGGAGCCACCGCAGACCGACTGGGACCCCGGCCCCGACCAGGGCGAGCACGCCTTCTTCGCGGGCGGCAACGACGACGATGACGACGGCTCCGACGATCCGGGCGGCCGTGGCGGACGCGGTGACCGCACAGGCAAGGGCAAGGGCAAGGGCGACCAGGCGGGCAAGGGCGGCAAGAAGAGCCGCAACGGCTTCGCCTGCCTGGTGGTGGTCCTCGTCCTCGGTGGCGGTGTCGGCGGAGTCGGGTATGTCGGTTACCAGTGGTACCAAAATCGTTTCGCCGCCGCCCCGGACTACGCGGGGGACGGCACGGGCGAGTCGGTGAGCGTCACCATCGACAAGGGCGCGAGCGGATACCAGATCGGGCAGGTGCTGAAGAAGGCCGGTGTCGTCAAGAGCGTCGACGCCTTCGTGACGGCTCAGGCGAACAACGCCAAGGGTGACACGATCCAGGCGGGCGTCTACACCCTCAGGAAGCAGATGTCCGCCGCCAGCGCCGTCAGCCTCATGCTCAGCGACAAGAGCCGCAACAACCTGGTCATCGCCGAGGGGCAGCGCAACAAGCAGATCTACGAGCTGATCGACAAACGCCTTGGGGTCAAGGCGGGCACGACCGAGTCCGTCGCCAAGAACGACTGGAAGTCCCTCGGCCTTCCCAAGTGGGCGAACGACAACAGCGAGATCAAGGAGCCGGTGGAGGGATTCCTCTACCCGTCCAGCTATCCCGTGTCCAAGGGCATGAAGCCGGAGGACGTCCTGAAGGAAATGGTCGCCCTCTCCAAGCAGAAGTACGCCCAGTTCGGGCTGGAGAAGAAGGCCAAGGCCCTGGACCTCGACAGTCCGCTCCAGGTGCTCACCGTGGCGAGCCTCGTCCAGGCCGAGGGCAAGTCGAAGGACGACTTCGAGAAGGTCGCGAGGGTCGTCTACAACCGGCTCAAGCCGGACAACACCGAGACCTACGGCCTGCTCGACTTCGACTCCACGGTGAACTACCTGCGCGGCGAGTCCAAACTGGCCACGGGGTCGGTCGACCAGCTGCGGCAGATCAACGACCCGTACAACACCTACAAGATCAAGGGCCTGCCGCCCGGGCCGATCAACAACCCGGGCCAGGTGGCGATCGAGGCGGCACTCAACCCGGCCAAGGGAAACTGGTACTACTTCGTCTCGGTCAGCGAGGACGAGACACTCTTCGCCGAGACCAACGAAGAACAGAACCGCAACCGGCAGCGGTACCTCGAAGAGCAGAAAAACGGATGATGACCCGCAGCGACAGCAAGCGCCGAGCCGCCGTTCTCGGCTCCCCGATCGCCCACTCGCTCTCCCCGGTGCTCCACCGGGCGGCGTACGCGGCGCTGGGCCTCGACGACTGGTCCTACGACCGCTTCGAGATCGACGAGGAATCGCTGCCGGAGTTCTTCGGGAAGCTCGGGCCCGAGTGGGCGGGGCTGTCGCTGACCATGCCGCTGAAGCGGGCCGTCATCCCGCTGCTCGACGAGATCAGTGAGACGGCGGCCTCCGTGGAGGCCGTCAACACCGTCGTGTTCACCGAGGACGGGCGGAGCACTGGCGACAACACCGACATCCCCGGGATGGTGGGCGCCCTGCGCGAGCACGGCATCGAACGGGTGGACTCCGCCGCGATCCTCGGCGCGGGCGCCACCGCGTCCTCCGCCCTGGCGGCGCTCGCCCGGATCTGCACCGGCGAGGTCGTCGCGTACGTACGGAGCGAGGCCCGTGCCGCCGAGATGCGGCTGTGGGGCGAGCGGCTCGACGTCGACGTGCGCACGGCGGGCTGGGAGGACGCGGAGCAGGCCCTGAGTGCGCCGCTCGTCATCGCCACCACCCCGGCCGGCACCACCGACGAACTGGCCTCGGCCGTCCCGGAACGGCCCGCGACCCTGTTCGACGTGCTGTACGACCCGTGGCCGACGACGCTAGCGGCGCGCTGGTCCGCGTACGGAGGAGCTGTCGTCAGCGGCCTCGACCTGCTCGTGCACCAGGCGGTGCTCCAGGTCGAGCAGATGACGGGCCACGCTCCGGCCCCGTTGGACGTCATGCGAAAAGCAGGGGAACACGCACTGACCGGCCGGTAAGATCCGTTCGGTTCCGCAGGGGGCGGAACCGGGGGGAGCAGTTCATGTCCACAGGTGTGCCTCTGGCGTCCGTCAAAGGCCAGATATTCGAGGCCGTACTGGGTTTCCTGCCCGACTGGGTGCAGATCACGGTGCTCGCACTGGTCGTGCTCGTCGTCGTCGGGTCGTGGATCGTCAAGCTGAAGCGCAAGCTGGCCCATCGGCGTGCTGTGCGCACCGGACAGCCCGTCCACGCCGCGGCGCAGCACGGGCAGGGGCGCGGAGCCGACTATCTGGGCGCCTACGCGCCCCAGCAGGCGGAGTCCGCGCAGGCCGCCGCTCAGCCCGCCCAGCAGGTCCGCGGCGCCGACTTCCTGGGCTCGTACGCTCCTCAGCGGCGGCCGGGGGACGGCTCGGCCTGACCCTCAGCGGCTGTGAGACGGGCGTCCTGGACCCCACGCCCCCGGCAGCGCCGACGCTTCGATTCCCACCCCACCACCCCGGATCGGGGCCTTTCACGTCCGCCTGATGGACCTGCGACCGGCTCCGGGCCCGGACGTGGGAGGATCGGAGTGGCGGGCCCGGGCCGCGCACCGGGTGGCGCCGTCGCCGTACGCGAGGACGCGCGTACGCAGGGCAGTACGCAGTACCAGGGCGCGAGCACTGAGGAGCACCGTTGAGCAGGTTGCGCTGGCTGACCGCGGGGGAGTCCCACGGTCCCGCACTCGTCGCGACGCTGGAGGGCCTTCCCGCCGGCGTGCCGATCACCACGGAGATGGTGGCGGACCACCTGGCGCGGCGGCGGCTGGGCTACGGACGCGGTGCGCGCATGAAGTTCGAGCGCGACGAGATCACCTTCATCGGTGGCGTTCGGCACGGCCTGACCCTGGGCTCCCCGGTGGCGATCATGGTGGGCAACACCGAGTGGCCCAAGTGGGAGCAGGTCATGGCGGCCGACCCGGTGGACCCGGAGATCCTGGCCGGCCTCGCTCGCAACGCGCCCCTGACCCGGCCCCGGCCCGGCCACGCGGACCTCGCGGGCATGCAGAAGTACGGGTTCGACGAGGCGCGTCCGGTGCTGGAGAGGGCGAGTGCTCGGGAGACGGCCGCACGGGTGGCCCTGGGCGCGGTGGCGCGGTCGTACCTGAAGGAGACGGCCGGGATCGAGATCGTCTCCCACGTGGTGGAGCTGGCGGCGGCGAAGGCCCCCTACGGCGTCTACCCCAAGCCCTCGGACGTCGAGAAGCTGGACGCCGACCCGGTGCGCTGCCTGGACGCGGACGCGTCGAAGGCGATGGTCGCGGAGATCGACCAGGCCCATAAGGACGGTGACACCCTCGGTGGCGTGGTCGAGGTACTCGCGTACGGGGTGCCGGTGGGCCTCGGCTCGCACGTGCACTGGGACCGGAGGCTGGACGCCCGCCTCGCGGCTGCCCTGATGGGTATCCAGGCCATCAAGGGCGTCGAGGTCGGCGACGGCTTCGAGCTGGCCCGCGTGCCGGGCTCGAAGGCGCACGACGAGATCGTGCGGACGGACGAGGGCGTGCGGCGCGCCACCGGCCGCTCGGGCGGCACCGAAGGCGGCCTGACCACCGGCGAGCTGCTGCGGGTACGGGCGGCGATGAAGCCGATCGCGACCGTGCCCCGGGCCCTGGCGACCATCGACGTGGTCACCGGCGAGGAGGCGAAGGCCCACCACCAGCGCTCCGACGTGTGCGCGGTCCCGGCGGCCGGCATCGTCGCCGAGGCGATGGTCGCGCTCGTGCTCGCGGACGCGGTGGCGGAGAAGTTCGGCGGCGACAGCGTCACCGAGACCCGCCGCAACGTGCGGTCCTACCTCGAGAACCTGGCGATCCGATGAGCGGTTCGACGCGCGGCCCGCTGGTCGTCCTCGTCGGCCCGATGGGCGTGGGGAAGTCCACCGTCGGGCAGTTGCTCGCCGAGCGGCTCGGCTGCGGCTACCGGGACACGGACGACGACATCGTCGCCGGGCAGGGCCGCACGATCGCGGACATCTTCGTCGACGAGGGCGAGCCCGCCTTCCGGGCGATCGAGAAGCAGGCGGTCCACACCGCGCTCACCGAACACGACGGCGTCCTCGCGCTCGGCGGCGGATCCATCCTGGACGCCGACACCCGCGCCGCGCTGGCCGGCCTGCGGGTGGTCTACCTGTCGATGGACGTGGAGGAGGCCGTCAAGCGGACCGGCCTCAACACCGCCCGCCCGCTGCTCGCGGTCAATCCGCGCCGCCAGTGGCGGGAGCTGATGGAGGCCCGCCGTCACCTGTACACCGAGGTCGCCCAAGCGGTCGTCCCCACCGACAACCGCACACCCGAAGAGGTCACCCAAGCCGTCCTGGACGCACTGGAGTTGAAGGAAGCATGAGCGAGGCAGTCACCCGGATCCAGGTCGGCGGCACGGCGGGCACCGACCCGTACGAGGTCCTGGTCGGCCGGCAACTCCTCGGTGAGCTGGGTGGGTTGATCGGGGACAGGGCCAAGCGGGTGGCCGTCATCCACCCCGAGGCGCTGGACGGGACGGGGGAGGCGCTGCGGGCGGACCTGGCCGGGCAGGGCTACGAGGCCGTCGCCATCCAGGTGCCGAACGCGGAGGAGGCCAAGACCGCCGAGGTCGCCGCCTACTGCTGGAAGGCGCTGGGCCAGTCCGGGTTCACCCGGACGGATGTGATCGTGGGCGTGGGCGGCGGCGCCACCACGGACCTGGCCGGCTTCGTGGCCGCGACCTGGCTGCGCGGGGTGCGCTGGATCGCCATCCCCACCACCGTGCTGGCCATGGTCGACGCGGCCGTCGGGGGCAAGACTGGCATCAACACGGCCGAGGGCAAGAACCTCGTCGGCGCCTTCCACCCGCCGGCCGGTGTGCTGTGCGACCTGGCCGCGCTGGACTCCCTGCCGGTCAACGACTACGTGTCCGGGCTCGCCGAGGTCATCAAGGCCGGGTTCATCGCCGACCCGGTGATCCTGGAGCTCATCGAGTCCGATCCGCAGGCCGCCCGCACCCCGGCAGGTCCGCACACCGCCGAGCTGATCGAACGGTCCATCAAGGTCAAGGCCGAGGTCGTCTCGTCCGACCTCAAGGAGTCCGGGCTGCGCGAGATCCTCAACTACGGGCACACTCTCGGGCACGCCATCGAGAAGAACGAGCGCTACAAGTGGCGGCACGGAGCGGCGGTCTCCGTCGGGATGCACTTCGCGGCCGAACTCGGGCGCCTGGCGGGCCGGTTGGACGACGCGACAGCCGACCGCCACCGCACGGTGCTGGAGTCGGTCGGGCTGCCGCTGCACTACCGCTACGACCAGTGGCCCAAGTTGCTGGAGACGATGAAGGTCGACAAGAAGTCCCGCGGCGACCTGCTGCGGTTCATCGTCCTCGACGGACTGGCCAAGCCCACCGTCCTGGAGGGCCCCGACCCTGCGGTTCTGCTCGCCGCCTACGGAGAAGTGGGGCAGTAACACCCACTCGCCCCCGTAGGCCCGATTCCCCTTGCGGGCATGGGCACTTCGGCCCGTTCCCGGCCGTTCCCCAAACGGCGGCCGGGGGCGGTACCGTTCGGAAGGGAACGGGGTGCCCGCGCCCCGCCTGCCAGCGCCAATGTGACTGTACGAGACGGAGTGGCACCGGATGCAGCACGCAGTGGGGGCTCCGCTGCCGCCGCCCCACGAGCCGGGGCAGGGACCGTCGACCCCTTGGTCGCCGGCCGGACAGCACCCGGGACACCCGGGCCCCGCACCGTCGTCCCCGCCCCCGCCGGGGTTCGTCGGAACACCGGTCCCGCCGGGTGCCCCGCAGGTCCCGCCCCACGCGCCGCCGCAACCCGCTTCGGCCCCACCGTCGCGGGACACGACCGGACACATGCAGCTGCCGCCCGGCGGCCCTGTCGGCATGCCGAGCGCACCGCCCGCCGTGGGCGCGCCCGACACGACGACCACGACGCTCGCGGTGCTGCTGATCGGGCCGGCGGGCGCGGGCAAGACGAGCGTGGCCAAGTACTGGGCGGACCACCGCCGGGTGCCCACGGCGCACATCAGTCTGGACGACGTACGCGAATGGGTCCGCTCGGGCTTCGCCGACCCTCAGTCCGGGTGGAACGACCACTCGGAGGCGCAGTACCGTCTCGCGCGCCGCACCTGCGGCTTCGCCGCGCGCAACTTTCTGGCGAACGGCATCTCCTGCATCCTCGACGACGCCGTCTTCCCCGACCGCCCGGTCGTCGGCCTCGGTGGCTGGAAACGACACGTCGGGCCCGGCCTCCTGCCGGTCGTCCTCCTGCCCGGCCTGGAGATTGTCCTGGAGCGCAACGCCGAGCGCACGGGCAACCGCCGACTCACCGACGAAGAGGTCGCCCGCATCCACGGCCGCATGGCCGGCTGGTACGGCTCCGGGCTGCCCATCATCGACAACTCCCACCTGGACGTGCCCTCGACGGCCCAGGTCCTGGACGACGTCCTGGCGCGATCGATCGCGAGCCCGCCGAAGTGGTAGGAGCGGGACACTTCAACACCTCTGGCGTTGCACTTCCACCCTTCCGGTATTGCACTTTCCAGCCCCCCGGCGTTGCACCTTTCAGCCCCTCCGGCGTTTGAGGAGCGGGGGTCCGGGGGCCGGCCCCCGAAACGGGGTCCGGGGCGGAGCCCCGAAAGGACGGGGGTCCAGGGGGCGCAGCCCCCTTGGCGGGGTCGAAGGGGCGGAGCCCCTGGGGATGGGACGGGTAGGGGCGGCGGGGGCGAAAGAACTCCGGGCGCCCCCGACAGGCCCCGGCAGCCCCGGCGACAGACGCCCACACCACCACCCCCCGTCCGGCCCACCCAACCGGCGAATTCCGGCCACCCCTCATAGGCTCGGCACATGTCAGAGGTGTACGCGGCCCGCCGGGCCCGGCTACGGGAGCACTGCAACGCGGGCGGCAGCGCGACCGCGCTCGTCACCCGCCCGGCCAACGTGCGCTACCTCGCGGGCGCGGCACCCCAGGGCGCCGTCCTGCTGCTGGGCCCGGACGAGGACCTGCTGGTCTGCGGCGGCACCCCACCCGGCGGCGGGCGTGACCACGAGACACGCCTCGACGAGGCGCTGCGCGTGCACCCGCTTCCCGGCCCGGGCGGTGACCCCGCGGTCGCCGCCGCCGACCTCGCCGCCGCCGAGGGCGCCGAGTCCCTCGCGGTCGAGGAACACCACCTCACCGTCACCCGCCACCGCGCCCTCCGCTCGGTGGCCCCCCGGCTGCGCCTCGCCGATCTGGGCGGCGCGGTCGAACAGCTGCGCGTCATCAAGGACGAGGAGGAGATCTCCTGTCTGCGGATCGGCGCGGAGATCGCCGACCAGGCGCTGAGCGAGCTGCTGGAGTCGATCCTCGTCGGCCGTACCGAACGTCACCTCGCCCTGGAACTGGAGCGCCGGCTCGTCGACCACGGCGCCGACGGCCCGGCCTTCGCGACCTCCGTCGCCACCGGCCCCAACGCCGGCCGCCGCCTGCACCGCCCCACCGACCGCCGCGTCGAGGAGGGCGACTTCCTCTCGGTGTGCCTGGGCGCGACGTACCGCGGATACCGCTGCGAGATCGGCCGGACATTCGTCATCGGCATGTCTCCCGCCGACTGGCAGATCGAGCTGTACGACCTCGTCTTCGCCGCTCAGCGGGCCGGACGCGAGATGCTGGCCCCCGGCGTGGCCTACCGTGACGTGGACCGCGCGGCACGTCAGGTACTGGACTGTGCGGGGTACACCGAAGGCCTCCCACCGCTGACGGGCCACGGGGTCGGACTCGAAATCGACGAGGACCCGCAGTTGGCTCCCGCGGCCATGGGTAAACTGGACGCTTGCGTGCCGGTCACCGTCGAACCGGGGGTCCACCTCCCGGGCCGGGGCGGCGTCCGGATCGATGACACGCTCGTCGTCCGCCCCGAGGCGGACGGCGGACCCGAGCTACTCACCATCACGACCAAGGAGCTGCTCGCGCTCTAGCGACACCAGGGAAGTTGAGGCACGTCCCCACGCCACCCGGCACGCGCTCTCGCCGCACCGGCCGTAGGCCCCAGTAGCTCCGCTACGAGGACCTCCAACCGGCACACCGAGCAGCACGCACCGGCAGTGACCCAAGCCGCTGCCGCGGCGGGCGCGGGAACGCATCCGCACTTCCCCGGCGCCGCTCCGCGCGTGTCTTCTGGTCGTCACGTCAGTCCAGGAGATTCCGCAACCGTGGCTTCCACGAACGACCTCAAGAACGGCATGGTGCTCAAGCTCGAGGGCGGCCAGCTCTGGTCCGTCGTCGAGTTCCAGCACGTCAAGCCCGGCAAGGGCCCGGCCTTCGTGCGCACCAAGCTCAAGAACGTGCTCTCCGGCAAGGTCGTCGACAAGACGTTCAACGCCGGCGTCAAGGTCGAAACGGCCACCGTCGACAAGCGCGACATGCAGTTCTCCTACATGGACGGCGACTACTTCGTCTTCATGGACATGGAGACCTACGACCAGCTCCACATCGACCGCAAGGTCGTCGGTGACGCCGCGAACTTCCTCGTCGAGGGCTTCGAGGCCACCGTCGCCCAGCACGAGGGCGAGGTGCTCTTCGTCGAGCTGCCCGCCGCGGTCGAGCTGAGCATCGCCGAGACCGAGCCGGGCGTCCAGGGCGACCGCTCCACCGGCGGCACCAAGCCCGCGACGCTGGAGACCGGCCACCAGATCCAGGTCCCGCTCTTCATCACCACCGGTGAGAAGATCAAGGTCGACACCCGCACGAGCGACTACCTCGGCCGGGTGAACAGCTAACCGTGGCTGCCCGTAACACGGCCCGTAAGCGTGCCTTCCAGATCCTCTTCGAGGGCGACCAGCGCGGGGCGGACGTCCTGACGGTCCTCGCGGACTGGGTCCGGCACAGCCGGACCGACACCCGGCAGCCGCCGGTGAGTGAGTACACGATGGAGCTCGTCGAGGGCTACGCGAAGTACGCGCAGCGGATCGACGAGCTGATCGCGCAGTACTCGGTCGGGTGGACGCTGGACCGGATGCCGGTGGTCGACCGCAACATTCTGCGTATGGGCGCGTATGAACTGATATGGGTCGACGAGACTCCGGACGCCGTGGTGCTGGACGAGATGGTGCAGCTGGCGAAGGAGTTCTCGACGGATGAGTCGCCCGCGTTCGTGAACGGTCTGCTGGGGCGCCTGAAAGAACTGAAGCCGGGGCTGCTCCGCAGGGAGTCGGAGTAGCCCCGCAGGGGTGCCTGCGCGGGGTTCTCTGACGGTCGTGTGTGATTGCTCGCGCGCACGCGGCGGAGGCGCACAGCGAAACAGCCCCGCGCCCCTTACCGGGGCGCACCCCGCACTCCGGCAAGGCGCCGTGCCCTTGACGAAAGCCGCCGGGGTGGGCGGAACCATACGGTTCCGGCCACCCCGGCGGCACGTTTCTGCTGGGAGCCTCAGGCTCTCAGCTCTCGTCGTGGGAGACGGAGCGGCGCGCGTCCGCGTCGAGGACACCCCAGCTGATCAGCTGCTCGGTGAGCACGGAGGGGGACTGGTCGTAGATGACGGCCAGTGTGCGCAGGTCGTCCTGGCGGATCGACAGCACCTTGCCGTTGTAGTCACCGCGCTGGGACTGGATCGTCGCCGCGTAGCGCTGCAGGGGGCCCGCCTTCTCGGCCGGCACGTGGGCCAGGCGCTCCAGGTCCAGCACGAGCTTCGGCGGCGGCTCGGCGGCCCCGCCGGGAGTGGTGCCCGGCAGCAGCTCCTGCACCGGAACCCCGTAGAAATCGGCCAGTTCGGCGAGGCGCTGCACGGTGACGGCGCGGTCGCCGCGCTCGTACGAACCGACCACGACCGCCTTCCAGCGTCCCTGGGACTTCTCCTCGACACCGTGGAGGGAAAGGCCCTGCTGGGTGCGGATGGCCCGGAGCTTGGCCCCGAGCTGTTTGGCGTATTCGCTGGACATATGGCTCCCGGACGCTGTGTCGACGTGCGGTGGTGCCGCACGGCTGGTGACTCACTGTGAGGTTACGCAGCGTTACTCTGCCCCGTCAAGCCGAATGGTCCGTACCGACTCTTCCGTGGTAGCCCCCTGTCCGTTACGCCAGGGGTGTGATCAGGGCCGGTCGATCGGGCCTGCTAACGTGGGTGGCGCAAATCCGACGTCCTTTAAGGTCCGTCCCGTGAGGCGGAGAAGGAGGTCCGTTTCGTATGGACTCGCAAGCGCAAGATCCGAGGCCCGTGCTCGAGGGCCCTGACATCGCGCGGGTGCTGACCCGCATCGCCCACGAGATCGTCGAGCGCGCCAAGGGCGCCGACGACGTGGTGCTCCTCGGAATCCCGACGCGGGGCGTCTTCCTCGCCCAGCGGCTCGCCGCCAAGCTCGAGGAGATCACCGAGCGCAAGATCCCGGTCGGCTCGCTCGACATCACCATGTACCGCGACGACCTGCGCCTGCAGCCCCCTCGTGCGCTGGCCCGCACGGAGATCCCCGGTGACGGAATCGACGGCAGGCTCGTCGTCCTCGTCGACGACGTGCTCTTCTCCGGCCGCACCATCCGCGCCGCGCTCGACGCGCTGAACGACATCGGCCGCCCGCGCGCGGTGCAGCTGGCGGTCCTCGTCGACCGCGGCCACCGGGAACTGCCGATCCGCGCCGACTACGTCGGCAAGAACCTCCCCACGTCGCTGCGGGAGACGGTCAAGGTCCAGCTCGCCGAGGAGGACGGTCGGGACACCGTCCTGCTCGGCGCGAAGCGGACCACCCCGGGCGCCCAGCACTAGCGCTCCGGCGTACGGCCCGCCGTGCGCCCCCAGTCGCGCTCGTGCGCGCCCGCATGCCCGGCCGCGCCCTGGTGGCGAGGCCCCGCCTCCCGATCTGACCTGCCTACGGAGCCTGAAAGATGCAGCGCCATCTCATCTCGGCCGCCGACCTCACCCGTGACGACGCCATCCAGATCCTCGACACCGCCGAGGAGATGGCCAGGGTCGCCGACCGGCCGATCAAGAAACTGCCCACCCTGCGCGGCCGCACCGTCGTCAACCTCTTCTTCGAGGACTCCACCCGGACCCGGATCTCCTTCGAGGCCGCGGAGAAGCGCCTCTCCGCGGACGTGATCAACTTCTCCGCCAAGGGGTCGAGCGTCTCCAAGGGAGAGTCCCTCAAGGACACCGCCCAGACCCTGGAGGCCATGGGGGTGGACGCCGTCGTGATACGGCACGGTGCCTCGGGTGCCCCGTACCGCCTGGCGAACTCCGGCTGGATCGACGCCGCCGTCATCAACGCCGGTGACGGCACCCACCAGCACCCCACCCAGGCCCTGCTGGACGCCTTCACCATGCGCCGCCGGCTGGTCGGCCGGGACGCCGGGCTCGGCCACGACCTCGGCGGCCGTCGCGTCACCATCGTCGGTGACGTCCTGCACAGCCGCGTCGCCCGCTCCAACGTCGACCTGCTGCACACCCTCGGCGCCGAGGTCACGCTGGTCGCACCGCCCACGCTGCTGCCGGTCGGCATCGAGTCCTGGCCCTGCGAGATCAGTTACGACCTCGACGCCACCCTGCCCAAGTCCGACGCGGTGATGATGCTGCGCGTGCAGCGCGAGCGCATGAACGCCGCGTTCTTCCCGACCGAGCGCGAGTACTCCCGGCGATACGGCCTCGACGGCGAGCGCATGGGGCGGATGCCCGAGCACGCCATCGTCATGCACCCCGGCCCGATGGTGCGCGGGATGGAGATCACCGCTCAGGTCGCCGACTCCGAGCGCTGCACCGCGATCGAGCAGGTCGCCAATGGGGTCTCCATCCGCATGGCCGTGCTGTACCTGCTGCTCGGCGGTGCCGTGTTCGAGTCCAAGAACGCCTCCGCCGCCCCCCAGAACCGTACCGAGGAGAAGTAAGTACAGATGAGCAAGATCCTGATCCGTGGTGCGAAGGTGCTCGGCGGCGAGCCGCAGGACGTGCTGATCGACGGAGAGACCATCGCCGAGGTGGGTTCCGGGCTGTCCGCCGAGGGCGCCGGTCGTGCCGGAGGCGCGCAGGATGTGACCGTTGTCGAGGCCGACGGCCAGGTGCTGCTGCCGGGGCTCGTCGACCTGCACACCCATCTGCGCGAGCCCGGCCGCGAGGACTCCGAGACCGTGCTGACCGGTACGCGGGCGGCGGCGAGCGGCGGCTACACCGCGGTGTTCGCCATGGCCAACACCTTCCCGGTGGCCGACACCGCCGGTGTCGTCGAGCAGGTGTGGCGACTGGGCCGGGAGCACGGCTACTGCGACGTGCAGCCCATCGGCGCCGTCACGGTCGGTCTGGAGGGCAGGAAGCTCGCCGAGCTCGGCGCGATGCACGAGTCGGCGGCGGGCGTCACCGTCTTCTCGGACGACGGCAAGTGCGTGGACGACGCCGTGATCATGCGCCGGGCGCTGGAGTACGTGAAGGCCTTCGGCGGTGTCGTCGCCCAGCACGCGCAGGAGCCGCGGCTGACCGAGGGCGCCCAGATGAACGAGGGCGTCGTCTCGGCGGAGCTGGGGCTGGGCGGCTGGCCCGCGGTGGCCGAGGAATCGATCATCGCCCGGGACGTGCTGCTCGCCGAGCACGTCGGCTCGCGCGTGCACATCTGCCACCTCTCCACCGCCGGGTCCGTCGAGATCGTGCGCTGGGCGAAGTCCCGCGGCATCGACGTCACCGCCGAGGTCACCCCGCACCACCTGCTCCTCACGGACGAGCTGGTCCGCACGTACAACCCGGTCTACAAGGTCAACCCGCCCCTGCGCACCGAGCGCGACGTGCACGCCCTGCGTGAGGCGCTCGCCGACGGCACGATCGACATCGTCGCCACCGACCACGCCCCGCACCCGCACGAGGACAAGGACTGCGAGTGGGCCGCGGCCGCCATGGGCATGGTCGGGCTGGAGACCGCCCTGTCCGTGGTCCAGGAGACGATGGTCGACACCGGGCTGCTGGACTGGGCGGGTGTCGCCGACCGCATGTCGTTCACCCCGGCGAGGATCGGCCGGGCCACCGGTCACGGCCGCCCCGTCTCGGCAGGTGAGCCCGCCAACCTCACGCTCGTCGACACGGCATACCGTGGGTCCGTGGACCCCGCGGGCTTCGCTTCGCGCAGCCGCAACACCCCGTACGAGGGCCGCGAGCTGCCGGGCCGTGTCACGCACACGTGGCTCCGGGGCAAGGCCACGCTCGTCGACGGGAAGCTCACGTGACACCACTCATCTCGATCGCCGCCGAACAGAAGTCGGCCGAAGTGACCGACTGGGCCGCCCGCATCGGCTGGGTGGTCGGACTCCTCCTCTTCGTCGCGCTCGTCTACTGGCTGATGCGCGAGGGCTGGAAGTGGCGCGCCACCCTCCAGGGCGACCTCCCCGAGCTGCCGACCGTGCCGGACGACCCGGGCGAGGCGAGACTGACGATGAGCGGGCGCTACCACGGCTCCACCACCGCCGGGCAGTGGCTCGACCGCATCGTGGCGCACGGCCTGGGCACCCGCAGCCGTGTCGAACTCACGCTGACGGACGCGGGCCTGGACGTCGTACGCCCCGGAGCGACCGACTTCTTCGTCCCCGCCGGGCAGCTGCGCGAGGCCCGCCTCGACAAGGGCATCGCCGGCAAGGTCCTCACCGAGGGCGGACTGCTCGTCGTCACCTGGGCGCACGGCGACCGGCTGATCGACTCGGGCTTTCGCTCCGACCGCGCGGCCGAGCACAACGAGTGGGTCGATGCCCTCAACTCCATGAACAAGACGATCACGACGGAAGGCGCCGAACGATGACGACCTCCACTCGGGGAGCCACCAGGGTTCCCGCCGTACTCGTCCTGGAGGACGGCCGGATCTTCCGCGGCCGTGCCTACGGGGCCGTGGGGGTGACCTTCGGCGAGGCCGTGTTCTCCACCGGGATGACCGGCTACCAGGAGACCCTCACCGACCCCTCGTACCACCGCCAGGTCGTCGTGATGACCGCCCCGCACGTCGGCAACACCGGCGTCAACGACGAGGACCCGGAGTCGAAGCAGATCTGGGTCTCGGGCTACGTCGTACGCGACCCCGCGCGCGTGCCGTCCAACTGGCGCTCCCGGCGCTCGCTGGACGAGGAACTGCGCCAGCAGGGCGTCGTCAGCATCAGCGGCGTCGACACCCGAGCCCTCACCCGTCACCTGCGCGAGCGGGGCGCCATGCGCGTCGGCATCTTCTCCGGAGAGGCGCTGCCCGACGAGGGCACCATGCTCACGGAAGTGCGCCAGGCCCCCGAGATGAAGGGCGCCGACCTGTCCGCCGAGGTCGCCACCAAGGAGCCGTACGTGGTCCCGGCGATCGGCGAGAAGAGGTTCACCGTCGCCGCCGTCGACCTCGGCATCAAGGGCATGACCCCGCACCGCATGGCCGAGCGCGGCATCGAGGTGCACGTGCTCCCGGCGACGGCGACCGCCGAGGACGTCTTCGCCGTGAACCCGGACGGCGTGTTCTTCTCCAACGGCCCGGGCGACCCGGCCACCGCCGACCACCCGGTCTCCGTCATGCAGGCGGTGCTGGAGCGCGGTACGCCGCTGTTCGGCATCTGCTTCGGCAACCAGATCCTGGGGCGCGCGCTCGGCTTCGGCACCTACAAGCTGAAATACGGCCACCGCGGCATCAACCAGCCGGTGCAGGACCGTACGACCGGCAAGGTCGAGGTCACCGCGCACAACCACGGCTTCGCCGTCGACGCCCCGCTCGACAAGGTCTCCGACACCCCTTACGGCCGCGCCGAGGTCTCCCACGTGTGCCTCAACGACAACGTGGTGGAGGGGCTGCAGCTCCTCGACCGCCCGGCCTTCAGCGTCCAGTACCACCCCGAAGCGGCAGCCGGCCCGCACGACGCCGCCTACCTGTTCGACCGCTTCGTATCCCTGATGGAGGGCCAGCGTGCCTAAGCGCACCGATATCCAGTCCGTCCTGGTCATCGGCTCCGGCCCGATCGTCATCGGCCAGGCCGCCGAGTTCGACTACTCCGGCACCCAGGCGTGCCGTGTCCTGAAGGCCGAGGGCCTGCGCGTCATCCTGGTGAACTCCAACCCGGCGACGATCATGACCGACCCGGAGATCGCCGACGCGACGTACGTCGAGCCGATCACGCCCGAGTTCGTCGAGAAGATCATCGCCAAGGAGCGGCCGGACGCGCTGCTGCCCACCCTGGGTGGCCAGACGGCCCTCAACACCGCCATCTCGCTGCACGAGAGCGGTGTGCTGGCGAAGTACGGCGTGGAGCTGATCGGCGCCAACGTGGAGGCGATTCACAAGGGCGAGGACCGCGACCAGTTCAAGCTGGTGGTCGACGCGGTTCACAGCAAGATCGGGCACGGCGAGAGCGCACGCTCGGTGATCTGTCACTCCATGGACGACGTGCTGAAGGGCGTCGACGAACTCGGCGGCTACCCGGTCGTCGTCCGCCCCTCCTTCACCATGGGCGGCGCCGGCTCCGGCTTCGCGCACGACGAGGAGGAGCTGCGCCGCATCGCGGGCACGGGCCTCACGCTGTCCCCGACCACCGAGGTGCTCCTGGAGGAGTCCATCCTCGGGTGGAAGGAGTACGAGCTGGAGCTGATGCGCGACAAGCACGACAACGTCGTGGTCGTATGCTCCATCGAGAACTTCGACCCCATGGGCGTGCACACCGGTGACTCGATCACGGTCGCGCCCGCCATGACGCTCACCGACCGCGAGTACCAGATCCTGCGGGACATCGGCATCGCCGTCATCCGCGAGGTCGGCGTCGACACGGGTGGCTGCAACATCCAGTTCGCGGTCAACCCCGAAGACGGCCGTGTCATCGTCATCGAGATGAACCCGCGGGTGTCGCGCTCGTCGGCCCTCGCCTCCAAGGCGACCGGTTTCCCGATCGCCAAGATCGCCGCCAAGCTCGCCGTCGGCTACACGCTCGACGAGATCCCGAACGACATCACCGAGCAGACCCCGGCCTCCTTCGAGCCGACGCTCGACTACGTGGTCGTGAAGGCGCCGCGGTTCGCCTTCGAGAAGTTCCCGCAGGCCGACTCCACGCTGACCACCACCATGAAGTCGGTGGGCGAGGCCATGGCCATCGGCCGCAACTTCACCGAGGCGCTGCAGAAGGCGCTGCGGTCGCTGGAGAAGAAGGGCAGCCAGTTCACGTTCGTCGGCGAGCCCGGCGACAAGGCCGCCCTCCTCGAAGAGGCCGTCCGGCCGACCGACGGGCGGATCAACTCCGTCATGCAGGCCATCCGCGCGGGCGCCACGCCGGAAGAGGTCTTCGAGGCCACGAAGATCGACCCGTGGTTCGTCGACCAGCTCTTCCTGATCAAGGAGATCGCGGACGAGCTGGCCGCCGCCGAGCGGCTGGACGCCGGCCTGCTCGCGGAGGCGAAGCGGCACGGCTTCTCCGACCAGCAGATCGGCGAGATCCGGGGGCTGCGCGAGGACGTCGTGCGCGAGGTCCGCCACGCGCTGGGCGTGCGCCCGGTGTACAAGACGGTCGACACCTGCGCCGCCGAGTTCGCGGCGAAGACGCCGTACTTCTACTCCTCCTACGACGAGGAGAGCGAGGTCGCGCCCCGCGAGAAGCCGGCCGTCATCATCCTGGGCTCCGGTCCGAACCGCATCGGCCAGGGCATCGAGTTCGACTACTCCTGCGTCCACGCCTCCTTCGCGCTGAGCGACGCGGGCTACGAGACCGTGATGGTCAACTGCAACCCGGAGACGGTCTCCACGGACTACGACACCTCCGACCGCCTGTACTTCGAGCCGCTGACGCTCGAGGACGTGCTGGAGATCGTCCACGCCGAGACGCTGGCCGGACCCATCGCGGGCGTCGTCGTCCAGCTCGGCGGGCAGACCCCGCTGGGCCTGTCACAGGCGCTCAAGGACAACGGCGTACCGATCGTGGGCACCTCACCCGAGGCCATCCACGCCGCCGAGGACCGCGGCGCCTTCGGGCGTGTGCTCGCCGAGGCGGGGCTCCCCGCGCCGAAGCACGGCACGGCGACGACCTTCGCGGGCGCCAAGGCCATCGCCGACGAGATCGGCTACCCGGTCCTGGTGCGGCCGTCGTACGTCCTCGGCGGGCGCGGCATGGAGATCGTCTACGACGAGGCGCGCCTGGAGGCGTACATCGCCGAGTCGACCGAGATCAGCCCCTCCCGGCCCGTCCTGGTCGACCGGTTCCTCGACGACGCCATCGAGATCGACGTCGACGCCCTGTACGACGGCGAGGAGCTGTACCTCGGCGGCGTCATGGAGCACATCGAGGAGGCCGGCATCCACTCCGGCGACTCGGCGTGCGCCCTGCCACCGATCACCCTCGGCGGGTTCGACATCAAGCGGCTGCGGGCCTCGACCGAGGCCATCGCCAAGGGCGTTGGCGTCCGCGGCCTGATCAACATCCAGTTCGCGATGGCCGGCGACATCCTGTACGTCCTGGAGGCCAACCCGCGCGCGTCCCGTACGGTCCCCTTCACGTCCAAGGCCACGGCCGTGCCGCTGGCCAAGGCGGCGGCCCGGATCTCGCTGGGCGCGACCATCGCCGAGCTGCGGGCCGAGGGCATGCTGCCGGCGAACGGCGACGGCGGCACCCTGCCCCTCGACGCGCCGATCTCCGTCAAGGAGGCGGTCATGCCGTGGTCGCGCTTCCGCGACATCCACGGCCGCGGCGTGGATACGGTGCTGGGCCCGGAGATGCGCTCCACGGGTGAGGTCATGGGCATCGACTCGGTCTTCGGCACGGCGTACGCCAAGTCGCAGGCAGGCGCGTACGGTCCGCTGCCGACCAAGGGCCGGGCGTTCATCTCGGTCGCCAACCGCGACAAGCGCTCGATGATCTTCCCGGCGCGTGAACTGGTCGCCCACGGCTTCGAGTTGCTCGCCACGTCCGGCACCGCCGAGGTGCTCAAGCGCAACGGCATCAACGCCACCGTGGTGCGCAAGCACTCCGACGGCGAGGGCCCGAACGGCGAGAAGACCATCGTCCAGCTCATCCACGACGGCGAGGTCGACCTCATCGTCAACACCCCGTACGGCACGGGCGGCCGCCTCGACGGCTACGACATCCGTACGGCGGCGGTGGCGCGCTCGGTGCCGTGCCTGACGACGGTCCAGGCGCTCGCCGCGGCCGTCCAGGGCATCGACGCCCTCAACCACGGGGGCGTGGGCGTCCGTTCACTCCAGGAACACGCGGAGCACCTGACCGCGGCCCGCGACTAGCAGCCCTGAGGGGGACACCGGAAACGGTGTCCCCCTCTTCATGAGGCCCCGTGGGGCTCCAAGAGGACATGACCATGTACAAGCTTTTCTTCCGTCTGGTTTTCAAACGGATGGACCCGGAGCAGGCGCACCACCTGGCCTTCCGCTGGATCCGCCTGGCCGCCCGCGTCCCCGTACTGCGCACGTTCGTAGCCGCCGCCCTCGCGCCCCGCTACAAGGAGCTGCGGACGGAGGCCTTCGGGCTCCGCATGCACGGCCCGTTCGGGCTGGCCGCCGGCTTCGACAAGAACGCGGTGGCCATCGACGGAATGTCGATGCTCGGCTTCGACCACGTCGAGATCGGCACGGTGACGGGGGAGCCGCAGCCCGGCAACCCGAAGCAGCGGCTGTTCCGGCTGGTGAAGGACCGTGCCCTGATCAACCGCATGGGCTTCAACAACGAGGGGTCGCTGACGGTGGCCGCGCGTCTGGCCTCCCGCGAACCCGTCTTCCGGACCGTCGTGGGCGTCAACATCGGCAAGACCAAGGTCGTCCCGGAGGCCGAGGCCGTCGAGGACTACGTGAAGTCGACCGAGCGGCTGGCTCCGTACGCCGACTACCTGGTCGTGAACGTCTCCTCGCCCAACACGCCCGGACTGCGCAACCTCCAGGCCACCGAGGCGCTGCGCCCCCTGTTGAGCGCCGTCCGCGAGGGAGCCGACCGCAGGGTCGCCGACCGCAGGGTCCCGCTGCTGGTGAAGATCGCCCCCGACCTCGCGGACGAGGACGTCGACGCGGTCGCCGACCTCGCCGTGGAGCTGGGTCTGGACGGCATCATCGCCACGAACACCACCATCGCGCGCGAGGGACTCGGTCTGAGGTCCGAACCCTCCCTCGTGAAGGAGAGCGGCGGGCTCTCGGGCGCACCGCTGAAAGCGCGCTCCCTGGAGGTGCTGCGCCGCCTCTACGCGCGCGTGGGCGACCGGATCACCCTGGTGGGCGTCGGTGGCATCGAGAACGCCGAGGACGCCTGGCAGCGCATCCTGGCCGGTGCCACGCTGGTCCAGGGGTACAGCGCCTTCATCTACGAGGGCCCGTTCTGGAGCCGCGCGCTGCACAAGGGTCTCGCCGCACGCCTCCGTGCGAGCCCGTACGCCACCCTCGCCGACGCGGTCGGCGCCGACGTCAGGAAGGCAGGGAAGACGGCATGAGTGCTCTGGAACCCTTCGGTGCGCGCCTGCGGCGCGCCATGGACGAGCGCGGCCCGCTGTGCGTCGGCATCGACCCGCACGCGTCCCTGCTCACCGACTGGGGCCTGAACGACGACGTCGCGGGGCTCGAGCGGTTCAGCCGCACCGTCGTGGAGGCGCTGGCCGACCGGGTGGCCGTGCTGAAGCCGCAGAGCGCGTTCTTCGAGCGCTTCGGATCGCGCGGCGTCGCCGTCCTGGAGAAGTCGGTCCAGGAGGCCCGTGCCGCGGGAGCCCTGGTCGTCATGGACGCCAAGCGCGGTGACATCGGCTCGACCATGGCCGCGTACGCGGAGGCCTTCCTGAGCAAGGACGCACCGCTGTTCTCGGACGCCCTGACCGTGTCGCCGTATCTCGGCTACGGCTCGCTGAAGCCGGCCGTGGACCTCGCGCGCGAGAGCGGGGCCGGCCTGTTCGTGCTGGCGCTGACCTCCAATCCGGAGGGGCGCGAGGTCCAGCACGCGGTCCGCACCGAGGACAGCGGCGGCCGGAACGTCGGAGCGACCGTGCTGGCGCACCTCGCGGCCGAGAACGCGGGGGAGACGCCCATGGGGTCCTTCGGCGCGGTCGTCGGGGCCACTCTGGGTGACCTGTCGTCGTACGACTTGGAGATCAACGGGCCGCTCCTGGCACCCGGGATCGGTGCCCAGGGAGCCACTCCGGCGGACCTCCCGGGGGTCTTCGGGGCAGCCGTGCGGCATGTCGTCCCGAACGTCAGCAGGGGTGTTCTTCGTCACGGTCCGGACGCCGTGGCGCTCCGCGCGGCCGCGGAGGGCTTCGCGGCGGAGATCGGTGCCGTCGTGGCGGGCTCCTGAGTCCTCCGATGAGTGCCTCACGAGTGCCTCGCGGACGGTCTGACTCCGGGCTTGAGTCTGAATACATTCTCAAATCCAGGGTGATACGCCTGTTATGTCCGACTCCAGGGAGGCTGACCAGGACTTTTCCGCTGTTCTCGCTGACTCAGGCGCGCTTGGCCGCTAGTCTCCGACGAGTGGGGACACCTCCCACGCTTTCAAGGCAGTGAGGGAGAGCGGGCAAGCGTGTTGCTCGTAGCTCCCCAGGTGTGGGGCGACTAGGTTCCTCACCGGTCCGTATCCGACAGTTCGACATCCGAGGTGACGTAGGCGTGGCTCTTCCGCCCCTTACCCCTGAACAGCGCGCAGCCGCGCTCGAAAAGGCCGCCGCGGCTCGCCGGGAGCGGGCCGAGGTCAAGAATCGACTCAAGCACTCCGGCGCCTCTCTTCACGAGGTCATCAAGCAGGGCCAGGAGAACGACGTCATCGGCAAGATGAAGGTCTCCGCCCTTCTTGAGTCCCTGCCGGGCGTGGGCAAGGTCCGCGCCAAGCAGATCATGGAGCGACTCGGTATTTCCGAGAGCCGCCGCGTGCGTGGCCTCGGCTCCAACCAGATCGCCTCCCTGGAGCGCGAGTTCGGCAGCACCGGCTCCTGATTCCTGCGCGCCGGGGATTGCTGGAATAATCGCTGCATGGCTGCAACACCCCGGGGGACGACCCCCGTACCCCCGGACGTACGTCCGCGGCTGACCGTGCTCTCCGGCCCCTCAGGGGTCGGCAAGAGCACGGTCGTCGCCCATATGCGCAAGGAACATCCCGAGGTCTGGCTCTCGGTGTCGGCGACGACCCGAAAGCCCCGTCCCGGTGAGCAGCACGGAGTCCACTACTTCTTCGTCACCGACGACGAGATGGACAAGCTGATCGCCAACGGTGAGCTGCTGGAGTGGGCCGAGTTCGCCGGCAACCGCTACGGCACGCCGCGGGGCGCCGTGATCGAGCGGCTGGAGGCGGGTGAGCCCGTTCTCCTGGAGATCGACCTCCAGGGTGCCCGGCAGGTCCGTGAGTCCATGCCCGAGGCGCAGCTGGTGTTCCTGGCTCCTCCCTCCTGGGAGGAACTCGTGCGCAGACTCACCGGGCGGGGCACCGAACCGCCCGAGGTGATCGAGCGCCGCCTCGACGCGGCCAAGGTCGAACTCGCGGCCGAGCCGGAGTTCGACGTCACCCTGGTCAACACCTCCGTCGAGGACGTGGCGCGTGAGCTGCTAGTCTTGATGGACGTAGTGTGATCGTTTTCGATCCCATCCCCCCTTTCGGAAGGTAGAGCGTGTCCTCTTCCATCACCGCGCCCGAGGGCATCATCAACCCGCCGATCGACGAGCTCCTCGAGGCCACCGACTCGAAGTACAGCCTCGTGATCTACGCGGCCAAGCGTGCCCGCCAGATCAACGCGTACTACTCGCAGCTCGGCGAGGGCCTCCTCGAGTACGTCGGTCCGCTCGTCGACACCCACGTCCACGAGAAGCCGCTCTCGATCGCCCTGCGCGAGATCAACGCGGGTCTGCTGACCTCCGAGGCCGTCGAGGGCCCGGCACAGTAGTGACGCAGTAGTATTTTCAGCCTGCGGCTGACTTATCCACAGGCCCGGCAGCGCGACTGCCGGGCCTGTGGTGTGTCATAGACGGGTACGCCGATGAGCCGTGGCGTGCACGTGACTGTCGAGTGCGGGGAGGCCCGGTGGGCAAGCCGAAGGTCGTTCTGGGGGTCAGCGGTGGCATCGCCGCCTACAAGGCGTGCGAACTGCTCCGGCGGCTGACCGAGTCCGGGCACGACGTGCGGGTCGTCCCCACCGCGTCCGCACTGCACTTCGTCGGCGCCGCCACCTGGTCGGCCCTCTCCGGCAACCCCGTCTCGACCGAGGTGTGGGACGACGTCCACGAGGTCCCACACGTCCGCATCGGGCAGCAGGCCGACCTCGTGGTCGTGGCCCCCGCCACCGCCGACACACTCGCGAAGGCGGCCCACGGCCTGGCCGACGACCTGCTGACGAATACGTTGCTCACCGCGCGCTGCCCGGTCGTCTTCGCCCCCGCCATGCACACCGAGATGTGGGAGCACCCGGCCACCCAGGAGAACGTGGCGACGCTGCGCCGCCGCGGTGCCGTGGTCGTCGAGCCCGCCGTCGGCCGGCTCACCGGCGTCGACACCGGCAAGGGGCGGCTGCCCGATCCCGCCGAGATCTTCGAGGTCTGCCGCAACGTGCTCGCGCGTGGGGTCAGGGAGCCCGACCTGGCCGGCCGCCATGTGGTCGTCAGCGCCGGAGGCACCCGCGAACCCCTCGACCCCGTCCGCTTCCTCGGCAACCGCTCCTCCGGCAAGCAGGGGTACGCCCTGGCCCGTACGGCCGCGGCCCGGGGCGCCCGGGTCACGCTGATCGCCGCGAACACGGGGCTCTCCGACCCGGCCGGCGTCGACGTCGTGCGGGTCGGTACCGCGGTCCAGCTGCGCGAAGCGGTCCTCAAGGCCGCCCCGGACGCGGACGCCGTGGTGATGGCTGCCGCGGTGGCGGACTTCCGTCCTGCGGAGTACGCGGCCGGGAAGATCAAGAAGAGGGACGGCCAGGACCCCGACCCGATCACCCTGGTCCGCAACCCCGACATCCTCGCGGAGATATCGGCCGATCGCCCCCGCCCCGGCCAGGTGATCGTCGGATTCGCCGCCGAGACGGACGACGTCCTCGCCAACGGACGCACGAAGCTCGAGCGCAAGGGCTGCGATCTGCTCGTAGTGAACGAGGTCGGCGAGCGCAAGACGTTCGGCTCAGAGGAGAACGAGGCCGTGGTGCTCGGAGCCGACGGCAGTGAGACCCCGGTGCCGTACGGACCGAAGGAAGCGCTGGCCGAGACCGTGTGGGACCTGGTGGCGGACCGCCTGAACTGAGGGTTTCCTCCGCGCCAACAAACCCTGAACCGCCGCACAATGGCGCGTGGCGACCCTGGCGAACATCGATCCACTGTGGGCAGAATGCGGGTGTCGCAGGTCACAGCATTTCCGAGAGGCGAGACACCTGGGCCCGCGGCAGAGTCCGACCGATAAACTGTTCTCGGACGACGCCGGGCGCAGCCCCCGTCCCGTCCGCCAATGATCAGTCAGCAGCCGCTGCAACCCCAGGGAGCGTTGTGTCCCGTCGCCTGTTCACTTCGGAGTCCGTCACCGAGGGCCACCCCGACAAGATCGCTGACCAGATCAGCGACACCATTCTCGACGCGCTTCTGCGCGAGGACCCGACGTCCCGGGTCGCGGTCGAGACGCTGATCACGACCGGCCTGGTGCACGTGGCCGGCGAGGTCACGACCAAGACGTACGCGCCGATCGCCCAGCTCGTCCGCGACAAGATCCTCGAGATCGGTTACGACTCGTCGAAGAAGGGCTTCGACGGCGCGTCCTGTGGTGTCTCGGTCTCCATCGGCGCCCAGTCCCCGGACATCGCGCAGGGTGTGGACACGGCGTACGAGTCCCGGGTCGAGGGCGACGAGGACGAGCTGGACCGGCAGGGCGCCGGTGACCAGGGTCTGATGTTCGGCTACGCGACCGACGAGACGCCCACTCTGATGCCCCTGCCGGTCTTCCTGGCGCACCGCCTGTCGAAGCGCCTCTCCGAGGTCCGCAAGAACGGCACGATCCCGTACCT
>NZ_JBVIEE010000022.1:0-176300 GCF_055572015.1 Streptomyces sp. NPDC030840 | reverse complement strand
CTGCCGCCCGCAAGCGGCCGGGCTTTGCGCCAGGCCAGGCGGTAGTCGGGCCTCTCATCAGCGTCTCCAACGGCGCCTCCCGGGCCCGGTGACACTACCCCCCAGGTCATCCGTTCGACAGGGGGGAACAGTCATGCCGGGCCCGGAGGCCAGCGGTCCTCTTGCAGGACCGCGGAAAACATAACGGGGGGGCCGGCCACCGGAGCGACTCCGAAGCTGCTGCCCGGCACCCGCCGCACCTCCCGCGTGGTGACGTACGAGGAGCAGATCCTCGCCGAGGACCTGCCGCAGTTGATCGTGATCGCCGGCGCCGAGCCCATCGGTGACGTCACCGCGAAGGTGATGCTCGCGCACGCCGCCGAGGCGATGGGCATGGTCGCCGCGGAGACGCTCGCGGGCGCGGAGACCATGGAGTTGGACTATGTGATGATCCCGCGGTCCACTTTCTGTCAGCCGCAGATCGCCAGCTCCGGTTACACTGAGGCGCAGGTGAGGGAGAAGGGCTTCGATGTCCAGGTGGCGAAGTTCCCGTTCACCGCGAACGCCAAGGCCCACGGCCTGGGCGACGCGAGCGGCTTCGTGAAGCTGATCAGCGACGCCAAGTACGGCGAGCCCCTCGGGGCCCATCTCATCGGCCCCGACGTCACCGAACTCCTCCCCGAACCTCACCGTGCACGAGGTTGCCCGCAACGTCCACGCTCACCCGGCATGCAGGTGTTCGCGTAGCGATGTGCCGCCGGCGAAGCCGACTTGGCCGACGATCTCGTCCACGGGCAGGTCGGTGGTTTCCAGAAGATGTCGTGCCCGGTCGACGCGCTGCTGGATCAGCCAGCGTCCCGGGCTCGTGCCCACCTCTTCGGTGAAGCGGCGGGCGAAGGTGCGCAGGCTCATGTGGGAGTGCTCAGCGAGGTCCGTCAGCGTCATGAACTCCTGGAGGTTCTCCAGGGCCCACTGGCGGGCGGCGGCCGTACCGGTGACGGTTGTTTCGGGTACCGGGTACTGGATGTACTGCGTCTGCCCTCCGTCGCGCCATGGAGGGGCGATGCACATGCGGGCCACCTGGTTGGCGACCTCACTGCCGTGGTCCTTGCGAATGAGGTGCAGGCAGACGTCGGTCATCTCCGAGGGTGAGTTCCTGCACTCCAACGTCGTCCCGACTCCTGGGACCCGTGGGATCGCCGAAGGCCACATCTTCCGCTTCCAGGGCGGGAAGATCGCCGAGCACTGGGATGTGCTGCAGGCGGTGCCGGCGACCACGGCCAACGGCAACGACATGTTCTCCACGGTCAGTCGGCCGCGAACCGAGGCGCCAGGGCCCGCGCGGCTCACCGCGTACAACAAGAACTTGGTCACCGCGTTCGTCGACCGGCTCCTGGTGAAGAAGGACCTGTCCGCCATCGACACCTACGTGGGCCCCCGGTACCACGAGCACACCCCGGACATCCCCGACGGTCTGGCGGGCGTGAAGGCCGGGCTGGGCGCCTACTACGCGCAGGTCCCGCAGCTGAGGATCACCCCGAAGCGGATCATCGCCGAGGGCGACCTGGTGGCCGTCCACAGCCACTACGTCGACACACCGGGCGAGCGTGGCCGAGCCGTCGTCTTCAGGGTGCGGGGCGGAAGAGTCGTCGAGTACTGGGATGTCGTGCAGAGCGTGCCGGAGACCTCCGCCAACGGCAACACGATGTTCTGACAGCCGTCGGGGCACCGCGACCGCCGCCCGGTGGTGCGGCGCTCACCCGGGGGAGGCGGTCGGGCAGAGCCTCGTGAAGGCGACGCAGCAGCTGGCTGGCTTGCCGATCGGCGGCGCGGCGGCGCGCGGGTGACTCCTCTCCCTCAGCGGTTCGCCGCCCACAGCGGTGAGCATCAGGGCCCGCAGGTCGGTGGAGCTGTCCTTCTGAACGCTGGACTTCTTCGTGTGAAGCGGGCATCACGGGTGCTCGCCCAGCTGTGCCGGGGGCCGGGCGAGTCGGTTGGACACGACCGGAGAGTTGCCCGCTCTTTCCCGCAACGTCCGGCCACTCCGTCGGCCCATACCCTGGAACCTGGTCCCGTGCCTCGAGACTACGACCCCCAGACAGGTGCGACCCGGGGCAAGGTCATCCTGGAAACGTCCTGGACCCTCCCGGGCGGGTAGAGGGAGACCAGGGGAAATCGGTCTGGCTGCCTGCTCATGGCGTTTCTGCCTGGGGCGGGGTGAGGTCGGGCGGGTAGCCCTTGGCACGGAGCCAGGTGTCGAGGGCTAGGGCGACGATGTCGCCGTGGGGAACGTCGTGCTCGGCGTTGTAGCGGCGGATGCGTCGCTGGAGTTGCAGCATGTCGGGGACGGCGTAGTTGAGCTGTCCGCGTTTGATGTGGCGGTTGCCGATGACCGCAAGAGTGTCGGGATGAGGAGTGAGCGGATCGTCGGCGGGCTCGGACTGCGCTTCTAGTGCGTCGGCTACGTCGCGTAGCCGACGGGCGTGGTGGGTGAGGTCGGGCACGAACGTTGCTCCGGTCGGTCCGGCTAGGCGGCTAGTTAGCCGCCTATTGGGCTATTGGAATAGTCGGCGGGAGGGGCGGCCGCGCACTCAGTGAGCCAGCGGCCGCCCCGTGTGCCGTACGGTGTGTCAGAACCCGCGGGTGGTGAGCCATTCGTCCAGTGCGACCGAGACGATGTCGCCCATGGGCAGGTGGTCGAGTTCGTTGTCCAGCGCGAAGCGTTTGATCCGCTTTTTCAGCTTCAGCGCAGCGGGGACCGAGGCGTCGAGACTCTCGCGTGCGATGATGCGCTGATTGAGGACGACCGCCACCTCGGGGATGTCCTTGGGACGCCCGGGCCCCTGCTCCCATGACGTCCCGTTCGTGGGCGCTGCATGCGAACCGGCGTGGTGCTCGTACTGCGGACCGGGCGCTCCGCTGCTTACCGGGAACGCCGTACTGGTGGCAGCCGCCACAACCGCCTGGCGTAGGGCCATCTCACTTCCCTGAACCGGCGCGTTCTGCGAAACCTGGTCGGCCGACTGTGCGGGCTGGAGCGCAGGTGCTGCTGGTCCGGGAGCCGGGGCCACCGGCGCCACCTGCCGCTTCATTGCCTCCCCAGCGGATTCCGTTCCCGCCTCGGAGGCGACGACGGCAGGATGAGCCGGCTGACCGGCGGCCGGCACCGGGCCGCTCGGCGTGACCTCGACGGTCGGCTGGGCGGAGGTCTGCGCCGATGCCTGGACGGGAACGGCGGGGGAAGCGGGCTGAGCCTGCGGCTCGTTGGCGGGGGGAGGGCCGTCGTCTTGGGCGGCGGCCTGTTCGGCGGCGAACTGCTCGGGCGTGAGCTCGGCGGCCGGGGGAGGGGGCGGCGGGGTCGTCTTCTTGGCCCCGCCCAGGGCACGCCCGCCGGTGCGGCGGGCTGGCGGCTTCGGCCGCTCGTTCTTCTCGCTCATGCCTGGGTCAGCTCCTTCATCAGGTTGGCGTACTCGCTCAGTTCGGTGGGGATCTCGCCGAAGGCCTCCATGTAGTGCACCCAGGAGTGGATGGTGGTCTCGGCGAGGGGGAACGGCTCGTCGCGGTCCGGGCCGATGCCCTCGCCCGCGGCGGGCTCCAGCAGCTGGTCCTTCGCCCGGGTGGGCAGGCTGGTGCGGTCGTCGGCCTTGACCATCACCACGTGGGCGGTCACGTCGTGGTCGTTGCGGGCGGCGGCGCGCTCGGCCTCGTCGAAGGTGGCCACGAGCTTGCGGCGCTCGATCTTGGTGGGTGCGACTGGCACGAGCAGCAGGTTCGCCTCGGTAACAGCCTCGTGGAAGATGCGGGCGCTGCCGCCGCCGGCGTCGACCACGATCGCGCCGAACTCGGCACGCTTGGCACGGATGTACTCGGCGATGTCGTCGAAGGGGTACCGCTCGACCACCAGGTTGGCCGGGATCTCGAAGCCCTCGGCCTGGGCGACCTTGAACCAGTCGTAGGCGGACTGGCTGGTGGCGTCGGCGTCCAGCAGCAGCGTCGGCAGGTCGAGGACGACGGCGTAGTAGAGGGCGATGAACCAGGCCGAGGTGGTCTTGCCGGTGCCGCCCTTGAGCATGCCGACGACGATGACGAAGGCGTCCCAGGGGCTCGCTGTAGCAGCGGCCAGGGTCTTGATATGGGTGTTCTCACTCACGTGTGCTTGATCTCCTGAATCGGGAAAGGTTCGTTGACTTGCGTGCATCGGCGAGAAGGCCGACGCACGGAGGCGGCTGAGTACGGACGGAGGAGGGGCTCGTGCTGCAGGGCTGGATCCGGGATGGCACGCCCTCGGTCCCGTGTCCTGCCGGACCCAGCAGGGGACACGTGCTCGGGCGCTCATGACCGCTTCCTCGGGGCGCGGGCCGGGCCGTGGTTGTGCTTGGGCCGCATGCGGGTGCCCGCCTGGTGCAGGAGCCGATACACGGTGGCGATCGAGTAGTTGCACTCCTCCGCGAGGTCCGGGACCGTGGCGCCGGCCTCGTACCGGGCCCGCAGGGACAGCGCGAGCTTCTGCCGCTCTGCAGCCCGCGCTGTAGCGCGCATCCGCAGCGTCTGCTGCGTGGTGCGCACGCTGCCGCCGGCCTCGATCAGCAGACGCCGGGCACCACGCCTTGTCTCGCCCGCCGTTGCGGCGAGTTCGGCCAGGGTGGCCCCGTGCTCCTCGTACAGCGTGCGAAGGCGAGCCGCGAGGCGCTGGCGGGCTTGCGTGTTCTGGCGCATCCTGCGGGTCTGCCAGGAGGTGCGCATGACGGTTCCGGCTTCGTGCAGCCGGTTGAGCACCGTGCCGTACGACAGGCCGCTGGCGGCAACGAGTTCGTCGACGGTCGCACCGGCCTCGTACCGCTTGCGTAGATCCTCAGGGGCCACCGGCTGGCTTTGGGCAGGGCTGGTCGGAGGGTGTTGTCGGTTCATCCGGCGGAGTTCCATTCGCTGAGGGCTTCGGCATGGGCGGCGGCCAACTCGTCGTAACTGCGCTGGTCGGCAGAGGTGATGAGGATCAGGCGGCCGTCGGTGGCGACCCGCCAATCAGGAGCAGCACGGCCGGTGGCCGGGTCGAGGACGCGCCCGTCCGGGGCGTGCCACGTCGGCGGGATCTCGTCGGGGCGTGGCGCGGGGACCAGCACTCGGCGGCCGTCGCGGACGATCACCACAGCCTTGGTGCGGTGCTCTGCGAGCCGGTCCAGTGCCTCTCGGTACGCCGCGCGCTCGACCGCGTGCAGGGCCTTGCGCCGGGCCGCGACACCCGCAGTACCGTGGTGCTCGGCGACCTTGTCCCAGCCCTGTGCCGCCGCTGCGGCGAGGCCGGTATCCGCGCCCGGGAGGCCGTCACCGAAGCCCTCCAGGGCACGTGGCGCCAGGGCCCAGGTCTCCCCAGTGTGCTGGACGAGGCCGTGGCCGGCCAGGCGGCGCATAGTCCTATAGGCGGTGGCGCGGGAGACCGAGGAGGTACCGACGAGCTCGGCGACTGTCTGGTGGGGGCGTTGGTGCAGGGCGCTGATGAGCATGAGGGCGGCGCTGCCGAGGCCGTGGTGGGCGAAGGCGTCGTGGCCCATCAGACGGCCGAGGACGGTGGAGTCGATGTCGGCCGTGCTGGCCGTCTCAGGGGTGGGCCACTCCTCAAGTGCCAGGTCGGGGGGGAACCGAGTGGTCCAGAAACGAGACAACGGAGCAGGGGCACCGTGACCGGGGGCGCTGCCGTAGTCGAGGTACCAGGTGGAGCCCTCCCGGCCGTGGCCGACCCGCAGCCGGCGCAGCCAGCCCTGCGGCTTGAGAACCGATTCGTAGACCGCGCGTAGTGTGGTCCGGGAGATCCCGGCTTCCTCCGCGGTCTGCCGTTCACTGGCGTGATGCAGCGGGCCGCCCGCGATCTCGGCGAAGTTCAAGTGTGCCCGCAGCACCCGCAGCGCGGTCCGTCCCCGCTCCCCGCGCCAGGGCGTGGTCTCGATGCGGTCGCGCAGCGCGGCGAGCACCTCGTACGCGTCGTGCCGGGAGCCCAGCGCCCTGGTGGTGCTGACCACTTCCGTGGCGTTGGCCCAGACCCGCCGGATGTAGTCCAGGGCGCGCGACTGCCCGGACCGCAACGCGATGTTGCGGGCGTGCCGTCCGCCTTCGTGCTCGGGGTGCAGCAGCAGCCGGGTCAGCTGGTCGACGGTGCCGCCGGCGCGAGCCACGTGGCAGGCGATGGCCGCGGTGATCCGGTGCCCGTGCTCAGCCGCCCCCTGGCGATCCGCGCGCAGGACCAGGCTCTGGCCGTCGGAGGCGAGTCGGCTGTAACTGCCGGTGGCGTAGCGGCCGGTGAGGTCGCCGAGCAGAATGAGATCGGTCGCGGCCGACGGCAGTCGGGCGTATTCCAAAAGGCCGCGGAATTGGGTGGAGTTTCGTTGAGAGAGGGCGTCATGGGTGCTGTTTGGCACGGTGGGGTCGTCTCGCAAGAACGTGGACGCCACCCAGGCCCGCTAAAACCACGGGTGGTGTCCAGAACCGACCTCCATCGGCGCCAGCAAGGTCCCCAGGATGGCCGTCCTGGAGGCCCTCGTAAGCCTGGCCCCGAGCGGAGGCAGGCGTCCCCATCGCAGCTCGACCGAGGTCGAAACGGAGCCCCGCCAGAGAGGCCCACTGGTGATCCACACCGGCCAACTCAGGTCCCCTAGAGGCCTGTTGCAGAGGCTGTTGCCTCTGACTGCCTCTGAGCGACCCGGGTCGAACCGGGGTCGAATCAGAGCGGTTTCCTCTGACTGCCTCCGATCGCCTCCGCAACCCGTCCTAGCAGGTCATAGCCTCATCGCCCCCACACAAGCGCAGGTCAGAAAGGTGCGCTAGCTGTACCACTGGTTCCTGGCGAAGGCGGTCATGTGAGGCATGGGCGGTCCCGTCCCTGTCGGCGGGGCGTCTTCGCCCCGCGTGCCGTGGTTGGGATCAGGGTCCTGACGGGTGTCGTTGCCGCGCAAGGCGGCTTCTGTCAGGCGGAAGCGCCTTTACAAAGGTACTGGTCAGGGCCTTGCCGTGCGCCTCGCTTTATCACTGGCGGCGGCTAGGGAGCACCGCCGCTGGGTGGATCACTCCTGAGGCGGCCGCTGATGGAATCGGCGAACACGTCCAATCGCGGTGCTGCCGCGATTGTCCGTGCATGGAACTCTTGTTGATGAACGCGCCAATTTTTTGCCGGTTCTTGAGCGGTACACCGGCAGAAACTCGCATCCTCGCAGTTCAAGACCGGTCAGTGCTGTCGCAGGGGCGTGCCGGGTCGAATCCGGGTCGAATGGGCCCGTCCTGGCGTACCTGGCTGGGTTACCGCAGGTCAGGCGAGCCGCAGGCAGAATCAATCCGCGCGGGGAGAAGTGGACGACGGCACGGCACAGCTGCCGGTGTGCTTGCAGAGGTGGGTTGGACAGAGGGGCGCATGGGCGTTTGCGCGCGGCTCTCACTGGCAGCCTCGGCCCCGATCAAGTGCCGGCATGGTCGTTCGATCGCGCCGTTGGCGATTGGCCAGCTGGCTTCGAGGGCGGTGTCATAGTGGAGCTGGTCGACATGGCCGGTGAGCTGTCGGGGCACAGAGACATCGACGCCCTCGCGCTTGTTCTTCGCCGGCTGTTGCCGGTCTGGTGGGTCGCTCCAAAAAGTTGTTCGGTCGATGCGTAGACGTCAAGAAGCCGATAGTCGTAGACCGTGGGTGCACGGTGTCGTGCCGGAGAAGGACCCTCAGCGGGCTACGACTTGGCTCTGACCAGCCCGGTGTCGTACGCCGTGATGACTGCGTGGATGCGGTCGCGGGCGCCGATCTTGGCGAGGACGCGGCCCACCTGCTTCTTGACGGTGGACTCGGTCAGGACGAGGCGCTCGGCGATCTCGGTGTTGGTCCAGCCCTTGCCGATGGCGACGAGGACTTCGCGTTCGCGGTCGGTGAGAGTTGTGAGGCGGGGGTCCTTGGCGGGTGGGGTGTCTGCGGGGGCCAGGACCCGGTGGGTGTAGGCGTCCAGGAGGCGGCGGGTGAGGCGGGAGGAGACGACGGCGTCGCCGGTGGCGACCGCGTGGATGCCGGCGACGAGTTCCTCGGGGCGGGCGTCTTTGAGGAGGAAGCTGCCGGCGCCGGCGCGTAGGCCTTCGTAGGCGTACTTGTCGAGGTCGAAGGTGGTGACGATGAGGACGCGGGTGCGGCCACCGGCGGCGATGATGCGGCGGGTGGCCTCGATGCCGTCCATGCCGGGCATGCGGATGTCCATGAGGACGACGTCGGGGCGGAGTTCGGCGGGCATGCGGACGGCCTCGGCGCCGTGTCCGGCCTCGCCGACGGCTCGCCTGGTCCCTCCAGAACGATGAACGCGTCACCGTCAAGGACCGTATGAACGTCCGCGAGTTGACGCTTGAAGCGATCGGTGGGGAGCGCGGGGCAGGTGGGACTTTGCGGACACCCCTGGGCTCTGTCGTGCGGATCAGGCCGGCTGTGGTCACGGCGCCTTCCAGCCGACCCGAGCGGCGCTGGACGCCGGCGCCTCCACCGGCGGCTTCACCGACGTACTGCTGAGGTCAGGGGCCGCGCATGTCGTCGCCGTGACCGCGCGGCGGCACGGCGAGCACTGCCCTCCAAGTCGGCTACGCACTTCGCCAGCTCGTCGCTGAACGTTCGGAAGAGACGGACGGTTGGCGTTTCCGGGGATCCGGCACCGCCGATTCCGATCAGCTTCTGCTTGCCGGCGACTGCGCGGCGCGGGGCGGTCGCTGGGTGGTCGTCGTCCGCCGTTGGGCCGTCTCCGGCAGGCGGTGGGCCTGTCGGTCGACGCCGGTACTCGTGCTGAAGATCCTCGCCATACCACCGGCTGACCAAGGCCGTGACTGGTGGGTCCCCGTTCTGTGACCGGCGTGTTCGGGACAGCAGGGGGCGCCGTACTGGGGAGAGGCTATCTCACCTAGAACTAAACCGATCCGTACAGTACATTCACGTTCGTGGGCGACCTGGCCACACCTCGCGTCGGCAGGCCGACCGCGGATTCGGGTGTGCGGACATCTGTGTCGAGCAACCAAGGAGCTGAGCGCAATGGCAGTGCGAGCTCGGGAGTGCAAGCCCGAACGCTGGACGGCACGCGCATCGATGCTGTCCCGCAACGTCGCGGCAGTAACCCACTTGTTGTTCATGCGATATGAGTCGGGAAAGGCATTCGTGGACGTCATGACCAAGCTCGTCGGCAGATGGAGACCAGGCGCGTACGCATCGCAGGGAGGCGGAGCCGTCCGGATCTGGCAAGCGGTGAGTCGGCGCGGGGTTCGTCCGCTGGAGCGGCTGCTCCAGCGGGCCCGGCCCTGCGGAGTTCGGATGATTTTGGAACTCGAAGGCAGGGAAACCCTGCTCACGATTGAAGTATCGCGTCGGATGCCGGGCCACCGCACGTGAACGCGCAGTGAGCACAGCCATGACCTGCCCACTATCGGTATGGCCCCGGGGGGGTGCCTCTATGTCTTTCGTCAAGCGAGGCGTGGGGTTCGGGGTTCGTAGAAGGTGCCGTCGCGGAGCATCGCGAACAGCACGTTGATCCGCTGACGGGCCAGGCGGAGAAGTGCCTGGGTGTGGGTCTTCCCTCGGGCCCGGCATCGGTCGTAGTAGGTGCGGGAGGCGGGATCGTGCAGTGCGGCGAACGCCGACAGGAACATCGCCCGCTTGAGCTGCCGGTTGCCGCCTCTGGGCGCATGTTCGCCATGGATCGAGGTTCCCGACGACTTGGTCGTCGGTGCCAGGCCGGCGTAGGAGGCGAGGTGAGCGGCGGTGGGGAAGTTGGTTCCGTCGCCGACGGTGACCAGCAAAGTGGCGGCGGTCCTGACCGCGACCCCCGGAATCGAGGTCAGGACCGCGGAAAGAGGGTGAGCCTCCAGCAGCTGTCCGATCTGCGCTCCCAGTGCTCGTCGCTGTTCGTGGACGGCCGCGAGCGAACGGGCCAGCGACGGGATCACCACGTCGAGGGTCCCGGTGCCCGGGACCACGACGGTCTGCTCGTCGAGCGCGTCGAAGACCTCGTCGATCAACCGCTGGGCCATGCGCGGAGCCTTGGGCCGGATCACCTCAACGAGCCTGCGGCGACGGGCCTTTCGCAAGCTGGCCGGGGAGCCGTAGCGTTCCAGCAGCCAGGTCACCGCGGGGTGGTCCAGACGCGGGCCAAGGACGTGCTCCAGGCTGGGATGGAACTGGGTGAGCAGGCCGCGTATCCGGTTGGAGGTGCGGGTTGCCTCGGCCGCCAGGTCCTGATCGAAGCCCACCAGCACGGTCAGTTCTGCAGTGATCTCGTCGGTCAGTTCCAACGAGCGCAGGGTGTGCGGCACCGTCCTCGCGGCGTCGGCGATCACGGCCGCGTCGCGGGCGTCGGTCTTCGCCTCGCCCGGGTAGAGATCGGCGATCCGTCGCATGGACAGGCCGGGCAGGTAGGCGACCTTGCAGCTGGCGTCCCGGGCGACGGTCAAGGGCAGGGCTCCGATGGAAGCGGGCTGGTCCACGATCACCAGGACGGTGCCGAACTTCGCGGCCAGCTTGTCGAAGGCGGCCCGCAGTTTCGGCTCGCTGTTGGGCAGCTGCTTGTCGAAGACCTTCTTGCCGGCCGGGGTGAGGCCGTGCCCGTGATGGGCGCTCTTGCCGACGTCCAGGCCGAGGAAGACGCCCACGTCGTCGATGTCGCCCAACCCATCCTCCCGAACGGGGTTCGCGCGGTGCTGGCCAGGGCGTTGGCGTCGTATGCGCGCATCCACGTTATGCAGACCTGCCGTCCGCAAGCGGCCAGGCATTGCGCCAGGCCAGGCGGTAGTCGGACCTCTCATCAGCGTCTCCAACGGCGCCTCTCGGGCCTGGTGGCACCACCCCCCAGGTCATCCGTTCGACAGGGGGGACCAGCCATGCCGGGCCCGGAGGCCAGCGGTCCCCTTGCAGGACCGCGGAAAACATAACGGGGGGGGAAGTGACCGAGCCGCCGGGCTGTATGCGTTTTTGCACCGGTCTACCGCCCGCCGGGCGCGCGTACGGGCAACAGTCGGTGGTCACCCGTGTAAACATTCATCGATGATCCACGGAGGAAACCGACCAGGGTCATGCCGCTCTCGGCAGCCAGGTCTACGGCCAAGGAGGACGGGGCGGAAACAGCGGCGAGCACTGGTATGCCTGCCATCAAGGCCTTCTGCACGAGCTCGAATGAAGCCCGTCCGCTGACCATGAGCACGGTCTCGCGCAGCGGCAGCCTGCCCGAGCGCGTGAGGCACCCGACGACCTTGTCGACGGCATTGTGCCGCCCGATGTCCTCACGCAGACACAGCAGATCCCCGTCGGCGGTGAACAGGCCTGCTGCGTGCAGGCCGCCGATGCTGTCGAACACCTGTTGAGCAGCGCGCAGCCGGTCCGGGAGAGCGGACAGGAGGTCGGGCCCGAGCCGAATCTCGTCCTCGGCCACGCTCCACGACGCCGTGGTGCGAACCGCCTCGAGGCTTGCCTTCCCGCACAGCCCACACGAGGACGTGGTGGAGAAGTTCCGCTCCAGTGACACATCAGGCAGAGACACGCCGCCGCGCAGCAGGACGTCGACCATGTTGTACGTGTTGGAACCGTCTGCTGTCGCACCGGCGCAGTAGCGAATGCCGGCGATGTCGGCGGGGTCCCGGACGACCCCTTCGCCCACCAGGAACCCAGCCGCCAGGTCGAAGTCGCTGCCAGGAGTGCGCATGGTCACCGTCAACGACCGGCCACCCACCCGGATCTCCAACGGCTCTTCCACCGCCAGCGTGTCCGGGCGGCTGGAGGCCTTGCCGTCCAGGACCCGGACCACAGGCCGCCGAACAGTCACTCGGCCCATGCGGACGCCTGAGGCACAGCCGGCTCCAGCCGGACAACGATGCTCTTGGACGTGGGTGTGTTGCTGATGTCGGCGACACTGTCGAGCGGCACCAGCACATTGGTCTCCGGGTAGTACGCGGCGGCGGACCCCGGGGTGGTTGGGTAGGCGATCACCCGGAAACCAGCCGCCCGGCGCTCGACCCCGTCATGCCAGACACTGACCAGATCGACCGTACTGCGGTCGACCAGTCCCAGCTCTGCGAGATCCGAGGGGTGGACGAGAACGACTCGGCGCCCGCCTGTGATGCCTCGATAGCGGTCGTCCAGGGCGTAGGGGACTGTGTTCCACTGATCGTGCGAGCGCAGGGTCTGCAGGATCAGATGCCCCTTCGGCGCCCGAAGCGCCATGAAGGCGTTGCGTGTGAAGACGGCCTTGCCGCTGGGCGTACGGAACTCCCGCCGGTTCACCGGGTTGGGCAGGCGGAAGCCCCCCCGGTTGCCGCACGCGGTCGTTGAAGTCCTCGAAGCCGGGCACCACGCGAGCTATACGGCCGCGTATCGAGTTGTAGTCGGCCTCGAACTCCTTCCAGGGAATGTCCGGCTGCCGTCCCAGGGTCAGGCGCGCCAGTCGGCTGATGATGGACACCTCGCTGAGCAGGTGTTCGGAGGCCGGAAGGAGCCGGCCGCGGGTGGCGTGCACCTCGCTCATCGAGTCCTCGACCGTCATGAACTGCTCACCGCTTACCTGGACGTCGCGGTCGCTGCGACCCAACGTGGGCAGGATCAGCGCGATCCGGCCGCAGACGGTGTGCGAGCGGTTGAGTTTGGTCGATATATGTGCGGTCAGGCGGCAGCTGCGCATGGCCCGCTCGGTGGCGTTGCTGTCGGGGGCCGCCCGTCCGCGATCGCCGTGCCCCGCCCGAGGACGCCGCGCACCTTCTGCGGGTGCCTGAACCGCATCAACCCGGCCTCGGGCAGCGGGTTCACCGCAATGACCTGGCCGCCCCGGCGCTTGGTCTCCTCAAGGGCCGAGAGCATACGCGGGTGGTTGGTGCCGGGATTCTGCCCGACGACGAAAACCAGATCGGCGGTGTGGATGTCGTCCAGACTGACGCTGCCCTTGCCGGTCCCGAGGGTCTCGTTCAAAGCGGCGCCAGTGGACTCGTGACACATGTTGGAGCAGTCCGGCAGATTGTTCGTGCCGAAGGCACGGGCGAAGAGCTGCAGCAGGAAGGCCGGCTCGTTGGCCAGCCGTCCCGAGGTGTAGAACAGGGCCTCGTCCGGACTGCTCAGGGCACGCAGTTCGCCTGCGATGAGCCCCAGGGCCTCGTCCCATCCGATCGGTTCGTAGTGGTCCGAGCCGGGGCGCCTGACCATGGGCTCGGTCAAACGGCCCTGCTGATTGAGCCAGTAGTCCGACATCCGGGCCAGGTCGAAGATCGAGTACCGCCGGAAGAAGCCGGCGGTCACCCTCCGCGAGGTGGCCTCGTCGCTGATGTGCTTGGCACCGTTCTCGCAGTACTCGTTCCGGTGGCGCTCCCCGGCACCGGGCTCCGGCCATGCACAGCCTGGACAGTCGAACCCGTTCGCCTGGTTGATGTTCAGAAGCGTCAAGGCCGTACGTCGTGGGGACGTCTGCCTCAGGGCGTATCGCAGGGCATGCCCGACGGCCGGCCCCCGTCGCCCAGGTCATGGGAGCCGTGACAGACAGGTTTTCGTCGCCCGGATCGTCCATGCTGGCCATCACGTCGCGCCCTTCACTCACCGCACAGTCCGGTGATGTTCTCAAGGTCTCGGCGCGATTCCGACTCTTCTGCGCCGAGGTCACGGTCAAAAAGCATCTGCAATCAAGGGGGGCCGTGATCAACAGCAGCCCTCATGTCCGGCAGGTCCTACCGGAGAGGGGCCTACGCGGTGTGCAGGGAAGGGCGGCAGCCCTCACCCCGCCTCGGACAGGGCGAGGGCTGCCGCGTCTCGCAGTTCGGATGGCGACACGGAGCCGGGGACGGGCGGACCCCAACCGCCAAGACCACGGCCTCGGACGGCGCCGCGCCCCGCAGCGGCCAGGGAAGGGCCAACGCCCCTGGCCCGCGCTCCGTGTTCCTCCTGGAACTACGCCGCCTGGCCGTTTGCGATCACTAGGCCAAGCGAGACGAGAAGCTCCTGCACGAGCGAGGCCGTGTCGGAGTCCACCAGTTCGCCCTGGTCGTTGAAACGGTTCTGCGCGTGGAAGACGATGACCTCCGGCTTGACGACGACACGGGAATCGGTCCAGAGGAACATCTGGCGAAGGCTGAGCTGAGCTCTCACGGAGCCGAAGTTGGTGGGCGCCGCCCCCATGACCGCGACCGGCTTGGCAGCGAGAGGCGACTTCCCGGTGCTCACCCAGTCCAGGGCGTTCTTGAGCACGCCAGGAATTCCGTAGTTGTACTCGGGCGTGGCGATGAGGAGCCCGTCCGCCTCGGTGATCCGCCGGCGAAGCTCCGCGACTGCGGCGGGGGGCGCTTCGCCGTCCTCGTCCTGGTTGTACGGGGGGATGTCGGCGAGGTCCTCGTACACCTCGATACGGATGCCCTCCGGTGCGAGCTGCTGAGCCGCGCGAAGCAGGTACGTGTTGTACGAGTCGGTCCGGAGGCTTCCTGAAATAGCGAGGACGGTGAGCGCCTTATCTGTCATGATCTTGAACTCCTCAACAGGTAAAAAGTTTCCTTGGGATAGAAATCCGGCGTCGTCATGCCGCGCGGAAGAGCGGCGTATATGGCCGCAACGAAAACGTGCACTATGAATCGGTCACAGATTCATGGGGCGCGGACCCGGCCGCAGGGAGGCTGGAGGTTCGCCTGCGCGCAGGCCGAGGATGCGGGCCTGCGGTTGAAGTCTGCGGACGGCCCACGATGTATCCGCATGGAAGCCGGTCAGCCGAGGCTCCTCATCGATGCGCCGGTGCCGCCCAGCGCGCACACGTCCGAGGAGCCTCGTCGGCCCGTCTCGGGCCTGATCAGGAGGAGAAAACCTCACGGCTCTGTGTCGTGTACCCGTCCAACCTGCCGAGGTCTCGCGGATGTCACATGGAGCTTCGCAGATTCCACAGCTCGGGGAAGAACCGGTGGTTGACGATCGAGCGCAGCCAGGCCACGCCCGAGGTGCCGCCGGTTCCGGGCTTGAAGCCGAGGATCCGTTCGACCGTCACCAGGTGCTGCATCCTCCAGGTCGTGAACGCCGCCGCGACCGACATGAGGTGCTCGCCGAGCTGGTACAGCTTGTCGTCGACGTCGCCCTTCTTGTAGATCTCCAGCCAGGCCGCCTCAACGGAAGCGTTGGGCTGGTAGTCCTCGGTCACGTCGCGCTCAAGATAGGCTTCGTCGATTTCGTACCCATGACGGGCCAGCAGCCGGTTCGCCGTGTCCCAAATGCTGGGCGCCTCGTACACCGCCAGGAGGTCGGGGTAGATGTGGGGAACGCCCTTGTGCGGCTTCAGCATGTGGGCGTTCTTGTTTCCCAGTATGAACTCGAGCGCTCGGTACATGTAGGACTGAAATCCTGACGATGTCCCCAGGTAGTCACGGAACGCGTTGAAGTCGTTGGGTGTCAGCGTGTCGATCACCGGCCAGAGGCCGGTCAGAAGTCCCTCGATCCGCTTCACACGATGCAGCAGCTTGAAAGCGGCGCCGAACTCGTCGCGCTCCAGATGGGCCTGGGCCGCTCGGACCTCACCGACGGCGAGCTTGAAAAGGAGCTCCATGACCTGGCCCGAGACATAGAACGTCATCTCGTGATGGACGTCGCTGCGGGGGTGCTGCAGGGAGAGCAGCGTGTCGATCGACTGGTAGTCGATGTACGGCGTGCTGCCGCCACTGAACTCGAGCATGGGCTTGCCCCCGGTTGCCTCGGCAACGGCGGCTCGCTCGGCCGCGGTGGCAATGTCAAGCTTTCTGGGCTGTATTTCCATACCATTCCTCACTCTTCTTCTGGACGAGACTGCCGAGCGGGCTGTCCCAGCGGCTCAGGTCATGGACGATGTCGAAGTGATTGCGGTCCGGTGCCTCCAGGCAGGAAACCGGATTTCCGACCGCACTCCACGCCTCGGCGAGCCGACGGCTCTGCGCCTTGAACGCGTCTGTTTCGTTTTCTCCCCAGGCAACGATCGCAGGAAGACCCTGGGGGGCGCCGCCCAGCTGCCGAAGCGGACTGTTTCGGTGAGCAGTCTCCCAATCCATGCCGACGGCCTTGTTGATGTAGGTGTCGATGAGTGGCTCGAGATCGTAGATGCCCGACAACAGCACCAGGCCACGGATGATGTTCGCCGGCAGACCCATCGATGACCAGTCCGTCAATGCGGCCATCGCAGCCAGATGAGCACCTGCCGACGACCCGGAAACAACGATCCGTTCGGGATCGATACTCAGGGTCGAGTGGTTTCTGTACACCCAGGCGATGGCCCGTCGAACCTGCGCGACGATCTCGTCGAGGCTGAACTGCGGGGCAAGCCCGTAGTCGACCGCAATATACGTGACGTCTGCGTCTGCAAAACCAAGCGCCGGGAAAGAGGAGTCCTCTTTGCTGAGGTCCTGCCAGTAGCCACCGTGGATGAAGATGTGGGCGGGTGATCCAGGCCGGGCACGGAAAACGTCCACCGTCTCACACGGAAGATCGCCGTAGAAGTGGCTTATGGGCGGGAGTGCGGACCGGGCCTCCAGGCTCTGCTGACGATAGTCGTCGATGAGACTCGACAAACTCTCCACCCGAGAACTCGGGGAGTACTCCCTCTCGAGTACAGACCATTGCTCGGACAACGGATCACCACCATCAGGTGTGTTGGATTTCGTGCACTGCTCGGCGTCGGCCGGCCCGCTCCCCGAACGGGGACTTCGCGAGGCCGGCGGTCGCGGCTACTTGATCGGTCAGCCCTTGGCCAATTCCACGTCCACCGCGGCGGCCAGCGCCCTGGCGGCACGCCAGCAGTCGTGGAAGGTGCAGTAAAGCGGCGTCGGCGCGAACCTGATGACATCCGGCTGGCGGGCGTCGGTGACGACTCCCCATTCCTCGCTCATCGTGTTCCTGACCTCCTCCGCGTCAAGCCCGATCAGCCGAACCGACAGCTGCGCACCTCGCCGCTCGGGGTCCCGCGGAGTGATGATCTCCAACGGGCGGCCATCGCTTGCCTCGTCCAGCAGATCCTGGAGGTAGCCGGTCAGGCGGATGCTCTTTTCACGCAGCGCATCCATGCCTACTTCATCGAAGATGCGCAATGAGGTCAATACGGGTGCCATGGCGAGAATCGGGGGGTTGGAGAGCTGCCAGGCGTCAGCGGTGTGAACCGCGTCGATGACGGGCTCCATGCGGAAGCGCGTGTCGGGGTTGGTGCTCCACCAGCCGGAGAGCTTGGGGATGGACCGGTCTGCCAGGTGCCGGCTGTGCACGAATGCTCCGGCGACCGCTCCCGGCCCTGAGTTCAGGTACTTGTACGAGCACCACGCGGCCCAGTCGACGTTCCACTCGTGCATCTTCAGAGGCACGTTGCCGACCGCGTGCGCCAGGTCCCATCCGACCACTGCTCCGGCTTCGTGGCCGGCACGCGTGATCGCCTCGATGTCGAGGTACTCGCCGCTGTAATAGTTGACCGCGCCGAGCATCACCAGGGCCACCTTGTCACCCTCGGTCGCGAGGAAGTCGATGACATCCTCACTGCGCAGCGCGTCCTCTCCCGGACGGGGCGCCAGCCTGATGACGTCCTTGTCGGGGTCGTAGCCATGCAGCGCCACCTGGCTGCGCGCCGCGTAGCTGTCGGACGGGAAGGCGGCGTCCTCGATCAGGATGGCCCGGCGCTCAGGGGTGGGCCGGTAGAAGCTGATCATCAGCAGGTGGAGATTGACCGTGAGCGTGTTCATCACGACGGTCTCTTCCGGCTGAGCCCCTACAAGGCGAGCGGCCGGCTCGCGCAGCAGGGCGTGGTAGGAGACCCAGGGGTGCGTACTCGCAACGTGTCCTTCAACGCCCAGGCGCGCCCAGTCGTCGAGCTCCACTTGCAGGTCTGCCTGCACGGCTCTCGGCTGAAGACCGAGAGAGTTTCCGGCCAGATAGGCCACCTCGCCCGACGGGTGACCAGCGGGGATGTGGAACAGGTCGCGGCGCGTGCGCAGGCTGTCCGAGCTGTCCAGGGCGAGCGCCGCCTCTTCCGTCGACCAGGGCCGAGCGTCTGGTGCCATTTCACTTTGCCTTCCAGTAGGACGCCCGACTGGAGGGGCTCCAGCGGGATCGCTTGACATGGCCCATGTGTACTGTACGGTCTAGTTGCTGTCAACCGCTGGCGAGGCCGACGGAGGACCTTCGAGCGGAGAGGCAGCCCGAGCCAATGCGGTGGCCGCAGGGCAGCTCGACGACGCCCCCAACGTGGACATGCCGGGGGCTGAGCGGCCCAGTACCGCACCACTCGAGACCGACGAAAGGAATGTCATGCCATTTCACGGTTATCACCACATCACCACCACCGTCACCGGTGGACGGGCTGACGTGGACTTCCATGTCGGACTGCTGGGTCTGCGCATGGTCAAGAAGACGGTGCTGCTGGATGGCAACCGCCCCTTCTACCACCTGTACTACGGCAACGAGCACGGCGAGCCGGGGACCCTGCTGACATCGTTCGTCTTCGGCCCTGATCGTCCCGAAGGGAAGCGGGGATCCGGGCAGGTCAGTTCCATCGCACTGTCTGTACCGGCAAACAGCCTGAACTTCTGGTCCGACCGGCTGGCAGCCCACGGAGTAGCGGCGACCGAGTTTGAGCTTCTCGGTGAACGCCGCATCTCGTTCAATCACCCGGACGGCATCAGCTACCAGCTGGTGGGAGTCAAGACCGACGATCGCCTTCCGTGGACACGCACGGACGTGCCGCAGGCCGCTGCGGTGCGCGGCGTGCACAGCGTGACCGTCTGCACGCGCGAGGTCGACGAACTCGCCATGTTCCTGGGCGAAGGCATGGGCCTGGACTCGATCGACACGGACGGAAGTGTCAGTTCCTACTCCATGGCCGAAGGCCGGGCCGGGCAGCTGCTCGAAGTTGATCACCAGCCCGAGGAGCCGCAGGGATCCTGGGGCTACATGAGGAACACCATTGATCACGTCGCGTTCGACGTCAGGTCGACGGACGCCCAGATGACGTTCAAGGACCGGCTCGAGTCGATGGGCTTCATCGACGTCACCGAGCCGCGGGACCGCAACTACTTCTACTCGGTCTACTTCCGTACGCCGGCCGGGGCAATGTTCGAGGCGACGCGCAGCCACCCGGCAGGATTCCTGAAGGACGAGGAACTCGACGAGCTCGGCAGCTGCCTTCAGCTGCCGGCCTGGCTCGAGGAGAAGCAGCCAGAGCTGCTGGAGAGGCTCCACACTCTCGAGCCGCTCGACTGAGCGCGCCCTTTTCATTCCTCCTTCCCGCAGCATCCAGTGGGCAGTACTGCGACGCTGCGGGATCAACACTGCCCCCTGGCAGCCCGGAAGAAGCAGTGGCGCCGAAGGGGCTCCTGGAAGTTGAGGACGGATCGGTCGCGGACGTGGCAGATCCCTGCCTTCCACGACGGCGAAAAAACCCATCCCGCTCGCGGAACAACCGGCACGGACCTGCCCGTCACTGTCGTTCAGCTTCCCAGCCCGCCGAGGCAGCCGCCTTCTTGGGTGCTGCCTTTCATGCAACTCAGTGAAAGGCCATGCGCATGGCACGGAATCGCATTGATGTGCATCACCACGTGATCCCGCCGGTTTACCTGCAATCCCTGAAGGAAGCCGGAGTCGACAGTCCGATTGCCGGAGTCGACTACCCGCGCTGGACAGCCGACGCCGATCTGGAAGTGATGGACAGGTACGGCATCCAGACCGCGATCCTTTCGATCACCGCCCCAGGCGTCGGGTTCACGGGTGGCCAGAGTGCTGCCCGGATCGCCCGCCAGACAAACGAATTCATGGCAGAACTCATCGAGAAGTATCCTACGCGATACGGTGGTTTCGCCCTCATCCCGCTGCCCGATGTCGATGCGGCTCTCGCAGAGATCGACTACGCACTGGGCAGCCTCGGTCTCGACGGTGTCGGGCTGTTCACTCACTATCAGAGCACTTACCTCGGCGATCCTGAATTCGATCCGATATTCGCCGAACTGGTCAACCGCGGTGCCGTTGCCTTTGTCCACCCGACCATACCGCCTGCCGCCGACCAGCCCGGATTCGACCTGCCGCCCTCGCTCTACGAGTTCCCGTTCGAGACCACGAGGGTCGCGGCGAATCTCCTCTACAGCGGAACGCTCGACCGGTACCCGGAGCTGAAGCTCATCCTCTCACACGCAGGCGGCGCAGTTCCCTATCTCGCGCAGCGGCTCACTTACGCTTCGACGATCGCGGCTTCGGTCGCATCCCGGGAGCCCAAGGACTTGATCGGCTCCCTCCGTCGCCTGTACTACGACACCGCCATGTCCGCCAATCCCCATACGCTTTCCGGGTTGAGTTCGTTCATCGGGACTGAAAGAATTCTGTTCGGCTCGGACTTCCCCTTCATGCCCGAGTCGACAACCGCAGAGACCGTCTCCGGCCTCGACGCATTCTTCAACGACGAGGCTCTTGCGGATATCAACCGCAATAATGCGGTCGCCCTGTTCCCTCGCCTGTCCAAGATCCAGGGTGATGCTGCCGTTCCGTCTTCGGCCGATCGCTCAAGGACGTCTTCATGATGGCGACCCCGCTGTCGGACTTCCCCCCCGGAGAGATCTCGCTGCTGCCCACCCGGAACATAGTCTGGGGTCCTGGTTCGATTGATTCGCTTGAGCGGATCCTGCGCCGCTGTGGCGCGTCCAGGGCCCTAGTGCTCACCACCCGGTCACTGGTCAAGCAGGGCTCCTTGCTCGCCGCACTCGAGGAAGCCTGCGGTGAGCTGCGCGTTGTGACCTTCGGGGACGTCAGCGCTCATGCGCCGCTCGACAGCATCATCGCTGCCGAGGCACAGATCTCCGGTCTCAACGCCGACGCGGTGATCAGCTTCGGGGGCGGGTCGGTCATCGACGCGGCCAAGGCCGTTGTCGGCCGTATGATCGACGCCGGCCGGCGTCCGCCCGTCCACGTCGCAGTCCCGACCACGCTGTCCGGCGCTGAACTGGCCCACTTCTACGGCGTCACAGAACAGGACCAGCAGGGCGGAACCTTCAAACGGAGCTTTGCGCGAGAGGACGTCACTCCCGCGGCAGTGGTCTATGACGGCCGGCTGACTGTGGCGACTCCTGAGACGCTTTGGGCCGGGTCCGGGCTGAAGGCACTTGACCATGCCGTTGAAGGCCTCCTGTGCGGTGAACGACACCCCGTCGTCAGCGCGCTCGCGGAACTGGGCGTGCGCCGTATGGTCACCGGTCTTGGTGCGTCACTCGATCCTGAAGCTGTCGACCTGAGGCAACGCTGCCAGATCGCCGCCTGGGAGTGTTACGTCGCCCCTGGAGCCGTCACACTCGGACTCAGCCATCGTATCGGCCATATCCTCGGCGGGACCTACGGAATCCCTCACGCCCTGACATCAGGTGTCACCCTCGGCGCCGTTATGAGGGCCATGGCGAATACCACTCCGACAGCGCTTGCATCCATAGCCCGGGCACTCGATACGAATTCCTCGTTGGACTTCTCGCAACCCAGCGAGCACACGCCGCTCTCCGCTTCGGCGCTTTGGGGCGCCCTTGTCTCATCACTGGGGCTACCAACCTGCGTAGACGACCTGGGCATCGCGGAGAGCGAGTTGCCGAGGATCGCTCACCTTGTGCTCAGCCGGTATCCACAGGCTGTGGCGCAACTGGGAGACGATGGACCACGTCGCCTCAATACTCTGCTTCGAGAGATGTGGTACCCCGGCGAAAAGCAAAACCGACGGACATCCTGAAGCGCTGAGACCGAGTGGTGCGATGCGACGTCCGTTCTCCGCCTCAGAAGGGATATCCAAGATCACCGGCCACAGTATGTGATGCATAGGTGACAGTCAGACGAGCAGCCGACTGGCGCGGACTCCGGCTAAGCTTGCCACCACTGAGCCGAGCTCCCTGTCGCGCGTTCTCCCAAAGGTGAACGATGACGGACGACGAGACAAAGGCGCACTCCCGGCCCGGCGCGGAGAAGACAACGGGAACTGGGCCGCGCGGACATCGCGGCCCTGATCCTCGTTGTTCCGGAGGAATGATGCCGCAATCCGACAGTCAGACCACGCACGACCAAGGGCGGCAGCTCGAGGGTGGACTCGCTCGGACGCTCACGCCCCGCCAGGCCACGATGATCGGCCTCGGCTCAGCACTGGGTACTGGCCTCTTTCTCGGCTCACAATCGGCAATCGGAGCAGCCGGTCCCGCCGTAATTCTCTCCTATCTTGCCGGGGCGCTGCTCACCGGCATCATCATGCGTGTTCTGTGCGCGATGACCATCGTCCATCCCGTCCGCGGGACCTTCGGCGTGATCGCCCACAAGTATCTCGGGCCCTGGGCCGGATTCCTCATCCGGTGGTTCTTCTGGGCAGCGGCCACCGTAGCCATAGGGGGCGAGCTCGTGGCTTCGGCCGTCTACGTCCGCTACTGGTGGCCACAGGCACCGATGGTGGTCGTCATCGCGGGCCTGGCGGCTCTCGTCCTGGGTATCAACCTGATCAGCGTGAAGTCATTCGGTTTCCTGGAGTTCTGGCTTTCCAGCGTGAAGGTGACCGCTGTCCTCGTCTTCATCGCGGCAGGGCTCCTGATGGTGTTCGTCGGGCTTCCGGACACACCCCCGACGGGGCTAGGCAACCTCACCGCCGGCCACGGCTTCTTCCCCTACGGGGGTTCGGCCGTGTGGGTGTCGATGGCCATCGTGATGTTCGCGTTCGTCGGTTTCGAGACGACGGCGATCTCGGCGGCGGAAGCAGCCGACCCCATTCGCTGTATTCGCACGGCGACACGAACACTGGTCTGGCGGCTCGGCTTCTTCTACGTCATGTCCATCGCCCTCGTCGTCACGCTGTTGCCGTGGCACAAGGCCGCCGCCGCGGGCGGCGGCATCGACGCGAGCCCCTTCGTCCGGGTCTTCGCCGACATCGGCATTCCCGCCGCTTCATCGGTGACGAACATCATCGTGCTGATCGCGGCGGTGTCCTCTGCCAACGCCACCCTCTACGCCAGCAGTCGCTTCCTTCACTCCCTCGGACACGACAAGCTCGCTCCGGCCCTCCTCGCCCGGGTCAACAAGCGAAACGTGCCCGTCCCCGCGTTGCTGGGCTCGGCTGCGGGCATCGTCGTCGCGGCGGTGCTCGCAGCCTTCGGCGTCAGCGGTGTGTTCGACATCCTGGTCTCGATCGCGATCCTCTGTGTCTTCCTGGTATGGCTGCTGATCCTCGCGTCCTTCCTGGTCTTCCGGCGTGCGCACCCTGCCGATGGGGAACCCTCGATTCGCGTATGGGGCGGTGCGGCGACCGCCTGGGTCGGGATCGCGGGTGTTCTCGCCGTCATCGCCACAGCTGTGAACGTGCCTGCGATGCGACAGGCCGTGGTGTGCGGAACGGCCTTCGCCGTGGCACTGCTGGTGCTGTACGCCCTACGGCTCCAGCCCCGGCTGAGGTCGCAATAGCCGGCAGACCCGAGCGGAGAGGATGCGGGTGCAGCCCCGAAAGGAGAAGAGGCAGGGGCTCAGCGCAGGTAGATCCGGTCAGGGTCGACGGTGTCGCGCAGCAGGTTCAGCTCTGTGGTGGTCGGCGGCTCGATGACGGCGAGGTCGTCGGCCACTTCCAGGTCCCAGCCCGTCGCGTCGTGTCCCTGATCCACGGTGACGCCGGGGTGAACCGCTGTGAGGCGCAACTCCTCCCCGACGCCTTGGCGGCTCAGGATGCCCAGCTCTGTGATGACGCGGGTGACACCTGCGCCCAGCGGCCGGATGCCGCAGGTCCGCAGCGGATTCAGTGACGTGGTCGTCGCGGGTGGGGTCGAGGTGATGAGCGCGGCCCCGTTCTACACGCACGAGGGCCGCTGGGGCATCACGGGGCCCGGCCTGCAGCTACATGACGCCCTCGCGCGGGGGCGCGCCACCGCCGGTGGCCAGAGGTATCCGGTTCCCGGCGGCATGATCGAGACCGCGGAGAACCTGAGGCGCGAGTTCGGCATCAGCAGGGCCGACCAGGACGCCCTCGCTCTGCGCTCCCAGCAGCGGGCGGCGAAGGCACTCGAGGCGGGTCTGTTCAAGGACGAGATCGTTCACGTCATGGTCCGCGCCAGGAAGGGGGAGTCGGTCGTCGACACCGACGAGCACCCCCGGCCCGACACCACTGAGGAGCAACTCGCCGCGTTGCGACCCGTCATGGCCAGGACCGACCCGGAGGCGACGGTTACCGCCGGGAACGCCAGCGGTCAGAATGATGCGGCTGCCGCCTGCCTGGTCACGACCGCCGAAACCGCCCACCGGCTCGGAGTGCGTCCGATGCTGCGCCTCGTCTCGTTCGCCCGCGCCGGTGTGCCCGCGGCGACGATGGGCCTCGGTCCTGTCCCCGCCATCCACACGGCGCTGGAGAAGGCCGGCCTCAATCTGGCCGACCTGGACCTCGTCGAGCTCAACGAGGCCTTCGCGGCCCAGGTCCTGGCCTGTACTCGCGCGCTCGGCCTCACCGCGACCGACCATGAAGAGCGCATCAACGTCAACGGCTCCGGCATCTCGCTCGGTCACCCCGTGGGCGCCACCGGGGCGCGTATCCTCGCCACGCTCGCCTGGGAGATGCACCGCCGGCAGGCCCGCTACGCACTGGAGACGATGTGCATCGGCGGAGGCCAGGGACTGGCGGCCGTCTTCGAACTCGTGACGGGGTAGCGGGGCGCCGGCCGGAGAACGGCATCGGTTCACCCGGTGCACGACTGATCCGGGCCGTGCCGGCGAGGCCTGTACCGAACTACTGGCAGTCCCCGGCCAACCAGAGCCGGTCGCTCCGGCTTCGTCGTGTCGGTGCGTACGGACGTGAGCCCAGTCCGGCCCCCCGCCCGGCAGAACCGTAGTCGGCCCGCCCTTCACCACCGCCCGCCGGTCACGCATCTCGTCCTGGTCTTCGCCGAGTGCGGCGGCGAGATTGTCGGCCAGCGGCCAGGCGGGCAGACGCCGCACGGCGAACGCCTCGCCGAGCGTTCTCTTGCCGCACCCTGTCTGTACCGCCCGCTGCCGCCACCGCCGGGACATCTGCCACACCGTTTGGCTGAGCGATTCCATCGGATCCGCGCCACAGTGAGGTATTAGCCTCGAACTGGGGCGACGACGTTTCTGGAGCGGACCATGGAACACGGGAGCCGACGTTCGGAAGTCTCGGGCCCGGTGATGTCGCCCGTAGGGGAAGAGCAGATATTTGCCGAGGCCCTGCAGCAGGCCGTGCGGGAACTGCGGGCAACCACCGGTGTTGCGATGGTCCCGGTCGGGGATGCTCAGACGCTGGGCTGCGCCGTCGTGGTCGGCGATCCGCTGTCGATCTTCATGGTGGCGGACTACCTTCAGGTGAAGGGGGACGACCATGACTACGCCGGAGCGGTCGCCTATCACACCGGGCGCCAATGCGTACGTGTGCGAGGCGAGTCTCCCAGCGGCTTCCACCCGGACATACCCTTCGCGTACGCGGTCGTCGCCACACCATTGCTCGGATCCGGGGGACAATCACTCGGAGTCGTCGTCCTGCTGTGGGCCGAGCCGGTCGACTGGGACCGGATGTCGGTGCGGATGCAGGACCGCTGCCGACGACTGACCGAGGAACTCGCCAGCGAACTGGAGCGGCGCGGCGCCACCGCGCCACGAAAGCGTTTCGGATCGGCACCCAAATTCATCCTGCCCCAGGGCCCGGACAGGCCGGTGGAGTCGGTGAGCATGTCGCTCGTGTACCAGATCACCCGGCTTGCCGCCCAGCTCACCGAGGCGTCACGTCTGCAGGGCGTGTTCGATGCGGCAGTCGAGCGGATCATGGAGCCGTGCGGAGCCCAGTGCCTTGCTATCTCGATCACGGATGAAGGGCGCCCACGGCTGCTCGGTCACAGCGGATGCGGAGCCGAGCTCGCCGAGCGGCTCACCAGGGCCTCGGCAGGCACGCTGGAGAGGGCGGAGGCTGGTGGGCCTGCATGCGTGGACCACCCGCTTTTCTTCAAGTCGGTGTTGACGGACGGGCCGGTTTCGGCCTACTGCCTGCTCCCCCTGGCCATCGGTGACCGTGGCTCGGGCACCCTGGCCCTCGGCTTCGACTATCAGCGCGGCTTCCCACCTGGGGAGCGGGCAGCACTGGCCAGGATGGCGCAGCTTCTGGCGCCGTCGATCGGGCGGGCGCTGCAGTACGAGGCCGAGCACCGGCTGGCCCAGGAACTGCAGCACGGCCTTCTGCCTCCCGCGCTCCCACAGCATGCCGAAGTGGACATCACCACCCGTTACGTCACGCCGACGTCCGGGTCCGCAGTCGGCGGCGACTGGTACGACGTACTGAACCTGCCGGACGGAACCCTCGGGCTCGTCATCGGCGATGTCGAGGGACACACCCCACGGGTGGCCGCGACCATGGGCCAGATCCGCAGCGCCATCCGGGCGTACGCCGCGGAAGGACACCGCCCGGCCGACGTACTGACCCGTACTAACCGGCTCTTCGCGGACCTGGGCACCGAACTCCTCGCCACCTGCTGCTGCGCCTGGCTGGAACCGGAGACCGAGACCGTCGAGATATCCACCGCCGGGCATTTGGCACCGCTGATCCACCGCCCCGGCCATGACTTCACCACACCCGAGCTGCCCTCCGGCATACCACTGGGAGTCCAGCCGGACACCGGCTACGGCTCCACGCGGATCCCGCTACCAGAGGGAGCCACCCTCGTCTTTTACACGAACGGGTTGGTCCACTCCCACTCCGTGCAGCTGACCGACGGCATCGCGGCGCTGCATCAGTGCCTGAACGCCCCCGGCAACCCGCACATGGATGTACTGGCCGACCGTCTGCTCACCATCACCGGCGCCGACGGCCGACGAGATGACGACGCCGCCGTGCTGATCGCGCAGTTCCTGGGCCCGCACGCGGACCGACGTCAGCGGATGGCGAGAATATTCGTCGAGCGGCACGATCTGCGCGCCGTCGCGGACGTCCGGAGGCTCCTTCGCGAGCAAGTACGCACATGGGACTGGGAAGTGGTCTCGTCCGATCTTGAACTCGCTGTCACCGAACTGGTCACCAACGCGCTGGTGCACGCCGACAGTGAGGTCCAGGTCCAGCTGCGGGAGTACCCCGACCGGTTGCGCGTGGACGTTCGCGACTCCGACCCGCGGCCTCCGCTGCCGGCACCCGTGCTCGCGTCCGGGGAGGCCGAAACCGAGGCAGAACACGGCCGTGGCCTGCTCATCGTCGACGCTTTGGCCGCGTCCTGGGGCAACTCACCCAGTGGGCGCGGCAAGTCCGTCTGGTTCGAGCTGAGCAGACCGCCGGCGTCCGAGCCGCCGAACCCGCCGCTTGAGACGTGGGAGAAGCATCCAGCGGACAACGCGGGTCTGGCGATACCGTAGGCAGCCCGTGACTGTCGATGCCGTGGACCGGCAATGACTGTGACGGACGGGTGCAGAGGGATTGCGCTGCCCACTCGCGGTCGGCCGGAAAGCGGCGCCATCGGGCGGAGAGCGCAAGCTTTCCGCTCATCACTCGCGCTCTTCCTCCCCCTGGGCCGTCGGCCCTGGGTCAGAAACGACCGCACGGCGTCGTCGGCCCGCGGCCGGAGGATGCGACGACTGCCGACGGCGCCGGACGGGCGCCCTCCGCCTTGGCCGTGACAGACAGAATCGTGATCGCCGCGAGGGCACCCAGACCGATGAGGACAGCCCCTGAGACCATGAAGGCGGTCCCGACTCCGATGGCTTCCACGGTCGCCGAGGCCACCCAGGGTGCAACGGCCGCGGCGCCCGCGATGCCGGCCTCCCAAAGTCCCAGGGCCTTGGCCAGGTGACGACCGGGAATGCGCTGCTGTACGAGGGCGATGAGGGGTATGTCCGTCAGCGCTGAGGCCAGACCCGTCAGAGTGAGCAGCGCGGCCGCCACGATCGGCGACTGAGCAAGGCCGAGGGGGAAGCGGAAGACACCCAGCAAGGCCCAGGAGAGCACGGCGGTGAGGGCGAGGTTGCGCAGCGGCAGCCGGGCCACTACGAATGCGCCGACGACCTCGCCGACACCCGTGATGCCCAGCAGCAGGCCGTACTGGCCTCCGTCTGCGCCGAAACGTTCACCGACAAGGACGGAGAGACCGACGGTGAGGAAGCCGAGCGCCGCGGCGATAGCGACGACGAAAGTGGCGATGACGATCAGCACAACGGGTTCGGACCGCAGCGCCGCCAGACCCGCAGCCAGGTCGGCACGCAGCCCCGTCCGGTGGTCGGCAGGGGCTGGGCGACGGATGCGGAGAGCCGCGACAGTGGCGGCGGAGACCAGGAAGGTGAGCACGTCGAGTGACAGCACCAGTGTCAGGGAGGAGGTGGCCAGGAGCGGCACGAGCAGCAGCGCGCCTCCGGAGAACGCGGCGCGGAACGCCACCTGCAACAGCCCATTGGCTTGAAGCAGGTCCTGCGGGGGCACGACCTCGGGCACCGTCGCGTTGCGTGCCGGGCCGAAAGGAGCCCCTATCAAGGCCAGTACCGCGGTGACCACCACGAGCACCGTGAGGTTCAGCATCCCCAGGGCGAGCAGCCCCGAAGCCAAGGCCACCACTACGCCTCGGGCCAGATCCGTGGCGATCATGAGACGGCGGCGGTCGTAACGGTCGGCGTAGGAGGCGCCGACCACGGTCGCGAGGAACGCCGGCCCGAATGCGGCCATGGTGACGAACGCGACTGCGGTGGGATCTCGGGTGAGTGACCATGCCAGCCAGGCGACGGCCGCGGTGTAGAGACCGTCACCCAGTCGCGAGATGCCTTGGCCCAAGAAGAGAAGGAGGAAGTTTCGGTTCTTCAGCAGTTCCATGACGCCACTGTGGAGACGGCGGCCGCAGGCATCAACTTATTCGACAAAGACTTAATCGATCTCCGATGGCTGGCCGAGGAAGGCGTCCAGAGCGGGTGCCAGTATCGCGAGCCTCTGAGGCACCAGGTGGTACATGACGTAGTAGCCCTCGCGTCGGCGGTCGAGCAGACCGGCTTCGGTGAGCGTGCGCAGGTGCTTGGACAGGGCCGCCTCGGTGATGCCTACCAGCGGGGCGAGTTCCTGAGTGCTGCGCGGCCGTTCGGCGATCAGCCGCAAGGCCCGCAGACGCGTGTCGTCGGCCAGAGCGCGCAGGACACGTACCAGCTGAGCGGGAGGGATCCGCGGTCGGGTCTCGCGCATGATTGCGGAAGCGGGAAAGACCAGGCCGAGCGGCCATGGGCCGTCACAGTTGACTCGTACGTGCGGCCAGGCGTACATGCTCGGGGCCAGCACCAGCTGGTCCTCGGGGCCGATGCTGATCTCGTGTTCGTGCAGCCGGTCGAGCCAGAACCGCCCGGCGTGCGGATCGCACCTGACTTCCGGTGACAGTCCGCGAAGCATCCCGTACAGCCCCTTCTCCTCGATGAGCCGGCCGGCTTCGGTGACGCTTGCGGCGAGATCCGGTTCGATCCGCTCCCATTCCTGAGCGAAGGCCTCCTCCCAGTAGGCGTCCAACAGCAGCAGGAAGCGTTCGAGCAAGGCGCCCGGGTCATCAAGCAGCAGCTCGGCCAGCTCCTTGCCACCCTCGGCCACCGCCCGTTCGTGCAGACTGCTGCGCACCGACGGGTCGTTGAGGATGTCCGGGTCCCTGTCCTGCCTGTCCCCGTTCGCCGGCTTGATCAGCGCGACGGCGAACTCCAGGCGCACCAGGGCGGGGTCGATCGTCCGCAGGCGCTCCAGCTCGTCCTGGAAGCCGAGCAATTCGCCCGTCGGCGAGGGGAAGAAGAACTCCGGGAAGTACGAACGTAGAGCGAAGGCGAACACGTCGATCTCCCGTTTGAGTGCGGGTGACAGGGAACGCATCGCCCGCACCCACCCGTGCTGGACGGGATGGTGCTTGGGCTCCACCAGCACGTGCAGACTGAGTACCGCTTCCAACGACGGCGAGTAGGTGAACCCCACGAGCTCGGCGCCGGAAGCCGGGACACGGAACACAATCGTCATGGCGGCATCATCCACGCCGTGCCCCGCCCGGTACTGGTCGCCCCCATCCGGCGGGTCGGATCAGCGTCCACGAAGGCTGACGCGGCCGTGGCGGTCGGCATTCGGCGCAGGCGGCTTCCTGCGAGCGAGCTGTACCATCGAGTACACTTCCCTTGTGGTGGCGCTCGCTTGGCCACTCGCACCCGTGCACCGTACATTCCGATTGCGAATACGAAGAGGGCGATGACTACGCAGGACAGCAGTATTGCCAAAAGGGTACCTTCGGGTCCTCGGGCAGACCGCAAGAGGCAAGCCATCATTCAAGCCGCTCGGGAAACCTTTCTCACCGAGGGCTTTGACGCGAGCATGGACCGCGTCGCCGCCGTCGCGGGAGTCTCCAAGGTCACTGTCTACAATCACTTCGACAGCAAGGAAAGTCTCTTCATTGCTGTGATCACGCGAGAGCTGGACCGCGCACTGGAGGAAGCGGAGCGTCTGGTTGAGTCCAGACTGGTCACCTCCGCGGACGTGAAAGCGGATCTGATTCAGGCGTGCCGTGCATGGGCTGCCGGGGTCTGTGCGCCGGAGACGATCGCTCTGCGGAACCTTGTCGCCGGGGAAATGCGACGGTTTCCGGAACTGGGCGAAACCTGGCAAGAAAGAGGTCCTCAGCGGTTCCATCGTGTGATCGCCGCCGCCCTTGACCAGTTGAACGAAATGCGCTTGCTCAGCATTCCGGACGTGGACCTTGCTGTCCTCCAACTGTCCGGACTTGTCGTGTCTCCCAGCCAGGTGTACGGCGCATACGGAAGCCCTCCCGATCCCGAGCTCACGGACAGGCTGATCGTGAGTGGAGTCGACATGTTTCTGCAGTTCTACCGATACGGTGACAGGGAGCTGAGCGAAGCGGAGGAGGGCAGCCCGTACATCGGAGAGCCTGCTTCCCGCGCGCCGGGCGAGACGGCAGCTGTTGATGGATAGCCAGATCGGCTACATGACCGCAACATCGCTGCAGGCGGCCTATGCGAGTGGCGATCTGTCACCCGTGGAGGCCGTCCTGGCTCTCCGGGAGCGGATCGAACGCCTTGACGGCGACCTGAATGCGATGACTGCGACCTGCTTCGGAAGGTCGCTGCAGGAAGCCAGACATTCGGAGAAGCGCTACCGAGATGGGAACCCGCGGCCGCTGGAAGGTGTGCCGATCGCGATCAAGGATCTTATTGATACCGGGGCATTGCGTACGGCATACGGTTCCAAGATTTTTGACGATCACATTCCAAAAATGGACGCGCCCGTCGTATCTCGTGCCCGCCTCGCCGGAGGCATCGTCATCGGGAAGACCGCGACGCACGAATTCGCGTGGGGTATAACGACGGCCAATGAACATTTCGGCCCCACTCGTAATCCATGGATGCGCAGTCTTGTCCCCGGGGGTTCGAGCGGCGGCTCCGCCGCTGCCGTTGCCGCAGGGTTCGCGCCGTTGGCGCTGGGCACGGACACGGCGGGATCAATCAGAATTCCGGCGGCCTTCTGCGGTATTGTCGGATTGAAGCCGACTCACGGTGCCGTGAGCACTTCGGGTGTCTTTCCACTCGCTCCTTCACTTGACCATGTAGGGCCGATGGCCCGCAGTATCGCTGATCTCCGCATGCTGCTTTCCGTGCTTACCGGATCCGACTACCTGTGCTCCGATACGCGGGCGGACCGCGATGCGGAAGTGGTGGTGGGAATATGCGACGACTTGGATCAAGTGCCTTTGACCAGTCAGGTGTGGACGGCGCGGGAGGCTGCTGCGGAGACGCTTGCGCGATCCGGACTACGTGTCGTGAGGGTGTCGGCGGAAAGTCTGCCCAACATGTACAAGACACTCGGCACGACTGTCGCCGCCGAGGGGGCCTGGGTACACCGAAAGGCCGGCCTGTGGCCGCACCGTGAGGACGAGTACAGCGCCGATGTGCGCCTGCGGCTAAGGCTTGCGGGCCACGTAGACCTCGATGACTACATCCAGGCGCAACAGGATCGGCTGTCGCTGCGCTCATCCCTGGAGCGCATCTTTTCGCGCGTCGATGTGCTTCTCTCTCCGGTGTCCGCGGTCTCTCCGGCAACCATCGAAGACGCGGACACCACACAAAACCCAGAAGGCCTGACAGAGTTCAGGGAACAGGTGATGACCTCGACAGCGCTGCAGAGTCTTACCGGGTTTCCCGCCTGCGTAGTGCGGGCCGGTTTCGATGCCCAAAATGTCCCGATCGGCGTGCAGCTCACCGCGCCGCCGAACGGAGAATGCAGGCTGCTGGAAGTCGCGCAGCGGCTTTTCGATGCGACCGCGGAAATTCAGGAGCACTGGCCCAGCACAGCATGAGCAACTCGCGCGGGAGCTTTTACCTGCGGCGGAGGACGAGGGCGTAGAAGATGCTGTGCGGGCGCGAACGCCGGAACCCAGGGCGGCGCCTGTGCCTTCCCTGGGTGTGACTCGAGCCAGCAGGCCGGCGCCTGGTCGACTGCACTCCGCTCCGGGTGATGGCAAGGCATCGAAGCGCTGCCAGGACGCGCCGGGCAGCGTGGCGCCGATCGCGTCGACGAGGCCGGCGTGGGCGTCGGAAACGACGAGCTGGACACCGGACAGGCCCGGGCGACGAGCGAGCGCAGGAAGGCCAGCCAGCCCGCGCCGTCCTCGGCGGTCGCGACGTCCAGCCCCAGGATCTCCCGGTGCCCGTCGGCGTTGACGCCCACGGCGACCAGGGCGTGGACGTTGATGATCCGGCCGCCTTCTCGGACCTTCTGCGTCAGGGCGTCGACCCAGACCAAGGTGTAGGGGCCGGCGTCGAGCGGCCGGTTGCGGAAGGCGGTGACCTGCTCGTCCAGGTGCTTGGCCATCGCGCTGACCTGGGACTTCGAGAGCTGGGTGACGCCGAGGGGCTCGGCGAGTTTCTCGACTCTACGGGTGGAGACACCGAGGAGGTAGGCGGTGGCGACCACCGAGATGAGGGCCTGCTCGGCCCGCTGGCGGCGTTCGAGGAGCCAGTGAGGGAAGTAGCTCCCGCTGCGGAGTTTGGGGACGGCGAGTTCGACAGTGCCGGCGCGGGTGTCCCACTCGCGTGGGCGGTAGCCGTTGCGGTGGTTGACGCGTTCGTCGCTGACCTGCCCGTATTCGGCGTTGCAGAGGGCGTCGGCCTCCGCGGACATGAGCACGTCGGCGAACGTCTTGACCATCGCGCGCAGCAGATCGGGACTCGCCGCGGCGATCAGCCGATGGCCGTTCGTCTATGCGGGCTTCATCCCGATGCCGGAGCAAACCCCCGGATCAGGTCGAACCCGTACACCACTTCCCTGGACGCAACCGGCACAACCAGGATCATGCTTTTTCTGTAACGATCGTTCGTATAACAGGTGATCGCGCACCGGTCGACTCGCCGGCCGGTCGGCCGCCGCCTGTTGAAGGGCGCAGCAACACTACCCCTCCTCTCGTCTCTTCTCGAGTCGGCTGCGCCGAGCCTCCTGCACCGACGCGCCCCCTTCCCCTCTGGCGTCGATCAGCCTTGCGAAGTCGCCGCCTGTCCTGCCGGTCACTCCAAGTCTGGGGGACATCTGCATGTCGCGGGTATTGACATCACTGAACGGTACAGTACACATTCGTTTCCAGGCGAGCCGGCTGGAACCAGTCATCCGGTCGCCTCATGGGAAGGCAAGGTCAGATGGCAGCAGACATTCGCTCTCCAGTGGTGGAAGACGCGGCGGTCGCACACACAGCGGATCCGCTGCCAAGCCCTGTGGCCAGCGCCGCGTTCCCGCTGGACAACGGTCGGGCGCCACGGCGCATCCCGTCGACAACCCGCCCGGCCGACAGGCCTACATGCTGACCAGACCAGCCTCTACCAGCCCCCACCCGAGCGCACGGTGATGGTGATCGAAGACCGGTTTCCCATCTTGGAGCGGTCAGCTACTCAAACAGCGAGCGTCTCGGCACAAGGCCGTCACACGTACGGATCAGAACCGTCGAGGCCACACGTCGCCTCAGAATCGCGCAGGCGGTCCCCAACATGCTGGCGAGCGGTTTTCCGGTGCGTTCGTGCCGGCAGAAGGCCACACCACCGTGACGGCCACGGCCGTCTGTGACGCCCTCGCGCACCGGACGTGATCAGGTTCGCTCCGGCACCTCTCTGCCGCACATTCCACGATTCCCGGCGTGCTGTCGCCCCGCCCGACGATGATCCGGCGAGCAGTGCGATGCGGCGCCGGATGCTGCACAGAAATTTTTCCGGAACCAAAGAAAGGTCAGTCAATGCGCCCGAATGCCAAAACCAAGCTCATAAGCATAGGCGGGATCGCGGCACTGGCTCTGACGGCCGCCTGCTCCAATCACTCCACGTCCGGAGCAGGCGGACTCGGGGGTGCAGACTCCAAGTCGGCCGACAGCCAGACAACTTCGGTCAAGATCGGATTTCAGGGGCCGCTGTCGGGTGACTACCAGCAGTTGGGCATCAACGAGGTAAATGGAATCCAGCTGGCAGTGGACGAGGCGAACGCCAAGAACACATACGGATTCAAGGTCACCCTCGTGAGATCTGACGACCAGGGAGATCCGTCGAAGGCGCCGGCGGCGGCCGCCACTTTGATCCAGGACAACTCGGTGCTCGCTGTCGTAGGACCGGCCTTCTCCGGGACGACCAAGGCGGTGGGCAGCGACTACTCCTCGGCCAATCTTGCCTTCATCACTCCGTCGGCGACCAACGCAACCCTGCAGACGCTCGGCTTCAAGGCGTTCCACCGGATGGTCCCGTCCGACGACGTGGAAGGCACCCAGGCCGCGGCCTGGCTGGCACGTAAGAAGATCAAGGAAGTATTCGTCGTCGACGACCTTAGCGACTACGGCAAGGGTGTGGCCGCCGCAGTGGAGAAGGAGCTGAAGGCGAGGGGCGTGAAGGTGCTCCGGCAAGGCGTCGACTCGAAGACGACGGACTACAGCGTAGTCGCCAACGCGGTGAAGAACTCCGGTGCGGGTGCTCTGTTCTACGGAGGCTATGACGCACAGGCAGCGCTGTTCGCCAAGGCGCTGAAGTCGGTGGGTTACGACGGTCTCACCCTCGCTGGGAACGGAGGGAAGTCCTCGGTCTTCACCTCGCAAGCCGGAGCCGCCGGCAACGGCTGGTACTTCACGTGCGGCTGCCTGGACGCGGCCACGGCCCCCAGCGCCAAGAAATTCGCCGCAGCATACGAGGCGGCCTTCCACGAGCCGCCCTCGACGTTCTCGCCCGAATCCTACGACGCTACCAACGCACTGCTCGCCGCCATCAAGGCAGCCGCCGCACATGGGAACCCCACCAGGCAGTCGGTCGCCGACGCCGTCAATCGCATCGACTACACGGGCATCACCACCGTTGTCCGGTTCGACACCAACGGTGATGCCGACGCCAGCGTGTCAACCGTCAATCTGTACCAGCAGAAGCGCGGAAAGATCGTCCAGCTCGGCAATATCAAGAAGATGGACTGACGGCTGCTGTGAACAGAAGGCCAAAGCGTGCGGCCGCACCGGTATTGATCATCATGGCACCTCTTCATGGCCGCCGTTCTTATCAGTCCTGCGCCCGCCGCACAGCTGCCCGATAGAAAGGCATGCGGGGTGAACTACCTCCAACAGATTCCCGGGTACGTACTGCTCGGTCTCACCCGCGGGTCAATGTACGCCCTGATAGCACTTGGATACACCCTCGTCTACGGTGTCCTAAGGCTTATCAACTTCGCCCACAGCGAAGTATTCATGTCCGGTGCTTTCGGTAGCTACCTTGTCCTGCACGCCATGGTGGGAAGCGGAGCCGGGACCGCGAGCTGGCAAGTTCCTTGGATCGTTCTTCTGGGATTGCTCACCGGCGCGCTGACGGGCGCGACGGTGGCGTGGGGGCTTGAACGAGTCGCCTACCGGACGCTGCGGAAAAGGAGAGCGCCGAACCTGGCTTTCCTCATCAGCGCGATCGGTGCCTCGTTCTTCCTGTCACAGCTGGCCGGCAAGCTGTTCAACAGGAACAGCAACAACGCCTTCCCGGAATACTTCAAGACGGACCGTGTGCTGTTCGAAATCGCGGGGGCACGGGTCCAGGTTCTACAGATCATCATCATCTTCTCCGCGCTAGTGATCATGGTCGTACTGGACCGTCTGGTTTCTCGAACCAAGCTGGGACGCCGGATCAGAGCGGTGGCTGAGGACCAGCCCGCCGCCTCCCTCGTGGGCGTGGACATCGACAAGACCATCTCGCGGACGTTCGTCATCGGCGGCGCCCTTGCCGGTGCAGCCGGTTTCCTCTTCGGAACAGCCTTCGGCTTCTCGAACATGATGGGATTCCAGCCCGGCATCAAGGCATTCGCGGCTGCCGTACTGGGAGGAATCGGGAATGTGCGCGGTGCGATGATGGGAGGTCTTTTGCTGGGCGTCGTCGAGGCGGTCGTCCCACCCTTGCCTTTCATTGGCATCCAGTGGACCGACGTAGTCGCCTTCCTCGTGCTGGTACTCGTCCTCGTATTCCGCCCGACTGGAATTCTCGGTGAACGACTGGGGCGTGCCGCATGAACACCGGAACAATCATTTCTCCATGGGTCAGACGGCTGCTCAGCTGTTTGGCAGGTGGCTTCATCCTCGCGCTGATGTGGGGGCCACAGGAGGGTTCGCGAACCGACTACGGCTACGGGTTCCGACAGGCGGTCCTTCATCCCCGGATCTTCGTCTTCCTGGCAATCGGTCTCCTGGGGTTCGCCGCGATCACCTACCGGTCCCGGATCAGCCCCTGGCTGCGACGCCCGGGCGCACGGTCGCTCGGCGCTGGCGCGGCGGTCGTGGCTGCCTCCTACACGCTGTTGCACTGGTACGACCCGATCGGCGACGCGAAATTCTCGTCTGTCCCGCAGGCCGTCGCCCGGACTCAGAGCATGCCGCAGCCGGCGTCCGCCTTCTTCGGCTGGCTGGCCTGGACCCAGTTCGCCGCGGTGCTCGTCCTGGGCGGGGTCGCCGTGGTCCGGGCTGACCGGCGTCTCGGCTGGGCAGCCGCCCTGGCAAGCGCCGGAGCGGGTGTACTGAGCTGCGTCGCGCACCAGCAGGTCGTCTCCTTCGACGGCGGCGTCGACCATTCGCTGGGGGCGTCCGGCGCACTGCTCGGTTACCTGGTCATGGCTCTGGGATGCTGCGCCGCCTGCGTCACCCGCCAGAGGCACGCGACCGCTCGCATCACCCTCGCACGGATCATGGAATGGCGGCCGGGTCTGCCGCCGGCGCTCCTCGGGACGATCGTGGGTGTGCTCGCCCTGGCACAGGCGACGTGGTTCTCGCCCGACAGGCTCGACGCGACCCTGTCAGACACGCACGCCCTGTTCGAGGGCAGCGGCCTTGCCTCCGTCGCGCTCCTGTACCTGGGCGGTGTGGGCTGGCTCGTGTTCGGAACATCGGTGATCCTGGTCGGCACCGGGAGCTACTTCCGTCGGTGGGTACTCAGCGCCTGCGGCATGCTCGCCGGCCTCGGGGGGCTGCTCCTCACCCTCGTGACCCTGTACGACATCAGCGACATCGGTGCTCAACGTGGGGTCGACGGCGCCACCGGGCCGTGGCAGAACCTCGGATCGGGGGGATGGCTCGCCTGCCTCGCATTCAGCGTCGTCGCGGCGGGCGGATACATCGCGGCGACCGCCCCTTCACCCGGTTCGAGCACGGTCCGGTCGAGACGCATCGGGTTCGCGTCCCTGCGGCTCGCTCCCGGCCGATCCCGGGCTGCCACTACTGGGGCATCGGCGAAGAGCCTGCTGCTCATGGGGCTTGCGCTCGCCCTCTTCTACCCACCGACACTGACAGATTTCTGGCAGACGGTACTGGTGAGCCAGATCGGTGTGTACGTTCTGCTCGCCGCCGGACTCAATGTGGTGATCGGCTGGGCCGGTCTGCTCGACCTGGGCTTCATCGCCTTCTATGCGATCGGTTCTTACACAACGGCCTATCTGGTCGGGTCACTGCCCGTGCAGCCGCCGAGCTGGCTGCACATGAGCCCACTGCTGGCCATCCCCTTCGCCATCGTCATCTGTCTGGTCGCCGGCATCGCGCTGGGAACCCCCACGCTCCGGCTGCGCGGTGACTATCTAGCGATCGTCACCCTTGGCTTCGGTGAGATCATCCGCATCGTCGCGATAAATAACCCTGGCAATTTCACCAACAGCACGAGGGGCCCGGCCAAGCCGGTCCCGCATCCGGAGATCCATCTCGGTCCTCTGCACCTCACGTGGGGCAGCAACAATCTCCAGTACTGGTACCTGCTCCTCGTGCTGATTCTTGTGGTCGTGGGACTGTTCTACCGGCTTGAGAACTCCCGCATCGGTCGGGCGTGGGAGGCCATACGCGAAGACGAAGTAGCGGCCAGAACGCACGGCATCAACGCCACTCGGGTCAAGTTGCTCGCCTTCGCGATCGGTGCCTCGACATCCGGTGTGGCCGGTGTCTTCTTCGCCAGCCAGGTCGGCTACTTCAACCCGGACAACTTCGTGCTGAACAACTCCGTGCTGGTCGTCGCTTATGTGGTGTTCGGCGGCATGGGCTCGCTGCCGGGAGCCATCGCGGGCGCCGCTGCGCTCACCTGGCTGCCTGAGTTCCTCAAGGACCAGGTGCCCGCGGACGATCGCCAGATGTGGATAGGCGCGGTCCTGCTCGCCATGATGATCTTCAGGCCGGCCGGTCTGATTCCGGCGCGTCGGCGGAAGGCGGACCTTCCCGACCTCGATGGCGGCCCTGAGATTCCCGGGCCGCGAGAGGCAGCGGCGGAGAGTCGGGCCACGGTGGAAGCCGCCGGGCCGGACAGTCGTGAAGCTGTCGGCGCAACGACGGACAGGGAGGTCGTCTTCGACGTCGGCCGGCTCACGCTCCGCTTCGGAGGCGTGGTGTCCCTCAAGAACGTCTCCTTTCAGATGTTCCGCGGCGAGGTCCTCGCGGTGATCGGACCCAATGGGGCCGGCAAGACGTCCCTGTTCAACTCGCTTACCGGCATCTACACCCCGCAGGAAGGATCAATCCTGCTTTCCGGACGGGCCGGTTCCCGGCCGGTGAGCGTGCTGGGGAAGGAAATGCACGTCCTGAACCATCTGGGTGTTGCCCGGACGTTCCAGAACATTCGCCTCTTCCCTGATCTGACGGCTCTCGAAAACGTCAAGATCGGCGTTGAAGCTAGGTTCCGCTCGGGCCCGATCGCGGCCATGCTCCGCATGCCGTGGCAGCGTCGAGAGGAAAGGCAGAGCACCGAACGTTCCTACAGTCTTCTTGCCGAAGTCGGACTTGAGAAGCACGCCAATTCAACCGCTTCTTCGCTTTCTTACGCGGATCAGAGGCGTTTGGAGATCGCTCGGGCACTCGGCACCGATCCGGGGGTGCTGCTCCTGGACGAGCCGGCTGCGGGAACCAATCCCGCCGAGAAGCGTGAGCTTGCCGATCTCATTACGCGCATCAACTGTGAGTACGGAGTCAGCGTGTTGCTTATCGAACATGACATGAAGCTGGTCATGTCCGTGGCGCACCGCATCGTGGTCCTTGACTTCGGACAAAAGATCGCCGAGGGCAGTCCGCAGGAGGTGCAAAGGCATCCGGCTGTCATAGCCGCCTATCTCGGTACGGCCGAAGGCGAGGACGACGAAGAGTCATCGCGGGAGGCGATCGGCCTTTCCGTTGGAATGCAGCAGTCCAGTATCGGACAAGGTGACAGTGATGACCGTGACTGATCAGGCGTTGCTTCGTGTCCAGGACCTGGAGGTGCGTTATGGCGGCATACGCGCACTCAAGGGGGTGTCGTTCCATGTCGGCAGCGGCGAGATCGTGGCGCTCCTCGGCGCCAATGGCGCCGGGAAGACGACGACGCAGAAGACTGTTTCCGGGATGCTGCGGCCTTCGAGCGGCTCCATTTCTTTCAAGGGTCAGCGCATCGACGGAATACCTGCGCACCATCTCATCAACCTTGGGATATGCCATGTTCCCGAGGGACGCCACGTCTTCTCGCGGATGACGGTCGCGGAGAACCTCGAGATGGGGGCATTCAGGTTCCGAAAGGTCGACCCGGACGATCTCGACCACGTACTGGAACTCTTTCCCCGCCTGCGGGAGCGACTGGCGCAGGCTGCCGGAACGCTGTCGGGAGGAGAGCAGCAGATGCTTGCCATCGGCCGGGCAATGATGGGCCGGCCTCGGTTGCTTCTGCTCGACGAGCCCTCTATGGGCCTCGCCCCCATGGTTGTTTCTCAGATATTCGACATCATCCGGCAGATCAACAAGGACGGCGTCTCTGTTCTGCTTGTGGAGCAGAACGCGGTACAGGCGCTACGTCTGGCCGACCGGGGCTATGTCCTGGAGACAGGTGAGATCGCCTTGGAAGGCACCGGAGCGGATCTGCTGACCGACGACCGGGTACGAGTAGCTTATCTGGGTGAGGAAATCCTCTCCTAGAAGAGATGTACGTCGCAGTGCATGCATGACCTTCATGGCTGCGCGACCATCAAACGCCAATTCTTGAGGAGGCACCATGACGGATGCAGGCGCAGAGTGGGACGCCAAGGTCGCCAGGGTGATTGATGAATTCAGAACTCGTGGAGGCAAGGTCGGCGGGGAGTTCGAGGGGTGTCCGCTTCTGCTCCTCCATTCCAAAGACACCGGCTCGGGACGGGAGCGGGTCAATGCGCTCATGTACATGCTGGACAGCGGCAGGTACATCATTTTCGCCTCCAATTCCGGGAAGCCGGTCGACCCGATCTGGTTCGGTAACCTGTTGGCGACCCCACAGGCCGAGATCGAAGTCGGTACAGCGAAACTGCCCGTTGTCGCGAGCGTCGTGGATGAGCAGGAGCGTCAGCGGCTCTACGAGCGGCAAGTCGAGAGCTATCCGTTCTTCGCCGACTATCAGAAAATGACTGACCGTGTCATTCCTGTGGTCGCTCTCCGGACTGTTCCTCAGGAGACCAGGTGAGGTTGATCGAAGCTGGTCGTCAAGCAGGGGCCGTTGCATGATCGCGTTTCGTCCGGAGTGCCGTGCTGGCTCGTCCTTGCAGGGGACATCCCGGTTCGGGCGGGGGCGGACGCAGCGCAGGCACAATCTCAGTGATCATGTGAGTGTCGAAGTCCCATGAACACCTGGCGAGTCCGTGCCTGCTCCTGCATCTTCTCCCATGCCCACCGCGCTGGCCCAATTGGGCTGGACTGCCGCGCCGGTCCCGCTGGCGGACGCGGTCGCACTGTCCGGCTTCCTGGATCTGGTGCCCGACCCGCGAGGCGTCCGTGGCCGCCGCTACCGGTTGTCCGCTCTGGTCGCCGCGGCCGCGGCGAGTGTCCTGGCCGGTGCCCGCTCGCTCACCGCGATCACGGAATGGATCAGCGACGTCCCCGCGTGGGCATGCCGGGTTCTCGGCTTTCCCACCGACCCGCTCTCCGGCACCGTGTCCGTCCCGCACCCCCACACCCTGCGCCGTCTGCTCGTCCAGCTCGACGGCGACGCCCTGGACCGGGCGATCGGCACCTTCCTCACCGCCCGCGCCACCCCGGCCGGCCCCGGACTGCGGGCGATCGCCGTTGACGGCAAGGCCCTGCGCGGCTCGCGCACCCACGTCACCGGGCACGTCACCCTGCTCGCCGCGATGGACCACACCGGTCACGTCCTGGCCCAGCGCCAAATCGCCGACAAGAGCAGCGAGATCCCTGCCTTCCGGCCCCTGCTGGACAGCGTCGACCTGACCGGCACGGTCATCACCGCCGACGCGCTGCACACCCAGCACGCTCACGGCACCTACCTCCGCGAGCGCGGCGCCCACTACATCGCCCAGGTCAAGGCCAACCATCCCAGTCTCTTCGACCGCGTCCGCCGCCTGCCCTGGCGCGAGATCACGCTCGACCACTACGACCGCACCCGGGCACACCACCGCCTGGACATCCGGCGGCTGAAGACCGCCGCCTTCGCCCACCTCGAGGCACGCCAGGCCCTGCAAGTCGTGCGCTGGAGGAAGGACTTCACCACCGGCAAGCTCACCATCGAGCGCGTCTACCTGATCACCAGCCTGCCGCCCGGCGCGGCTACCGGCGCCCAGCTCGCCGACTGGATCAGAGGCCATTGGAAGATCGAAAATCTTCTGCACCACGTCCGCGACCGCACGTTCCGCGAGGACGACTCCAAGATCCATGCCGGCCATCTCCCGCGCATCATGGCCGGCCTGCGCAACCTCGCCATCGGCGTCCACCGCCAGGACGGCCACACCAACATCGCCGCTGCCCTACGTCACACCGCCCGCGACTGGCGAAGGCCCCTGGCCGCCCTCGGCCTCACCGGATGAATCCGGACAGACCTCGATCATGCAAGGGACCCTGGGTCGTCAAGCGTCTGCCTGACTTCCGGTCGTCCTGCTGGACAGCTTGTGGCCGGAGCCCATATTGCGGGCTCCGGCCACAAGCTGTTTGAGCCGGCGCAGCATGCGGTAGGGCCGTGCTCGGTGCTCTGCCGACCTGGCTTCCGTGACGCTGGTGGCCGCTGCGGATTCTCCCGCGCCACTCTCAGTGCAGGCCCTGCCGGGCCCGCATCGCCGGTACCCACACCGCCTCCGATGCAGGCGAATACGACGGCGGCGGCTTCGCCGCACCGGATGCGGGGCACCCGGTCGTCACGGCCGACCATGTCAGTCCAGGTCGCGCAGGCGCAAGTGCAGCTCAGTCAGGAAGCGTGTCTCCGCGTCGTGCGGGTCGAAGCCGCTCACCTCTCGGATGCGCTGCAGGCGATAGCGGAAGGTGTTCGGGTGGACGTGCATCTGCGTGGCCGCGGCGTTCGTGTCGCCGAAGTGGTCCAGGTAGCAGCGCAGTGTGGCCAGGAGCTGGGTGTGTTGCTGCCGGTCGTGTCGTTCCAGCAAGGGGACGGCGCTGCTCAGGAGCTCGTCGTCCTGGCGGAGGGCTCCGCGCAGACGGGAGAGCGCATGCAGCAGTTGGACGTCTTCGAAGGAGGCCACGCGGGGCGCCGTCGGGTATTGCTGTTGCAGGCCGGTGATGCGATCGACGTGGGATCTGGCGGACGGGATCCGGCCGGGTTCCCCGATGGCGGCACTCACCGCCAGCACGATGCGTTCGCGCAGTGTCACGCGGTCCCACAGGTCCCGGGCGATCTTCGTCGAGCGGGTCTTGGCCTCGGCGTCGTCCGTGGATGCGGGCCACAGCAGCACCGCATAGGTGGCGTGGTCGTGTGGTGCGATGAGGGAACGGGGATGGGCGGTCGTCAGGTAGAGGCGGAGTACGTCCGACGGTGTCTCGCTGAAGGCCGCATCGTGCGCCGGTCGGGACGGCGCGGCGGCCAGGAGCGTGGCTGTTGCGGCGGGCAGGCCAAGGCGGACGGCGGCCTGGTCGGCGGTCGCCGTGCCGAGCAGGACGGCCTTCAGGTCGTCCTGCTCGGTGGTGCCCTGCCCGCCGGTACGGCTCATACGGACGGCGATCGCCTGTGCGGCGGCACGGAGGTGTGCCGTCTGCTGCGGGTCGAACGGGGTCTCCGCGCTGGCCCACAGGTATCCCAGATGCGGCCCGTCGTGCTGTACCCGGCAGGCCATACGGGGTTTGGCCCGGTCTGAGGCCGGCTCCAGGAAGACGGGCTCCGGAGAGCTGGTCAGGCGGGCGATGTCACCCCGCGAGCGGAGCACCTCGATGAGCCAGGGCTGGGCCTGCCGCTCGAGGATCCCGGAGACCCTCTCCTCGTCCGCGGCCTGCTGGCCCTTCGACCAGGCCAGCACGCGGAACTCGGTGTCCTCCAGGACGATGGGCACGTTGAGGAGTTCCCCGGCCGCGTCGATGATCGAGAACAGGTCTTCCCGCTGACCGGCCGCCGCATCGGGATCCTGCTGGAACATCTCACTCACCTCCTCACCTCGACAGCCATGGTAGGCGGCATGAGTGCAGGTCAGATGCCGCACCGGGAGCGGCACCGGTCAACCGACGAGCCCGAGGAAGTGCTCGGCGTTGCCCCGACGGATCATCGCCTTCTCTTGGAGGGAGAGAAAGGCACTGTCGCTCACGACCCGGCCGGCGGGCCGCTCGCCCAGCGGGTACGGGTAGTCGCTGCCCACCATGACCTGCTGCGGGCCGTAGGTGTCCACCAGCAGGCGCAGGGCGCTGGGGTCGAACACGACGGAGTCGACGTGGAACCGGCCGGTGTAGTGCGAGGGCGGGTGCTGGGAGGTGCCCACCACGTCGGGGCGGCCCCGCCAGGCGTTGTCCATGCGGCCGAGCCAGAAGGCGAAGGATCCACCACCGTGCGCGAAGCAGATCTTCAGGCGGTCGTCGATCCGGTCGAAGACCCCGCCGAGGACCATCGCCACGAGCGACAGGTGGGTCTCGGCGGGCATGGCGGTCAGCCACCGCGCCATCCAGCGGCGCAGGCGCGGTGAGTCGTCCATGTCCCAGGGATGGACGAAGACCGGGACCTCCAGGAGAGCGCAGTGCTGCAGGAAGGTGACGATGCCCTCGCTGTCCAGGTCGCGGTCGCCGACGTGGTTGCCGATCTCGACGCCGCGGTGGCCGTTGGCCAGGCAGCGTTCCAGTTCGCGGCAGGCCGCGTCGGTGTCCTGCAGGGGCACCTGGCAGAAGGGGATGAGGCGGTCGGGTGCCGGGGCGACGATGTCCAGGGCCAGGTCGTTGAAGATCCGTGCGATACGTGCCGCCTCCGCGCCGCTGCGGCCGTAGTGGAAGAAGGCCGGTGTCGGTGAGACCACTTGCGTGCTGACGCCGTCGGCGTCCATGTCCTTCAGGCGGGCCGCCGCGTCCCAGCACTGCGCGCCGATCCGGCGGAACTCCTGCGACCCCAGCATGATCATGGCATCGGTCTCCGACTCGATGCGCAGCCAGGGGGCCAGGGGGCCGGCGTCCGCGCGCAGGTCGGGCCAGCCGTGGGGGACGTAGTGGGTGTGGACGTCGATGGTCTCGCACTCGGCCTCGGCCTCGTACGCGTGCTCGCGCTCTTGCCGGTGCTCGGCGCGGTCGTGGTCGCGCACCGGGGTCAGCCCTTCCCGGGGTGCTCGGCCCCGCAGGCGTCGCAGGTCCGGGCCTGCCGGTCGTCGTAGAAGGCGGCGAAGACCGGAGGCAGGTCGGCCACGATGTCGGTCACCTGGAGCTCCACCTCGTGGATGAGGGCGTGGCACTCGGGGCAGTACCACTGGAACTTCTCGAGGGTTCCCGGCTCGCGGACGCGTTCGATGACGAGGCCGATGCTGTCGGCCTCCGGGCGCTGCGGGGAGTGCGGCAGGCCCCCTGGCAGCAGCCAGGTCTCGCCCTCCCGGATGTGCACGGCGCGCGGGCCGTCCTCGGTCATGATGTTGACGTGCATGTTGCCGCGCAGCTGGTAGAACCACTCCTCGTACGGGTCGACGTGGTAGTCGGTGCGCTGGTTGGGGCTGCCGAGGATCTGCACGATGAAGTCCGCGCCGAGGGCCATGGTGCGGTTGTTTACCGGCGGCTTGAGCAGGTGGGCGTGGTCGGTGATCCACTTCTGGAAGTGGATGACCTCGGGGATGGCGGTCATGTCGGTGTTTCCTTCGCTGGATGGCGGGTCAGCGACCCGGGAGGCTGGCGATGGCCTGTATCTCGATGAGCAGGTGCGGGTGCGGCAACTGGTGGACGGCGACCGTGGTGCGGGTGGGGCCGTGGGCGTCGAAGTACTCGGCGTAGACCTCGTTGTATCCGCCGAAGTCGTTCATGGAGACGAGGTACGTCGTGACCTGGGCGACGTCCTCCAGGTCGGCGCCCACGGACTTGAGGATGGTGCGCAAGTTCTCGATGACGGCCCGGGTCTGGGCACGGATGTCCAGGGTGGTCGTGCCCAGGGCGTCCGCCTCGGCGCCCTCGAAGGTGTTGTCCGGCCTGCGCGAACTGGTGCCCGAGACGAAGACGAGGTCACCGACGACCTTCACGTGGGGAAAGCGGCCCCGTGGGACGGCTTGTCCTTCGACGACATGTGCGGTGTTCATCAGCGGCCTTTCAGCGTGACGGTGCCGAGCCCCGCGATGTGGCACGCGGTGACGCCGGCGGTGAGCGGCAGGGCTGCGGTCGCGGCGCCTGCCAGGACGATCTGCCCGGGTGTGAGGCGGACGCGGCGCCTGCGGCAGATGTCGAGCAAGGCGTGCAGGGCGGCCAGGGGTGCCCCGAGGATCGCCGCGGTGGATCCGACGGCCTCCGCCTGCGGGGTGCGCAGCCGCACCGCCTTGTTGGCGACGTCGCTGAGCGGACGCCAGGTGCCGACGACGTATCCGGCGGCGGAGGTGTTGTCGGCGACGACGTCGGTGACGGTGAAGCGGAAGTCCTGGTACCTGGAGTCGATGATCTCGATGGCCGGTGCGACCGCGTCCACGCGGGATGCGATGTCGGTTGTGGGGTCGTCGAGATCGACGTGCTCGCTCAGTCGGAACGCCACCTCGGGTTCGATTCGGGGATGGATGAAGTCCGACAGGTCCAGCTCCGCGCCGTCGCCGATCCGCATGGCGTCGGTCAGACGTCCCACGATGACCTCGGAGACACCCATCTGCGCCATCTTGGCTTTGCTGGTGAAGCCCAGTTTCACGCCGGTCAGCCGCTCCCCCCTGGCCTGACGCAGGCCGACCAGGGCTTCCTGTACGGCGTAGGCATCGTCGATGCCGAGGGTGTGGGTGCCGGCGAGGCTGGGGACGGGGCTCCGGTCGCTCCGGGCAGTGTCCAGACGATGGGCGAGTTGCAGAGGGTCGGGGGTGGTCATGCCGCACCTCCTGCCGGAGCTGACGCACAGGCGAGGTCCAGGGCGATGTCGGTGAGCAGGTCCTCCTGGCCGCCGACGAGGCCGCGGCGGCCGGCCTCCTGCAGCAGGTGGCGGGAGTCGATCCCGTGCCGCGCCGCGACGCGGGACGCATGCAGCAGGAAGCTGGAGTACACGCCCGCCCGGCCGAGCGTCAGGGTGTCGCGGTCGACCTGGACGGGCCGCTCCCGCAGGGGCCGGACGAGGTCCTCGGCGGCGTCCTGGAGGGCGAGCAGGTCGCAGCCGTGGTGCCAACCCATCAGATCCGCCACGGCGACGAACGGCTCCGCGGGACAGTTCCCGGCCCCCGCGCCCTGCCCGGCCAGCGCGACATCCACGCGCAGCGCCCCGTGCCCGACGGCCGTGACGCTGTTGGCGACCGACAGCGACAGGTTCTCGTGGGCGTGGATGCCGATCTGCGTGTCGTCGGCCAGGACCTGGCGCAGGGCGTCGACGCGTTCGGCCACATCCGGCATGGTCAGCCGCCCGGCGGAGTCGGTGACGTAGACGCAGTGGGCGCCGTAGGACTCCATCAGCTTCGCCTGCTCGGCGAGTCGGGCCGGAGTGGCCATGTGGCTCATCATCAGGAAGCCGCAAACGTCCATGCCGTTCTCGCGTGCCCAGGCGATGTGCTGCGCGCTGATGTCGGCCTCGGTGCAGTGGGTGGCCACGCGCACGCTGCCCACGCCGAGGTCCCGGGCACGGCGCAGATCGGCGATGGTGCCGATGCCCGGCAGCAGCAGGGTGGTGAGGGTGGCGTTCTCGATCACCTCGGCCGCGGCCCGGATCCATTCGTCGTCGGTGTGGGCCCCGAACCCGTAGGTGGCGCTGGAGCCGCCGAGACCGTCGCCGTGGGCTACCTCGAGGGCGTCGATCCCGGCGCGGTCGAGGGCGGCGACGATGTCACGGACCTGGGCGGTGGTGTAGCGGTGTCCGACGGCGTGCATGCCGTCCCGCAGGGTCACGTCCTGTACGTAGATGTGCATCAGCGCACCCATCCTCGGAGTTCGGCCATGCGCTCGGCCGTCCGCAGGGCGGCGGAGGTCATGATGTCGAGATTGCCGGCGTATTCCGGCAGGTAGTGGCCCGCGCCGCGCACCTGTAGGAAGCAGGTGACCTGAGTGCCCGTGACATGACGGCGCAGGTGCGGGATCCACACCTCGTGCAGGGTGTCGAACTGGACGTCCTGCACGAGTTCGTAGCCTGGTACGTACTCCTGGACGTCCCGGACGGTCTGCCGCACCGACTCCTCGATGGCCTCGAGGGTGCCGGCCGTGGCGTCCTCGATGACGCAGAAGACGGTGTTGCGCATCACCACCGGCGGGTCGGCCGGGTTGAGCACGATGACGGCCTTGGCCGTGTCGGCGCCCGCGACCTCGCGCAGGGCCCGGCTGGTGGTCTCGGTGAACTCGTCGATGTTGGCACGGGTGCCGGGGCCGGCGGACCGGGAGGAAAGGGAGGCCACGATCTCGGCGTAGGCCACCGGGACCACCCGGGAGACGGCCGCGGCGATGGGTACGGTGGCCTGCCCGCCGCAGGTGACCATGTTGACGTCGTCGGCGGCGAGGTGCTTCTCCAGGTTCACCGAGGGGACCGTGAGGGGCCCCGACGCGGCGGGAGTGAGGTCGATGATCAGCTTGCCGTGTTCGCGGCAGACTTCGGCATGGTGGGTGTGGGCGCCGGCCGAGGTCGCGTCGAAGACGATGCGGACATCGGCGAACTCGTCCATCGCGGCGAGACCGTCGATCCCCTCGTGGGTGGTGGCCACCCGCAGGCGCCTGGCGCGGGCCAGGCCTTCGGAGGCCGGGTCGATACCCGCCATGGCCACCGTCCGAAGGATCTCCGACTGCCGGAGCACCTTGATCATCAGGTCGGTTCCGATGTTTCCCGAGCCCAGGATGGCGACCTTGACGCCGCCGGCCGTGGTCGCGACTTCGGTGCTCATACGTTCTCTCCGTTCCGCGACTCGATCCGTGACTCGACCGTGCCGAGTCCGTCCAGTTCCAGGCGGTACAGACCACCCCCGGTGATCTCCACCATCGGCCCCAGGGCACCGGACATCACCACGTCACCGGCGAGCAGGGGCTGCCCCCGTCGGGCCAGCTCGCGGGCCAGCCAGGTGACGGCGACGACCGGGGAACCGAGGCAGGCGTGGCCCGCGCCGAAGGAGACGGGCTCCTCGTCCCGGTACAGCGTCATCCCGACCTGCGCCAGGTCGAGGCCGTTCAGGCTGTGCGGGACGGTGCCGAGCACGACGGCGCCGCTGGAGGCGTTGTCGGCGACGGTGTCGGTGATGGTCAGGTCCCACTGGCTGATGCGGGAGTCCACGATCTCGATGGCCGGGAGGACGAAGGCGGTGGCCCGCAGGACGTCCGCGACGGTGGCGCCCGGCAGGTCCAGGTCGCTGTCGAGGACGAAGGCGATCTCTCCTTCGGCGCGCGGCTGTATGAAGCGGTCCAGGGCGACGGGCTCGCCGTGGGCGAGGACCATGTCGTCGAAGAGCATCCCGAAGTCGGGTTCGAAGACGCCGAACTGTTCCTGTACGGCGGGCGCGGTCAGGCCGATCTTGGCGCCGACGTGGCGTGCTCCCGCGGCCGTCCGCGCGGCGGCCAGGCGGCGCTGCACCTCGTACGCGGCGTCGATGCCGGTGTCGCCGAGCAGGTCGCGCACGGGTGCGCAGGGCGTTCGGGTGGCCGCGGCGCCGGTGAGGCGGGACACGGCGGCCTCGATCGCGTCGCCGGGGCTGTCTCCGGCACGCGGGCCCGAGGCTTCGGGGTGGGTGTCGATGTCGGTCGTCATAGCTGCACGCACACGTTCGTCGGCTCGGTGTAGAAGTGGAGCGAGGAGGCGCCGCCCTCACGGCCGATCCCGGACAGCCCGGCACCGCCGAAGGGCGAGCGCAGGTCGCGCAGGAACCAGGTGTTGACCCAGGCCATGCCCACGTTCATGCGCTGGGCGACCCGGTGGCCGCGGCGCAGGTCGTTGGTCCACACCGCGGCGGCGAGGCCGTAGTCGGTGTCGTTGGCCTGGGCGATGGCCTCCTCTTCGGTGTCGAAGGGGATGAGGGCGGCGACAGGACCGAAGATTTCCTCGCGTACGGGACGGTCGGCGTTGGTGAGCCCGGTCCACAGGGTGGGTTCGATCCACGCGCCGCCGTCGAGGGCCGGCCCGAGGTCCGGTGTCCCGCCCCCGGCGACCACCTTGGCGCCGGCGGCTTCGGCCAGGTTGAAGTAGCGCAGCACCTTGCGCCGGTGCTCCTGGGAGATCAGCGGGCCGGTGGTGGTGCGGGCGCTGAGCGGGTCGCCGAGCCGCAGCCGGGCGGCCCGCTCGGCCAGGCCGTCGACGATGTCCGCGAACACGGCCCGGTGGACGTAGACCCGCTCGGTGCACAGGCACACCTGACCGGTGTTGGTGAAGACCGACCGGGACAAGCCGTCGAGTGCCTCCTCGACATCGACGTCGTCGAAGACGATCGCGGCGTTCTTGCCGCCGAGTTCGAAGGACACCGGGCGCACCCCGGACGCCGCCGCCCGCATGACCTCGGTGCCGGTGGCGGACGATCCGGTGAACGTGATGCCGTCCACGCCCGGGTGGGTCACCAGGAACTCGCCCGCGGAGCCGGCGCCGAAGCCGTGCACGACGTTGTAGGCCCCGGCGGGCAGACCGGCGTCGGCCAGCACCTCGGCCAGCAGGGTCGCGGTAGACGGGGTTTCCTCACTGGGCTTGACGATCACCGCGTTGCCGCAGGCGAGCGCGGGGGCGACCTTCCAGGTAAGCAGTAGCAGAGGCAGATTCCACGGCACGATCACGGCCACCACGCCCAGTGGCTTGCGCACCGCGTAGTTCAGGGCGCGGCGCCCGTCCGGCAAGTCGGTGAGGAACGAGTCCTGGCCGGCGGCGGCCACGATGTCGGCGAACGCGCGGAAGTTGGCGACCGCGCGGGCGACGTCGAGTTCCCGGGCCTGCGTCACGGGCTTGCCCGTGTCACCGACCTCCGCGGCCACGAACTCCTCGAAGCGCTCCTCGATCAGGTCAGCGGCCCGGCGCAGCAGCGCCGTCCTCTCCCGGACGGGGGTGTTGGTCCAGCCGTCCTCCAGTGCACTGCGGGCCGAGCGGACCGCGCTGTCCACCAGGGCCCGGTCCGCCTCGTGCACGTGGGCCAGGGGCGCGCCGGTGGCCGGGTTGATTTTGATGAAGCAGCGTTCAGGGTCGGGTTCGGCGAAGGTGCCGCCGACGAAGTTGCGGATGACGGGCACGGTTTCAGTGGACATGGGGTGCCTCCAGCGGGGCGGGCGCCGCGGTTGTCCGGCCGGAGCCGGATGAGTGAGTGAGCCGTATCGGCCTGCGGCGGCCGGTCGGTGGTGAGTGGGGGGGTGCTGCCTACGGCGCCTGCCTCGTCCGTCCGGGGCTCGGGTGGGAGGAACCGCTGGTCACGCATCGACGGCCTCCTCGCTCGGCGCGGTCGTCGAGCGGCGGTTCACCACGTGGCGCACCTTGAGGGCGTACACCAGCAGCAGAGTGAGGGTGAAGCCGGTGCCGACCCAGGCGGCCTGCGCCATCACGGGCACCACCGCGGCGGTCGCGGCCACCGCCAGCACACCCGCGATACCGGCCCAGGCCGTCCACGAGCCGCCCCACACGTGCAGACCCTGCCCCGTCACGGGTACGTCGGAGCGACGGAAGGCGAGATAGGAGGCGAGGATCAGCAGCCACACCAGAAGGACAGAGAAGATGGCGACGGAGACCAGCACGTTGAAGACGCTGTCGACCCCGAAAGCGGCGAGCAGGGCTGCCGCGACGATGCCGGCTGCGGAGACCGCCAGGGCCCGCACCGGGACCCCACGGGTGTCCACACGGGCCAGCACAGCGGGGGCGCATCTGTCGTGGCCGAGCGAGTGCAGGAAGCGGCTGGCCGCGTAGAGCTGGGCGTTGGCCGAGGAGATCGCCGCGATCAGCACGATGGCGTTGGTCAGTGAGGCGGCGGCCGGGATGCCGATCTGGCTGAAGACGCGGACGAACGGGCTGCCGGTGATGCTCGCGTCGCCACCTGCGGTGTCCTGCCACGGCACGAGGGTGAGGATGATGCCGATGGACAGGATGTAGAACAGTCCGAGGCGCCAGACCAGCGCGCGCATCGCGGTGCGGATGGACCGCGTGGGGTCGGTCGTCTCCGCCGCCGAGATGGAGGTCGTCTCAAAGCCCACGAAGGCGAACATCACCACGGACATGGCCGCCCAGACGGCCTGCAGTCCGTGAGGGAAGAAGCCGCCGTCGGAGGTGAGGTTTCCCAGTCCGGCGGCCGGCGTGTGCGGCAGGCCGACGAACACCAGCAGCAGACCCGCGGCGATGAACACCACGACCGCGGTCACCTTCACACTGGACAGCCAGAACTCCGCGAAGCCGAAGGACTTGACGCTGACGATGTTGATCCCCAGCACCAAGGCGGCCACGGCCGCGATGAGCAGGAGCATCGGGGCCTGCGGCCACCAGTAGCGGATGTAGATCGCCGCCGCCACCACCTCACCGCCGATGGCCACCGTGGTCCCGGCCCAGAACAGCCACCGGACGAGGAAGCCCGCCCACGGGCCGAGGTAGAGGTGGGCGATGGTCCCGAAGGTGCCGCGCACGGGATGGACGATGGTCATCGCGCCCAGCACCCGGGCGATGATCGCGACGAGTACCGCCCCCGCGACGTAGGACAGGATCACGGCGGGGCCGGCTATGCCGATGGCCGAGCCGGATCCCAGGAAGAGTCCGGTGCCCAGGGCACAGCCGAGGCCGATCATGGTGGTCTGCCGGTGGGTGAGCGAACGGGTGAGCTCGCCCGTGGACTGTCCCCGACCGCGTGCAGCGGGGGGCGGTCCCTGCGGGATGGGCGTCACGTTGCCGGTCTGGGTCATCTCTTCTCCGATACGGAGTGGGCCAGCGCGTCGGCGACCCGCCAGCAGTCGTGAAAGGTGGAGTACAGGGGCACCGGAGCCAGCCGGATGATGTCCGGCTCGCGGGCGTCGGCGATGACTCCGTGCTCGTGGCGCAGTGTCCTGGCGAGATCGGCTGCCGTCGTATCGGCGACACGCAGCGACAGCTGGGCGCCTCGGCGCTGTGGATCCCTGGGGGTGATCACCGTCAGCGGACGGGCCGCGGTGACCTCGTCGAGCAGCCCCTCCAGATACCCGGTCAGCTTCTCGCTGCGCTTGCGCAGCGCCGCCATGCCGACGGTGTCGAAGATCTCCAGGGAGGTGCGCACGGGGCCCATGGCGAGGACCGGCGGGTTGGAGATGGCCCAGGCGTCGGCCGTGGCCGGCGGACTGGAGACCGGCTCCATCAAAAACCGGGTGGTGGCGTCCGTGCTCCACCACCCCTCGAAGCGGTGCAGGGTGCGGTCGGCGACATGCCGCTCGTGGATGAACACCCCCGACAGGGCCCCGGGACCGGAGTTGAGATACTTGTAGGAGCACCAGGCGGCGAAGTCGACGTTCCAGTCGTGCAGATGGAGCGGAACGTTGCCGGCGGCATGGGCCAGGTCCCAGCCGACCGTCGCACCTGTGGCGTGCCCGGCGGCGGTGATGGCGGGGATGTCCATCAGCTCGCCGGTGAGGTAGTTGACCCCGCCGAGCAGCACGAGGGCCACGGTGTGTCCCTGGCGGTCGAGGAAGTCGACGACGTCCTCCGTTCGCAGGCAGTCCTCCCCCGAACGCGGACGCAGTCTGATCACCGCCTCGTCCGGGTCTAGGCCACGGAACCGCACGTGGCTGCGCACCGCGTAGCTGTCCGAGGGGAAGGCGCTGTCCTCGATCACGATGTGCGTGCGCCGGCCCTGAGGGCGGTAGAAAGAGACCATCAGCAGGTGCAGATTGACGGTCAGGGAGTTCATGACGACGGTCTCGTCGGGCAGCGCCCCGACCAGACGCGCGGCCGGCTCGGTCAGCAGTTGGTGATAGCCGAACCACGGGCGGAGGGCGTCGTGGTGTCCCTCGACGCCGAAGCGGCTCCAGTCCGCCAGGTCCTCCGTGAGTTCCGCGCGGGTGGCCTTCGGCTGAAGGCCGAGGGAGTTGCCCGCCAGATACGCCGCCTCGGCATATTGGCCGCCGTCGGCGGGCGGCACGTGGAACAGCTCACGGTGTCCCGGCAGTGCTTCGTCGAGTTGGTAGGCCTCATCTTCCGAGGCGATCAGTCGCGTGAGCAAAGTGCACTCCTTGAGAAATTGAGCCGGCTGACCGGCACGGGCCGACCGGCGGAGGGCCCATGCCGCGGTTACTGGGCGCTCGCCGACGCGGAGATGTCAGTAGGGCGGGCACGCCGAGGGCGTGCGCCCCGCAGAGGGTTCACGTCGAGCGGCCCGGCCTTCGGCACACCGCCGGCGGGGCCGCGGTGAGCTGGTGACGCCCGGGGCAGTCATGAGCGGGTCGCGGTGACGTGGCAGCCCTGCCGACGCAGATACGCCGCGCACACGGAGGACCTCTGTCTGGACTCATAGGTCTCGGGTCCCCCCAAGGCGATGTGGACACAGGGGAGCGCACGCCGGTCGAACAGAGGGCTGCACTCCCTGACTTTCGCTGCCGCTGAGGGAGTACTGCGAGTTCAGCTGCTTCCTGACGAAGTCCCGGCATACCCGTGTTGTCATGGCAGCAGCCGTTCCGTGGTCTCCTCACGCGATTTCTTCAGGAAGTGGACGAAGTCACTGCCGCCGGTCCCCTTGGCGGCCCCCTCGCCGCGCTGGAACCGCTTGATGTAGCGCCCGGTGATACCGATGTGCTGGGCCCTGAGGCGGACCAGGGCGTCCACCGCGGCGTTGTATGCGTCGCCCAGCTGCGGGTGGGTGCCGCGGTGCCGCTCGACGAAGTCGCGCACTGACGGACCGGCCTCCAGGTCCTGAAGGAAACGACGGTGCGGTGCGGGCATGTACGCGCGCATGCCGGTCAGGAACCCGGCCGTCATCTCGTGCTGGTGCGGAATGTCGAGTCCGGCGTCGAAGGCCTGGATGAGGGAGCTCTGTGCGGCGCTCCCGCCGGCCAGCACCAGCGGCTCCCGGTCCACGCCCTCGAAACGCAGCCCCGGCGCGGACCAGCCCGTGATGAACGGCCGGATCCGGTGGTAGAAGACGTGGTGGTCGCACCAGCGCTCGACTTCGAGGAACGCGGCGGTCACCTGGTCGACGACGCTCCTGATGCCGAGCAGCGCCTTGGTGAGACGGCCGTGGTCATCGGCCGCCACCGAGTGCTGGGCCTGAACGAGCAGGGGCAGCCCTGGGGCACCAGTGAGTTCGACACCCACCGTCGCCAGATAGAACCACTTCTCGTCGACACCACCGAGAAACGTCACTTGTGTGTCGATGTTGGACGTGCTCAGCGGTTCGCCGGCGTCGATGCGCCGCCAGTTGTGGAGGACGATCGAGGCGTGGGCGATGATCGGAGCCCGGTCCAGGTCTTGGGCAAGTGCGTGGAGAGGCTGCGCCACCGGTGCCGGAAGCGTGTCCACGGGCGCCTCGGCGCCCCACACGTACGCGTTCGCAAGGCAGCACAGCAGCAGCATGGCCCGCTCCTGCTCCACGGCGGACCGTAGCCGGTCCGGTGTGAGGACGGGCATCGCCTCGACCGCCGGGCGCATGCGCCCGGTCATGATCAGGGCCGCTATGTTCCGTCCGAGCCGCTCCCAGGGCTCGTAGAACGGCGGCAGAGCGTCGATGGGGTCTTCGCCGGGCACGAACCCACGCTCGTCGTCGATGGCGTACTCAGCCAGCGCGGCCACCCGGGGCCTGGGAGCGCGTATGAGCGTCGTATCAGAGATCACTGCACTTCCTCCTCGTGTGCTTCACGAGGTTGCCCTGCCTGCGAGGTGAGGCATATGGACGGCAGCACGAATACGACGCGTTCTGATTGGGCTCGGGCACTACATCGCTTCCGCGCCTGACGGGGGAGGCCCTCCTGCCCGCCCGGGTCGTCCGGTCATTAGAGCCGCCCCGGCGGTGGCACAGGAAGCTGATCGGAAAATCGATGTGCGGGAGGGCAGGCGGCAGCATCCGGGCCGCTTGCGGACCGGATGACGGTGAGACGGGACGGTCAGGCTGATACTGGTGTGAGGGCGACTTGGTGGCCGAGGGCCTGGAGTTGGCGGACGAGGTCGCGGGTTTTGCGGGCGGGGTCGAGGTGGCGGCGGTGCCAGTCGGCGCCGAGCTCTTGGTAGGAGGCGTCCAGGTCGTTGATCAGGTGCCAGGCGATGACGAGTATCGAGCGGGCGACGGCGACCAGAGCTTTGGCGTGGCCGCGGCGTTTGACGATGCGCCGGTAGCGGGCGCCGAGGAAGGTGTCGATGCGGGCGGCGGCGTTGGCGGCTTCACCGAGAGCGCCCTTGAGCCAGGGGTTTCCCTGCCCAGCCGGCCCCGAGGTGTTCTTCGCTCCGGGCTGGATCGTGCGGGGGCACAACTTGGCCCAGGACACCAGATGTTCAGGGGTGGGGAAGCGGCTCGTGTCGGCGCCGATCTCAGCGAGGCTGATCTGCGCGGTGGTCGGCCCGATGCCGGGAACGGCGTCCAGCTTCTCGGCCAGAATCCGTGCGCTGACCGCGGCGGCCTCGTCCCCGGTGCCCGGGCTGTCTGGCGGGGTGGTGATCTCCTCCAACGTCCGGGCGATCAGCCGGTCGAGTTCGTCGATCTGTGCGGTGAGGTGGTCGACGGTGGATTGCAGCACCTCAGCAGCCGGGCGTGGTGGTCTTCGAACTGCCCGGTCAGGGCCTCGATGAGGGCCGGCTTCTTCTTGACCAGCTTGCCCTCGGCGAGGTCGGCCAGGGTGCGCGGGTTGCGTTCGCCGGCGACCATCGCGTCGAGCATGGCCCGCCCGGACATGACGAACAGGTCCGAGACAACGCCGGACAGTTTGAGCTGCGCGTCCTGCAGGGCCTTGTCGACGCGGGTGCTTGTGCCGGGTACGTTCCTGGACGAACACGGTGCGGGTGCGGGTGAAGTCCCGCAGGCGCCTCAGCGGCTTCGGTGGGACGAACGAGGCGCGGACGATGCCGCGTTCGGCGAGTTTGGCCAGCCAAACCGCATCCAGCTTGTCGGCCTTCGGGCGTTTGGGGATGTTCTTCACGTCACGGGCGCTGACGAGCCAGCAGTCCAGGCCGCGGGCCTCCAGCAGGTAGAAGAACGGGCGCCAGTACGAGCCCGTCGCTTCCATGACCACCCGCTCGACGCCCTGGCACAGCAGCCGGTCGCCGAGTTCGAGGATCGTGTTCGTGGTCGAGGTGACCGTCCAGACCTTCTGAACACGTCGGCCTTCGATGGTGTTCGTGCGGGACGCGCAGGCAGACCATCCCGGACGCCTTGCCGATGTCGATCGCCGCGACCCTGGCGACCGTCCCGTCGTCGTGGTCTCCTCCCAACTCCTCCATGACATAACCCCTGGTGCGCTGGTGCGCTGGTGCAGGCAGAGGCTGCCCGGGAAGCCAAAGGGGTAACGGAGAAGCTGATCGGCGTGCTCAAGGCGACAGTGTGCGGCCCCCTCGGACGGCTCCCTCACCAGACTCCTATGCGGGCTCACAGCCCAAACATCAAGCGGCGTCGGCGGACAGCCCCCTGTACCGATTTTCACGCCTGCGGGGCGTCACCGCAGGTGAACGGTCGACTCCTATAGATCGTCAGCCGCTTGTGGGAGAGGTTCAGGGCTTCGGACCATGTGGGGTGGATGGCGGTAGATCTCGCGGGCGACGAACCGTTTTCAGGCAACGGAACGATGTCCTTCTTGACCATGCCTTCGGCAGTGCGCCGGGCGACGTAGTCCTGCGTGCGCTGGTCGTACGTCATGCGGACCAGCGCGATGGTGTGCAGGGCGTTGTCGGCTGCGCGGTCACCGCCGCGGTTGAGGCGGTGGCGGTTGGTGCGTCCGGAGGAGGCAGGGACGGGTGCGGCCCCGCACAGTACGCGAAGTTGGCTTCCGAGCGGAGCCGGTCGGGGTTGTCACCCGCGCTGGTCAGCAGCTGCCCGGCGGTCTCCGGGCCGATGCCGGGCAGCGCGACCAGCCTCGGGGTGGCCTGGGTGACCAGCGGCCCGATCTCCCGGTCCGCCTCCCTGATCTCCGCGGGCCACGTGGCAGGCGATGGCCGGGGTGATCAGGTGCCCGTGCTCGGCCGCCCCCTGGTGGTCCGCGCGCAGGGCCACGGTCCGGTAGTCGGAGGCGAGCTTGCTGTAACTTCCGGTGGCGAGCGGCTGGTGAGGTCGCCGAGCAGAATGAGATCGGTTGCGGCCGACGGCAGTCAGCGGTGTTCCGAAAGGCCGTGGAATTGGGTGGGGTGTCGTTTCGTCTTGGTCTCGAAGCACGCCATCACCTCGGCGGGGATCGGAGAGCCGTAGCCCATGGCGAGACCCTTGAGGCACTCCTGTCGCAGCCACGACTCCAGATCTGTGTTCCGACGAATAAGTTGAGCGGTGCGGTGGCCGCCGAGGACCCTTTCGGCATGGCACTGCTCAGCGACCGCAACCTCCTGCTGCTCTTCGTCGGCCAGGGCGTCTCCGAACTCGGCGACGGCCTGTACACCGCCGCCGTCGCCTGGCAGGCATGGGCCCTCACCCACAACCCGTCGGCGGTCGCGCTCGTCACCGTGGCCGCGTACGCCCCGGCGTTCCTGGCCACCTTCGTGGCCGCCTCGTACGCCGACCGCTACGACCGCAGACGCCTGATGATCGGCACCGACCTCGCCCGCGCGGCCATGGTGGCCGCCGGGGCGGGGATGCTGCTGGCAGGTGCGCTGAACCTGACCGTACTGGTCCTGGGAACGGCCCTGCTGGCCCTCATCGGCGCGCCCTTCGCACCGGCACGGAACGCGATCGTGCCCCAGATCGTGCCGGCCGAACACCCTGCAGCAGGCCAACGGCGTGCTCCAGGTCGCCTTCAGAGCCGCCTTCTTCGTCGGACCGCTGCTGCTCACCCCGCTGCTCGCCTTCGGCTCCTTCCCGCTGGTCATGGCAGCGGACGGGCTCACCTTCCTGGTCTCCGCGGCGGCCCTGTCGGCACTGCGCGTCCGCCGTCCCGCCCCGGCCGGCCCGCGCGTCCGGCTGGGCGCGGACCTCGCCGCCGGCCTCGCGGCCCTGCGGACGGCGCCCGATGTGCTGGTCGTCATCGCGACCTTCGTCCTCGCGCTCGCCGTGGCCAGTGGGTTCCTGGCCGTCGGTCTGGTGGTTCTGGTCGGCCAAGGCGGTGAGTACGGGCTCACGCTGGGCATCGCCGGCCTCGCCGAGATCGCCGGCGCCTTGGTGCTCGTACGCCTGCCGCTGCCCAGACTCGCCGTGACCGCGGTCCTGGCCTGGGCTTTGCTCGGAGCCTTCCGTCTTCCGCTGGGCCTGGTCCACGCGCCTGCGGCTATCGCCGTGCTCCTCGCCGTCGCCGGACTCGCGTCCGCCCTGACCGACATCCCGCTGATCGCCTTCGTCCAACAGCGCATCCCCGAGGCCCACCTCGCCAAGGCCCTGGGCCTGTGGGAGGCCGGTATCGCCGGCGCGCTGGCGGTGTCGCCGTTCCTGGCCTCCAGCGTCATCGGATACATCGGAGTGGATCTCGCCTTCATGGTCTCCAGCGCCGTGCTCATAGCACTCGCGCTCGCTGCCGCGGTCGCGCTCACAGCGATGTCAGGAGCCCGCAGCCGCCCATCCGAGCGCGTCACGGTCCTGTCGCAGCCGTGACCCCGTGGCGACAGGTTTTTCCATGCGTCGCCTCACCGCCACCACCGGCGCCCTGGCCATCGCGGCCGCCGCGGCCTGATCGCCGCTTCGGCCGGCACTGCCCAGGCATCGACCTGCCCGACCGCCCGCCTGCCGTTGCCGGACGCCTCCTGCACGCCCGGCGCCTACAACCCGGACGTCACCCAGTCGACCATCAACAGCGCCATCTGCGTATCCGGATGGACCGCCACGGTCCGTCCTCCGACGTCCTACACCAACCCGCTCAAGGCCCAGGGCATCATCGACTACGGATACTTCGACACCAACATCGCCGACTACGAGGAACCACCTGGTCCCCCTCGAACTCGGCGACGCGCCCCGCGATCCCGGCAACCTGTGGCCTGAGCTCTGCGCGGGGGGCAGCCTGGAATCAGAATGGGTAGGCGGGGATGTCGCCCCGGACGGTCACCCACTGCTGCTCGGTGAAGGCCTCGAGGTTCGCGGTGGCGCCGCCGTGACGGGAACCGTTGCCGGAGTCGCCGCGACCGCCGAACGGCACGGTCGCCTCGTCGTTGACCGTCTGGTCGTTGATGTGCACCAGCCCAGTGGGAATGCGTTCGGCCAGTGCCAGCCCCTTGGCGATGTCCCGGGTCAGCACGCCCAGCGAGAGTCCGTACTCGGTTCCGGTGGCCAGCCTCACCGCCTCGTCCAGATTGTGGAAGGGCACCACGGGTGCGACCGGGCCGAATATCTCTTCCTGGTAGGCGCGTGCGGTCAAGGGGACGTCGGTCAGCACGGTCGGCCGGTACAGAAGGCCCTCGTAGGTGCCGCCTGCCACGAGCCGGGCTCCTGCCGCCACGGTGTCGGTGACGACGGCGTGCGCGGCCTGCAACTGCTGCTCGTCGATCATGGGGCCAACTGCCACCTCGCTCCTCGCCGGGTCTCCCACTGTCACGGCATTCGCCCGCCGGACCAGCGATCCGACGTACTCCTCGGCGATCGACGCGTGCACTAGATGCCTGCTTGAGGCCATGCAGATCTGCCCCGCATGGTGGAAGGAGCCGAACGCCCCCGCGGACGCCGCCTTCTCCACATCCACGTCGTCCAGGACGATCAGCGCCGAGTTGCCCCCCAGTTCGAGGTGGACGCGCTTCAGATGCCGCGTTGCCGCTGCCGCGATCGCTTTTCCGGCCCTCGTGGATCCGGTGAAGGCGATCACGGGCACCTGGGGGTGATCCACCAGTGCCGCGCCGACGTCAGCGCCCCCCGGCAGTACGTGCAGCAGGCCGCTGGGGAGCCCCGCCTCCTCGAAAACCCTCGCGATCACCACACCGCCGCAGATCGCGGTCCGGGGGTCGGGCTTGAGGACGACGGCGTTTCCCAGAGCCAGCGCCGGCGCCACCGCTCGCATCGCCAGCACCATCGGTGCGTTGAACGGGGAGATCACACCGACAACGCCGACCGGGCGCCGACGGGAGAACGACAGCCGGTCCTCCACGGAGCGGAGCACCTCCCCAAACGGCGCCGCGGACAGCGCCGCGGCTTCGTGGCACTCCTCCGCTGCCCCGTTGGAGGTCTGGAACTCTGCGAACGCCCTCAGCGCCCCCGACTCCCGCACGATCCAGTCGGCGATCTCGAAGTGGTGCTCCTCGAACAGGTGCGCAGCACGCCGCAGGACCTGTGCCCGTTCGACGTACGGCAGCGCCGCCCACTGCTGCTGCGCCCGCACCGCCTGCCCCACGGCCCGGCCCAGATCGTCGGGCGTGGCCGCACCGACACGCCCCAGGGTCTCACCGGTCGCCGGCTCGAGCGCGTCGTAGACCTCGCCCGAACCCTTGATCCACTCACCGGAGAAAATCCTCTCCGACCAGTCGCCTGCTTCCATAAACGTCATGATGTTCTGCTCCTCGTAGGGTGATGGGGGGTCAGCCGCTGCGCGATTGACATCGCCGCCCGTCGGTCACGCCGAAGCATGTGTCCGGGCGGGGGGCTGGGACGGGCCGAGTCGCTCGAAGTGCCCTTGGTGGAACACCAGCGGCCTGACCTGCGGAAACAATGCGGTCCCGTGCAGCCGCAGCACGGCGATCACGTGGTCGCCCGCCTCGACTTCCGAGTCCAGCGCGCATTCCAGCCACAGCACCGTGCCCGGCAGGAAGACCGCGCCGGATTCCCCGGCCTCCCATCGGACATCCGCGAAACGATCTTCTGCCGAGGAGGCGAGCGCCCGGCACAGGGTCCCGTGGTCCTCGGCGAGCACGCTGACACCGAGGCTCGGCACCTGGCGCAGCGCCTCCCACGTGCGGGAAGTGCGTGCCGCACAGAACGACACCAACGGCGGTTTCAAGGAGACCGGCACGAACGAGCTCGCCGCCATCCCGACGGGCCGACCACCCACGAGGGCGCAGACCGCCACCACTCCGGACGGCAGGTGACCGAACGCGTGGCGCAGCTCTTCGGGCGTCTCCGGGGATGCTTGCATCGACACTTCTCTCCTCGCCGCCTGAGCGGTTCAGTTGATGCCGCCGTCGATGACCAGGTTGACGCCAGTCACGAAGTCGGCGCGGGGGCTGGCCAGGTAGGAGACGGCGGCGGCGATGTCCTCCGGCCGACCGATGCGGCCGGCGGTCTGGCGGAACACCTCGACGGCGATGTGGCGCTCGTGCGCCTGCCACCCGCCCTCCAGCCGCATCTCGGCAGCGATGGCGGCGAGTTCCGCGGCGGAGCCGGGCGTGTGGATGATGCCGGCACTGATGGAGTTGGCCGTGATGCCGGTTCCGGCCAGGCCGCGGGACAGGCTGCGTGTCATGTTGATCTCCGCTGCCTTGGCCGCCTGGTAGTCGGGGAAATTGGGCGGTTGGTGCAGGGCGATGGCGCTGGCGATCTGGATGACGCGTCCCCAGCCGCGCTCCCTCATGGCGGGTACCAGGCTGTTGACCAGGGCTGCGGTCGAGATCACGTTCAGCTTGTACGTCTCGAGCCAGTTGCCGGGCGAGGTCCCGAACCAGCCGTCGCGCTCCCAGCCTCCGTGGCGTCCGCCCGCGTTGTTGACCAGGATGTCCACGCCGCCGGAGTCGAGCAGCCGTCGGCAGACGGCGTCGACCTGGTCGGCGTCCGTGAGGTCGCCGAGCACCTCGTCGGCCTGGCCACCGTTCTCCCGGATCATCGCCGCGATCTTGGACGTGCGCTCCCGGTTCCGGCCGTGCACGACGACGTGGGCGCCCTCGTCAGCCAGTGCCAGCGCGATACTGGTGCCGATGCCCGAGCTGCTGCCGGTGACGAGGACCCGCTTGCCGTTCAGTTCGAGGTTCATGATGTCTCCTGGTCCAGCTCAAGCGACGGGTTCGACGATCCGCGGGGCCTCTGCGGCCTTGGCCACACCGGGCACGGCCGCCATGCCGTCGGTGAACGGTGTCTGCCCCAGGAGATGCCGTCCGCTGATCTCCGCCGCCGGGTCGAGCCGGGTGGAGCCGTGCGTCAACGCCACCCGCGCATCGCGTGCGAAGCGCTGAATCGGGTTGCGCAGACTGACCGTGGACGAGCCGAGCGCGATCTGTATCGCGTCGATGGCGGCACCACAGACACTGCCGGCGTGCACGAAGTCCATGGTGATCTCGGACTCCTCGGCCGCCGTGAACGGCTGTCCGGCGCGCGCCTTGCGGTCGATGTGATCCGCGCGGCCGAACAGCAGGCTTTCCGCCGCGTTGATCATGGCGCGCGTCTTGCCCGCGACGACCTGCACCGACGGAGTGGCGGCCAGCGTGTCGTAGGGGAGATTGAAAGGCTTCTTGCGCCGGCTCTGGTCGACGAAGCAGTCGAAGGCGCCCTTGGCCATTCCCAGGACCACAGCCATGGTCTCCATGGCCACGATGAGCATCAGGCCTCGGGCGTCGAGGGCAAAGCCCAGCCCCGCGTAGCGTTGGTGCAGGCCGTCCAGACGCCCCGGCATACCGGCGAGATCCGCGACGCGCCGTTCGGGGACGAAGACTTCCGTAGGTGTCGTGACGCTGTTGCTGGACGAACCGGACAGTCCCATGACGTGCCAGTCGTCGACGATCTCGTACTGGCCCTTCTCCAGCAGTGCCATCGCGCGCGTCGTGGTGCCAGGGGCGGTTTCCACCTCGATGCCGACGACCAGATAGGCGGCGTGCTTGGAGCCGCTGCCGAAGCCCCACTTGTTCCCGGCCTCGATCAGGTAGCCGCCCGGAACCGGGCGGGCCTTCTGGATCCTCTCCGAGAACAGCGAGGCGCTCGCCACGACCGGCCCCGGCCACTGCGGAGCGCGTGCGTAGACCTCGGTGACCGTCTCCTGCGGGAAGGTGAGCATGACCCGGGTGAACCCGCTCGCGATCATGGTGGTCCAGCCCGCCGATCCGTCGCCGCTCGCCGCCGCGCTCACGATTTCGGCCAGATCGCGCGCCCCCAAGGCATAGCCGCCGAATTCCATCGGCACCGAGGCCCGGAACGCTCCGGCCTCGTGCAGCGCATCGAGCGTGGGCGGCGGGAGACAGCCGATCTTCTCACCTTCCGGGGCGTTCTCCCGGATCAGCGGTACCGCTGCCCGCACGGCGTCACGGATGCGGCGCCCCTCCGCTGTCGTGAACGGCGACTCGTGGATGAACCCTGGTTCAGTCATATCTGGCGTTTCTTTCATATGCATATCCTTTCGCTCACCAGGCCGACGGCGTGCCGAGCGGCAGGATTTCTCGTATCTCGTCGATACTGCGTATTTCGTTGTCGACCACTTTGAAAAAGGCCATCATGTAAAAAGAGCCGCTGTCGGGCCGCGGGCTGCCGGGAACGGGATGGAAGTCGACGACGACCACACTCGCCGCGATTCCGCGGGCCACGTCGACAACGGGACAGCGACGCCCACGGGCCTTCGGCCTGGCGCCTCGGGTGTTGTTCAGGCAACTCGCGACGGTGTGCACGGTGGCGTCCGGAGACAGCAGAGTGGTGAGGGTGTTCGTCACCTTCTTGCCGTTGTCGTAACGGTCACATCGGTATCCGAAGCGAGCCAGGCTGCCGTCGCTTTCCTGCAGTGCGGTCCAGTAGCTGTCCGCCGCGAGGACCAGCCCGTCGCGGTCGCAGGCTCGGTCGGCCGGAACCGGTGCGTCGTAGAGCACATCGGGTGCCAGCAACTGGTCCACATCGGCGAAGTGCCCGCTCGGATCGGTACTGATGACAGCCTCTGCCTCGGTCACCTCGTCCCCGACGACCTTCAGTCGCAGGCCGAACGGCCGGCGTTGTCCCGCCGTGACGACGACCCCCATGGTCATGAGCTGGCCCTGGACCGGATCGGCGAAGGTCTGCAGGCCGAGGAAATCCTCGGCGGTCGCCCAGAGCCCCTGTCCTGGTGCGACCTCATCGGCGTTCTCCGTCGCCCGGAAAGAGTGCGCGAGGCTCGCGAGGCCCGGATCGTGCCCCACCAAGCTCTGCAGGAAGCTCTCCCCGTGCCTGAAAAGGTCCCGCTCGGGTTCCCAGCCGTGCGCCATTCCGACACCACCTGTCAGGGTTCGCATTCCCGCCTGCCTCCTGCTCTTCGCGTGGATGTTTTCTGTCGGCCCACGCAGATTGACCCTAGGCCTCGGCCCTCTCGGTAACCAGACGGCGTATTCGGGTCTGCCAGGGTTATCGACTGCGAAGGGACCGGGTGCGATTCACCGGTTTCACCGGAATTCCGGCTCCTGCCCTTCGAGCACAGCTTGGCGGTACTTCGCGAGCATTTCCTGTTTCACGGCCTGAAGCCGGGCTGCTTCCGGTGCGTCACGACGGCCGATGGCCCGCAGGACGTCATGTGTGGACTGGGCGAAAAACTCGATGACCCAGGACGGCGCATGCAACTCCTCGCTCATGCTCCAGGACACATAGGCCTTGATGCCATTCACGAAGAGCGACAGCAGCACGTTGCGCGCCAGGCGGTTCTGCAGCCTTTCGATCAGCTGGAGACTGGCTATTGGTGCGGCACTTGTCAGTTGCCGCAGTTCATCGAAGAGCGCGTCGAAAAGCTCGGCATCGCGGGGACCTGTCTTCCGGGCGGCGATCTCGGCCATCTCGATCATGAGACTGCCGAGTGCCAGGGCGGCGCCCTCAGGCGGTTCGGAGTGCGATGCGAGGTAGACGCAGACCTGACGGCTCAGGGGGGCCGGTCCCGGGCACCGGGTCACCAGGCCGTGTCCGCGTCCGGGCAACGTGACCGCCGTCTCCGCGTCCTCCATCATGCGGATCGCCTGGCGGATGACGCTGCGATCGACGCCGAATCGTTCGGCCAGTTCGCACTCGTTGCCCAGTGGCCGGCCTCGCACCCATTCGGCTGGCGTGATCTCCGACATCATCCGCCGCACGGCCGCGAACGCGGGTATGCGCATCTGCTCGAGCGGCTCCGGCACCGGCGTTCCCTGCCAGCCGCCCGTCCGTGCGACCTGCGCGAGGGTGTCCCGCGCCGCGCCGCAGAAGAGCGTACGCGCCTGACGCACGGCGTCCTCCGTACGCCCGCGATCGAGGTCATGGATGATCCGCTGTCGTATGTCGGCCAGCGCGTCGGCCCCCAGGGCGGTACTCATCCGCGGCAGCAGTGGGGCCAGGACGTCGTTGAAGTACTTCAGCGGACCGCTGTCGCTTGCGCCGATCACCTCGGCGGCGAACCGCCCGAGCAGCCCGGCGGTGTCCGGTATCTCGCCGTCGTCCGCCGCCTGGCTCTCCCACAGCGGCCTGCCGCCGGCCTGCCGTGACCGGTCACCTATGAGACGTACGGCGCTGATGTGCACGGCACTCCACGCCTCGACGATGTCTGGCAGTCCCAGGCCGGTGAGGTAGGCGTAACCGCCGATCATGACCAGCAGATGTGTGCCGCCCGGCCTGGCGACTGCGATGCCGCCATGCGGGCCGCGCCGTACCCGCACCTCGTCACGTGCCTCCAGCACGCGTACGGCCTCCCGCATGACGTCCCGGCCGACGCCGTAGTACGCGGCCATGTCGGCCTCGCTGCCGTAGACCTTGCCGACCGGCCAGCCATCGCGGATGAAACGCTCCTCCATGTCCCGGGAGACGACCAGAGGCAGCTTGGTCAGTCGCTCCTGGTCGCCGACCACGCTGGAGTAGAGCTCCGACAGCATGTTTCCGGTCGCTCCGGTCGCTCCGGTCGCTCCGGTCGCTCCGGTCGCTCCGGTCGCTCCGGTCGTACGGGGGCGCCGTGCTCCGCCGGGGCCATCGGAGGGCCCGCGAGAGCGTCTGGTTGTGTTCATCGCTGTCCCTTAGATCCGGGGGTACGGCGGAGCAACGGGCGTGATCGCACTCGGTTGCCGGCGGTTCGCCGACGCTAGGGGGTTGCCTCCTGTCCGGAGAGGCGTGTGTCCGTCACGCCCGGGACCGTGTGCGTCCTGCTCGCATCGCGAGGAGCGGGCTTGACCACCGCGTAGGTGTACGGCTTCAGGGTGAACATGAGCAGCGCGGAAACGGTGGTGGCGGCCACGGCGAGTGAGATCGGGAGGGTGTAGCTGCCGGAGGTGTCGAAGCCTATACCGATCAGCGTGGGCCCGGTTCCGATGCTGATCATGCTGCACGCGAGGCTGATGCCGAATATCTCGGCGGATGCCCGAAGCCCGAAGTACCGGGTGACCAGGTAGGGCAACAGGAGTGTCACGGCGGTCAGCGCGCATCCCATCAGGACGACTCCGACGCCCAGCATCCACAAGGTGCTCCCGGCGGCGAGAAGCAGCGCCAGGCTGATCGCCGGCAGGGTGTAGAGCACGGCGGCGACGCGGTGCGACCTGATGCGGTCGGTGAGAGAGCCGGAGAAGAGCACGCCGACCATCCCGGACACCGCCATGAGGGACACCAGGAAGGTCGCCGTGCCGCCGGTGACGCCGCGGCCGGTGAACCAGTGCACCATGTGCGCCTGCGTGCCGATCAACGAACTCGTCGCGAGGCACTCCGCCGCCGTCAGGGTCCAGAAGGTTCGGGACCGGTATGCCCGCTTCGCGGGCACGCCTTCGAAGACCGCCGGGGACGGCGTGACAGCAGCCGGGGAATTTGTGGCGGCATCCGTGCTCCGCACCTTCAGGAAGAACAGGGCCGATGTGCATCCGACGACCAGGACAGCGGCGGCCAGCACCTCGTAGGCGGTGCGCCAGCCGAATGCGTCGATCAGCCATCGCGCCACCGGCGCGACCAGGGACTGCGACAGTGAGGGGGCCACCGCGACCACCAGGCCGAGGGCGAGCGCCCGGTTGGTATCCCACCACGAGGAGACGACGCGCACGTGGGCTACCGGCCCGGCCAGTGCGGCACCGATGCCGATGCAGACGGCGGATGCCCAGAACACGAAGCCGGTTGAATGTATCTGGGACAGGCCGAACAGCCCCAGAGCGAAGGTCGCGATACCGATGGTGACCGGGATCCGCACCCCGACCCTGTCGATCAGGCGCCCGCTGAAGGGAGTACTGAAAGCACCGATGTAGGCGGACACCGTGAACACCAAGGTGAAGACGGAAACGCCCCAACCCATCGATGCCGAAACCGGACCGAGAAAGACCGACAGAGATCCGACGTAAATGGCCGACATGCCGAAGGACATGCAGAAGAAGGCGGCCACTGTAGCGGAGATGCGAGGATAAGATGACATTCGAAAACCCTCTCGCGACCGGGCTCCGTTGCCCGAATTCGACGTCTATCCTGCTGCTTCCTTGGGAGCGCCGTCCCAGTGCTCGGCGAGCTTGCCGTCCTCGATCCGCCACATGTCGAACCAGTAGGAGCGATAGGTCTTGCCCGGGTCGTCCGGGTCGGGCAGGTCCCGGGCCAGCATCATGACGACCTTGTCTCCTTCGGTGACGAATACCGGAGGTTCGGGCGCAGGGCGCATGGATTCCCGTGCTACGCGAGCCTGATCGGTTTTCGTCCACTCGATGATCGCGTCGGCTCCCGAGGCGATGTTGGGATTGTGCTGGACGTAGGACTCGGTGAGGTATTCGCGCGCCTGTTCCGAGGTTGAGGGATCGACGAGGAGTGACATCATCTTGAGCACGATGTCCTTGGGCTGGTCGCCGGACATGGTGGGTTACCTCCAGGAGGGGACGAGGGTGCCGTCGATCCATGTCGAATGGATTCCGAGGCGCATGCGTACAGGAAGCCGCAGCCGGGCGACCGGCCCGCTTGCGAGGTCGAGCGTGTCGAGGATGACGAGTTCGCTGCGCTTTTCTGTCGGCCAGTTGAGCGTGGCGATCAGATAGCCGTCGTCCTCCGCGGACTCAGGGGACTTGGTGAAGTACACAGGGTCCTGGAACGTCGCGGCGGGCCCGGGATACCAGTCGTCACGGGTCCCGGCTACCAGGTCGAAGTGGCTGAGCTGGTTGAACATCACCGGATATGGGCGGCCGTTGACGTCGGTCTCGAGCTTGTCGCGGTCGAGCGTCGGCACGAAGACGTGGCGGTACGGCTTCGACTCGCGGCGCGGGTCGATGTGCGGCCCTTCGCCGTTGACGACTGCCAGCACCTCCCGCTCGGTGAGCCGCTCCTCGCCGGTGTGGTAGTCGATGTGCCAGCGCACATGCCGTGTGGTGACGCTGCCAGGCGGTGTCGGCCTGCCGTTCTTGTCGGGCACGACCGGTGCGAAGCCGTTGCCGTCCGCCTCGTACAGGTCGAAGACGATGACGCCGTCCTCCTCGTAGGCGTTGATCGTGTGGCCGGGAAAGGCCGGCGGGGCCTGGAACCAGCGCACCTCGGAAGCATCACCGAAGCGCGGGATGACTCCGAAGACCTGCGGAAGGTCGCCGTCGTACACGAAGTGCGGGCCGCCGGCCTTCAGACGGTCGAGGTCGCTGGTGATGGGCATGACCGGGAAGAGCATGAAGTTCTTGGTCAGCGCGCAATCGTGGATCATGGCCGAGTACGGTGCCTCGAACCAGGCCTCGTGGATCACCTTGCCCGAGGCGTCGATCACGTAGTAGGCGATGTCGCGCGTGGTCTCGCCTTTCGCGGCGTAACCGAAACCGAACATCTCGCCGGTGTCCGAGTCGAATTTCGGGTGGGCCGTGAAGGTCAGACTCGTGATATCGCCGTACGCATCCCATACGCCCCGGGTCTCGAGGGTTACGGGATCGATCTCGTACGGCAGTCCGTCTTCCTTCGACGCCAGCATCCGGCCGGCGTGGAAGTAGATGGCGGTGTTCGCCGTCGTACGGCTCGTGCCGGCGACGCTCGGGTCGTCGGAGAACGGATCCCGGTAATTCCCGTAAAGGGATCGGCGGGCCTCGCGCTCGAGCAGAAAACGCTCGGTGCGTACATAGCGCGTCCGGAAGTCGACGCAGCCGTCCTTGATACGGAACGCGCGTACCGCACCGTCCCCGCCCGCAGCGGTGGTCATCGGCCACAGCACCGGGACCTCGGGAACATACACCTGGTCGGGAACCGCCTGGACGAACAGACCGTCGATGTCCGCGGGTACTGTGCCCTCGAGGACCTCCAGATCGAACACCTCGATATCGAACCGGCACGGCTCGTCCATTCCCATGGTGATTTCGGGTGGAAAAGTCTTTGCCATGAAGCCGTCTCCTTTGACTGCCGTCGCGCAGAATTTCGCCACGAGCTGCGGTTTTCTGACAGTAAGACGCGGTCGCTGCCCAAACCAGACGGTGGAATCACCGCATCCCACTTCCGGTGACGGCTGGCAGGTACCAGGCGTCTCGCACGCCGCTGACCTGGGTGTTTCTGATCGGCGCTACGGTCCCGGCGAGCGTTGTCGCGCGAACTCCGCTCGGCTGTGCATCTGCCTTGTGATCCGTGTTGCTTGCTGACACCGGTGAGGGTCAATGGCTGGTCGACGTTTCCTGTGAGCCGCTGATCACTTGGTCGAGCGAAGTCATCTGTGTCGAGCCCGACTATGTCCTTCGAGTAAGGAGTTGGGGCTGTTCTGCCCCACGGCTGTCGAGCCGAGCTCTTTGTGCGCGACGGTCATGTCTTCGTCGGCGCGCAGGACGACACCGCCTTCCATCGCCTCGCCGACGAATCGCCGGGCCTCGGGGGCGTCCACCTTGCCCGCAAAGGGCCGGTGCCGTGATACTGAACAATTGTGTGCCTGGCGCCCGGTCGAGCCCTGACACGGCTTGCCGCGCCACCCCGCCCGGACGGAGCAGGACCAGGGGTCAGCCCGCGACGACGGCCATCCGCTCGCTGATCTCCTGCGCGGTGGCCAGAACCTTCTGAGCGATCTCCGTCTCGGCCTCCGGGTAGACCCGGGAGGCGAGGGCGGCCACGCTGACCGCCGCGACCACCTGCTTGTTCTCGTCCCGGATCGGGGCGGCGATGCCGACCACGTCGGGATCCAGTTCGCCGCGGGTGACGGAGTAGCCGATGCGGCGAATCCGGCCGAGTCGTTCCATCAGGGCGTCGACGTCGGTGAGAGTGGCCGAGGTGAAGCGTCGCAGTTCGGCGCTCTGCAGCAGCCCGCGGGCTTCGTCGTCCGGGCTCCAGGCCAGCAGGACGAGGGCGGAGGCGCCGGCGTTGATCGGCAGGGCGCTGCCGCGCTCGTACGAGATCCGCACCGCGCGTGGGCTTTCCGCGCGGTCCACGCAGACCACCAGATCACCGGTGCGCCGGGTCAGCAGCACGGTTTCGTGCACCTCCTCGGCGAGCGATTCCATCGACGGCACCGCGATCTCGGAGAGGCCGTAGCTGCGGCGGGCCAGTCGGGCGATCTCCAACACTCGTAGGCCGAGCCGGAAGCCGCCGCCCGGGGCTTCTTCGAGGAAACGCCCGGCCACCAGACTCTGGAGGTAGCGGTACGCGGTGGAGCGCGCCACGCCGAGCCGCTCGGCCACGGCGGCTCCGGAGACGACGAGATGGACGTCGTCGAACATGGTCAGGATGTCCAGTGCCCGGTCGGCCGTGGAGTTGCGCTCGCGGTAGCTGGGAGACATGTTTCCTGACATACGAGAACTCTAGTGGGTGGGCGTGGGCCGATGGAGACCCTGCGGTGCCGCATGGTCGCCGGTTGTCCTGTGGTCATGGTTCACAGCTGTTCCTTGATGACGGTGTTGCGGAGTTCCCCGATGCCTTCCACCGTGGTGATCAGTTCCTGTCCGGGGCGAAGGAACACCTTCGGATCGCGACCGGCGCCCACGCCGCCCGGGGTGCCGGTGAGGATCAGGTCGCCGGGCAGCAGCGTGATGATGGTGCTGATGTACGCGACGGTCTCGGCCACGTCGAAGAGCAGGTCCGCGGTGTTGGACTTCTGCATGGTGTGCCCGTCGACGCTGCAGGAGATGTCCAACCCCGAGGCACCGGGCGGGAGTTCGTCGGCGGTGACCAGCGCGGGCCCGACCGGGGTGGTGGCCTCGAAGGTCTTGCCGGAGAGGAACTCACGGGTACGGTGCTGCCAGTCCCGCACGGTGACGTCGTTGGCGACCGTGTAGCCGGCGACGTACTCCAGGGCCTTGTCGCGCGACACGTGGCGGCCGGGGCGTCCGACGACGACTGCCAACTCGGCTTCCCAGTCGAGATCGTCGCTGACCGGCGGCGTGTGGATGTCGTCGTGGGCGCCGATCAGGGAGCCGTCGTACTTCGCGAAGAGGGTGGGATGGGCGGGGGTGGGGCGGCCCATCTCCTTGATGTGCGTGGCGTAGTTGAGACCCAGGCAGACGATCTTGTTCGGGTGGGGGACCAGTGGGGCGAGTGACGACTCGGCCAGGGGCAGGCGCTCGCCGTCGGCGGAGGCCGCACGCTCGTGCCAGTCGTCGCCGGCTGCAAGCAGCGCGCCCACGTCGGCGTAGGGGAGCAGGACGAGTTCGTCGCCTTCCTGCCGGGCGGCGGAGGTCACGCGGTCGTCGGCGATACGGACGGTGCTCAGTCTCATCGGGGTACTCCTGGGGAGTCGTACGGGATCTCGGGGGCGAGATCGGAGGTGGCGGTGGTGGTGCCCGTGGTGGGGCGGGGGCGTGCGAAGCGCCGCAGCGTCACGCCGACGTACTGGGCCCGATCGGGGGCGAATACGGCGGCCACGAACCGGTCAGGACGTACGAGGACGAAGGATCCGGTCAGCCCGGCGAGGAGGGCGTCGAGCCGGCCGTCGGCGTCGGCGATCCCCGTTCGGCCGGCCCGGTCACGCGGTGTGCGGTCGTCCAGGAAGACATCCACGGCGGTGGCCTCGGGGAGGCCGGCCCGGGCGACGGTTGCCCAGTCGGTGTCGCTCACGCCGATCCCCAGCAGGCTCCAGCCCTGTCCGAGGATGTCGTCGAACCGTGCGGGGCGGTGGTGTGGTCCGTGCAGCACCCGTGGCTGCGGCAGCATCGTGCCGACCAGTCCACTGCCCGCGCCGTCCGTCGGGAGGACGGCCCCCGCCCGTAGCCGGGTGTCGGGGCGGTAGCGCATCTCGGTGAGGTAGCGGCGAGCCGGCGGGATGTGCATGGCAGTACGCACCAGCACGTCGCGCAGCAGCGCACCCGGTCGGCTGGTGGTCATGACGATCCGGCCGAGCCGCACGGAGAGGTCGATCACGGCCCGGGCGTGCGGGCGCCGCTCGCTGTCGTAGGTGTCGAGCAGCGCGTCACCGGCCCGGCCCGCCAACACCTCGGAGATCTTCCAGCACAGGTTGGCCGCGTCCCGCACCCCTGAATTGAGGCCCTGGCCGGCGAACGGCGGCATCATGTGCGCGGCGTCGCCGAGCACGAAGCAGCGGCCCTCGCGCAGCCGGTCGGCCAGCAACGCGTGGAAGCTGTAGGCGACCGCGCGCTCGATCTGGTCGGGCGTGATCTCCCGGTGGGGCCGCAGGAGTTCGCGCACGAGGGCGAACGGGGGAGAGGTACCGGCCTCGCACTCGCCCGGCTTGAGGCGGAACTCGTAGCGGCAACGCCCGTCCTGGCCCGGGACGATGACGACGGGTCGGTCGGGGTCGCCGTGGTGCATGCCGTAGCGCTGGTCGTGGCCGTCCTCCAGCGTGTCGACGACCAGCCACACCTCGGGGAAGCTGCGCCCCTGCATGGGGATGGACAGCAGGTCGCGTACGGTGCTGCGGCCGCCATCGCAGCCGAGGACGTAGGAGACGTCCACCTCCTCGACCAGGCCGTCCTCGCCGCCGGTCCGGAGAGTGGCACGCACCCCGTCGGAGTGAGGACTGAGGTTCGTCAGCCGGGTGTCGAAGCGGACATCGACGTCCGGGAGGAGGCGCAGCTGCTCGCACAGGACCCGTTCGAGGTCGGGCTGGGCGAAGGGATTCTTGAAGGGGTGGCCGTACCGCTTGTCGCCGGTGCCGCGGGCGTGCACGAGGGGGCGTCCGTCGGCGCCGAAGTACCTGGTCCCGGTGCCCGGCACGATGATCGGGTACACCGCCTCGTCTAGACCGGCGGACTGGAGGGTGCGCAGGGACTCGTCGTCGAGGCTGATCGCCTTGGCCGCGTCGCTGGTGGTGGCGTTGCGCTCGACCAGCAACACCCGTACCCCCCGGGAGCCGAGCAGATGGGCGGCCGTAAGACCGGTCGGGCCGGCGCCGACGACCAGTACGGCGGGCCGGTGGTGGGACAGAGATCTCGGCTGGGGAGCCGGTGGTGGTTCAGTCATGAGAGCACTCCGTCACGGGCCGTGGATTACTGGACGGGCTGGTAGGCGGGGCCGCCCTCGGTCAGCAGCCGCTCGGCCTCGGCGAAGATCTCCTCGGGGGACTGGTCGAGGTTCAACGTCTTGCGGAACGGCTGGCGCACGTCCCGCTCGATGCGCAGGTAGACCTCGTTGCGGTTGCCCTCGGGATCGAAGAAGTAGATCCCGATCGCGTTGCCGTGGGTGACCTCCTGCTGGACCTCGATGCCCTCGGCGCGGAACCGGTGGTGGAAGTCGATGATCGACTCCAGTGAGTCCACCCGCCAAGACACCTGGTGCGTGAGCTTGCTTCCGGCCGGGGCGGTCCGGCCCTCCTGGAGCACGAACTCGTGGTGCTCCTCGTCCGGGCGGGACGAGAAGAACACGATGCGCCGCTCCTCGTCCTCATCGGTCACCGTCAGCCCCAGGACCCGGCTGTAGAAGTCGCGCATCTTTTCGAGGTCGTCGACCCAGAAGCCCGTGTGCCCGAGCCCAGTGATGCTCATACTGTCTCCAATGTCAGGACTGAGTAACTGATGTATAGGACGCTAACGGTCGGATCTCCGGTCGTCAATCGCGAAATTCCGCCTTCATGCCCCTTGACTGAAGGCAAGTCCACAGTGCACGGTCCTGCTAAATGAAACCCACGTCCGGGTTTTCGAGACATGGTGTCCGGTGCGTCGCTCAGTCAACGGCGTCCACGGAGCACCGCCGGAGGCATCCCTCATGACCGATCCCGCTGCCGAGAGCCCCGCTCCCTCTCCGAACACGCCCGCTCCGCTGGGCCGCGCCACGCTGGTGGCGGCCTGCTTCGCCATCTGCGTGGCTCAGATCGGCATTCCCCTGGCCTCGCCGCTCATCGGTGAGATACAGCAGGACCTCGGGGCGTCGGCCGCCGCCCTGGCCTGGATCCCGGCCGCGTTCATCCTCCCGACGGCCATCCTGGAGCTGAACTTCGGCGTCCTCGGCGACCTGTTCGGACGAAAGCGCCTGCTGGTCCTCGGCGGGCTGCTGATCACGGCCGGCTGCCTGGTCGTCGCCACCGCGGGCTCGATGACCCAGCTGATCGCCGGCCAGGCGATGGCCGGCCTGGGAGCCGCAGCGATCTTCCCCTCCTCGCTGGCGGTGATCGTCGCGGGCACCCGGGAGCCCGTCGCCCGCGCCAGGGCCCTGTCGTACTGGGCACTCAGCCTCGCCTTCGGTGCGATGATCGCCCCGCTGATCAGCGGCTTCATCGCCGAGCACGCCCACTGGGGCTGGGCCTTCGTTCCGCTCGCGGTGCTCGGCCTGGTCACCTCCGCCGTCAGCGGTCGCTGGGTCGTCGACTCCCGCCAGGCCACCGCCGACCGCGGCCTCGACCGGCCCGGCCAGCTCACCATCGCCGTGTCCCTGCTGGCGCTGCTCTACGCCGTCATCGAGGGCGCGAGCGACGGCTACTCCGAGCCCCACATCGTGCTCGCCTTCGTCCTCGCCGCCGCCTCCTTCACGGCGTTCCTCGTCGTGGAGCGCAGATCACGGGCGCCGATGCTGCGCCTGGACCTGTTCCGCACCCCCGCCTTCGCCGCGGCCGCCGCCATCGGACTGCTCGCCCTGTTCGGCTTCATCGGCACGGCCTATGCGCTCAGCATCAAGTTGGAGGCAGTCCACCACGTCTCCCCGTTCCAGGCCGCTCTGCCCTTCGCGCTCGTTCAGGCGGTCCCGCTGCTGCTCACCCCGTTCCTGCCGAAACTGCTGCAGCGCGTGCACCCCCGCACCCTGCTGGTCGGCGGGCTGCTGTCGCTCGCCGCCGGAGAGTTCTGGATGGCACTGCTGCCGGGCGACGCGACGGGCCTCGCGTCCATGACCGGACCGATCCTGCTGATGGGAGTCGGCTTCATCACGATGTTCTCGTCGCTGACGGCCGTCGCGGTCGGCACGGTCGACATCCGGTACGCCGGCATGGCCAGCGCGGTCACCAGCCTCGTCCGAGAGACCGGGCAGGCCCTCGGCCCCGCGGTCGTCGGCGCCGTCGCCCTCGGCACGGCGAGCAGCGGCCTGGCCGACAAGCTCGCCTCCTCCGGCCTTCCGCCACAGGCTCTGGGCGTAGCCGAGGCCGTCAACACCGAAGGAGGCGCACTCGCAGTCGCCAACGCCGACCTCGGCAGCCTGTCGGGCACCGTGGCCCCGCTCGCCCGCGAGGCCCTCGAATCGGGCCTTGACCTCAGCATGTACGTCTGCGCCGGCGCCGCCCTGGCAGGCGCGGTAATCGCCGCTCTCGCCCTGCGGCACAGCGGAGCCGATGATGCCATGGCCGTCGGAACGTCCGCCCAGGAGGCGGCCACCGCACCGGCCGGCGCCCCGAACTCCGTCAAGCCGCTCCCCAGCGCCTGACCATCAGCCCCGAGGGCACAGCCGTAACAACCCCTGACATGGAACGGGACACCATGACTCTTCTGGACAGCAGCACCTGGGAAGGCCGCATCTTCTCTGGCTCGGGTGAGTGGATCAGCGGCACCGGCGAGGAGTACGACGCCGTCGAGCCCGCCACCGGCAAGACGCTGGGCCGCGTCGGCTCCGCCACGCCCGCGGACGTGGACAGGGCGGTGGAGCGGGCGGTGCGGGCCCAGCGGGAGTGGGCCGCGCGGCCGTATTCCGACCGTGCCGCTGTCTTGCGCCGCGCCGCGCGTCTCTTCGAGGAGCACCAGCAGGAGATCGAGACCTGGCTGGTACGGGAGTCTGGTGCGATTCGGCCGTTCGCCGCCCTGCAGGTCAGCAGCGGCGGTGCGGAGGAGTGCCACGAGGCCGCCGCCCTCGCCGGGGCACCCTACGGCGAGCTCCTGCGTTCCGGACAGGAGCGGCTGTCCTTCTCCCGCCGCGGCCCGGTCGGGGTCGTCGGCGTCATCGCCCCCTTCAACGTGCCGATCATCCTGGCCATGCGAGCGGTGGCCCCGGCACTCGCCCTCGGCAACGCGGTCGTCCTCAAGCCGGACCCCCGCACCGCGATCAGCGGCGGTGTCGTCTTCGCCCGTGTCTTCGAAGAGGCGGGCCTGCCTGCCGGTCTGCTGCATGTCCTGCCCGGCGGGGCGGACGTCGGGGCAGCCGTCGTGGAGCATCCGCAGGTTCCTGTCATCGCGTTCACGGGTTCCACTCGGGCCGGGCGCGCCATCGGTATCGCCGCGGCCCGGCACCTCAAGCGGGTCCACCTGGAACTGGGCGGGAACTCCGCGCTCGTCGTGATGGACGACGTCGACCTGGAGCAGGCTGCCTCGGTGGGCGCCTGGGGGTCCTTCGTCCACGCCGGCCAGATCTGCATGGCCAGCAGCCGTCACCTTGTCCACGCGTCGGTCGCCGACGACTACACCGCTCTGCTCGCCCAGCACGCCGACGCACTCAGGGTGGGCGACCCGGCCACCGAGGACGTCGCCGTCGGACCGCTCATCGACAGCGGTCAGCGCGACAACGTCCACCGCATCGTCACGGACACGGTCGAGGCCGGCGCCCGGCTCGCCGCGGGTGGCACCTACGAGGGCCTGTTCTACCGGCCCACCGTGCTCTCCGGCGTACCGCTCACCGCGCCCGCCTACGCCGAGGAGATCTTCGGCCCCGTCGCGCCCGTCGTCCCCTTCCGGGACCTGGACGAGGCGGCCGGGCTCGCTGCCGGCACCGAGTACGGACTGTCCCTCGGCATCCTCACCCGGGACGTTGCGAAGGGCCTCGCCCTGGCGGAGCGCGTGCCCACCGGACTGGTCCACATCAACGACCAGACGGTCAACGACGAACCGAACATCCCCTTCGGCGGCGTCGGCGACTCCGGCACCGGCGCCCGTCACGGCGGCGCCGTCGCCAACCTCGAGGCCTTCACTGAACAGCAGTGGGTCACCGTACGCAGCGAACTCCCGCGCTACCCGTTCTGACCCGTCCCGGCACACAAACCCGTTCGGAGAGCCCCATGCCCGCGAACCCCATGACCGTTGTCCCCCGTGGGAACGGAGAGAGCCCCGTCCCCGTCGGCGCCGGAGCCGACTGGCACACCGGCAACAGGTTCCTCAACGGCCCCTTCGCACCCTGGACGGAGGAGAACGAGGCGTACGACCTGGAGGTGGACGGCGAGATACCGTCCGACCTCGCGGGCGCGCTGTTCCGCGTCTCCTCCAATCCCCGCTTCCAGCCCCGCAACACCGACCGCTACCACTGGTGGGAGGGCGACGGCATGGTGTGCGGTGTCTACCTGCGCGAGGGCAAAGCCGCCTACCGCACCCGCTGGGTCCAGACCGACTCGATGAGGGTCGAGGTGGAGGCCGGGGAGGCGATCTACAGCGGCTTCGTCAACGGCGGCACCCAGGGCAGGCTGCCCGACGGCGCCCCGCGCGCCAAGAATGTGGCCAACATCAACGCCGGCCTCTTCGACGACCATCTGCTCGTCTACTTCGACGGCGGACTGCCGCACGCGCTGGACCCCGAGACGCTGCGCACCCTCGGCACGTACGACTTCCACGGCGGCGTCGATGTCCTGTGCACCGGCCACTACAAGACCGACCCGGACACCGGCGACATGCTGTTCTTCGCTGCGGTCGGACCCACCATCACCTGGTACCGCGCCGACGTGAAGACGGCCGAGATCAAGGACTCGCACTCCTTCGACATCGGCGTGCCGGTCCTCATGCACGACTTCGCGGTGAGCGACACGTACGCGGTCTTCTTTGTCACGCCCGCCCAGTTCCGCCTCGACCTGGTGGCCCAGAGCAGGCCCGGCGTCGTCTGGGACGAGAATTCCCTTGAACATGGCGTCCAGATCGTCCTGATGAACCGCCACACCCACGAGATCACCCGGCACGAGCTCGGCGGGCACTGGGCCAACACCCACTTCTACAACGCCTACGAGCAGGACGGTGAACTGATCGTCGACGGGCACCGGATCAGCCGACTCGGCAACCCGGTCGACCGTCTCTCCACGCCCGTGGGCTCCCACGAGTGGTTCCCGCCGGCCCTGCCCTACCGCTGGCGCGTCGACCTGGCGACCGGACGGGCCACCGAGGAGATGATCAGCGGCATCTTCGGCGAGTTCCCCAAGATCAACGACGCCTGCACGGGTCGGCCGCACCGCTACGGCTACTTCGTCACCACGCGCAGCCTGGCCGACGACACCATGTCCGACGGCCTCGCCCGTCACGACTACCTTCTCGACCGCACCACCGTCGTCGAAGGACCCGACGGCCTGACCAGCCCGAGCGAACCGGTCTTCGTGGCCCGTGAGAACGCCCGCGGCGAGGACGACGGCTACCTCCTCTCGCTGTGGTGGAACCGCGCCACCGACCTGAGTGAACTCCTCGTCCATGACGCGGCCGACCTGCGCCGCACTCCGCTGGCCCGGGTCAAGCTTCCCAGCCGGGTGCCGTTCGGCTTCCACGGAAGCTGGGCCGAACACGACGTTCTGGACCGTGCCATCGCAGCGAAAGGCGACGACAGGTAGCGGCGTTGCTTCGATCCAGTCCTCGGTTCCGGGCGTCAACGGACTGCGATGGCGTGGGTGTCCTGGTCCGGAAGACCGGGTGACCTCAGGCCATGGCCAGGACAGCTGAGACCAAGGACCGCAGGCAGGCACTCTCGGCTTCCTCGTCCGGCAGGGAGAGGTGCTGCATCGTCAGTCCGTCGAAGCCGGCCAGGAAGAACCTCGCGATCGTCTCGGCGGGCTGGCCGAGCCGGTGACCGGTGCGTTCGGCGGCCTGCTCGACCTGCTTCGTCGTCACCGCCAGGACCTCACTGTAGTGGTTCTGAAGAGCTTCCTTCAGGTGTGGCGTACGCAGGGCGAACATGCTCAGCTCGGTGAGCAGCTGATACGAGGCGGGCTGTTCGAGCACAGTACGCCAGAGTGCTTCGGCGAGCGTGACGACGGTTTCCTCGAAGCTCGCGTCCGTGGGCGCGGCCTGTGTCACCTGGTCGACGAGGTCGTGCGTGAGCTGTTCCATGACGGCCCGGTACAGCTCCTCCTTCGTGCCGAAGGTGTAGTGCACGGTCGCCTGTGCCACGCCGAGCTCGGCGGCGATGGCGCGGGTGCTGCCGGCGGCGACGCCCTCCCTGGCCATGAGGCCGATGGCCGCCTTGATCAGTTGTGGGCGGCGCTCCGCCGCGGATACGTGAGCCATGACGTGATCCTATCCGACTCAGTCTGTCGAACAGGTCGCTCGACAAATCAGCGGTACATGATGATGGCCGCACCTGGGCCCACGGCCGGTCGGACGGCCCGCCCGTCCTGCCGGCCGCCGGCTCAGGAGCATTCGCCGCCTGTCAGAGAGCGGTCCTCGACGCCTCGGAACGGAGCAGGGTGTTGAGGTTGGCCATGGAGGTGCGCATGCCGGCGCGCATCGCGGGCTGCTGTATGGAGTCCAGGACCAGGCCCAGCGGGCCGAGGCCGATGGTGTACTCGACCTGGTAGAGCATCTCCGTCGCCTCCCGGCCGTCGGCGCTCTGGACCGGTCGGAACTCGAAGATGTTGGTGACGTCCTGGAGTGGGGCGAATCCGGTGCCGGTGTCGACGCGGCGCTTGAAGGGCTCAATCTCCCTGACGGTCCAGACCGAGTCTGTCTTGAGCGGGCCGAGGGTGCGGTTGCGCTCGGAGTAGGTCTTGCCGATGGTGGCGACGCCGTGGTGGTCGGTGACCTCGATGGCTCCGGCGACCCACTCGGCGTACCGGTCGGTGCGGGAGATGACGTCCCAGACCCGCCCGAGGGGGGCGTCGATGATGGCGGTCTCGGCGACGACGAAACGGTTCATGGCAGGGTTCCCTTGCTTGGCGGTACTTCTTGCGTTCAGTTCTGGTGGAGGAGTTCGGTGGCGGTGTGGCGGCCGGAGCGGACCGCGCCGTCCATGTAGCCGTTCCAGTAAGGGGAGAATTCGGCGCCCGCCCAGTGCACGCGGCCGTGGGGGCGGCCCATCCACTGGCCGAAGTCGGTGAGTACGCCGGGGGCGGCGACGGAGGTGGGGCCGCCCTGGGTCCACTGCTCGGCGGTCCAGTCCTGCTCGACGTAGTCGGCGGTGTCGAAGGCGCGGTCCCCGACGACCTGGGCGAAGCAGCGCAGGACGGCGCCTCGGCGCTCGGCGGCCGGGCGGTGGGCCCACGTGCGCCATTCCCGGCCGCCGAGGAAGCCCATGAGGACGCCGGGTCCGCCGTCTGGCGGGGTGTTGTCGAACATCTCGCGGATGGGGGATCCGCCGCGCAGCAGGCCCATGCCGGAGAGCCCGTCCTGGCGCCAGAACGGCTTGTCGTAGACGGCGACACACTTCATGAGGGTGCCGAACGGCAGCCGCTGGAAGAGCTGGTCCTGCTGGGCCGGCAGCAGCGGGTCCCACACGATCCGCGAGGCCACCAGCGGCGGTACGGCGACGATCACTCGGTCGGCCTGCCAGTCACCGGCGTCGGAGACCACGGTGACACCGGTGGAGTCCTGGCTGACGCGTCGCACCGGCGCCGACAGGTGGACGCGGCCGTCGAGTTCTTCGGCGAGGCGCTGGGCGACGAGCTGGGAGCCGCCGACGAAGCGGCTGTCCTGGGCGCCGCCGGTGGTGCCGGTGCCGCGCTCCATGGTGCCGGGGTGGGTCTCGTTGCCGAACGTGGAGACGTACCAGAGGCTGAACAGGGCGGAGGCGTCGCGGGCCTCGCCGCCGTAGGCGGAGTTCAGGAAGAGGCTGATCATGTCGACGGCGTCGCCGGTGATCTCGGCCTTGCGCAGCCAGGTCTCGTAGGTCATGGCGTCCAGTTCGCGGGCGTTCGGGGCCTTCCAGGGGGCGGCCGGGTCCACCTTGGCCGCGGCCTGGCCGATGCGGGCCAGGGCGATACCCATGTCCGGCAGCGCGAGCAGGTCCGGAGGGGTGTGCCCGGTGAACCGCTTGGCCTTGCCGTCGTTGACGTAGACGGTCTCGCCGGGGGCGGCGGCCTGGTAGGTGTCCACGCCGACCTCCTTGGCCAGCGCCAGGATGTGGTCCTGGGTCGGACCCACGTACTGCCCGCCGATCTCGGTCACTTGCCCGTCGCCGAGGTCGTGGTTGAGCAGCCGGCCGCCGACCCGGTCACGGGCCTCCAGTACGGCGACCGACTTGCCCGCTGCGACGAGCTCCCGTGCCGCGGTCAGACCGGCCAGCCCCGCACCGATCACCACCACATCCGCCCTGCGGGCCTGGTGTGCCACGGCGATGTCCGTGTCCGTGTTCTGCGTGGTGCTCATGATCACTCCTTGTCCTGGGGTGCTCCCGGCGCTGCGGACGTGCTCCGCGGGGAGAGCGGCAGGCCCATGACCTGGCTCTTCCCGGGGGCGGCGTGCTCCGGTGGCCATCACCATACAGATGACATGGTCGACTGACAATGTCGGAGGGTCAAGTTAAGTGATTAGGTCGTCCGACTTGAGTAAGTGACGAAGTCGGCGCTCGACGCAACTCGGATGCCGCCCACGGCACCGGCATGCCTCATGCCCGTAGCCGCGCGACGGCGCGGCCCACCCGCTCCACCGTTCGTCCCGCGCCGCAAGGCGACGTCCGGAAAATCCCTTACCGGCCTTGGGAGTTCGCCATGGCAGTCCTGCTTCATCGGCTGGCCGCAGCGCCTACCGCCATCGCAAGCTGGTGCTCGGTATCTGGCTCGTGGTCCTGGCCGCGCTCATCACGTGCGCCGGCGTCTTCGGCGGCAAGCTCGACGACCGCTTCACCGTGCCGGGCACCGAGTCGCAGCGCGCGCTGGACACGCTCGGCAAGACGCTGCCCGAAGCCTCCGGAGCGGACGCCCGGATCGTCTTCACCGCACCCGAGGGCCACCACATCACCGAGGCCCCCTGCACCGCGGCCATCGCCGGAACCGAGGCGGCGGCCGCGAAAGCACCTCAGGTCAAAGCCGTCATGGGCCCGAGCCAGTCCCGGGCTGTCTCTGCCGACCGGAGCACAGCGATCGTGCAGGTGCAGTACTCCGTGCAGCGGGCCGAGGCACACCCTTCGTCCCTGGACGTGATCGAACGGGCGGCCGAGACGGCCGAGAAGAGCGGGCTCAGGACCTTGGTGGGCGGCAGTGCCTACGGCAGCAACGGCGTGCACATAGGCCCGTCCGAGATCATCGGTGTCGCCGTCGCCGTGCTCGTCCTCGTCGTCACCTTCGGCTCCCTGCTTGCCGCGGGTATGTCACTGCCGCCCGCCCTGCTCGGCGTGGCCGTGGGACTCACCGGGCTGCTCGCCCTCACCCCGGCGTTCAGCATCTCCTCCACCACCATCACGCTCGCGCTGATGCTGGGGCTGGCCGTGGGCATCGACTACAGCCTGTTCATCCTGACCCGCCGCCGTCAGCAACTCGCCCGCGGAACCGACCCCCAGGAGTCCATCGCACTGGCCGGGCATGTCCAGGATGCTACCGACGGCCACTCGCACAACGCCCTTCTCCGTTTGACGAGTTACGGGCCTGGGGTGTCGGCAGTGGGGAGTTCGTCGAATGTGAGGGTGGGGCCAATGTGCGCGAGGCGGGCGCTGCAGGATTCGAGGAGGAAGACGGAAGGGGTGGAGATCGTGACGTACACGCAGTAGTTGTGCGGTGCGGGCACGATCATTTGCAGTGCGGCCATCGGTAGCGGGGGCATGGCGAGCCCGGCCTCGATCGGCGGGAGATGAAGGGTGCGCAGGGAGGTGGACATCACCGCCGGCCCGCAGGGAAGCTTGGCCGCCAGCAGCATGCCCTGAGGGCCTTCGCCGAGCGGGAAGCGGAGCTTGTCAAGGGTGTCCTGGGCCACCCTGGAGAAGAGTTTCCGCGCGGTCGCCTGGTATATCCCTTCAGCGGTAAAGAGCCGTGTCGCGGGGCTGTGCTCACTCGACCGTACGTCACGGCGAGCAGGCCCATGGACAGCCGCTCGCCCCCGTTCACCTCCTCGGTGCCGATGCACATGGCGGTGAGGACGACGTTCTCCCCGGCGCTCAGGAGCGGCAGCTGACGGCGCAAACCCGTGCTGGCGGCGGCACGTTGTGCTTCGTCGGCGTCAGGCATCATCTGGGCCACAGCCTGCGGGCTCAACACGCAGTACAAGTCCGTGACTCTCGGCCAGTTCTATGACGTGTCCGGACGGCTGGAAGGCCATCGACGCGAACGCCTTTGGCTCGCAAGGGCCGCTGCCGGTCTCAGATCCCCAGGCGCAGTACCGAAACTGGATGGACCCGAAGGACCCCTCCAACTATGGCGGGTTCAACGATCCCGCGAGCGTCAAGCTCGCCGACCAGGCCAGTCGCGCGGTCGACCCCAATGTGCGTGACGAACTGCTGGCAAAGGCCGATGCTCGGCTGTTCGACCAGATGCCATGGATTCCGGTCGTGGATGTGGCGAGCGTCCTCTATGTCAACAAGAAGGTCACCGGAGCCGTGCCAACCTCGGCCTACTGGTGGACTCCCTGGGCCGTCGGCCTGGGCAGTTCAGGGAGCTGAGCCGGCGTAACCGGCAGGAGGGCTGGTGGGAGGCTTGCCTGCCAGCCCTCTGCCGCGCGCTACGCGCCTGCAGCACTCGTGGCCGCCGAAGACGTCGAGATCGCGGCCGCTCGTAGCTGCGTCGCACAACAGCGACGTGGGGTGCACGCCGCCGAGGGAAGCGGTCCAGCTTCACGGCGGGCATCGGCATGACCTGGGAGCACCCCGCTCACCTCTACCTGAAGCGAGTGAAGGCCGACCAGGTCGCGCTCGGCACGCCCGGTACGTCCCGGGCGGCTTTGGCTGGCGTCATCGGCCTGACGATGAGACAAAGAAGGCGCCGGTGAGGTCCGACGATCGGGTCCTCACCGGCGCGCTCGGCGTACGTCAGTAGGGCGCGCTCATCACGTGCTTGATGCGGGTGTAGTCGTCGAAGCCGTAGCCGGACAGGTCCTTGCCGTAGCCGGAGGCTCCGAACCCGCCGTGCGGCATCTCGGAGACGAACGGAAGGTGGGCGTTGGTCCACACGCACCCGAAGTCCAGGTCGCGGCTGAGGCGGTCGGCGGTGCCGTGGTCCCTCGTCCAAACGCTGGCGGCGAGGCGCAGGGCACGCCGTTCGCCATCGCGACCGCCTCAGCCTCGTGCTGGAACGACTGGACGGTCAGGACGGGACCGAAAACCTCCTCCTGGACGATGCGATCGGACTGTCGCACACCGGTGATCACGGTCGGGGCGAAGAAGAAGCCCCGCGTGCCGACCTGGGTTCCGCCCGTCCGCACCTCGGCGTGGGATGGCAGGGTGTCGATGTACGACGCCACCTTGGCGAAGTGCCGGGCGGCGCCGCGGAGGCCAACGGCGGTCGGCTGGAGCTCGACACCCGACCCGGCCAGGGCTGCACCGTTCGTCTGCTGCTGCCGAACGGGTTCGTTGCCGTACTCATGGAGGGCGAGCACCTGTCGAGACCGAAGGAGTTCCACCGGTGAAGCTCAGCACCGCACGACTGGGACGAAATACCACGGCCGCCGCGCGTCTTCGGAAGGCGCACTGCATGCTGCTGCCCTCCCCGGACAGCGGGCGCTGATAGCGTCCGGCGACGACTGGCGGGAGCGATCCGGTGCAGACACCGGTGAGCGTCAGCGGCTGGTTGACGTTTCCGGTGCGCCGCGGGCGGTGCGGCATCCCGGCCGGTCGGCGGCGATGGGCATGTTGGGCTGGTTCCTGTGAGCGAGCGCAAGCCCTACAAGACCGACGTGAGCGACGAGCAGTGGGCGCTGGTGGAGCCTGTGATAGTCGCGTGGAAGGCCGCGCACCTTTCGGTCAGTGGCTGTCAGGGCCGTTACGCGATGCGGGAGATCGGGTTGCCGCGTGGCTGGGAGGTCAGTCGACCGCGTCAGTGGAGGCGCCTCATTCCACCATGTCCGAGCTGTCGGGGTCGTTCATCCGGTCGATCGCGGCTCTGGCGGAATTCGTGCGCTCGCGGATCATGGCCTGGAATTCGAAGCGATCGGCGCCGATCTCCTGCCTGACAGGAAAGGCGGCCAGCAGTTCTTCGCAATTTTCAGCCACCTCTCCGCGAAACTCGCTGTGGCTCAGAATATGGCCCTTGTTCCTGAGGATGGCGTCCACGACCATCTCGCCCATCTCCCGTGGGTCCATCCCGGCATCCCCTGTCGGCCCGTGGGCGCCGACAGGCTGGTCAGCCGCCTTTCCGGTGCCGAACCGCGCCTGGCGGTTCTGCTCGGCCAGCAGCATGCGGGAGCGGGTCAGCCCCGGATAGAGCGTTGACACCCCGATGCCGTGGGGCGCGAGCGAGAGGCGCAACGAGTCCCCCAACCCGCGGACCGCGTATTTGGACGCGGCGTAGATAAAATTGTCCACCGAGGGAAGCAGGCCCGCCATCGAGGATGTCGAAACGATATGCCCGCCCTCCTTCTGGCGCAGCATGTGCGGCAGAAAGCTCATGATGCCGTTGACCACACCGCCCAGGTTCACCCCGAGCACCCAGTCCCAGTCCTCGTAGCGCATCGCCTCGACGGTGGGTGCGGTGCCGACGCCGGCATTGTTGACGAGGATGTGTACGGCGCCGAAGCGCTGGACGACCCGATCCGCCGCGTCGGCCATCGCCGTGCGATCGATGACGTCAACCTCCAAGAATTCGGTGGACGGTCCGTCGCCGAGGACACTGCGAGCCTCATCGAGGTGATCGGGCCGCAAATCCGCTACGGCGACGCGGACGCCATGAGCGAGGAGGGCCTGAACGATCCCCAAACCAATCCCACTAGCACCACCGGTCACAAACGCCACTTTGTTCGTCAGATCCCTCATGTCATCCTCTTGTCGCCATGGCGTTGGAAGCAGCGCCAACTCTTGATCTCGATTGACACCGGATGGGGGACGGGTTGCTCGGCGTGCTCCCGCCGGGCTCCACCCCAGTGGTCTGCACCCATCTGCGGACCCGCGCACGCGATCGCACAACTGGCCGGGGCATCACAGCACGCGGGTCGGGCTCAGGGGTCAACGTACGGTGGCATGGTTTCGGAACCCGTACCTCTGCGCGCAGGGAATCAGCCGCCGCAGTCAGCCTCCGCGGCGGGATCTCGCAGGTCAGCGACCTGTTGAAATCAACTGGCCGGGACATCACGCATGGGTCCCTACGCGGCACACACTATCTATCAAGGCACAAGACCATGGCCGCACGAGTGGAGCAGCGGCCTTCCGGCCTAGCCCGCGGCGTCCCTCCTTGACGGACACCGCGGGCGCAGGATCCCTTGCACCTCATCGAGCCGGCGCGCCGACTCAGTGGCGGCTGCGTCAGAACGGATAGCTGGGGACGTCACCGCGGACCGTGACCCACTGCTGTTCCGTGAACGCCTCCAAGTTCGCGGTGGCGCCACCGTGCCGGGATCCGTTGCCGGAGTCGCCACGGCCGCCGAACGGAACCGTCGCCTCGTCGTTGACGGTCTGGTCGTTGATGTGCACGAGCCCAGTGGGGATGCGCTCCGCGAGCGCCAGGCCCTTGGCGACGTCCCGAGTGAGGATGCCCAAGGACAGCCCGTACTCCGTATCGGTGGCGAGCTTGGCCGCCTCGTCCAGGTCGTGGAACCGCACCACGGGAGCGACCGGGCCGAATATCTCCTCCGCGTAGGCGCGGGCGTTGAGCGGCACGTCTGCCAGCACGGTGGGCCGGTACATCAGCCCCTCGTAGGTCCCTCCGGTCACGAGCCGCGCGCCCACCGCGACAGAGTCCGTGACAACGGCATGTGCCGCCTCAAGCTGTCGCTGGTCGATCATCGGTCCCACAGCGACGTCGCCGCCGGCCGGGTCGCCCACAATCGCGGCCTGCGCACGCTGTGCAAGGAGCTCGACGTACTCGTCGGCGACCCCGGCGTGAACCAGATGCCGGCTGGAGGCCATACAGATCTGGCCGGCATGGTGGAAGGAGCCGAACGCGCCGGCGGACGCGGCCCTCTCCAGGTCGACGTCGTCGAGAACGATCAACGCGGAGTTGCCTCCGAGCTCCAGGTGCGTCCGCTTGAGCCGCTTCGCCGCCGCAGCGGCGATCGCCTTGCCGGCGCGGGTGGACCCCGTGAAAGCGATGACCGGCACCTGCGGGTGATCCACCAGCGCGGCGCCCACATCGGCGCCACCGGGCAGCACATGCAGGAGTCCGTCAGGCAGGCCCGCTTCCTCGAAGACACGAGCGATCGCCACGCCACCGCAGATCGCCGTGCGCGGGTCCGGCTTCAGCACAACCGCGTTTCCGAGGGCCAACGCCGGCGCCACGGCACGCATGGCGAGCACCATGGGAGCGTTGAACGGGGCGATGACGCCGACAACGCCGACCGGGAAGCGGCGCGAGAAGGACAATCGCTCATCTATGGAACGGAGGACTTCGCCGTACGGCGCCGCAGCCAGGGCGGCTGCCTCGTAGCACTCCTCGGCTCCACCGTTCGAAGCCTGGAACTCCGCGAAGGGCCGCAGTGCTCCCGACTCCCGCACGATCCAGTCCGCGATCTCCGCGTGGTTCTCCTCGAAGGCTCGGGCCGCGCGCCGCAGCACCTGCGCCCTCTCGATGTACGGCAGCGCCGCCCAACTCCGCTGAGCCTGCGTCGCCCGCTCCACTGCTTGCGCGAGGTCGTCCGGCGTCGCCGCGCCCACCCGGCCCAACGTGTCCCCCGTGGCGGGCTCACAGGAGTCGTACGAATCACCCGAACCCTTGATCCAGCCTCCGGAGAAGATCCTCTCGGTCCATTCCGTCGTGTCGAGCAGTGCCATGATGTCTTCCTCACTTCCCTTGTTCGATTGATCGCATCTGGTGCCACGCCCGCAGGTACTCCTCTGCAGGGGGCGCGTTCCTCATAGGCTTCGGGGAGCTGGCCATGGACGGCTTCAGCCGCGCCGATCCCTCACTCGGTAGCCGTCGCACCCGGCTCGGCCGGTCGCCCGCGGCGCCGCCGAACGGCGGAGCGCTTCCGTCTCGGAAGCGATCCTGAGGATCCAGTCGGCCATGCATGCCCGGACGTGTCATGGTCGATTCAGCCACTGCCGCCAGCGGAGGCGCCGGCCAGTTGATGCCACCGTCAGAAGCGGTGGGACATCCACACCGCCTCGTGCCGTCGGCGACGGTTCATAGACCGGAGGCTGAGTCCCAGCCGTTACCGGCGCCGAAGTTGAGCGGGATGAACACCGGCGCTTCGATCTCGTGAATCCGGCCCGAGTGGATCTTGAATATCTCCAGCCACTGCGTGCTGAACGGCAACGGGTTCGGCAGCCGGTCAACGCCCGGATAACCCGTGAGCGGGGCGGACCGGACGTCGCCGTTCTGTATGAACAGCGGAAACGCCGCTACGAGTCCCTTGACCTCGTCGATCACGATCGGCCGCCGCGGCCACACCTTCCACAGATCGGCGAAGAGGCCCGAATCGATCTGTTCGGCAGCACTGCGCACGCTCATGCCGTTCATGAGGATCTGCATCCGCTCCCGCTCGTCTGCGGGCGTGTTCTGCGGAAGCAGCAGTTGAGGCGGCGTCGAGTTGCCGGTGGTCCGCAGACCCGTCTCATGTCGCACACAGTCGGCCGCGAAAGGAGCGCTGCGGCTGTCCTCGCTCGTCAGTGCGTCGAAATAGGAGTCGGCGATCAACTGCAATTCGACGCGATCATTGCGCTGCTCGAGCGGCACATCCTGCAGGAGCGCATCACGGGGTCGCTCAAGATTCGCCCACGCCGCCGGCTGGATCATATCGGTGAGGAGATGCTCAACTTCGATGATCCGTCCCTTCCGCACCCTGAGGCGTATGCCGGCGAGATACGGGCGTCCGCGAACCTCCAGCAACCCGCCGACGACGATCTGCTCGGAGACCGCGTCAACGACGTCGACGCGGAAGCCTTCCGGCGCTTTGGTCAGGGCCCGCCACAAGACCCCTTCACCCATCGGAATGGCGATGGTGTTCTCGGTCATGCGCACCTGCGGATCGAGGGGCAGTTCTGCGGGCGAGTGACTGAGCAAGGCGTCAAAGTATCGGTCGGCGAGCGACTTCAGCCAGCTCCGCGCTTCATCGCTCTCATGGCCCGGCGTCCGCGCATGCGCCACTTCGGTCCCGCTGTCGGCGACAAGGCGGGGCACCGCCTCCGAGTCGATCGTGTGGACGTTCTTCATGACTTGTCCTCTCAATTCACCCGCGCAGCAAAGGCTGCCGAAGGTAGAAGCTCACGAACGAACGGCGGCTGCCTGGACGGAGCCGGATCATTCCGGTGCCGCCTTGCGCGCCTGCAGCGCGATCTCTTCTGCTGCGACCGCGAGCAGCGCAGCCGACTTTTCGATGGCTGCCGCGTTATCGGGTCCGCTGGCGAGGGCAACAGTCAGGCTGCCGGCGATGCCGTGCCCGTCTTGCTTCAGCGGGATCGAAACGTGCAGGACGCCCGGGTCGGGATCATCCACACCGACGGCGTAGCCGAGCCCGCGAACCGCCCGCATGCGCCGCTTGAAGACAAGCCAGTCGGCATCACCTGAGTCGACCCGCTGGTAGATCGACCGAACGGTCCGCACCTCAAGGAAGGAGAGGAGGGCCAGCCCGGGAGCTCCCTGGAACAGCGGGGCCAGACGCCCCCTGGCGAACGCGCCCTCCGGGAACGGCTCGGCGCCGATCCGATGCTCGTGCGTCGTCATGACGGTATCGCGATAGATGCGACTCAAAAAGATCAGGCCCGGTTCAGCGTACTCCGCTGCCATCCTCACAACGGCAGGCTCAGCGGCGCGGATCAGTGGGTCGGAGAGGCGCAGTTGCCGTTCGTAGTGGATGATGCCCGGCCCGAGCAGGTAGCGACCCGGCCTGATGCTGAAGATCAGTCCAACCGCCGCCAGGCTCCGAAAATACCTGTAGACGGTGCTCTCGGACTGGCCCATCGCGACGCACGCTTGCTCTACCGTCCACTCCGGCCGCTCAGGGGTGAACAAGTCCATCACTGACAGCATCCGGTCCGAACTTGTCCCACTTCGATGCGTTTCGTCAGCCACTGCCACTCTCTCCATCCTGCCGCTACCAACCCGAGGAGGCCTTCAATGGAAGGATCTCCCGGATCTCGTCGATGATCCGAATCTCACCATCCACCACCTTGAAGACTCCCAGCATGTACATGGCTCCAGCGTCAGGCCGCGGGTGGTCCGGGATGGGGTGAAAGTCGACCACCACAAAGCTCGCCGCCACGCCCAACTCTGTGTCGAGCACCGGAAATCGGCGCTCACGTGCGTGCGGGCGCGCCGCACGGGTGTCGTTGAGCGCGGACGCACAAGTGTGAACCTTGGCGTCGGGCGACAGAAGCGTACGCAAGGTATTCGTCGTCTTGGCGCCGTTGTCGAACTTGTCGCACCGGTAGTTGAAGCGCGGAATCGTCCCGTCGCTCTGCTCCAATCCCTCCCAATAGGAATTGGCCGCTGCGCGCAGTCCCTCTCGATCGACGCGGCGGTCGGCTGGAACTACTGCTGAGTAAATGATGTCGGGCTTCAGAAGGCGGGCGGCGTCGGCGAAATGCCCTTGGGGATCGGAACTGACGATCGCTTCGGCTTCGAGGATCAGCTGTCCACGCACCTGAATACGTTGCGCGAAAGGCAGGGGCTGGCCGCCTTCGAATGTGACCACGCCCATGCACACCGCCTGGCCGGTGAGCGGATCGGCGAAGCTGATGATCCCTCCGAATTGCGGCGCCCGACGCCAGAGTCCGTGGCCGATCTCCACGAGTGCACCGTTCTCGGTGCTGCGGAAGTCGGAATGGAATCCGAGCGCCTCAGGTGCGCCACTGGACAGTGCGGACAGATAGTCAGCGAGAAGGCCAGTCAGATCATTTGAGTTCGTCACGATATACCTACAGGGGAGTGACCGAAATGAACGCGGCCATAGTTGATCGCAGCGCTGTCGGACTGATGCGCGAGATGGCCGCGCAGCACGCCGATATTGCGCCAGTACCGGCCCAGCAACGCATCCTTCCTCGCCGCCGAAGAGCCCACTGTCCGGAACATGATGTCGACTGCCTCGTGCGCGAGGTGGACGCTTTGCAGCATGACCATCGCCAGGCGCCGACTGTCGTCTTCCGAACACGGTTCGCCTGTCGTGAACGTTCGTTCCGCGATCTCCATGTAGTCGGCCGCGGTGTGCAGCAGCGCGGCTCGCGCCGTATCGACCAGGGCGCGGCAACGTCCGAAGTTGAATTGGTACTCGGCCAGATCGGCACGTGAGGCCCCGGTCGGGCCGGTCGCCTTCCGCGCCCTGAAAGTCTCCTCGTAGACATCGAGTGCGCCTTCTGCGGCACCGACGATCACTGCGACGGACTCGGTGATGACGAAGGGCCGAGCGGGGCCGTAGAAGAGCGAACTGTCGCGGTAGGCCTCGGCAGGCGGCATCGCCGCTGTCTGCGGGTACGGCTTGGTCCGGTGCGCCGGCACGAAGACCTCGTTCATCACGACGCGGTGGGAACCGGTGCCCTGCATACCGATCACGTCCCAGTTCCGCACGATCTCGTAGTCGGCGCGTTCGAACAGCCCCATCCGCAAGGGCGAGTCACCCGGCCGAGGGTCGTTGACCTGGAATGTCAGCAGGATGTGCGTGGCGTGGGTGCACCCAGATGCGTAGTCCCACGCACCACTCACCCGAAAGCCTCCCGGCACCGCCACACCGGTCCCCTGCGGGGCGGCCACCTCCGGCGCTCGGAAATCGCCGAGGGCGCCGTACGCCTCCCGCTGGGCATCGAGGGGGAAAGTAGCGAGCTGGTGCACATGTCCCGACACGATGGAGAGCACCCAGGCGGTTTCCGGACAGCCCCGCGCCACCGCCGTGACAAGGCGGACGAAGGTCGGCAGGTCGAAGCCGTAGCCACCGAACAGACGCGGCTGGATCACACGGTAGAAGCCCGCCTCCACCATGTCCCGGTTGGTCTCCGCCAGGACGTTTCCCGCCGCCTCCGTCTCCGCCTGGCGGTCGCGAAGATGACCGAGCATCTCCTCGGCACGAAGGATCAGTGCCTCTGGGGACAGATCGGGCTCCGGAGGCGCGATCGAAATGGATGGTGCCGTGCGCTGCTGCGCGCGCATCGGAGCGGTCATGATGTGCTTCTCCTTGTTGAATGGCTGCGGCGAGGGGCCGCGGATCACCAGCGAGTGCTGCGGTGTGGGCACACGTGGCCCGGCAACGACTGTTCGGGGCGACGCTCGGCTGTCGCGAGCGCTACCTGGCGACACGACGAGTCACGGTGCGACTGCGTCCCAGGCCGCCGACCATCACACGAGCGATCAGGAGGTTTGAAGCTCGCGAGACCGGCCGTCGAGAGTGCCCTCGCAGGGCCAGCTCTTGACCTCGGGCAGGCATTTGTCAGCGAACAGACGCATGTTCCGCCTGGCCTCCTCGCGCGGCATGCCGCCGAAGTGGAAGTGCGGGAAGAATCCCTGCAGGTTCAGGTCCGCATTGATCCGCTCGAGCGCTTCGATCACCTCGGTCGGGTTCCCGGCCGGCATCACCTTTGCCGTGTTCTCGGCCATCTCCTCGATCTTCTCGGGCGAGATCCGCATCTTCGCGTAGAACTCGTTGCCCTTGGTCGTCCCGAAGCTCTCCTCGGCCATGCCGTAGTTCTTCACCGCGGCGCGGAAGTTCACCCGGTGGTACTTGATGGACATCTCCTTGGCGCGGTCGCTGCTCTCGTCGACGAAGATGGTGCCCGACAGCATCGGCGAGGGGGCCGAACGTCGCGCACCGTGCGTCTCCCCCCACACCTGGTGGTAGGTGTCGACGTCGACACCTAGATTGGCGCGTGGCTCCGGATTGATGATCAGGACGCCGATGCCCAGCTCGGCAACGGTCCGAACCGATTCCGGCGAGCCGGCCGATCCGAAGATGCGTCCCTCGAAACTTCTGAACGGCCGCGGACGCAGCTCGCGGCGAGGCTGCTTCGTGAGCTCGCCGCCTTCGATGACACCCGTCTCGAGCGCGGTGATGATCAGCTCGGCGTGCTCTCGATAGAGTTGACGGGTCTGGTTGATGTCGACCCGCAGGCCGTCGTACTCCATCTTCCCAAGACCACGGCCGAAGCCGAGCAGCAGCCGACCCTCCGTGACGTTGTCGAGCCACAGCGCCTGCTCGGCGACGCGCACCGGGTCGTTCCACGGCAGTACCACGACCTGCGTTCCGAGCTTCACGTGATTGGTCCTGCCCGCGAGATACGCGAGCGACTGCAACGGTGAGGGAGAGATGGAGTAGTTGGAGAAGTGATGCTCCGTCACCCAGATGGACTCAAATCCAAGGCCCTCTGCCTCGATCGCCATGTCGAGGTCTTCCTTCAGGAACTGCCTGTCATCGACCTCGTTCCCGCTCTGGTGCTGAAAACCGGTCGCGATACCTACATGCATTGTTCGCTCCTCCTGATCGACCTGCGCGATCACACGCCCAGATCGACCGTGCCAGTTTGATCGTAACTTGTCACTATGCGAAAATGGAAGCTGTTCTTCGCCCTGTGTGTAGCGAGGCGCCGAGCATTAGGACTGGTCCGGCGCCTTCGTGTCTTCCGCCTCCAGGCGGTAGACCTCCCCCATCGGGCCGAGCGGGGGCAGCGCGAGGTCCGACGGGGTACGGGCGAGAGCCTCCAGCCACGGATCAAACACACTCGTTATGCGCTCATCGGTCGCCGACGAGGGGAGGGCGTAGAGCGGCCCGTCACGCAGTGCCTCATGGATTCGCTGAGCAAGAACCGCTTCTTCCTCGCCCTCGTGAGCGAGGACGAGTGTCACCGTCACCCCCGTCGCGAGAAGTTCCGCCCGGAGCCCCTCGGTGAGGCCGACCAGGCTGCGGCCAAGCACCGAGTCCGCGCATCTGGCACTGTCGGCAAAAAGTGCGGTCGTCGGCAGAACGACCGCGACGCCCGCGCCGCCGGAGGACGCGACACGACCGGGAACGAGCCCTCGGATGATGGTGAAACAACGTCGCAGGGCCTGATGCACTTGCGCCGTCCAGTCGACCGAACGTGAGCCCCCGGGGCTCTGCGGAGCGATGGCAAGGACCAGCGGCGCGGCATCCGACGGGTCTGCCAGCTGCTCCGGCTCCGTCATCACTGTGTCGACCACCTTCATGTCGAGCACGTCCACCTGGCAGCCCAGAGCCGTCAGAGCGCGCCCCGCACGCGTCTCGCCCACGGGTTCAGCCAGAACGACCCGCTCTGGTCGGCGAGTCTTCCGCACAGGAGCGGCGAGCCGGGCCGCCCGCGTGAGCGCATCGCGTCGCATCGTGACGACCGGTGCGATGCCGCCGTCGGTGAACACCATCGGCGCGTCTTCGTCGATCGCATCGAGCACTCGCTTGCCGACGTCGTGAGGGTCGGCGCCTTTCGACAGCATCTCGCGAGCCGCCTGCTGCACCCTCGCGCGCTCGATGTCGTCGCCCCGCAGGCCGCTGTCACGATACGCCGCGGGACGCATCGTTTCATGGTCGTGAATGTTCGTGTTCACCCCGGACGGGCACAGCGTCGTCACCCCGATGCCCTCCGCCGACAACTCCGTGCGCAGGCAGTCCATCACCGCGATCACGCCGAACTTCGCCGAGGAGTAGACACCGCCGTCGCTCGCCACCATGAGCCCGCCGGCGGAGGAGGTCGCCACGACATGACCGCCCGCGCCTCGTGCGCGCATGACGGGCAGCACCGTCTCCAATCCATGGGTGACCCCTTCCAGGTTGACTCCCATCAGCCACTCCCAGTCGGCCGGCCTGCTGCGCAGGATCGTCCCCAGAACACCGATGCCAGCGTTCAGGCAGAGGACGTCGACAGCACCGAAACGGTCGCCAGTCGCCTCGACGGCATCGAGCCAGGCCCGCCTGTCGGTGACATCCAGCCGACGCGGCATCAGCCGGCTTCCGTGGCGGCGCAGATGGTCCTGGGCATGAGCGAGGTGGTCGTCCCGCACGTCGGCCACGACCACATTCATCCCCCGGTCGAGGAGGGCTTCGGCAATGCCGAGGCCGATGCCGCTGGCGCCGCCGGTGACGAGCGCCGTATGGCCCGGCGCCGCCGCGGAGTAGGTGCGCATGTCCGCACTCCGCGGTCGCTTGTCCCTCGTGCCTTCCCCTGCGCCGACCCTGCGTCGTACCTCATCGTCCATGTCTTGGACGTTACCACGAAGCGACATGTATTGCCTCATGGTGAAAATCTATGTATGTTTCGGCAGGCCGGAGTGAGGTGCATCACGGTCAGGTGACCCCAAAAGGAACATCGGCGGGAAGCGACGAGCCCGCGCTTCGGCTCACACAAGCCGACTCCGATGGAGAGGACGAAGCGATGACGATGAACCCGGCAGACTTCCGAGCCGCCATGAGTCACTACCCGACGGCCGTCTGCGTGATCACGACCACCACCAGCGAAGGCAAGGCAGTCGGGATGACCGTCGGCACCTTCACCTCGGTGTCCCTGGATCCACCGCTGGTCGGCTTCTTTCCGGACAAGAAGTCCACTAGTTGGCCGCGCATCGCCCAGACCGGTCGGTTCTGCGTCAACCTCCTGGCCGACAACCAGGAGGACGTGTGCCGCAAATTCGCCGCGCGAGGACCGGACAAGTTCGCGGATGTCGTGCACCGCTTCTCCGAGCACGGCCTGCCCCTGGTGGACGGCGCGGTGGCCCACATCGAGTGTTCGATCCACAGCGTCGCCGAGGCCGGCGACCACTTCTTGGTCCTCGGCGAAGTGGACGCCATGACGGTCGGCCGCTCCGCCTCGCCGCTCATATTCCACAAGGGCACCTACGCGCAAGTCACCCCCACCGCGCGCCAAGTCGCTTGAGCCATCCTCCCCGACGCGCGGCGGTTCCCTGACAACGAGGTGCCACGACGCTCGCCCGCGTCGACCGTGCGAAGCCGGGAGCAAGACACCATGGAAAGAGGACACGTGCCGCAGTTTCGAGCAGACGCCTTCAGCCCTGGCGCCGTTCCCGAGGATGTAGCCGCCTTCAACGCGGCCATGGCCCGGCAATTCGGCGATCCTCCAGACATCTGGGACGTCGGCATCGATCGAGCACGCAGCGGCGGCTTCATGCCGCTGCCACCGCCGTCACCTCGTGCGTTCGACATCCAGATCGCCGACCACCTGTCTCTGCACGTGGTCCCGAGCGCTCGCCCCCGGGCCGTGCTGCTGCACATCCACGGCGGCGGCTTCATACTCGGCGGTGCGGCGCACCAGGATGCCCTCTTGGAGAGGATGGCGGATGCGGTCGGAGCGACATGCGTCAGTGTCGAATACCGGCTGGCACCCGAGAATCCGTACCCGGCCGCATGGGACGACTGTGAAGAAGCCGCTCAATGGCTGCTGAAGCACGCAGGGGAGCGATTCGGAGCCGAGACCCTCCTTATCGCAGGCGAGTCCGCGGGCGCGTTGCTGGCCGTGGCGACCCTTCAGCGCCTGCGCAACCGCGGCCTAGCGGAACGTTTCCGCGGGGCAGCACTCAGTTTCGGGGTCTACGACTCGACGATGACACCGAGCCAGACGCGCGCACGCACAGGAACGCTCAAGGCCGCGAGTATCGCGAAAATCGTCGATGCCTATGCTCCCGACATCTCCCGACGTCGCGACGCGGACCTGTCACCGCTGTACGGCGACCTCAGCGAGATGCCGCCCGCGCTGTTCACCGTGGGCACACTCGATGCCATGCTCGACGATTCGATGTTCATGTACTGCCGCTGGCTCGCTGCCGGCGGCCGTGCCGAACTCGCGCTCTACCCAGGAGCGGACCACGCTTTCACCGAGACCGCGCATCCCTCGGCGAGTGAGGCCAACGCGCGTATCGATCAATTCCTGACGTCGTGCATCGAGTCGCACTGACCGTCGGCATCCTGTCTAGCTTTCTTGCTCATCTGCCCTCTCGCCTTCCGCACCGACTTACTGAACCTCTTGCATCCTGTCTCGCAGGTGTAAGTGGGCTGGTGGGCAGGGGCGTGACAGGGCAGGGCCCCTCGTCGTTGGCGTGGTGATCTCACTCATCACACCGACGGCCGGGGGGCTTCGTTGGTTCCGTATCCTTCCATGCTCGATGTCCCATACGAGCTCGTCGAGCATGTCTCCTGGCTCATCTACGCCCGAAGGCGTGAACTTCTGTCTCCCTGGCGGAAGTTGAGCTGCCTCAGGCAGGCCCTGCTCACCCTGGCGCATCTACGCAAGAACGAGACGTACCGACAGGTCGGCGCCGGATTCGGCGTGTCCGAGGCAACCGCCTGGCGCTACGTGGACGAGACGATCGAGATACTCGCCTCCTGGGCGCCCGGCCTGCACGAAGCCCAAACCGGACTCGGCGAGGGCGACTTCGTCATCGTCGACGGCACCCTCACCCCCACCGACCGCGTCAATGCCGACGAGCCGTACTACTCCCAAAAAAACAAGCAGCACGGCATGAAGGTCCAGGTCATCGCACGGCCGGACGGCACGCCGCTCTGGTTCTCCCGCGCGACACCAGGGCGCACCCACGATCTGACCGCCGCGCGAGCCCACGGCATCGTCCAGGCGTGCCTGACCCGGGAGATCCTCGTGCTCGCGGACCGGCCCTATCAGGGCGCCGGCGCCACCGTTCGCACCCCCTTCTACCACCACCACCGCGAACACCCCGAGCACTACCAGCAGTTCAACCGTGATCACGCCCGACTGCGGGCTCCCGGAGAACGCGTTTTCGCACAGTTGAAGACCTGGCGACTCCTCCGACGCGCCAGATGTCCACCCGCCGCATCGGCACCATCGTCCAAGCCGTCCACACCCTGATGACCTGCACGTATTCAGGATGAAAGAGGCTCACTCACAATCCTTGCAGGTAAACGGCTCTGCTATCGGGGCGCCAGATCACCCAATTCCCCTGAATACCCAGGGATAATCCACGTCGCCATGATCGACCTCATAAACCGCAGGCTCACCCGCGAATCCACCCCAAACTGGCGCGACACCTGAGCCTCGAACCAAACAACCTCACCGGGACAAAATGCTCTTTAGCGGCTTCCGCTACGACATGAAGGGCGCCCGGCGAGCACCGGGCGCCCTTCGCGTTCCGCTCCGCTCACGCTCAGCCGCGGAAGCGGAACATCCCGCGCAGGGTGCTGCCGCCCGGCGCGGTGGCCGGCTGCTCCGGGCGCATGGCGGACGTCGCCGTGCTCAGCGGCTTGGGGTCGGGGTTTTTCTGGCAGATCGCGTCGGCCACGCCGCCGCCGCGCGGGACCGTGCCGTCGGTCAGGTACTTCACCAGGTACTTGTCCAGGCAGGCGTTGCCGCCCAACGTGATGGTGTGGTTGCCGCCGCCCTGTTCGACCACCAGGCTGGAGTGCTTGAGCAGGCGGTGGACGGTGACGCCGCCCTGGTACGGGGTGGCCGCGTCGTTCGTCGCCTGGAACAGGAGCACCGGCGGCAGCTTGTCGTTGGCGACGTTCACCGGCTTCAGCGACTTCGTGGGCCAGAAGGCGCACGGCGCGTTGTACCAGGCGTTGGTCCACGTATCGAACGGCGCCTTCTCGTGCACCGCCCAGTTGTCCTTGTCCCACTGCTTCCAGGCACGCGGCCAGGAGACGTCCCGGCACTGCACGGCGGTGTAGGTGCTGTAGCCGTTGTCACCGGAGGCATCGGTCGCCCCCCACTTGTCGAACGCCGTGACCAGCGGGGCGGGGTTGTGGTCGTTGACGTACGTGGCGAACACCGGGGCGAGGTAGGGCCAGTAGCCGTTGTAGTAACCGCCGTTTATGAAGAGGTTCTCCAGCTCAGCGGCGCCCACCTTGCCGCCCGCGGGCTTCTTGGCGAGCTCGGCCTGCATCGCGTACCACTTGGCCTCGACCGCGGCCGGGTCGGTGCCCAGCTTGTACGTCGAGTCATACTTGGCGATCCACGCCATGAGCGCCTTGTGCCGGGCGTCGAAGCCGTAGTCCTGCTCGATGTTGACGTCGTACCAGACCTTGTCGGGGTTGACGATCGAGTCCAGGACCAGGCGGCGCACCCGGTTCGGGAAGAACTTGGCGTAGATCTGGCCCAGGTAGGTGCCGTACGAGTAGCCGAAATAGTTGATCTTCTTGGCGCCGAGGCTGCGGATCGAGTCCATGTCCTTCACGGCGCTGACCGTGTTGATATACGGCAGCACATCCGCGTACTTCCTGCCGCAGGCGGCGGCGAAGGACTTCGCGCGCTCCAGGTTGGCCTTCTCGATCGCGGGCGTGCTGGGAACGCTGGCGGGGCGCACCGGGTTGAAGTAGCCCGGCTCGCAGTCCAGGGCCGGCTGGCTCTTGCCGACGCCCCGCGGGTCGAAGCCGATGACGTCGTACTGGGCCGCGACCGCCTTGGGCAGCCCGGACGCGACGAATCCGGCGAGCGTAAGTCCGCTGGCGCCGGGGCCGCCGGGGTTGACCAGCAGCGCACCCTGGAACCTGTTCGCCGTGTGCGGCACCCGGGACAGGGCCAGCGTTATCTTCCGCCCCTGCGGCTTGGCGTAGTCGAGCGGCACCTTCACGGACCCGCACTCGAGTGTCGGGTAGGCGTCGGTGCCGCACTTCTTCCAGGTGACCTTCGCCGTCTGGACGGCGTTCGCGGAAGACGGCGTACCGGCCTCGGCGGGAGCGGCCGTGAGCGTGCCGGCCAGGACGACGGCCGTGCCGCACAGCACAGCTGCGCTTTTCTTCATGAAGTTCTCTCAGAACGTGGGGAGTTGGGCGGGACCGGAAAGTTCATGATCCCGACCCAAGTCTTTCGGAGAAGTACGAACACACAAATCACCCGGAGTAAAGTTTTGATATGCCTTTAGCCTCGATTCTTCAGCGGTCCTGAGTGCACAACCGTGCCGCCGGTTCACCCTGTTTGTTTCGCGTGATCGCGGGCGGGGCCTTCGCGTGTCGGCTGCGGCTGCGCGGGGGTTCCACGGCACCCGGAGGTCGTGCAGGCCTGCTCCTTTCCTTGCCTTGTCGGGCTGGTGGACTGGTCGTCAGGTGACGGCGGGCAAGGCTGTCAGCCTGCGCCAGCAGCGGGTGAGCGCCGTCGCCCGGGGCCAGGTCCGCTCGATCCGCAGGAAGCGGCGGCGGGCGTGTTCGGCGAGTCGGGCGGGCAGGTGATAGAGGCGGAAGCGCATGGTGTCCGGCTCGGCGTGGTCTAGGTCGTCGATGTCGTGCAAGGCCAGCAGCCGCAGCCACGCGTCGAGACCGGCGGCGAGGCTCGCGGCGAGCATCCAGCCGCGATTTACCTCCCACGATGCGGAGGGCAATGTGTCCAGTCCCATGGCCTTGTTGGTGCGCACTCGGTCTCCACGCCGGCGTGGGAGCGGTGCAGCACGTCCAGGAACTGGGCGTGGCCGGAGCCAGCGAAGCACCGAGGTCGTGCATCAGCTGGGCGACGGTGCAGCGGGCCACCGGTATGCCTTTCGAGATGCCGCTGTCGCGAGACCTTCCGCACCCCCTATACGCCGAAGTTGTCCGTGTGGACGCGGCTGATCTGCATCTTCAACTCCACATCGCGGACCGACTGGGCACTGGGAGAGTGGTTCTTCGCCGCGTAGTGTGACCGATGTCGGGCTGGGGAGTCAGTCGGCTGGGTGTGGACTGTCCGCCGTCCATGCCGCTTCGCTCGTGGAGAGCCAGCCGAACGCGGTGATCTCCGCGGACGCGGTCCTGAGGTCCTTGGCGTTGTCCACGCCGCGCCAGTAGCCGTTGATGCGGTAGGCCGTCAGCCGGTCCTGCTTCGCCAGGGCGGGAAAGGTGGTGTCCTCGTGGTCGCCGAGATCCGGCAGCAGGTCGGTGATCTCGGGCTCGAAGAGATAGACACCGGCGTTGATCCAGTGCGGCAGCACCGGCGCCTCGGCGAACCGGGTGGCCCGGTCGCCGCTCAACTCCACGACACCGTAGGGCGACTCAAGTGGTGTGACCGCCACCGTGGCCGATGCGCAGCGCCCCACATGGCTGCCCGCCAGATCGCCCAGTGAGAAACGGGTCAGGATGTCTCCGTTCAGGCCCACCCAGCGCTCTTCCGGATATGGCAGCCGACGCGCCGCGTGCTTGAGGCCGCCGCCGCGTCCGAGGGGTTCGTCCTCCACGGCGATGCAGACGCGCAACGACAGCCGGTTGGCGGCGACATACACCTTGAGGACCTCAGCGAGATAGCCGCAGGAGATGACGACTTCCTCGATGCCTTCAGCTGCCAGCCAGTGCGCCTGGTGTTGGAGGATGGGCCGGCCGGCGAGCATTCAGAGTCGCAGCTCCGCCTCCCTGGCCACCTGTGCGGCCCACCCGACCGGGCCCGGTCCGAGCATCTCCCGGGCGGCGGTCACCGTCGGCGCCGGGCAGCAGGGCGTCACCGGCGGTTCCGCGGGCCCGGTCCGACGATCGAGCACCCATCGTGCGGCCACCGGCTCCTCCTCGAGCGGTTCCCGTTGTGGTTGCCACCACAAACACCGGGCGGTTCCTTGTCGTCCGGGACCGAGTGCGTGCAGGGGCCTAGCCGCTTGACTCTATCCAACGAGACGGGGCGGGGCCGCGACCGGACGACCGGAGGTCCCGCTTCGCCGCCCCTCGATGGGGTCCCCGACGCGGTGGAAGGAATGCTGGATGCAGCAGATCAGGTTTCCGCAGAACGATTTCCAGAGCTTCGAGGCGCCCATGCGCGCGGAGGTCGACATTCGAGGACTGGAAGTAGTTCAGGGCGAGGTTCCGGAGCATCTCGACGGCGGCTTCTACCGACTGCTCGGCGATCGCCAGTGGCCTTCCTTCATCGAAGACGACATCTTCCTGCTGAACGAAGATGGCATGGCTTCATGCCTGCGCATCTCGAACGGCCGCGTGGACTTCCGGACACGGTATGTCAAAACTCCGCGATTCGTTGCCGAGGAGCAGGCCGGCCGGGCACTTTTCGGCGCGTACCGCAACCCGCTCACCGACGACCCGTCAGTGCAAGGCGTCCGCCGCGGAACAGCCAACGTGACCATGCTCTCGCACGCCGGCAAGTTCTTCGCCCTCAAGGAGGACAGCCCGCCGGTCGAGATGGATCCCTTCACCCTGGAGACGATCGGGGAGTACACCTTCGGCGGAGACTTCACGTCCGAAGCCTTCACCGCCCATCCGAAGATCGACCCGCGCACCGGCGAACTGGTGTTCTACGGCTACTGCGCGAAAGGCCCGGCCACGAAAGATATCGCATACTACGAGGCGGACCGGACTGGGAAGATCATCCATGAGACCTGGTTCGAAGCACCATACACCTGCATGGTGCACGACATCATGGTGACCGAAAACTACGTGGTGTTCCCTATTACGCCGCTGCGTCACGAATACGAATGGCTGGAGAAGCGCGAGCCGGCGTTCAAGTACGACACCGGCGAGCAGGTGCACCTTGGTGTACTGCCGCGCAAGGGCACCGCAGATCAGATTCGCTGGTTCGTCGGCCCCAACCAGTGTCACGGGCACACCGTGGGCGCCTATGACGACGGTCGCTACATCTACGCCGACAACACGCTGAGTGTCCGCAGCTTCTTCCCGTTCTTCCCCAACGCCGACGGTTCGCCGTTCGACCCGGAAGACACGAAACCCTACATGAAGCGCTGGGTCATCGACATGGGTAGCGAGGGCGACACTTTCACGGAGCGTCAGCTGCTGCAGTATCCCTGCGAACTCCCGCGCATCGATACCCGTTTCGAGACCCAGCCCTACAGCTTCTGTGCGCTGAACCTTCTCGATGTGCCCGGTCAGGATCGGGTCGGCGGCGGGTGGCAGTGGATCGCGACCATGGATGTCACCGGAAAGAAGCCGACCCGGATTCGCTATGCTGGCGACAACTGCTCGATCAGCGAGCCCCAGTTCGTTCCGGCGCACGATGGGGCTGCCGAAGGCGAAGGCTATGTCCTCGTTGTCGTCGGACGACACGAGGAAATGCGCAGCGAGTTCCTGATCCTCGACGCGCAGAATATCGACGGCCCGCCGATCGCGACCGTCGCCCTGCCGATGCGCGTGCGCAGCACGGGCCACGGATTTTGGTACGGGAAGCGTCAACTGATGGGCGAGACGCATCTTCTCGGGGCGAACTGACATGTCGCGCCTCGCCGGAAAAGTTGCGCTCGTCACCGGTGCCAGCCGCGGTATCGGCCGCGCCATCGCCTGTCGCCTCGCCGCCGACGGCGCCTTCGTCGTCATCCACTACGGGAAAAGTGAAGAAGGGGCCCGAGAAACACTCGCCATGATAGAAGCGGAAGGCGGGAGTGGCTGCATCGTTCAGGCCGATCTCGGCAAGCCGGCTCAGTCCGTCGTTCCCATGTTCGAGGCTATCGACGGTGAGTTGATGGGGCGGCAGTCCGGCAAAGACCTGGACATCTTGGTCAACAACGCCGGGCAGATGGTTTTCGGAACCATCGAAACCATTACCGAAGCACAGCTCGACGATGCCTTCACTGTGGATGTGAAGGCGCCATTCTTCATCACCCAGGCTGCGCTGGCGCGGTTGCGCGACGGCGGGCGCATCATCAACATCTCGTCCGGCACCGCGCGTGTCGTCAATCCCGGGGTGATCGCCTACGCCATGGCGAAAGGTGTGCTCGAGGTCTTCAGTAAGACCCTGGCGCTGCATCTCGGCCAGCGCCAGATCACCGTTAACACGGTGGCCCCCGGACCAACGGGCACCGAGGAGTTTCTGAGAATGTCGGCGGGCGACCCCGGTTTCCTGAAGCAGGCAGCAGCGCAATCCGCGCTGGGACGTATCGGCACGCCCGAGGAGATCGCAGACATCGTGGCCTTCGTCGCGAGTGGTGAATCCAGTTGGATCACCGGACAAGTCATCGACGCGACCGGTGGAACCTTCCTCGGGTAGGCGACGATTAGGTGGAGCGTGGTGATATGACTGAACCGACGAGCAGAGCTGAATCGTTCCGGAGAAAGCGAAGTCGTCAGCAAGTCCGGTGTGGCGGTCGGCCGACGTAGGGATGGCCGGAGCGCCATGAACTAGAAGTCGGAACACCGGAGTCCATCCCACTCGTTGTGGCGAGCCGCCCGATGCTACATCTTGAGCAGGGCAGGAATGCTCGGAGCTGACCCGTTGCTCGGCCGCGATCCGTTCGCGCCCGACGCGGTATCCGGGGCGGTCGCCGCATTCAATTCGGCTATGGCCGAGCGCCCCAAGAGCCTTCCCGGTCTGTGGGAACTAGTGGCAAGGCCGTGAAGTCAAGGCGTGAGGCGGTGGGGCAACCCCTTGAAACAGGGAACGGAGTTCCGGCTAGAACGGTGCCGAACAAGATCAACCGTGCGCAAGAACTCCGTTGGGTAAACAGTCTGTCATCACCCGCACCTGCGTCGTGGCTGGGGGCCGGCATGCCCCTGGCCACCTCGGTGAGTTCACCCAGCACCTGCCGTTCGAGATGGTCGACGAGGCACTGGCTGGGACGAAGACCACCCAGTCCCGGCTGCGCGCTTTGCCTTCTCGTGTGGTGGTCTACCTGCTGCTGGCCGCCTGTCCGTTTCCTGATGTCGGGTACTGCGGTGCGTGGCGCAAGTTGACCGCTGCGCTGGAGGGCCTATCGATCGACCCACCCACGGCCGGCGGGTTGTCCCAAGCCCGCCGGGCGCTCCGATGATGGCGATGGTCGGTTCTTGCGTTGGTCCAGCACCGCCTCCGGTGGCGTGAAGATCATGGCTGTGACAGCCAGCACGGCGAGAAGTGCCATGCCCGCCCCTGTCCACAGCGTCGTCCCTATGGCGGCGTACAGCGACGTGGCGGCGAGTGGGGCCAGGCCAACGGTGACGTAGGCGAGGTTGTAGGTCAGGGCAACGCCCGTGTACCGGACGGCCGTCGGGAACTGCTCGGCCAGGACCGTAGAGGCCGGACCGCACAGGACGAAGTTCGCGATGCTGGACATAGCGAGCGCCAGCACGATCAGCGCGACCGACCCCGCCTCGAACAGCGGAAAGAACAGCAGGGCAGTGACGATCTGGGCGCACTCCCGCGGCGATCACCGTGCGTCGGCGGCTCCACCGGTCCCCCCAGCGCCGCCGACCCGCAAAGCGCCACCAGGGACAGCGGTGTGATCGCCAGGAACGACAGCAGCAGCGTGCTGAGCTCGTAGTGCAGCTGGGCCGTCCCGTAGCGCAGCATGTAGGTGGTCATCATGTAGCTGAAGACCGCCGTCGAGGAGAACAGGACGGTGCAGCGGACGACCGCGTACCGGTACCCGCAGAGCCTGACCCGGTCCCAGTTCGTCGAGGAGGCCGAAGCAGGTGGAGTACCGGCTAACGCCGCCGGATCCTTGAGCTGGCCCGCCTCGCCCGCCGCGCCATGGCTGTCCGAGCTCGCCCGGCCGGCGATGAAGCGCGCCTCGCCGCCGACGTCGGCGAAACCGTCCTGGTCACCCGCCTGGCGGGCGCCGCCGTCTTCTGCCTCGAGCGAGAGGATGCCCGCGTCGGGCTGGTCCGGATCTCCTACCAGCGGGGCCAGATCCTGCCGATCAACGCCGGTACCTCCGCCTACGTGTTGCTCGCCTGGCTGTCCGAGCCCGAGGCGGACGCGAAGCTCGACGCCGCGCGCTTCGAGCCGTTCACCGAAGGAACCCTGACCGCCGAGCGCCATTATGAGGCAGCTAAAAGGGACACCCGAGAGCGGGGATACGCCGTCAGCCGCGGCGAGCTCGACCGCGATGTCCTCGGCGTCGCTGCTCGCCTGCACAACAAGGCCGCTGACGTCGTCGCCGCCAGCAGCGTCGCCGCCGTCTTTGCCCGAGTGGCCGACGAGCGGCTTCCGCAGCTGGCCGAGTCGGTCCGCGACGCTGCCGAGGAGATCACCACTGCACTCGCCCGCGGAAATTCAGCACGCCCTCGACGCGCCCACGTGCCGCTGACGCGACGGCGGAACCAAACCTGGCGATGACGCTGCCAGGGTGATGCTGCTCCACGAGTGGACCCCAGCCCACCTCGCACGCCAGTTCACCCGGTTCGTCCGGCTCGAGGCCATGCTCACGGACGTTGTCACGACCCAGATCGGGAACGACCCGGCGCGTGCCGGGCTGATCGCCGGAGCCGCGAAAGCCGGGCACATGGCCGCCGGCTACCAGCCCGACGTCGATCCCAACGGCATCATCTCGCGTATCTCATCGATCATCCGCAGCTCACCACCGACGACCTTGAACAAGCCGAGCAGGTACATCGACCCGGCGTCAGGTCGAGGATGGCCCGGGATGGGTGAAAGTCGACCACGGCGAAGCCGCCGGCCACCCCCGGGTCAGCAGTCCTGCGCTCGTCATGCGATGCCTACCGGGGGCACCCCGAAGTGCGTGCGCCCGAAGTTGATGGCGGCGCTGTCCAGCTGATGCGCAACATGGCCCCGCATCACGCAGATGTTGCGCCAGTAGCGACCGAGCGTGCTGTCCTTTCGTGCTGCGGAACTGCCGGCGGTCCGGAAGATGATGTCTGCCGCCTGATGCGCGAGTTCGATACCTTGCAGGAGGACCAGCGTGATGCGCCGCTCGACCTCATCCGAGCAGGGCTCATTCGTCGCCTGGATTTCGTTTGCAACCTTCATGAAATCGGCAGACGCCTGAAGCAGCGCGGCCCGCGCGGTGTCCACCAAGGCCCGGCACTTCCCGAAATTCAGCTGGTACTCCGAAAGCTCGTAACGGGAGACCTTGATCGGCCCAGCTGGCCTGCGGACGCGGAACCCCTCCTCATAGAGGTCCAGTGCGCCCTCGGCCGCGCCGATGACTACCGATGCCGACTCCGCGATGGTGAACGGCCGGAAAGGTCCGTGAAAGAGCGGGCTTTCCTCGTAGAACTCCGGCGGCAGAAGAGTGTGCCGCATCTCCATAGCGTCGGGGTAGGGCTTCGTCCGGTGCTCCGGAACGAAGATGTCGTCAAGCGTGACGCGATCCGACCCCGTGCCCTGCATCCCGATCGTGTTCCAATTACGGACGATCTCATAGTCCCGGCGATCGAACAGGCCCATGCGTACCGAGTCGACGTTCGGCTGCGGCTCGTCCACCACGAATACCAGTAGGATATGGGTACCGTGCTCGCTGCCCGACGCGTAGTCCCATGCGCCGCTCACCCGGTATCCGCCTGGCACCGCGACACCCACGCCTTGCCGCGCTGCGACCTCAGGTGCCCGGAAATCGCCGACGTGGCCATAGGCGTCGAGTTGAGCAGCCAGCGGATAGGTCGACAACTGGTAGACATGGCCAAGGGTCAGCGAGAGCACCCAGGCAGTCTCGGGGCAGCCGCGCGAGATCGCCGCGATCAACCGCACGTAGGTCGGCAGATCGAAGCCGTAGCCACCGAAGGCCTTCGGCTGGACGACCCGGTAGAAGCCGGCGTCCACCAACGCCTGGTTCGTTTCGACGGAGATGTTCCCCTCCGCCTCTGCCGCGTCCTGCCGCGAGCGCAACATGTCGCACATCGACTCGGCTCGACGGATCAACTCTTCGGGATCGAGATCGGGCTCGGGCGGCGCGATCCTGGGGACGGACCGAAGTTCCTGGGCCGGCATTGCGGAGGTCATCGTTTCCTCACCTTCCATGGGCTGCGTGTGGTCAGGGCCTCTACCGCGCGCATCGCCTCGGCGGTCTGCCGACGGCGCACATACTCGCAGTCTTAGCGGGACAGCTGGCGGGCATTTCCATGTCTTTCGTGACTTTCCGCTCAGAGAAGTGAGCGAATCACGTTCGAGAATGTCTCAACCCGCGCCCGCTGGGCGTTTCGTGCCGCTTGCGGGTCATTTTTCCGGAACGCTGCCAGGACGGGCCGGGTCAGCGGAAGGTACAACTGGTTCATGATACTGAGAACGGAAATTCTCTCGGGGATTCTGGCCGGAGGATAGCCTCGCAAGCTTTGGGTAAGGATCTCCAGCAACGGGTTCTCCACCGCTTCCAGTGCCGCTTCCTCGACGGCGAAAATTGAGGCGAGTCCCGTATTCGCCCCCCGATCCAGCGCCCGGCGCAAACTGCTGAGCGCGGTGGCGATCTGCTGACAGGTCGTCGGGGTTGCCCGCTCAGCGGCCAGCGCAACCATTTCGACGCTCAGCAGCTGGAAGATACGCATGACGATGTCGGGATGGATCCCGCTACTGGCGAGGAGACAGGAGACCAGCCGCGCGACGGCACCGGCACGAGGTGTCCTGCTCACGAGACCACGACCACGGCCACAGGAGGTTTCCGCGGCACCTGCGCTCTCCAGGATGCGGACCGCCTGGCGGAACGCGCCCCGATCGACGCCATAGCGGAAACAGAGATCCTCTTCCGAGCCGAGGCGATGGCCCTGCACCCATTGTTCCGCGGTGCATTCCCGCAGAATGCGTTCGGTGATCTGACCCGCTCGTGAGCGGTTCAGGACCTCCGGTGCGAACAGTACGGTTGGATTGCCCGGGATCGCTCCATTTCCGGACATCCTCTGGCGGATCGCACCGAGCACGTCATCGAATAGGTCGAGTGCGACGGAAACTTGCCCGACGATGAGATCAGCGTCGTTGCGGACGTCGTCGCACAGTCCGTTGCGGACGCGTTGGATTGCTTCTTCGGCCTCGACCAGCTGAGGTTCCGTCGTTCCGAAGAAGAGCACGAAACCCATAAGGAAATTGGCCGTGCGAGAGTGGTCGACTTTGCGGACCCGAAGCCCGCTGTTCGGCCCGCTGGGGCCGCGCACCATGCGGGCCGTGCCGCGCACCTCGAGAATGCGCACCGCCTCGCGGACCACGGCTCGACCGACACCGTATCTCTCCGCGAGTTCGACCTCGGATCCCAAGGACGCGTCCTGCGGCCAACCGCGCGCGATGAGATCCTCCTCGACAAGGCGGGCGATCCGGCAGGCTCCCTTTTCGTCGGCCCCGCCCGGCTCGTCGATCACTTCAGCCAGCAGACTTGCATCATCGACGGCGGAAGACATCGCAGCAGCCGGGAGGCCAGAATGATGCCTGCGTAGCACCTCGGGCATGTCAGCTACTCCCCTCGAGAACAGGGGAATTGTCCTGCTGGCGGGGGCTGTCGACGTAGCGGTAGGCCGGAAGGAATAGGGAGCCGATGAACCCGACGGTAATCACCCCTGCGACGATCGCCATGGGCAGTGCGTAGCCACCGGCGAGATCATGGCCGAGTCCAAGAAGGACCGGCCCGATTCCCATGCTGATCGTGAGGGCCGCGAGAGCGCCGCCAAGTATTTCGGAGCTCGCCTTCATACCGCAATAGCGGGTCACCAGGAGGGGTACGAGGCCGGTGATGCTGCTGTACGTGAGCCCGAGCAGCGCCATGCCCGTCAGCAGGCCGGGGGTGCCTCCCAGGAAGAGCAGCGCCATGCCGATCGGCGACAGGAGCAGGAAGGCGGCGACGATCTTCGGACTTGGCACCCGATCCATGACGAACCCGCCGACCAACGGTCCTACGGGGCCGACGAGCGAGTACAGGGACAGAGCGAAAGTGGCGGTGTCCGGACTGACGCCCTGTCCGGTCGTCCACGCGACGATGTGGTTCGTGACGGCCACCAGCCCTGCGATCACCAGGCAGTTCGAGCCGATGACCATGAGGAACGCCCGGGATCGCAGTGCCTGGGAGCCGGTCAGTCCCTCATCTCTCGACAGCGCGGGACTGGCCCCACGCCGGGCAGGCGCCTCGCGAATCAGCAGGATGGCAACCGGGATCGTCACCACGGCGGCGACGACGGCGAGTATGCGGTACGCGGCGCGCCAGCCGTCGGCCTCGATCAGGCCCTCAGAGACCTGCACGGCCACGGCGGTCGCGATGGCGGGCACCCCGCTCAGCACCAGCCCGAGAGCGAGGCCCCGGTTCTTGTCGAACCAGCCACTGATGACCTTGGCATAGGAAATGGGCCCCGCGATCGTGGCGCCGAGCGCCATCAGGAGCGCAACCAGATACATCGCCGCGGGTTGGCCACCGATGAGTGACAGCGAGAAGAAGCCCGCACACCAGAGCACGAGCCCGAAGGGCAAGGTGCGGCGCACGCCGTAACGATCGATGAGCCGACCGACGAACGGGCCGACGACGGCGCCTGCCAAGCCGACCAGCAGGGACGCCTGAGGATAGAGCGACAAACTCCAGCTGAATTCGTCGGACACCGCCTTCAGGAAGACCGGAAAGGTTCCTATGAACAGCGGGATGATGCCGAATCCGATGCAGATTCCGCAACCGATGGCCGCCACCGCGGCAGTACGTACGTTTCGTCCTTCCTTCGGCGAGGCCGGCGCGCTCATCGGGACTCCAGGCACTGGACGAGGAATCGATCGATCCGCGCATTCGCTGCGCCCGCCGAGGGGTGGGGTGTCTCGATGAATGCGTGATCCGCGCCCGGATAAATCGCTAGTTCGGCGCGCGCGCCGGCGGCCAGCCAGCGGCAATACCGTGTCCGGAAGTCCACGCGGCCGTTCGAGATGCGCAGGCATGAGGCCATGCCATCCTCGTTCAGCAGGCCGCTGTCGTTTTCGATGAAGGATGGCCACTGGCGATCGCCGAGCAGCCGGTAGAAGCCGCCGTCGAGATGCTCCGGAACCTCGCCCTGAACTACTTCCAGCCCTCGGATGTCGACCTCCGCGCGCATGGGCGGCTCGAAGCTCTGGAACTCGTTCTGCGGAAATCTGATCTGCTGCATCCTGCATGCCTTCCGCAGCGTCGGGGACCTCGTCGAGGGGCGGCGTAGCGGGGCGGGCGTCCGGTCGCGGCCCGGCCCGGTCTCGTTAGATAGAGTCAAGCGGCTAGGCCCCTGCACACACTGGTCCCGGACGACAATGAACCGCCCGGTGTTTGTGGTGGCAACCACAACGGGAACCGCTCGAGGAGGAGCCGGTGGCCGCACGATGGGTGCTCGATCTTCGGACCGGGCCCACGGAACCGCCGGTGACGCCGTGCTGCCCGGCGCCGACGGTGACCGCCGCCCGGGAGGTGCTCGGACCGGGCCCGGTCGGGTGGGCCGCACAGGTGGCCAGGGAGGCGGAGCTGCGAGTCGTCGAGCTCGTGCCGGAGATGGCCGGTTCCACCTCCATCGACACCGTCCGACGGCCCGCGGAGGCCTGTATCCTCACCATCCTCATCGCCCTGCACGCCGACACCCCTGGCGAGGCGGTCGCGACTCCGCAGCTGGCGCTCGACGGCAACCGCGACAGCGTGCACCGCGGCGTCGCCCTGGACCGGGTGCTCCACGCGATGTGGATCTCGCACGTGCACCACTACGAGCGACTGCTCGAGTTCCTCGACGAAACCCTGCCTCCGCACGAGCTCGCTGGCACGGTGCGCCGGGTGACCGAGCTGTCCTTCGCCTACGTGGAGGCATTCACGGCGCGGTTCAGCGCCGAGTACACCGCGGAGCGGGAGGCGTGGCTGGGCAGCCTTGCCGCAACGAGGCGTCAGGTCATCGAGGACATCATTGCGGGTGTCCCCATCTCGGTGCGCGATCCGGAGCTGGTGCTCGGCCTCGACCTGTCCCGTCACCACCGGGCCGCCGTGCTCTGGACCGAGGACGACGCGGGGACCGACTCCGCCCACACCCTCCACCGGCTCGCGGACCGCCTCGCCGACGCCGCGGATGCCGGCCGACCGCTGGTGGTGCGCCCCGGCGGGACCTCGCTGTGGCTGTGGATGAGCTGGGCCGCGCCGCCGGAGCAGCGGCTCGCCGAGCGGTTGCGCGGCGCCGTCGACGCCCCGCACGGTATCCGAGCCGCCCTCGGCCCGCTCGACGCCGGCATTGACGGGTTCCGCCGCAGCCACCTCGGCGCCCTCGAGGTCCGCCGCGTCGCTGCAGCCTCCACCCGACGGTCGTCGTGGCTCGCCGACCACGACGAACTCGAGGTGATCGCCCTGCTCACGGCGAACCCCGAACACGCCCGCTGGTTCGTCCACCGCCAGCTCGGTGCGCTGGCCACGGACGACGACCGCTCGGCGGAGCTACGCGAGACGTTGCGGCTCTACCTGGCATTCGAGCGCAGCCGCACGGCCGCCGCCCAAGTCCTGCACGTCGCCCCGAACACCGTCGGCTACCGTGTCCGGCAGGCCGAGGCCATCCTCGGTACCGACCTGGCCAAGGACCCGCTCCGGATCGGGCTCGCGCTAGAGATCTACGACTACCTGAATCCTGAAAAATAGATAGAACATCCTGCGTCGCGGGCGTAGTTCGATCATCGGGCTACCGGGGGCGGAACTCGACCGCGGACCGGCCCTGGACATCCTCGGCATACTCACCGACGACCGGCCGGTGGTCTCCGAGGCCGAAGTGGCCGGGCGACCAGGCACGCCGCGGTCCACGGCCTACCGCTACCTGCGGAGCCTGGTCGCTGACGACCCGGCGCCCGAGCTCTGCCCCGCTCAGCCGTCAGCTGTCCGTGCACCTCGCGTCGAACTCCAGCCACGCAAGGACGCCGACCGCGCCGGCGGTCGACCGCTGATCGAGATGGTCGAGATCGCCGCACGGAAGGTCGGCGCCGGCGACGCCGAGCTGATCGACGCCCCGCAGCACCTCGGCACGACAGAGCCGATCTCGAACGCCGCACCGATCGAGCGGGTACAGCAGCGCCTCGCGCAGAACGCAGTGCTGTCCATCCTCGTGGACGGTGTCAAGGCGTACGACCACACGCGAGGAGCTCTCCGCTCCTCCTGGCTGCTCGAGCTGTACGCACGATCCACCCTTGATGTCGTTCTGGCGATCCGGGACGGCGACGCCCAGGAAGCCGCACGCCTGCAGTCCGTGAAACTGGATGTGTTCGACAGGTGCCGCCCAGCCGTCGTCGTGAGCAGGGTGTCCGGCGACCTGCTGGTCTGACGCCAGGGGCCTGAGCCCGCATCCCAGCCGTTGCCGGCGCCGAAGCTGAGCGGGATGAAGACCGGCGCCTCGATCTCGTGGAGCTGCCCCGAATGGATCTTGAAGATCTCCAGCTACTGCGTGCTGAACGGCAACGGGCTCGATAGGCGCTCGACGCCCGGGTAGCCTATGAGCGGCGAGGGGCGTATGTCGCCGTTCTGAATGAACAGCGGGAACGCTGCCACGAGACCCTTTTCCTCGTCGACCACGATCAGCCGGTGTGGCCACACCTTCCACAGATCGGCGAAGAGGCCCGAATCGATCTGCTCGGCGGTGCCGCGTACGCTCATTCCCTTCATGAGGATTCGCATCCGCTCACGCTCGTCCGCGGGCGTGTTCTGCGGCAGCAGGAGCTCGGGTGGCGCCGCGTTGCCGGTGGTGCGCAGGCCGGTCTCATGCCGCACAGAGTCGGTCGCAAGCGGGGCGCGGCGGCTGTCCACACTCGTCAGTGCGTCGGAATAGGAGTTAGCCTCGCGCTTTCGCGAGTGAGTTTGTCCGGGTCTTGATCAAATACATGGAGAGTGCTGCTGACCTGCAACGATGGGACTTGTCGAGGGTCCTGTCAGCTGCAAGGAAAGAAGCACTCTACAGGTGAAGAAGAGTAGCGGGTCGTACCCGCGTGTCCGTGTCGAGGGCGGGGGCCGTGGGGTGGTCTCGCAGGCCGGGTCGGTGCTGCTGGTCGAGACGGTCCGCAGGTCCGACCTGGACGCCGCAACTCTCGGCGGGACTCACGCCGTGGTCTACCACCTGCCCGCCCGGCTCACCGCCCACGCCCGACGCCGCGCCCTGCACCTCGACCGGACCTGGCCCTGGGCAGCAGCGCTCACCACCGCCTGGCAGCGGGCCACTCAGCTTCCAGCCCTCACCTGACGGCCGGCCACCACCGCGACGAAGACCAGGAAGGAGAGGAAACCCCCGTCTCGGGCCCGTGGAACCCGACGCCTCCGCAGCGTCGTGCGACGGCCCCTACACCGACCGGTCGGACAAACCGGGGCAAGACACCGGATCAGCGAGACCAATCAGGCCGCTGACGAATCGATGTTGACAGCCCTCGGAATCACGTGATCAACCGGACAGATCGACTGCACGCAATGTCCCTGAGCTCCCAGTGGGTGCCTTCAGCCAGCGGCGGACGTCATTCCACCTCCAGCGATGCAGGCGCTGCCATGACCCTGGCCTGAGGGAACGGCCCCCGGCACGGCGGTGCCACTAGGCCGACCGGAGGAGGCGTCGTTGGCGGGGGTGTCGTGCAAGTCGACCACGGTGCTGTCCACGGCCACCAGCCGCCACGTCCCGACCCAGCCCCCGGGGTGAGGATCTCTCCGTCATTGGCTCCGCCAGCCGCTCGTACAGAACGGCCGGCACCCCCGGACCCCAGCCGCTGACGGGCTTCCGTGGTCCCGCCCGAGGCTGGGGCCTGCCGGCCGGCATCCCAGCCGCCCAGGCCCCCACCGGTCCGTGAGCTGGGCCATCACCTGCTCGCAGTCCTCACCGGACCACAACCCCAGAGCGCGAAGTACACCATCACATGCGCAGGCAGTCTGGAATCCCGCCGCCTGGGCTGCCTGCCGTGCGCGGCGACGACCTCGTCAACAGCCTCCCTGGACAGCTCCGAGACCAACACCCCGAACGGCACGAACTCCTGCAACGAACCCGGTGGCATCCCGTCAACGTTCATGGTCGCGGCGGAACCCTACGCACACACAGACAGCGAGTTCTCACAGAAAACAGACAGACGATCTTGAGGTCGGGTTGCCCGTACACCTCCTGAGAACCGAGATCCGCCGTCTGGTTTCGCCGGGGATCCGGGGCATACCCTCCAGGCACCCAAGCGGGTAACTTGCCTGTAATCCTCTGGATACCCCGAAATATGGGTGCATGACATTTCCTGACCGACATGCCAGGAATGATTCGGAAGTGAACGCCATCATCGCGTGAACGAAACCGACAAGGCGCGACTGCTTCGTGGAGGAATGAGTCAGGCACCGGAGCTGCCGGTGTGCGCGGCCCGCTGGGTCCGGGACGGCACGCCAAAGGAAACCGAACTACCGGAACATAGGGACGCAAAGACAGGAGGCGGCATGTCACGAAACGCTCGTATAGCCGCGACGGTTGGTATATTCCTTTGCATGGCCTTCAGTATGGGAGGGATATTCGCGGGGTCCTTCTCGGTCTTCCTCAAGCCTGTATCCGAATCCCTGGGGTGGGCAACAGCGGGCTTTACGCTGATTTTTACGTTTTCGCAGATCGTGATGGCGGTCATGAGCCCCGTAGCCGGGCGCATCATCGACCGGATCGGCGTGAAGACTCCTCTGTGTGTCGGGGTCGCGTTCTTCGCACTGGGCCTCTTCGGGCTGTCGACGATGAAATCTACCGGAGCCGTCTATTGGCTGTCCGCGGTGGCCATAGGTATAAGCGGGGCCCTCGCCGGCCCGGTGGTGGCTATGCGGGTCGTGGCGTCCTGGTACAGCACAAGCCGCGCGCTTTTCCTCGGCATGGTGATCGCTGCCGCGCCGCAGTTGGCGCAGTCCATTGTCGCGCAAATATCTCGTTTGCTCATCGCTGACTACGGCTGGCGCACCGCCTACGAAGTGTTCGCGCTGGCCGCTCTTGTATGCGGTGGCAGTGCCGCGTTCTTCCTCGTGCGGACCAAGCCTGTCGACGCGGCGGAAGTGGCACTGGTTGAGGTGGAGAAGGCGGCCAACACGGCCGAGTCGGGAGTCCCCGCCAAGCAGGCCTTCCGCTCCCGGATCTTCTGGACCATCGCAGGGGCCGACGCTCTGGCGACTGGAGCCCTGGTCGGCGCGCAGACGGTGCTGGTGAACTGGATGACGGGACGCGGCACCTCTGAGGGGACCGCGACGACCCTGGCGTCGATTCTGGCCCTGTCCGTCGTGGTCGGTGTGCTCCTGAGCGGGTACGTCGCCGACCGTGCTGCCTCTCCCCGAACCGCGACCGCGTTTTACCTCCTACCCGTCCTCGGGCTGACTCTGCTCCTGGTCTCCGGTACCACGTTCGTCCTTCAGCTCCTCGGCGTCATCCTGGTGGGTACCGGGATGGCGACCGTCGCCATGCTCCTGCCGTACCTGATCACCCGTTACTTCGGTCTGCGGACCTCCGCCGAGATCTACGGCGTCAGTGCGGGACTGAACATAGTGGCAGCGGGCCTCGGCTCCGTGCTGATCGGTATCGGATTCGACGCGACAGGAAGCTACACGCTCCCGATCTCGATCGCCCTGGGCGTCACAGTCATCGCCCTGTTGCTGATGACAACCTTGAAGCCCTACACCTACGGCGTCTCCACCCCCGAGGTGCCTGCGGTCAGCGATCCGCCGGCTACCACGTCAAACCCAGCCGTGTACTGATCTTTGAGTACGGGCTTTGATACGGGTGTGGCGAGTTCGAGGCCGGTCCCGGCCAGGAATCCGGTGAGGAGTTCGGGATGGCGCTCAATGAGGTCGTCTCAGCAACGTGATGGTTGCGGTGCTGATCGCCTGTGCGTGCGCGGGATGGTGCCCCGGCGTCAGACACGTGTGAAGCCCCTGGTAGGAACGGGCCTGCCAAGATCACGTTCCGTACAGCCAGAGGCTTCACGTGCCGTCCAGTATCACCTGCACCGCTGTCCTGGATGTCCGCAGGGAGACTGCCGGGCATCTCGCGATGCTGCTGCTTGCCGTGCGGGCCGACGGCAAGAACCTGGTCGGCCACGCGGGCGTGGTGCTGCTGCGGAAGGTCGCCGACCGCGCCGGCCTGGCCGCCGCGCTGAGCGCGGCGTTGCCGAAGGGGCACCGGGCCGGGCTGGCGGGATCGGGGCATGGCGCTGGGCCAGCTGGCCTGTGCGATCGTGCTCGGCGCGACGAACATCCTGGAGGCCGAGCAACTCCAGTACCACTGGCGGCCGGTGTTCGGGGCGGGCCGGTCTCGGACAGCACCCTGCGCCGCGCCCTGGCCGCGATGGACGCCCCGGTCGCGGCCAGGGTGGAACGCGCCCGCGCCGCGATCCGCCGCGTGGTGTGGACGCTGTTCGCCCTGCGCCCCGGCGGCTTCCCCTGGATCTCGGTGTGCGGCCGAAAGCTGACCGGCTGGTACGTCCTGGACCTGGACGCGACCATCGTCACCTGCACCAGCCGGAAGGAAGGCGCGGCGGGCACCTTCAAGGGAAGCTTCGGCCACATGCCGCTGGGGGCGTGGGTGGCCAACAGCCGCGAGTGCGTCGCCATGCTGCTGCGGCCCGGAAACGCGCCGCCCAACGACGTCGCCGACCACAAGACGGTCCTAGCCGCCGCACTCGCACAGCTCCCGCTGCCGCTGTGGTCGAAGCTGCTGATCCGGATCGACGGCGCGGCCTTCAGCCACGACGTCCTGGACCACCTCCAGACCCTGACCACCAGCCGGCGCCGGGTGCGCCGGGTGACCGGCTGGGCCATCAACGCCACGGACGAGCAGGCTATCGCCCTGCTGCCGGAGAACGTGTGGACGGCCGCGCTGCGGCAGGACGGCGAGGTCCACGAGGTCAAAGGTCCCGACGGCGAGTGGCTGTCCTACCAGGTTGCCGAGCTGACCGGCCTGCGTGAGCGGACCGGCAGGGATGCGTCTGATCGTGCGCCGGGTCAAGCCCTCGTGGCGGGATGTGAAGAAGCTGACCGCCTTCGAGAAACGCACCGGCTGGCGCTATCAGATCATCGCCGCGAACGTCCCCCTCCACCAGGGACTTTCCGGGGTACCGGGTTCCGGGCAGGTGTGGTTCGTGGACGCCCTCTACCGTGATCACGCCGAGGTCGAGGGCCGCGCCAAAGCCATCAAGCGGATCGGCCTCGGACTGCTGCCCTCGAAGTTCTGGCAGATGAATGCCGCGTGGGTGCTGGCCGCCACGATCGCCGCCGACCTCGACGCATGGACCCGGCTCCTCCTCCTGCACGACGAACCCGAACTCGCCGCCGCGGAGCCGGAGACGATCCGTATGAAGCTCTACCACCTGCCCGCCCGGCTCACCGCCCACGTCCGACGCCGCACCCTGCACTTCGACCGGACCTGGCCCTGGGCAGCAGCGTTCACCACCGCCTGGCAGCGGGCCACTCAGCTTCCAGCCCTCACCTGACGGCCGGCCACCACCGAAGACCAGGAAGGAGAGGAAACCCCCGTCTCGGGCCCGTGGAACCCGACGCCTCCGCAGCGTCATGCGATGGCCCCTACACCGACCGGTCGGACAAACCGGGGCAAGACTTCGGATCAGCGAGACCGATCAGGCCGCTGACGAATCGAGGTTGGTCCAGCGGTCGGTTGCGGAAGGCTGCGACTTGTTCGTCGAGGTGGCGGGCCATCGCCGAGACCTGCGACTTCGACAGCTGCGTGACGCCGAGGGATTCGGCGAGCTTCTCGACTCGGCGTGCGCTGAATACGGGCAGCCAGAAGCCGGGGCAAACCCCCGGATCAGGTCGAACCCGTACACCATCTCCATGGACGAAACCAGGGGAGGCCTCTATAGCCGGGCAGATCACCCTGAACCAGGGGTAAGAACTCCGGAGTTCATTCCACTCGTTGCGTCCGCACCACGGTGGTACACCTTGAGCGCGGCCGCGGACTCTTGCCGTCGGCAGCGCGTACAGGAAGGGTGGATGGACGTGACGAAGTCGATAGACGAACACGTTAAGCATTTTGATATTCGCGACGCCGCCTTTGACGATCCCGAACTGGTGTACAAGGTCTACGAGGCAATGCGGACGATCGGCGCTATTGTTCCCACTGACCAGCTCGACTTCAGCGGGCGCTTCAAAGAAACACTTCAGGTGATTGGCTATGCGGAGTGCCTCCAGCTTCTGAAGGATTGGCGGCGCGTATCGAACGATCCGCGAAACGCGTTCGATAATATTTCCGAGATCGAGGGCCGGGCGGATCTCCCAGTCGACGACAGTGCGACGCCCATCAGTACTGATCCGCCGGTTCAGAAGGAGCTTCGAAAGGTCTTGAGTCCGTCCTTCACTCCTGAGCGGATGGTCGCGCTCGAGCCAAAAGTTCGAGCGGTGGCGAACAGGCTCATCGACGAGTTCATCGAGGAAGGCAAGGGCGACCTCGCGGATTTTGCATGGAAACTGCCGAGCGAGATCTTGTTCGCTGAGTTCCTTGGCTTCCCGGCCGAGCTGCTCGGCGAGGCGCTGGCGGCCCAAGGCGCAAGTTTGCTCGCGTCGGACGCGGCGGAGCGAGACCAAAGTGCCGCTAGAGTCTTCGAGCTCATCGCTGATGTGCTGAAGGAGCGCGTGGGCCAATCTCCGCGTGATGACATCGTCGACGACCTGCTCAATGCCGAGATCGGCGGGCGCCCCCTGACAGTGGGCGAGAGAATGGCCAACGCGACACTGCTGGTCGCAGCCAGCCTGGAAACGACATCGAACGCGCTTTCCGCCGCCTACTACTGGCTGGCGCATCATCCCACCGAGCGGAGTCGCCTGGTCGCGGATCCTGCACTCCTGCCCGCCGCGGTAGAAGAGTTCGTTCGATATTCGGGTTCAGTACACGGCTTGCCGAGGTACATCACGGCGGACGTCGAAATCTGCGGGTACGGCTTCAAGCGAGGTGACGCTGTCATCGTGAACTACGCGGCAGCAAATCGCGATGAAAATGAGTTCGCGGATGCCGGGAAATGCATCATCGACCGTGAGCCAAATCGGCACCTCGGGTTCGGCTTCGGCACGCATCGCTGTCTCGGTGCGCCCCTCGCGCGGCTCGAGCTACGCGTCGGTTTTTCGGAGGTACTTCGGCGCCTTCCGGATTACCGGATCGCAAATGAAGACACGTGTGAGTTCAGTGGCTCATCCTTCACGCGCGGCTACCAAGCCCTGCCGGTGGCCTTCACTCCCGGCCGACGTGAGCATTCGTGACGCACAAGGCGGAGGCCATTTGCGACGTAAGCCTTGATGAAAGGTGAATGCAAGGTGGGTACGTACGAGACGGATCACGATGCGGACCGTACGCGTAGGTGTCTCGAGTCGTACGCCGATCGCTATTGTGAGGTGCTGCTCAGCCACTCGCCTGGAAAGTTGCCGCTCGACCCGCAGGTGCGCATGACCGCGAACACCATTGTCATCCCTGTCGGCGAGGGTGTCCTGTGGCGGGCGATGACCAAGGCTCCGGACAGCTTCCGGGTCGACGTCATCGACGTATCCGAGCAGATCGCGGTCGGTGGGCTGCTGGAGGTTCGCGGTCGGCCCTACCTCGCCGGGTTACGCCTCAGAGTCGCGAATAGGCGGATCACCGAGACCGAGCAGCTCGTCACGGACATGATCCAGGCGGCCGCGCGGCCGCGCGGCCGAACGTCGAGCGACCGCGTAACGCAATCAGCCGCGGGTAAGCGTTCGTCATTGCTCGATGGGCTGGCGGGCTCGTGTCCTCGTTGTTGGCCGCCCGCTTGAGAGCTGGGCGTGTGTCCTCCACGGTGCGCGTTAATGCGGCGACGAAGACCGCACCAGTCGCGTCGAGCAGCGCGGCGATGCTCCCGGCCTCGGCGGCCTCCCGTAGCCGCATGTCACGTTCTTGTCCGGGGAAGCGTCAAAGAGGCCGTCCGGCGGCAGTCTGCTCGCTCGTCCATGGCGCTGTGAAGAGCATCGGGAAGCGCAGGCCCAGCCACGGTTTGCGGCCCCAGACGACTACCTTGGCGCGGGCCATGGCGGTGGGGGCGGTCCAGCGGCCCAGGGCGAGGAGGAGGAAGGCGACGGGGTCGATGGCGATCGTGCAGTCGGGCCGCCGGGGCGGGGTGTCGGTGACCGTGGGCACGCCGTCCGCGAAGGTGACAGCGCAGCGGTCGGGGCCGATGCGCAACAGATAGCACGCATGGTGGTCGGCCGCGCCGGCGTTCACTACACGTGGCATGGCAAGTCGTATGAAGGGCAGCGTGAACGCGACCACTTCCCGGTTGACCATGTGGGGCCCCCGCAGCGCGACCGCGATGTCGTATCCGTGCACGAGCAGGTGCGTGAGCAGGTACGAGCCCAGGGTGGCCAGGTTCATCGGCCCCATCGGCGTCAGCACCGCTTCCCGCGGACTGCGGCCGGCCGCGGCCGCGACGAAGGCCCGGGCACTGTCCGCGATCTGCGCGCCGAGGACCGCCGGATCCCGCTGCGGGAAGACTGCCAGAGACGCGCGGTTGGCCTCCGCGAGGCCGCTCGGCGTCCCATTGCCGTAGGGGCGGTCCTCGCCCGCCCCGATGTCCGCCATCAGCTTCCCTGCCAGCGCGAGGTGCGCCGCCGCCTCTCCCACCGTCCACTCTGCGCCCCGCAGCGGCGTGTGCGGGTCGGCTCCCGCCTGCAGCAGCTCCGCGATCTTGTCGGCAGTGGCGACAATGGCATCCTCGGGTGTCATGAGCGCGATCATGTCGGTGCTCAGACCTGCTGTCAGTGCCCCGTCGGCCCCGCTCCCGCCTGTACCTGAGGAACCACTTACCGGGGGTACGGCGTTCATGATCAGGTTCTGGCAGTGAAGGGGCCGTCTCGGTCAGGAACGAACTCCACGGTTTCCTGCACGAGAAGGGAGCCTTGGCGAGGCGATCACGCGGGAGTTCCGTGCTGGAGCGCTGGCCAGGGCAATCGCCCGGTCCGTTGGGTGAACCGCCGCCCCGCCCGTGCCGGCCGGCACCATGACGTTGCCCAGCAGGTGGCTGCGCTGCACCGTGGGTAGGGTCCGGCGAAGGCGGACGAGACGTCGGTCGGCCGTTTCCCGTAGGTTGAGGTGCCTGACCGCCCTCACGGTCAGTCGAGGGTGGTGGTGGAGCCGGACAGCGACCAGTCGGGCGCGACAACGGCCCCGACCGGCGCAAGGTCCTTGACCGTACGACCTCCGGCAACGGCACCATCATGCATGTCGCCCAGGACGACCTCCCCTTCGGCGGCGTCGGCGCCAGCGGGATGGGCACCAGCCGACGAGGGAGCCGGTGTAGCCGCCGTCGGCCCAGACGAGGGTGACGTCGCGGTGCAGGCGGCGCAGCCGCCTCAGCAGGCCAGCCGCGGCGCCCCGGTCGCCGATGTTCGCGGCGGTGACCGCGACGACCAGGAGCAGACCGAGGGTGTCGGTCACTCACTGTCCAACCGGTCGGCACGCGCCTGAAGGTGCGACCGCGCCGACACCACCGGATCTACACCCCGACCCGCCCGTTGCGCCCGTGGGACGTCCTGGACGAAGCGGCACTGCCACGACGCCCTCGGCCGGTACACCGACGAGCTGGGCACGGCGCAGCATCGGTGACGGGTGCCCGCATCCCGGCCCCCCAGCCCAGGCGGGGGCCAACGGTGAGTGCAGGACCGCTGACAGATCGCCACACGTTCTTACCGCACCAGGAATGGGACCTGTCCGGGCTGGCTGCAGCCGGGCTTCACCTGAACTGGCGATACCACGACACCAGTTGCACCTGTTGGCGTCAACGAAACCGGCGCTGAGCTGCATGGAGCCCTCTTGGCTAGCCTCGCGCCACAGTCGCTCCCCTAGAGAACTGGGGATCGTGTGTGTCGAGTGAAGGCTGCGTGTCTGGGTTGTGGCCACTGATGCCGGCGCCCGGCCGCGCGCGGACGCGAGCCGGGGACAGGAGGCGGTGTGCCGTCAGCAGCTCTCGTCGTCCTTCACCGCGTACGTGCAACCGCTCCAGGACCAGCTCCAGCAGACGCCGCGGCGCCCGGTCGGCCACCAGAGGGTCGGGAACTCGCTCGGCACGGAATGGTCGAACCCGGGATCGGTTAACTCCAGCCACAGAAGAAACTTCCAGTCGATGCGCCCGCGCACGGCAGCGGCCGCCTGGCGATCCGACAGGCCCTCCACGAACTGCAGCACCGACACGAGCGCCAACTGATGTGGCGGCCAGGCGGGTTGACCACGTTGTGGGAACAGCTCCCACCAAGTCCTCGTCGGCGAACAGCGGCCCGAGCGCCTCCCGGATCCGCATGCACAGACAGCCCTTGGGAAAGGCCAGCCGGGCCACCTCGGCGGTCTGGGCCGGAACCTCGCCCGGCAGACGTGGACGCAGCGACATCTCGATCACCTCACGCTCGCGCCCCCACGCCGATCCGGCCATCATCCCGCCACCGCGGTCACTCCGCTCGGACGCTACAGCTTCATTTCCGTGTCATGGCCGCTGCTCCAGCCTCGGGCTCGCAGTCACCGCCGCCCGGAGTCGCCTGATCCATTTTGGGCCCATTGCTGCCGCCCAGCTTCTTCTCCGGGAGGAGAAAGGCGAGTACGAGGCCCAGGGCGAACAACGGCGCCATGTATCGGAAAACCGGGGTCAATGCCTGCTGATAGGCAAGGATCACGGCGTTCTGCACCTTGTCCGGCAGAGCGTGGACGAGAGTCGGCGTCAATGAGTCGGTGGACCCCACCACCTTGGCGTCCGCAGTGGAGAGTCGATCGGCGAGCTGGTCAGTCAGGCGGTGGGTGAACAGGGCGCCGACTGCGGCGGTGCCCAGGGTGGCTCCGATCTCGCGGAAGAAGTTGTTGGCGGAGGTGGCTGTGCCGACGTCACTCGGCGGGAAGGCGTTCTGCACAGCCAAGACGAGGTTCTGCACGATCAGGCCAACACCCGCGCCCAACAGGAACAGGTAGCCACAGACGACAACGATCGAGGTGCTGGTGTCGAGCGTGGACATGAGCAGTACGGTGACGCCGACGACCGCGGTGCCGAGGATCGGGTAGATCTTGTAGCGTCCAGTCCTGCTGATCAGCTGGCCCGACGGGAGGGCAGTGGCCATGATGCCGACGACCATGGGGATGAGCAGCAGCCCGGACTCGGTCGCGGTCTTGCCGTACACCATCTGCAGGTAGGTCGGCATGTAGCCGATGGCTGCGAACATCCCGACACCGATGACGACCATGCCGAGCAGGGTGGCGATGCTGAAGATCCGGTTACTGAACAGCCGCAGCGGGATGATCGGTTCAGCCACGCGGCTCTGGGAGAACAAAAACAGGGCCCAGGCCACGACGGCGCCGACGGCGAGGCCGAGGACGAGCGGGTCGGTCCAGGCGTAGTCGGTGCCGCCCCAGTCGGCGACGAGCACGGTGCAGGTGACGGCGGCGGCCATCAGCGCGATACCGACGTAGTCGATCGCGACCCTGGTGCTACGGCGGGGTAGGCGCAGCGCGAACGCTGCGACCGTGAGGGCGAGCGCGCCGAGCGGCAGGTTGATCCAGAAGGCCCAGCGCCAGCCGATGCCATCGGTGAACCAGCCGCCGAGCAACGGCCCGACGACCGAGGCCAGCCCGAAGACGGCGCCCATCGGAGCCATGTACTTGGCGCGTTGGCGCGGCGGCACCAGGTCGGCGATGATGGCCTGCGACGTGATCATCAGGCCTCCGCCACCGAGACCCTGCACGGCACGGCCGATGATCAGAACGGTCATGTCCTGCGCCATTCCCGCGGTTGCGGAGCCGACGATGAAGACAGCGATGGCGCCGAGGAAGAGTGTCTTGCGGCCCATCAGATCGCCGAGGCGGCCGTATACGGGCATGGCGATGGTGGCGGCGAGGATGTACGCGGTGGTCACCCAGGCCATGTGGTTCACGCCGTGCAGTTCACCGACGATGGTCGGCAGCGCGGTGCTGACGATGGTCTGGTCAAGCGTGGCGAGCAGCATCGCGGTCATCAGGCCCGCAAATATCAGGCCGAAGTGTTGCGGAATCCCGGAGGAGCCCTGCTCCTCCTTCTCCGCCGGGGTCGGTCCACTCATAAAGGGTTCCTCAATTCGATGGGGGAACGTCGCACAAGGACGGGCTCAGTCGGCCGACAGGGTGTGCAGGAGATCCAAGGCGCGTTCCACGTAGGGAATCGGAGAGTCGTCCGTGGCGCTTCCCGGTACTGCACGCGACCAGCGCTCCAGACCGCTGCGCACCGCGGTCAGTGCGACGGCGGCGATCATGCTCGGCACCTCGTCGCCAGGCCGCTGCCCCATCCGTTGGGCGACCACGTCGGCGATGGACCGCTGAAAGCCGTCGATACGTGCCAACATCGCGGCCAGTACGGGGGGATGGCTGTCCGCCAGCGCGAACACGTCGTGCATCAGCGCCCGCTCCGGCGGGTTGTCGGTCATCTCCCGCACGAGCAGTTGGGTCACATCCGCGAGCAGGGTCCGGGGAGATGCGGTGCCGGCCGCGACAAACTCCGCGGCCAGTGCCGGGGGCACCTCCTTCGGCCCCAGCAGTAGGGCCTCCTCCTTGTTCGGGAAGTAGTTGAAGAAGGTGCGGGGTGAGACCCCGGCCTCCGCGCTGATCATGTCGACCGTGACCTTGCCGAAGCCGTGTTTCCGGACAAGCCGCAAGGCGGCCGTGTGGATTTCACGCCGTGTCTCGCGGCGCCGTCGGTCGCGCAGACCTTCACCTGGGGATGCCATGCCGCAATTCTTGCATACTCTGCAAACTTTGCGGACTATGCAAGATGTGAAGCTCATGGCTCGCCCGGGCTGCCGGGCATACCGCCACCGCAGTAGAGACGGATGCCGCAGCTGGGTGACGAGCCGCTGTCGTGGCGCTGCCTACGCTGTCCGCATGCGAACGATCGGTCAGCTTGGTCGCGCGGCGGTCCGTAGCCGACCGGGAGAGGCGCGCCTCGTCGGGTACGTGGCCATGGCATCTTTGGTGACCGCGTGCGGCGATCCCACCCGCTTTCCCCGGTGGCCCAGCCTGCTGGACATTGCTTTCGCCTGTCTGGCGAGCATCGCGTTGCCGGCCCGAGGTCGCAGTGCACTCGGCGTGCTTGTGACGGTCTCCGGGTTGTCCGTGGCCTACCAGGCCTGTGGGGCCCGTTCTTTCCCGCGCTGCCGCCGCTCATGGTCGCCCTGTACGCGGTCCCGCTGCACTCCGGTCGGCGTCAGGCATGGACCGCTGCTGTCCTCACGGTGACCGCCATGGCCCTGGCGGCCGCGTTCTTCCAGCCAGGCCCGTTGCCGGGGCCACAGCGCGTGGGAGCCGTCGCGTGGATGGGGCTGGCCACAGTCGTCGGCGACTCGGTCCGTAACCGCCGCGCCTACGTCCGGGCCCTTGAGGAAAGGGCAGAACGAGCCGAACGGACGCGCGAGGAGGAGGCCGCCCGCTGCGTGGCCGGTGAACGAATGCGGATCGCCAGAGAACTTCACGACGTCGTCGCGCACGAACTCACGCTGATCAACGCCCAGGCTGGGATCGGCGTCCATGTCGGAGGGAACGATCCGGTTCAGATGGCCGAGCTCCTTGAGGCCATCAGGGACGGTTCGAAGGGCGCGCTCGGCGAGCTGCGTTCCATCGTGGGACTCCTGAGCCAACCCGGGGACGCGGTGGCGCCACGCGAACCGAGCCCAGGACTCGTTCGGCTGGAGGATCTCGTGATCTCTTTCGACCGAGCCGGCCTGCGCGTGGACGTGGACCGTGACGGACCGGAACGGGCGACACCGTCTGCGGTGGATGTGGCGGCCTATCGGATCGTGCAGGAAGCGCTGACCAACGTGCGCAAGCACGCGGGCGTGGACGCTGCCGGGGTACGGCTGCGCTACAGCCACGACGTGCTGCACGTCACCGTGGAGAACGACGGTGACCCTCTACGGCCCCAGAGCGAAGGCGACAGCACGGGTCGCGGCCTGATCAGCATGCGCGAGCGAGCCGCCGCAGTGGGGGGAAGCACGGCGATCGGCCCACGCCCCGGCGGCGGATTCGTCGTGGAGGCATGGTTGCCGTTGAGCAGCGCGCAGAGCACGGAACGCGAACGAGTGAGGAACGAGGGCGCCCGATGACGATCCGGGTCCTGCTGGCGGACGATCAGGCGCTGCTGCGCGGCATGCTCAGACGGCTTGTCGACAACACTCCGGGCATGGAGGTGGCCGGCGAGGCAGCGGACGGTGCCGAGGCGGTCGAGCTCGTACGGGCTCAGGGCGCGGACGTGGTCCTCATGGACATCCGGATGCCCGGAACCGACGGCATCGAAGCCACTCGGACCATCGCAGCTGATCCCGCCCTCGGCGAAGTGAAGGTGCTGGTCCTGACCACGTTCGAGATCGACGAGTACGTTGCGGAGGCGGTCCGGGCGGGAGCGAGGGGTTTCATCGGCAAGGGCGCCGACCCCGAGGACCTGCTGGCGGCGATCGAGACCGTCGCGGCCGGCGAGCCCATGCTGTCAGCAGCGGCAACGGCCGCCCTCATGGCCCGTTTCCAGGCTCACGCCCCGCGCAACTGGGCGAAGGAGACTGAGCGCTTGGCGGAACTCACGCCACGAGAGCGCGAGACGTTGGTCCTGGTGGCGAGCGGCCTGACCAATGACGACATCTCCGAGCGACTGCAATTGAGCCGACACACCGTCAAGACGCATGTCAACCGGGCCATGACCAAGATCGGTGTCAGTGAGCGGGCGCAGCTTGTGACGATCGCCTACGAGAGCGGATTGGTGCAGCCGGGCGACATGCTCTGATACCGCGTCCGGCCCCCGAACGCGGTAGGCGGCTGTATGCATAACGCGCCCGCGGTAGGCGCGAAGCACCGCGGGCGGCTGATGACCGGGCGACCGGACGCGAGAGAGGCTGGGGCAGGTCGCCGGAGGCCAGGATTCGGCCATGAGGCGACTGTCACGACTCCGTCCATTCCCAGAAATGAGACCTGTCTCGATGTCCTGGCTGTCTCGGGGCAGTCTGGCCAACCGCAAGTTGGCCACATTGATCACGATCATCGTCGTTGCCTTCGGAGCGTACGCCGCCTCGTCCCTCAAACAGCAGCCGATCCCCAACATCTCCTTCCCCGCGGTCACCGTGACCGCCACCTATGCGGGAGCCTCGCCGCAGGTGGTGGAGGACCAGGTCGTCAAGCCGATCGAGGACGCCGTCAAGAGCGTCGACGGAGTCGAGACGGTGACCTCCACGTCGAGGCAGGGCTCGGCCTCCGTCCAGCTGCAGTTCGACTACGACGCTGATGTCGACACCAAGGCGAACGACGTCCAGCAGGCGCTCTCGAAGAGCTCCGCGAGCCTGCCCGACAACGTCGACCCCGAGGTCCAGAAGGGCAGCAGTGACGACCAACCGACCATGACGCTGGCCGTCACCTCCGACGAGGATCAGCAGGACCTGGCGAAGGTGCTCGAGGACAAGGTTGTCCCGGAGCTGAAGGCCGTCGACGGGGTCAACCAAGTCACGGTCACCGGTGAACGCGACCGGAATGTCGTCATCACCCCGGACTCCGGCAAACCTCAGGACGCCGGCCTGACCGTCCAGTCGATCAAGAGCGCGCTGACGTCGAACGGCTCCACCTTGCCCGGCGGATCCGTGAACTCCGACAAGAAGTCGCTCAGCATCCAGATCGGCGGTGCCCTGACCTCCGTACAGCAGGTCAAGGACCTGTGGTTGAGCGCGGAGACCGGCGCCGGCAGCGCCTCGGGGGCGAGTGGTCCCGGCGGCGCCGCGGCAGGCACGTCCTCGACCACGGGTTCCACGGGTTCCGGTTCCTCCAGCCCGGTGCAGCTCGGGGACGTAGCCACGGTCGAGCTCAAGGACTCCGACGCCACCACGCTTACCAGGACCAACGGCAAGGAGAGCCTCGGCGTAGCAATCACGATGGACCAGGACGGCAGTTCGTCGTCCATCTCCCAGGACGTCCGCGGGAAGCTGTCCGGCCTGGAGAAGGACCTCGGCCACGATTCGCGGATAACCGTGGTCTCCGACAACGGCCCGCAGGTTCGGCAGGCCGTCGTCGGCCTGTTCGAGGAGGGCCTGCTCGGTCTGCTGATGGCGGTCGTCGTGATCGTCGTCTTCCTGCGCTCCGTCCGCTCCACCCTGGTCACGGCCGTCTCGATCCCGTTGTCCCTGCTCATCGCGCTGATCGCGCTGTGGACGAAGGACTACTCGCTCAACGTCCTCACTCTCGGAGGCCTGACCCTGGCGGTCGGCCGGGTCGTCGACGACTCGATCGTGGTCCTGGAGAACATCAAACGCCACCTCGGCTACGGCGAGGACAAGCGCACCGCCATCCTGACGGCGGTGCGCGAGGTATCCACCGCGGTCACTCTCTCCACTCTCACCACGGTGGCGGTGTTCGTGCCCATAGCCCTGGTCAGCGGCCTGGTCGGGGAGTTGTTCGGACCGTTCTCGATCACCGTCGTGGCGGCGATGCTGGCATCCCTGCTTGTCTCGCTCACTATCGTGCCCGCGCTCGCCTACTGGTTCCTCAAGCCACCGAAGGAAGCCGAGGCCGCCGACCCCGAGGAGTTCCGCAGGAAGGTCGAGGAGGAGGAACGAAGCGGCACCCTGCAACGGGCGTACGTCCCCGTCATCGACTGGGCCGTTGCCACCGCAAATCCGTCCTGGGCATCGCGGCCGCCCTGCTCGTCTTCACGTTCAGCCTGACTGCAGGCCTCAAGACGAGCTTCCTCGGCGACTCCGGCTCGAACTCCGTGAGCGTTACCCAGACCCTGCCCGAAGGCAGCAGCTTGCAGGCTACCGACGCCGCGGCCAAGAAGGTTGAGAAGGTCATCTCCGCTGTCGACGGGGTCGACTCCTACCAGGTCACCATCGGCTCCTCGGGCGGCTTCGCCGTCATGGGCGGCGGCAGCAGCGCCAACAGCGCCTCGTACAGCATCGCCGTCAAGGACGGGGCTGATTCGTCGGCAGGCGAGGACACACTGCGGGACAGGTTCCACGCCCTCAAGGGCGCCGGCGACCTGACGGTCGGATCCAACAGCGGCTTCGGGTCCAACAACTCCATCCAGGTCGATGTGAAGTCCGACGACGACGCGAACCTCAAGACCGCCACCGACAAGATCGAGAACGCGCTCAAGGGCCTCAAAGAGGTCACCGACGTCAGCAGCGATCTCTCCACGCAGTCACCACAGATCAGCGTCCGGGCCAAGGGTGAGGAAGCTGCCTCGTACGGACTGACCGACACGAGCATTGCCTCAGCCGTGAGCGAGGCTGTGCAAGGCAACACCGTCACGCAGACCGTCGACGGCTCGGCGCGCGACGTGCTCGTCAAGACCACCTCCACCGCACCGAACAGTGTCAGCGGCCTTGAGGCGCTGAAGATCTCGACATCTCACGGGGAGGTCCGGCTCGACAAGGTCGCCACGGTCACGCAGACCCAGGCACCCACCAAGCGCCAGCGCGTCGATGGTTCCGGTGACGCCGCTGTCACCGCCACCCCGGCCGGAGACAGCACAGGCACTGCCAGTGCGAAGGTGCAGCAGGCGATCGACAAGCTCGACCTGCCGTCCGGCGTGACGTACGAGATGGGGGGCGTGACAGCCAGGCAGGGCAGTGCCTTCAGCCAACTCGGCTTGGCCATCCTGGCCGCGATCGCGATCGTCTTCCTGCTGTTGGTCGGAGTCTTCCGCAGCATCCGCCAGACCCTGGTGCTGCTGGCCTCCATCCCATTCGCCTTCACGGGTGCGTTCGCCCTGCTGCGCATCACCAACACTCCGCTGGGCGTGGCGGCGCTGATCGGCATGCTGATGCTCATCGGGATCGTGGTCACCAACGCCATTGTGCTGATGGACCTCGTCAATCAGTACCGAGCCCAGGGCATGAGCATCCAGGAGGCCTGCGCGAGGGCGGACGACGCCGGCTCCGCCCGATCTTGATGACCGCGTTGGCGACCATCTTCGCGCTCCTGCCCATGGCCCTCGGCATCACCAACTCGGGCGGCTTCATCTCCAGGCCGCTCGCCGTGGTGGTCATCGGTGGCCTCTTCAGCTCCACCCGGCTTACCCTGGTGCTCATCCCGACCCTCTACACAATGGTCGAGACCCGCCGCGAGCGCCGCACACAACGCCGTGCCCGCCGGGCCGCGCGAAAGCCCGCGCCAACGGCACAGGAGAACTCCACGCTGCAGCCGCAGCCGTAGGAGCTCAAGAAGAAGAGGTCGTGTGTGCGGGGGCTCAATCGGCCACCCGCACACACGCGTTGGCCGGGCCACCCCGTCGATCCTTGTCAGGAAGCAGCGAAAGCCTGTGAGTCGTCGGCGAAAGCCTTGAACTCCAGGGCGTTGCCGGCCGGGTCGAGGAGGAACATCGGGGAGTGTAAATCTAACGGCGGATCCGACGATCACGGGAGAGACGTCAAGTGACCGACACCGCCGTGGATTTGGAGACCGTGGAGCCTGTCGAGAGGGCCCAGTGGGGGCAGCCTGCGTCCGTGTCCGACGAGCAACTGGTCGCGATGCTGGTGGAGCGGGGCCGGTCGGAGGGGCTGCAGCTGACCAAACGGGTCCTGGAATCCGCCCTGGAAGGCGAGATCACCGATCACCTCGGTTATGAGAAGCACGACCCGGCAGGGAAGAACAACGGCAACAGCCGCAACGGCACCCGTGCCAAGACCGTGCCGACCGACGTCGGGCCGGTCGAGGTGAAGGTGCCGCGTGATACCGCCGACAGTTTCGAGCCGCAGAGCGTCACCGAACTCACCCTCCACCTCCCCGCGGACATCTCGGTGACCAGCGGGAGAGGCAGGCGGCGACTGTTCACTACTTCGAAGCGTTGCTGGCGATGCCGTCGTGCATGAGCAGCAGACCGCTGACTCCTCGGCGATCGAGGCATGGGATGTGCCCGGCCGCGTGGTGCGCTTCTTCGACCGCCGCGGTGCCGGTGGCGGGCTGTGGTCGACGGCCCTGTCCTGCCGAGTAGACGCCGTGACGGCGGTTGGAGAGTGGTCGCAGCGGCCTTCACAGCTGAACCGTTGACGACCGAACGGGCCCACAGCGCTCCAGTGTTCGCGATGGGCCCGGCCGTCATGATACACGGCAGACCGGAACCCTGCCGCGGACATGGTGTCACCCCCGGCTGTCGGTGGGTGCGAGGACGATGTCGAAGCGGACCTGCGTCCAGGTGCCGTCGATGACGCGCCCGTCCGGCGTCGGTGTGCCGGCAGGACGCCGCTCGAAGTCCTTGACGAGGGACTCCTTGACGCCGAAGACGGTGTCGGAGTCGAGCAGTTCGTCGCCGCTGACGAAGATGTGGGTTACCAGGGTCCGGCACTGCGGGGCCTCCACCATGAAGTGGAGGTGCGAGGCGCGCATCGGCGAGCGTCCGGTCGCGGCCAGCATCTTGCCGACCGGCCCGTCGTGCGGGATCGGGTATGGAGTCGGTGTGATGCCCCAGAAGCGGTAGCTCCCGTCGGCGTCCGTGAACAGGTGCGCGCGGGCCGCGACCCGGTCGTCGTCGTACTGGACGTCGTAGAAGCCGTCCTCGTCTGCCTCCCAGACCTCGATCTTCGCCCCGGGAATCGGGTTGCCGTGGGTGTCGCGCACGGTTCCCTCGATCCAGCAGGGCTCGCCGGCGGCTCCGAAGGACATGTCTCCGCCTGGCTCGATCCTCGGGGAGCCCTCGACGAAGAAGGGTCCGAAGACGGTGGCCTCGGTGGCGTCGCCGTAGGCCTCGTTGTTGATCGCGATGGTCTGCATGGACGCGCCGAGGGTGTCCGAGAGCAGGATGAACTCCTGGCGTTTGTCCTCGGTGAGGTGGCCGACGGCGGTGAGGAACTCAATGCCCTTGGTCCACTCCTCCTCGGTGAGGCGGACCTCGCGCAGGAAGGCGTGGAGGTGTTTGACGACCGCCTGCATCAGCTCCTTGAGGCGGGGGTCCTGGCAGGAGTCGAAGGAGCGCTGCACCCGCGCGATCAGGTCTTCCTCGCGGGCCGCCTGCTCCGACGACACATCGTGGAGGGTCATGCGGGGTCACTTCCTTCCCAGGCCGCGCGCAGCAGCGCGGTGAGGTTCTCCTCGGTCACGGGGGTGGGGTTGTCCGCGGGAATCGCGGCGAGGACCGGCGCCACCGCGCGGGCGATGCCCTCCTCGGGCATGCCGTAGTCGCGCAGCGCGCGCGGGGCGTTGAGGGTTGCGCGCAGTGCGGCGAGTCCGGCTAGCGCCGTCGGGCTGCCGAAGGCCTCCGCGACGCGCCGTTCGGTCTCGGGCACGGCCGGGGCGTTGAAGGCGAGGACGTGCGGCAGGACCACCGCGTGGGTCTGGGCGTGCGGGAGGTTGAACATGCCGCCCAGCACATGGCAGATCTTGTGGTGCATGCCCGAGCCGGCCGAGGCGAAGGCGACGGCGGCCAAGTAGGCGCCGTAGAGCGTCTGTTGGCGGCCGTCCAGGCCGGTCGGGTCGGCGGCCACGGCGGGCAGGCCGCGGGCCAGGCCCCGGATGCCCTCTCCCGCCAGGGCCCGGTCGATCGGGTCGGCGCGCGGAGCCCACATGGAGTCGACGCAGTGGGCCAGGGCGTTGAGGCCGCTGGCCACGGACATCTCCACCGGCAGGGTCAGCAGCAGCGAGGCGTCGTAGACGATCGAGCGCGGCAGGACCCGTGGGTCGACGCCGGTCGTCTTCACCTCGCCGTCGGTCAGGCCCCAGACGTTGGTCGCCTCCGAGCCGGCGTAGGTGGTGGGGACGGCCACGATGGGCAGGCCGGTCGTCAGTGCCACCGCCTTGGCCAGGCCGGTCGTGGAGCCGCCGCCGACGCACACCAGCGCGTCCACCGCGGCCTCCGCTGCGGCCTTGCGGGCGCGTTCGGCGGTCTCGACGGGGACGTGCATGACGACTTCGTCGTGGCGCACCGCGACCGGTAGGTCCGCGGCGACGCGGTCGGCGAGGGCCGCCTCCGCCGGCGCGGCGATCAGCATCACGTTCGTCGCTTTCAGCTCGGCCACCTCGGCAGCCACGGCTGTCGGCGCCGCGCCGGGGGCGAAGACGACTCGCTGCGGCAGGGTCTCGTGGACGAACTGCACGGTCACGCCTTTCCGAGGAGCTGGTGGAGGGCTTCGCGCAGTGCCGCTTCGGGGTCGTCGGTGAGGCCCATGGAGCGCCAGGCGATGTGCTTGTCGGGGCGTACCAGGAGTGCGCCGGACTCCTCGACCTCGCGCAGCTTGGCCCAGTCGTAGTAGAGGTCCGTGACCTCGCGGCCGGGGCCGATCACCACGGTTTCGAGCGGGATGCCGAGGTCCTGCGCGACCTTGTCGGCGGCAGCGGCCCAGTCCTCGCCGGCGATGCCCGTGAGCAGGGTCCAGCGGGTGTACGGCGCCAGGTCCATCAGGGCGAGCTTGGTGACGTTGTCGCCGACCCAGGCGTGCGGGAGGTGCGCGCCGGGGCTGGTAGACATGACGTAGTAGAGGTCCTCGTCCTTGCTCGGGGTGGGGCGGGTGCCGTCGGAGACGATGGCGGCGGACTCGTAGAACTGTCCGAGTTCGACGCCGTGCGCGTTGAACTCGTAGTTCTTCGTCTCCATCGCGGTCACGAGGGCGGCCCGCTTGGCGGCGCCCTCGGGGGTGTTGGCCTTGCGCTCCTCGATCAGAGCGCGCATCTCGTCCTCGTCCTTGGCGTCGAGGACGCCGAGGGCCTGGAAGATGTCGATGAACTCGCGGCTGGACTTGTTGGCGCGGGTGACGATCCGCTTCGCGACGGGCGCCCGCTCCGCCGAGTACGTCTCCAGCAGCGACGGGTCGGCCTGCCCGCGCAGCACGGCGGCGAGTTTCCAGGCCAGGTTGTAGGAGTCCTGGACGCTGGTGTTGGAGCCAAGGCCGTTGCTCGGCGGGTGGCGGTGGACGGCGTCGCCGGCGCAGAAGACGCGGCCCTTGTGCAGGTGGGTGGCGTACATCTCATTGTTGCCCCAGAGGCTGGTGCCGGTGATCTCGACGTCGAGGTCGGGTATGCCGAGCAGCTGGCGCACGATGCGGATCGCCTCGGTGTCGTCGACCACGGGGGGCTCGGAGTTGATGTCGTAGCCCCATACGATGAGCCACTCGTTCCAGGGGCGGACCATGCGCACCAGGCCGGCGCCGATGCCGCCGACGTTGGCGCCCGGCTGGATCACCCAGTACAGGACGGAGGGCCGGTGGCCGACGTAGGAGGCGATGTCGGCCTTGAAGGTGATGTTCATCGAACCGGCGATGTCCATCGCGCCCTCGTAGGGCAGGCCGATGTCCTCGGCGACCCGGGAGCGGGCGCCGTCGGCGCCGATCAGGTACTTCGCCCGGATGTCGTACTCCTGGCCGGTGAGCCGGTCACGGACCCGTATGGTGACGGCCGTGTCGTCCTGGGTGTGGGAGAGGTACTCGGTGGAGAAGCGGGTCTGGGTGCCGCGGACGGTGGCGTTCTTGACAAGGATCGGTTCGAGATAGGTCTGCGGGATGTCGACGGTGAGGCAGGGCGAGGCCAGCCGGTAGTCCGCCTCCCGGTCCGGGCGCGTGCCCCAGGTGTGGATACGGCCGATCTCCTCGCCGGCGATGGAGGTGCAGAAGACGGTGTCACCGACGAGGCCGTGCTCGGTGGCGTCGGCCAGTACCTGGTCCTCGATCCTCATGTCGCGGAAGATCTCCATCGCCCGCTGGTTGGTGATGTGCGCCCGGGGCGTGTTCGCGGTCCACCGGTACTTGGTGATCACGATGTTGTCGATCCCGAGGGTCGACAGGAACAGCGCCGCCGAGGCACCGGCCGGGCCGGAGCCGACGATCAGGACATCGGTCTCGACGTGCGACGATGCCGGAAGCTCGGTCGCGCGTTGACCGTCGTTGAACTCGGGCATGGGGTCTCTCGCCTTCTTCTCGCGGTGTGCTGAAGGCAGCTTGCCCCCGGTTTCGGCGGCATCCGGCGGGATGGGCTGGAGGACGGCCGAAATCCGTATGTCGGCGCTGTTTCCCTTGCGCTTCGTTCAGTCGCGCTTTGCTGCGGTACGGCGCAACTCGCCCGCCGTGACCCCGAATCGGGCGTGGAAGGTCTGTGAGAAGTGAGCGACCGAGCTGAATCCACACATGGTCGCCGCCGACGCCGTGCGCGACTGGGCGGCGTCCGGTCCCGTCAGCATGCCGTAGGCGAGTTCGAGGCGCCGTCCCAGCACGTAGCGGGGAAACGTGGTGCCTGCCTCCGCGAAGACACGGGTGAGCTGACGGACGCTGATGCCGACCGCTTCGGCGACCTCGGGGGCCGACAGGCGTGGATCATGCAGTTGCTCCTCGATGCGGGCGCACGCGAGGGCGCGGTGCACGACGGGCCTCCGGGTGGCACCCCCGCTCACGAGCGCGGACGCCAGGTCGACGATCGCCTGCTCGTCGGGCCGGATCGCGGCCTCGCCCCCGACGGAGCGGCCGACCAGGCGGGCGAGCGCGCGGCCGTAGGGGTTCGCTTCGCTGCTGCGGACGATGAGCGGTTCTCCGAGTGCGGCCCGCTCCGGCAGCGCCTCGCGATGCACCCGTGTCGCCAACTCGTCCAGACCCTGGCCGAAACCGCGGACGAAGCTCCCGTCCGCGTCACAGACCACGATGTCGCCGGGACGGACGACCTGGCGTCGGCCTGCCTGCTGGAACAGCGCCTCCCCGCGCAGGGAGACGTAGATGGCGACGGAGCCCGTCGGCCGCCGTTCGACGAGGTCGGCGGAACGCTCCACGATGTGGGCCGTGGCGCGGACGCGCGCCAGATGGACCCGCCCGAGGGCGAGGTTGTCCTCGCGGGCCCGGAAGTCCTCACCGCCCGGTGTGCGGCACTTCAGCGCGATCAGGGCGTCGGCGTTGTGCTCCTCCCAGGCCCGCAGCCGCTCGGCCGACGGCACATGAGCCGTCGAGAACGCCTGCGCCGGGCGGGGCGCCGCTTCGGGTGTGGGTGCGGGGTGCATGGCTCCGAGAGTAAGACCGTCAACCCGGATTCCCGACCCGTCGGGCGAAGAAGGCGTTGAACCGGGTCATGACGGGTCTCGATCGGGCCCTCAAGGGTCTCGGTCAGGCCTAAACCGTGAGTGCGGCCATCGCACGATCGAGCAGCAGTGATGAGGGCACCGTGGCCTCGCACGCCACCCAGGCTGCGACGGCCGCGTCGAGGCAGGCGAGTGCGGATCCGACCAGGGCGTCTGACCGGGGGTCCGTGAAGCCGTCTGTGCCATCGCTCAAACGGCGGGAGACCTCCGGCAACAGGGCCTCGTGCCAGCTCAGCTGTTTCTCCCAGTAGCGGGCACGCAGTGACGGGGTCTCTCTGATCATCCGCAGGTAGCGGAGCGATTCCTGCGGTGCCTCGTCCCACGCCCCGGTGATGACGTGGAACGTGTGCCGAAGTGCCTCCCAGGGCGCCTCATTCTCGGGCCGGGAGGAGAGGACGTCGGCGATGTCGCGGACTCGGTCCTTGAGGTCGACCAGGACGATGTCCTCTTTGGTTCCGAAGTGCCGAAACAGGGTGGCGCGTGACAGGCCGGCCTCGCCGGCGATCTGGTCGACCGTCGTCTGGTCGAACCCCTGCTCGGCGAAGAGCCGGAGCGCCACCTCGGTGACCTCGGCCCGGACCGATGCACGCTGCCGGTCTCGCAGGCTCGGGCGCTTGGTCCGGGATCGGTCGACGGCAGCGGTCACCCTTGGAGGGGGCATGAGTAAGACGTGGTTCGTCACCTGATCCTCGCGAGGCTTCGGCCGCGAGTTCGTGGAGGCTGCACTGGCACGCGGCGACAAGGTCGCCGCTACGGCTCGCGACGTTGACTCGCTGGCCGACGTCGTCATGAGGTACGGCGATGCCGTCCTGCCGCTCCCGCTCGACGTGACCGACAAGGCCGCCGTGACCGACGCCGTGCAACGCGCGCACGCCCACTTCGGCCGGCTCGACGTGGTCGTCAACAACGCCGGCTACGGCCCGCTCGGCGCGGTGGAGGAACTGACCGAACAGCAGGTCCGCGACCAGTTCGAGACCAACTTCTTCGGCGCGCTGTGGGTGAGCCAGGCGGCACTGCCCCTCCTGCGCGCCCAGGGCAGCGGCCATATCGTGCAGATCTCCACCGTCGGTGGCCTGGCCGCCTTCCCCACCCTCGGTGGGTACAACGCCTCCAAGTGGGCGCTGGAGGGGATGAGCGAGGCCCTGGCCCAGGAGGTCGCCGGCTTCGGGATCAAGGTCACCCTCGTCGAGCCGGGTGCCTCCGCCACGGACTGGGACGGCCCCTCGGCGGCCGCCGCCTCACCGCTTGCGGCCTATGACGACGTGCGCGCGGCCCTGCGCGCCGCATTCGAGGGAGGACAGGGCGACCGGAAGGCCGTCGGCCCGGCGCTGCTCAGCGTCGTCGACTCGGACAACCCGCCGCTGCGCGTCTTCTTCGGCACCGCCCCGCTGCAGATCATCCCCCACGTCTATGCCGAGCGGCTCAAGACCTGGGACGAGTGGGCGGACGTCGCCAGGCAGGCCCAGGGTTCCGCAAGCCCCTCCCACACCGACACCACATCGAAGGAAAACTGACCGTGACCATGAACCAAGCGCCGATCCTTGTCCTGGGCGCCCGCGGCAAGACCGGCCGCCGCGTAGTGGCCCGCCTGCGCGAACTCGGCGTACCCGTCCGCGCCGTCTCCCGTTCCACCGGCACCCCCTTCGACTACGGCGACCCGGCGACCTGGGGCCCGGTACTGGACGGCGTCCAGGCCGTCTACATCGTCCCGATCACCGAGTCGGTGGACGGCGCCGAGGTCTCCGCCCCATCCGGCGAGCCGCCGAGGTCTCCGCCCCATCCGGCGAGCCGCCGAGGTCTCCGCCCCATCCGGCGAGCCGCCGAGGAGGGCGTCCAGCGCATCGTGCTGCTGTCGGCCCGCGGGGAAGGCGGGAGAGCACACCCGACCCAGGAACCGACCGAAACGGTGGTACGCGAATCCGTCCCGCAGTGGACGATCCTGCGCGCCGCCTGGTTCGCGCAGAACTTCACCGAGGACGTCTCCCTGGAGCCGGTCAGGGCCGGAAACCTGGCACAGCCCTCCGCCGAGGGACGCGAGGCGTTCGTCGACGTCGCCGACATCGCGGACGTCGCCGTCGCCGCGCTCACCAGCGACGCCCACACGGGCCGCGTGTACGAACTCACCGGGCCAGAGGCACTCTCTCCCCGGTCGGCCGTGCCACGTACCTGGACATCCTCGTCCAGCAGGGATTCCCGGACGAGGCCGCCCAGGCGGTCACGAACCTGATGGAGTCGATCGCCCACGGAGTCGGCGACAGGGTCACCGACGACGTCCGGCGCGTCCTGGGCCGCCCGCCGCCCCTCTTCGCCGACTACGCAAGGAAGCGGCCGCATCAGGCGCGTGGGTTCCTGGCGGAACGGCCGGTCGTCGCCGCGTGAGGCGGACGGCGGGAACCGGCAGCACGGCATGTCGCCGCCGGGACGGCTCTCGGAACCGCGTAAGCGCGAGCTCTACGAACCAGTCCTCGAGCTCCTGCATGAGGTGGGCTACCAGGGCCTGTCGATGCCGGCGCTCGCTGCCCGGGCACGCTGCAGCACTGCCACCATCTATCGCCAGTGGCAGGGCAAGGCGGGACTGGTGATCGCCGCGCTGACCAACCGTCAACCCGAACCGGCGGCGAATGTCGACACCGGTTCGCTCGCCGGCGATCTGTACGCGCTCGTGCGTCGGCTTCCGGACGTCGCATCGGGAGAGATCGAGCTGATGGCGGCGCTCGCGCATGCCGCCATGCGTGAGGAGGACGTCGCGAAAGCGATGCGCGACGCGCGAAGGGCCACCCGTGTGGGTAGCCCTTCGCTGACGATCGTCATCTCGGCTAATCCGTCTGTGGCACGAAGGCCGGCGGAAGGCACGCCGAGATCTCCGGACGTTCCAGCAGCGGCGCCAGTGCCTTGGCCAGCTGCTCCTGGTCCGCGGCGGGGAGCGTTTCGAGGAAGCGGTCGATGACGCTCCGGTTCACGGCTTCGAACCCTCTGATGGCGGTACGGCCGTCGTCGCTGATCCTGATACGCTTCATCCGCCGGTCGGTCGGATCCTCGCGGCGTTCGATGAATCCGCGGCGCACCAGACCGTCCAGAGACCGGCTGATCGCCCCGAGGGAGATCATCGCGAACTCAGCCGCCTCCTTCACGCTCAGCTCGGTGTCGATCTCGTCGAGGTGGTGCAGCACTCGGATCTGGGTGGTTGTCAGCTCGAGTGCGTCAACGGTGTCGAACACGTTGACCGTCGCCTCCCGCCCGAAGTAGGCGATGAGGGCGAAGAGGCTCGTCGACAGATCGGGTCTGGCGACCTCGCCGGACCCGGATGACCCGGTACCGATTGATGCGTGCATGCACGCAATTATTGCAGGCGTGCCGCGGGGCTTCAACTACGACAGCGTTGATCCTCACCCGGCGACGTCGAGTTGCAGCACCAGCGGACTCGTGCGCGTCCGCAGGCCCGGGAGGATCTCCTTGAGCAGTGCGTCGAGCCCTTTGCGTGTGCTGACGGAGTACGCTTCGCAGCCGAAGCCGGCGGCGAGCGCGGTGGCGTCGAGTTCGGGGAATCCTCCCCATGGCCCGTTCCCGCCGGCGTTCGCCGCGAGCCGATCCATCACGGCGTATCTCCGGTTCCTGACGACCACGGCCAACGCGCCGATGCCGTAGTGGGCCGCAGTCCACAGCGCTTGCACGGTGTACGCTGTGGAGCCGTCGCCGAGCACTGCCACGACGGGTCTGTCGGGTAGGGCCATGCGAAGCCCGATCGCGCCGGCGAGACCGAAACCGAGCCAGCCGGATCCGTTGCTCACGAAGGACAGCGGGGTGGTGGCGGGAATCGCCTCGACGAGTTCCAGGCGGGTGGACGGCGACTCCTCGACGAGGATCGCGTCCTTGTCCACGTGCTCGGCCAAGGTCGCGAACGCCGCGGCCGGTGTGAGCTCCGCCGAGCCGTCGACCACGGCGGCCGGTCGGCTCTGCCAGGGCCCGGGCGTCCGCGCCCGCAGAACGGACGCGAGGGTGCTGCAGGTGCTCGCGAGATCGCCGAGTACTGCCACGTCGCATCCGCTGCGGTGGGCCTCCTCGGGGACGGACGTCAGGACCGCGAGACGGGTGCCGGCTGCGTAAGTCGGTACCGCCTCGTCGTACAGGTAGCCGCGCAGCATGCTTGCGCCGATCGCCAGGATGGCGTCGTGCCCGTCGAGTGCCGAACGCACGGCGCCGCGCTGCCACGGGAGATCCCCGCGGTACGCGGGGTGGTCATGCGGGAAGCCCTGACGGCTGGCAAACGGTTCCTGCCAAACGGGACAGCCGAGCCGCTCGACGAGAGTGACGACCTCGTCCCACGCGCCGTCGATCGCCGCTCCGGAGCCGATGACGGCGACCGGATTGACGGATTCCTCGAGGAGGGCGACGAGCGGCTCGAGCTGATCGGGCGTCACAGTCCGTCCTAGCACGACGGTGCGCGGGGCTCCGGTCGCCAGCGGATCAGCCGGTTCGGACCAGTCGCTGAGCGGTGCGACCACGACGGCCGGACCAGCACCTGCTGCGGCCTCGTGATGAGCACGGGCGACGGCCGCGGGAAGATCCTGCGGCCGGGCCGGTGTCGTGGACCAGACTGCGTAGTCTCCCAGCAGGTTCTCCAGGCCGCTGGCGCTGAGGAACGGACCGCCGGCGATGTGGCGCCGGTCCTGCTGTCCGACGAGCACCACGAGCGGGACCCGCGCGGCATGGGCATTGGACAGGGCACCGACGGCATTGCCGAGGCCGGCGGACGTGTGCAGGTTCAGCAGCGCCGGTTTGCCGGTTCCCATCGCGTAGCCCGTGGCGATTCCGGCGATCGCGCCCTCGTGCAGGCCGAGCACGTACCGGAAGTCGGCGGGAAGATCGGTCAGGAACGGGATCTCGGTGGACCCGGGATTCCCGAACACGGTGGTCGATCCGAGGTCGCGCAGGACATCGAGAGTCGTGTCGCGCACCGAAAAGGTCATGAGGGGCTCCCGGGGATGCCGAGCGCGAGTTCTCCTGTGCCGGGGACGAAGCCCGGAGGCGGTCCCAGCCAGAATCCCGACTCGGGTGGATCGGCGAGGTCTTGCGCCGCGGTCCGGTCGACGACGGATTCCCATGCGTCGGCGACCTCGTCGACGGACGGGGCGGTGAGGCGGACGCCGTCGGTCTGGCGGTAGAGCACCTCGTGCAGGTGTCCCTCCTCGGCGACGACGTTCTTTCCCGATGCGGGGCAGTCGGGATGGACGAGGTAGGCGGCGATGGGCGCGACGCGGTCGGGCGAGCGTCGCTCGATGACCTCCGGACTGAGCGGCGGGATGTCCGCCAGGCGCGCCGACATCGTGAGCGCGCCGGGGGAGAGGGTGTTGACGGCGATGCCGTCCTGCGCGCCCTCGAAGGCGAGGGTACGCGTGAGCCCCCAGATTCCGGATTTGACGGCGCCGTAGACCGAGCCGTAGCCCGCGCCGAGCATCGCGCCGGACGTCGTGTTGAGGATGCGGCCGCCTCCGTTGCGCAGGAGATGCGGCCACACGGCACGGCACATCCAGATGGTGCCGTAGAGGTGGACGTCGATCATGCGCGTGATCTCGTCGGGCTGCAGTTCGAGGAACTGGGCGAAGCGCATGACACCGGCGTTGTTGATGAGCGCGTCGACCCGGCCGTACGCGTCCAGCGCCGTGGCTACGACTGCGAGCGCACCGTCCTCGGTGGCGACCGAGTGCGTGTCGACGACCGCCGTGCCGCCGAGGTCGCGTATCTCCTGCACGACGGTCTCCGGGTGCGCGGCGAACGTTCCCTTGCCGTCCGGTCCGACGCCTAGGTCGTTCACGACTACGCAGGCGCCAAGTCGAGCGAGAAGAAGAGCGTAGGAGCGGCCCAGGCCCGGGCTACCGCCGGCACCTGTGACGATGACAACCTGACCATCGAAGTTCACTTGTTTGTTTCCTTTGCCGAGGGCGTCATCGCCACGGGTTGGCGGGCACCGTATTCGTGCTTGATCATCAGTGCTTGTCAATCAGAGCTTGCTTGTCAGCGCTTCGGTACGATCGCCGCGCCGAGCACCGAGCGGTCGGACACGTCGGCCATCGCCGCGGCCGCGTCTTCGAGCCGGTACGTGCGCTCGGCGAGTTTCGCAAGGTCGAACACGCCGCGCTCGGCGAGCTCCACCAGCCACGGAAGGTCGCGCGCCATCAGCGCCGATCCCTGCTGGCACGGATGGATCGTGCGTCCCGCGATGACTGCGAACTCCGCGAGCGGGAACGAGACGCGGGCGAAGGGGTCTGACGAGATGCCGGCAAGGACCAGATGCCCGCCGAGGCCGGTCATCGCCCATGCCTGCTCGATGCCGCGTGCGTCGCCGGACGCGTCGAAAACGAAATCTGCGCCCCCGGCGAACAGGGCTCCGCCGCCATCATCGATCTTCCGCACCTCGGCGACGGGGTCGACGGCTCCGGGATCGAAGACGTCGTTCGCGCCGAACCGCTCTGCGGCGGCGCGGCGCTGCGGGAGCGGGTCCACGGCCACGATCCTGGAGGCGCCCGCGAACCGTGCCGCCTGCACGTAGCCGAGTCCGATCGGGCCGCACCCGACGACGGCGACGACGCTGCCCGGCGTGATCGGAGCGGTGATCAGCGCGGCGCCCGCCCCGGTGACGATGGGGTTTGCCACCAGTGCCAGCTGATCGTCGGGGAGATCCGTCTCGACCGGGGTGCAGTGGTACTCGGTGGTGATGGTGTGCTGTGCGAAGAGCCCGACGTTGCTGTTGCCGTGCACCGGCGTTCCGTCGGCCGTTCTCGCGTAGGCGCGGCCGAACGGGACGAGCTTCGCGCAGAATTGCGGGAGGCCACGGACGCAATACCTGCAAGAGCCGCAGTTCGGCGTGCTCACCACGATCACGCGCTGCCCCGGCCGCACGCGGTCGACCGCGGACCCGACCGCCTCGACGACCGCGACGCCGCCGTGGCCGTTGACGAGGTGGGTGGGCATCGCCGGGCCGCCTACGTCGAATCCCGCGCCGCCGGGCGGCATGCTGGGACCACCCGCCGGGGGACCCGGGGGCATACCAGGGCCGCCGGGCGGCGGGCCCGGAGGCATTCCGGGACCTCCGGGCGGGGGACCGGGAGGCATGCCCGCGCCGTCCAGTCCCGGTGGTGCCAGCGGGATGTCGGCCGAGCCTACGTTGGCTGCGCTGACGCGCAGAAGCACATCGTTGGCCTGCAACTCGCCCAGTTCGATTTCCTCGACCTGCAGGCCGGCCGGTGTCGAGATCGCTGCGATTGTCTTCATGGCACCTCCACGCCTACGGCATCGGCATCTTCGATAAACGCTTGCACGCATGCAATGGTTGCATGCATGCTTCTAACGTGCAACCATTGTATGCGTGCAAGCAGTCAGTGACGGCGGACATACCGGGCCCGAGAGGGCCGTGCGCTCCGATCTCGGGGCCGGCTTAAGCACGATCGCGGCCTTCTTCGGTAAGGAGGGTGCCGCCGGCATCTTCAGCGCCGTCGACGCGCTCGACCTGACCATGACCCAGGTCCGAGTGCTGCACCACGCCGCCGAGGCGGACCGCGAACTGTCAGGCAAGGAGGCAGCAGAATCCGTGGTGATGTCGATGGCGGCAGTCAGCCGGGCGGTGGACAGCCTGGTGCGCCGCGGGTACCTCGAGCGACGTGAGGACCTCGTGGACCGCCGGATGAAGGGGATCACCGAGCGCGGACGCCGGGCCATCCGGTACTCCGAGGTTGTGAACAGGGACATGATCGACCGGTTCGTGGAGGCGCTTCCGAGCGCCGAACGCGAGCGGCTCGCGGCGGCTCTGGCCCCACTGATGGAGAGACCGGAGATCGCCAGCTGTCTGCCGCGGCCTCAGTCGGGCGCGTGACGTTGCACCACAAACATCAGGCCCGTCGCCTTAGATGCGGCGGGCGAGAACAGCAGGAGGCAAAAGTGGCTGTCGAGGCCATGGTCGGCACATCAGTCGACCGAGAAGAACTCCTTCGGCGCGCGCGAGAGCTTGTGCCAGCCCTGCGAGAACGGGCGCGCGCGACGGAGGAGGGCTGCAGGGTCCCGGAGGAGTCGGTGCGCGAGATCGTCGCAGCCGGGCTTGTCCGCGCGGGCACGCCACGGCGCTTCGGCGGCTACGACGTCGAGTTCGAGACCGTGCACGAGATGACAATGGAGCTGGCCCGAGCCTGCGCCTCGACGGCCTGGTGCTTCCAGCTGTGGGCGCTGCACTGCTACTGGATGGGCTTTTGGCCGCTCGAAGCGCAGGAGGAGGTCTTCGCCGACGGTCCCGACATGCTGAGCGCGAGCGTTCAGCTAAGCGTGTCATGCGACTACGAGCGGATGCCCGGGGGCTACCGACTCTCCGGCCGCGGACGGTTCGCCAGTGGTTCGGATCCCTCGCAGTGGCTCTTCGCGCTCGGAGTCGGGGCGGAAGGACCTCTCCAGTTCCTTGTTCCGCGCACGCACTTCGCCGTACTCGACGGTACGTGGGATGTGGCCGGCCTGTGCGGCAGCGGCAGTAAGGACGTTGTGGTGCAGGACGCGTTCATCCCGTCGCACCGGGTCATCCGGCCGGCACCGCCGATCGACTTCGCACCCGAAGGTCCGCTCCCGTACGACCAGCACCGGCAGCGCCGGTACTCGGTTCCCCTGTTCGCCATCCAGGGTTGGGACTTCCCGGCCGTCGCCATCGGTGCGGCGCAGGGGGCGTACGACGAGATCGTGCGGCGGATGCACGGCACCAAGGGCTCGGTGCGCGCCGCGGATTCGCCGGTGATCCAGGCTCAGATCGCGCAGTCCGCCGTGGAACTCGATGTCGCACGCACGCTGCTGCACCGCGACCTTGAAGACTGCCAGGGCAAGGGCGAGCGGGGCGAGACCCTCGCGCCGGTCGACTACGCCCGCTACATGGCCAACAAGTCCTACGCGCACGAGCTGGCTGTCGGGGTGGTCAACCGAATGTACGCCCTGGGCGGCGGCCGGAGCTTGTCGCGAAACGACCCGCTTCAGCGCGCGCACCGCGACGCGCACGCGACGGCCCACCCGGGACCGATCGGCCAGTTCCCGATGGCCTCCCAGCCGTACGGCCGCTCCCTGCTCGGGCTCGACCCGCGCGAGGTCAACTTCTGGACTGGACCGGCCCTGGGGTGATCCCCGCGGCTACCGGAGAAAAGGAGAACGAGAACATGCCCAAGCCCCAGACGTCGGCGCCCCCCATAGCCGAAGCCCCGATGCCGGCGCCGAAGCCGCCGATGACCCTTGAGCAGGCTTGGACGGCGATCGCCGTTCCGATGCCGCCGCCCGCGCAGGCCGCGGAGAAGCAGTGCTTCTCCACCGAGGAACTGCGTCAGGACTTCTACAGCTCCCGCCCGCCGTTCGGCGACCGGTTCATGCCCAACTGGATGCAGATGCGGCAGTCGGAGTTCACGCGGGTGCTGCTGGACAAGGCGGCACTGAAAGCCGGTGATCGGGCGCTCGTGCTCGGCGAATTCCTCGATCACGTCGGATTCGTCGACCTGATCAGCGCCGAGGTGCAGCCCGGAGGTACCGCCGAATACGTCGACATGGTCCCGATGATCGAGGCCCACCACGTGGGGCGTTTCGACCCCTACACCGAGATCGCCGCGAAGCACGAGCCGGAGGCGTTCGACGTCGTCATCGCCTCCCAGTGGGAGCACCTGCTCGACCCGGACGCGGAACTCGAGGCGCTCAGCCGCCTGGTCCGCCCCGGCGGCAGGATCCTGCTGTTCCATCCTGGCCCGACCGCGGCGACGTTCGCGCTGGCCGAGCAGGATGTCTGGCTGGACATGCTGCTGAGCTTCTTCATCACCTTCGCAGGCTCCCGTGAGGTGCCGCTGGACTCGGCGTTTCAGTGGAAGAAGGCCGCTTGGCTCGCCGTCAGCGTCGATGATGTGCGCGACGCGGCGGCCCGCTGCCTGACAGACGTGACGGCGTGGCAGCACCGCGGGATGGCGATCGTCGACGGTCGCAAGCCCGCTGCCGGGGACGAGCCCGGGAGGTCGGCGTGAACGTTCAGATCGCGTTCCTGCGCGGCGTCGGACACGGTCCAGGCGACATGCTGGACATGCCGGCGCTGCGCGAGGCGCTCGCCGAGGCGGGCTTCGCCGCTGTGCACACGTACCTGGACAGCGGAAACGTCGTGCTGCTCGACGATGGGGAGCCCGGCGTTCTGGCCGCTCGCGTCGGCGAGATCCTCCAGAAGCGCTTCGACCGGGACATCCACGTCATCGTGCGCAGCCTCGACGAGCTCTCCGAGGCGGTGGCGCGCAATCCGTTCCCCGAAGCCGCCGCCGACGCCGAGCACTACAACGTCGCCTTCCTGGAGACGACGCTCGATCAGGCCGAAGTCGAACAGCTCGCCATGCTCGCCACGGGGCGGGAGCGAGTCGCGGTGATCGGACGCGAGCTGTACGGCTGGTACCCGGACGGATTCGCCGGTTCGCGGCTCATCGGCGGGATCATGGGCCTTCCGGTGCCCGCGACCGCTCGTGACTGGACGACGGTGACCGGCGTGCTCGACCTCGCGCGCGAGGTGCGCGCGGAGAATCGGAGCCGGTGATGCGTGAGTACGCGACGGGTGCATTGGCCTCGCCCGATGACTGGTTGACGCCGACCAATTCCGAGCAGTTGGATTCACGCGGGCTGCGCGACGCGTTCGGCTGCTTCCCCAGCGGGGTGATCGCGCTCTGCGCGCTGGCGCAGGACGGCGTGCCGGCCGGAATGGCGGTCAGCTCGTTCACCACCGTCTCGCTCGACCCGCCGCTGGTGTCGGTGAGTATGCAGAACACATCGACGACCTGGCCGATCCTGCGCGAGCGGGCACGGCTCGGACTCAGTGTGCTGGCCGAACAGCAGCATCGCGAGGTCCGGCAGCTCGCCTCGACTGGAACCGACCGGTTCGCCGGAGTGAGCTGGCACGCCGACGACGACGGCGCAGTGTACCTGGACGACGCGGTCGGCTGGTTCAGCTGCAGTGTCTGGAACCAGCTGCCTGCGGGCGATCACACCATAGCCCTCCTGGAGATCAGAGGGCTGCGAACTGTCGCGGGCGGTGCCCCCTTGGTGTTCCACGCAAGTCGATTCCGCCGACTGGCCCCCGGCGACCAATCCGCCTGAACGCACCGAACGGCCACTCTTCCCAAACGCAACGACGCGACCAGGGAGTAGAAGTGATCAAATCAGGAAGCGCCCGGAGATACCGGGCAAGACTGCTGATGACATGTGCCGTGCGGTGTGGCCGCACATGCGCGACGCCGGCTACGGGCGGATCGTGAACACGACGTCGCCCGGGATGCTCGGCTCGGGCTACGGCTCCGTCTACGGCGCTGTGAAGGCGGGCAGCTACGGCCTCACCAGATCGCTGGCGATCGAGGGTGACCCGTTCGGCATCAGAGCCAACGCGCTGGCACCGCTGGCGGCCACGATCGCGTGGGACGTCGTTCAGGCCCCCGGCAAGGAGGCGATGGACGGCCCGGTCGCACAGGACATGAGTCCGGATCTGATCGCGCCGACCGCCGCCCTGCTCGCGCACCGCGTCTGCCCGTTCTCGGGCAAGAACATCACGGCGGATCCCGGTCGAGTATCAGAGACCTGCTACCGCCAGACCGCCGGGTACGCCAAGGTCGCGCCGACGATCGAGGAACTCAACGACTCACTGCGCCAGGTCGTCGATCGATCCCACGCGCACGACATCGGCGATCCCGCTGAGGCGGCCACCTGGGTCGGCGGCCCGCCCCCGGCGCCGTCGGCCGGAGCGGCCCGCGCATGACGTGACGTTCGCTCGCGGTCCGCCAACGCTGCGGGCGAACGTCACCCGATCCACCTTCGCAACAAGGGAGTTTTCGTGAAGTTCTCAGCAGCGGTGTGGGACCACGCGGACGGCGTTCGTGTGGAGGAAGTCGAACTTCTCGAGCGACATCCGCGTGACGTACTCGTCAGGATCGAAGCGTCCAATGTGGCCAGCTCGGAGGCGAGCGCCCTGCTCGGCCCCGCCTCCGCCCCCGCCGACCTACCGCCCGACCTTCCCCCAGGCCTTGCTCTGCCGCCGTTGCCCTTGCACATCCTGGGCCACTCCGCAGTCGGTGTGGTCGAGGAGGTCGGCCCCTCCGCGGAGGGGGTGAAGGTGGGCGACCGGGTCCTGATGACCGGCAACAACAACTGCGGCGTGTGCCACTTCTGCCAGCGGGGCCGCTACGACCAGTGCGCCGAGATGGCCCTGTTCGGCCCGGCCACCGCTCGAACCGCGAACGGCGTGGACGTGCACCCCTTGGGTTACGTCGGCAGCCTCGCCGAGTGGGCCGTCGTGCTCGACAACCTGCTCGTGCCCGTGCGCACAGACCTGCCCGCAGACCAGTTGTCGCTGATCGGCAACCCGGTGTGCACCGGTGTCGGCGCGGCGCTGCGCACGGCCAGGATCGAGCCGGGCAGCGTGGTCGCCGTCGTCGGCTGCGGGCCGGTCGGCCTGTCCTACATCCAGGCGGCGCGACTGGCCCTGGCCGATCAGATCATCGCCATCGAGCCGCTGGCGCACCGCCGGGAGGCGGCACTGCGGATGGGCGCCACCACCGTCATCGACCCCGCCGAGACGGATCCGGTCGAGGCCGTGTGCGAGCTGTCCGGGGATGCCGGCGGGGTGAATCAGGGCCGTGGCGCCGACTACGTCTTCGACGCGGCGAACGATGCGTCGGCGACCGAGCAGGCCTGGGCCATGACCCGGTCGGCGGGCGATCTGACGCTGGCCGGGCTCGATCCGAGGCCCGGAGCCAGGGTCAGTTTCCCGATGGTGCAGTTCTCGAACTTCGGCAAGACGATCCACAGCTGCCAGATGGGCTCGCTGCTGATGCGCCGCGACCTGCCGTGGATGGTCAGGCTCGCCGAGCGCGGACAGCTCGACCTGGCCTCGCTGGCCGAACGCACCTACCCCCTTAAGGCAGTCGGCGAGGCCCTCCGCGACGTCGCCGAGTGCAACGTCCTCGGCGCGACCGTCGATCCGCGGCTGTGAGCGTCGCACCGCACCCTGACCGGCATTAAGGAGATCAACACCATGACAGCGCAGACGCCGACCCGCTCGATCGAGCGTTCGCCGGCCGAGCTGGTCGCGCACGCCGCCCAGCTTCGGGAACTGATACGCGACCAGGCCGAGGAGGCCGAGGGCCTTGGCCACTACAACCAGGATGTGCACAAGGCCTTCCTGGAGGCGGGCTTCTACCAGCTGCTCACCCCGCGCCGCTACGGCGGCCTCGAGGTGGACCTTCGCACCTTCGCCAAGATCGTAATGGAAGTCGGCCGCGGTGATCCAGGCACCGCCTGGTGCCTGTGCCTGGGGCAGGGGCACGCTCTGACCACCGCCGCGCTGTGGCCGGAGAAGGCCCAGGACGAGGTGTTCAACAACGCGAGCGGCTACTTCCGCGCCTCCCACGCGTTCAACCCCGCGGGCACCGCCAAGCGCGTGCCCGGCGGGCTGCTGATCAACGCGAACTCCCGCTACCAGTCCGGGGTTCCGTACGCCACGCACGCCACGGTCTCCGTCGTGCTCGTCGACGAGGACGGCGGACCCGCCGGCGCACCGCCCGGCGCGCCTCCCGGTCCTCCGCCGGGTGCTCCGGTCGGCGCGCCTCCCGGGCCCCCACCGGGTGCTCCCGCCGATGCGCCGCCGATGCCTCACGGCGACGTTCCGCCCTCCCAGATGCTCCAGGTGCTGATTCCCAAGGACCAGTTCACGATCGTCGAGAACTGGGGCGCCGACGCGGTGCTGGGGATGCGCGCGAGCGGCTCCAACAGCATCACCGTGGAGAACCAGATCGTGCCCGAGCACTACGCGATCACCATGTCCCCGGACCTCTTGGCCTCGACGACCTCGCACGGCGTGAAGCTGCACGGCAACCCGATGTACCTGGGCGCGGCGACCGGCTCGTTCTTCCAACTGGAGCTCGTGGTCAGCGTGATCGGCGCAGCCCGCGCCGCCCTCGACGAGTACGAGAGGCTCGCCCGCACCAAAACCACCGCATACCAGGGCGGCGGCCTGCGCAACAAGGACCCGTTCTACCAGCGCGACTTCGGCGCCGCCAAGACGAAGACGGATGCGGCAACTGCGATCGCATGCTACGTCGCCGACACGATCACCGAGCTGAGCAGCGAGGCCATCGCGGGCACCATAACCTTCACGCCCGACACGGACATCGAACTCGGCTGCATGCTCATGCAGGCCGGCCACCTGGCTGCCGAGGCCGTGGACATCCTTTTCGCCTCCGCGGGCACCTCCGCATCCGGGCGCGGCCAGCGCATGCAGCGCTACCTTCGCGACGTCTGGATGTACCGCACTCACATCGGCGCGCAGTACGACCCGTTCGTGCGGCGATCCGGCGCCGGCAGCCTCGGCGACCCGCAGCCGTTCTTCCTCTGATCCGATCCAAGCCACTCCACCGGAGGGCAAGGATGTCCAACCCAGTAACTCACGGCGAGATCCTCGCCAAAGACGTCGACGCACTGCAGCGCTTCTACACGGCGGCATTCGGCTGGGAGGTGCAGGACGTGGTCGACGGTGCGTACCACGTCCTCGCCGACCCGGACGCCGACCGCGGCATCCTGCATGTCGGAGCCGGTCCCGCGCCGCAAGACCGGGCCGGTCACCTGACCTTCTACGTGGAGGTTGACGACCCGGCGGGGGTGCTCGAGCAGATCGAGCGCCTCGGCGGTCGCACGGTCCGACCGCCCGCGCGGATGGGCACAGGACCGACGCTCGCCCTGCTCGAAGACCCCGAAGGCCACGTCATCGGCCTCGTCGAGCGCCACTAACCGGCGGAGGGAAAACGCATGTGGTCGCTGATTGTGCGCACTGGCTCTGTGAGGTGGTCGTTCTCGGCCCGGGAGCAGCCGCGGTATCACAGAAACGAAACCTATCTATTTCGATTACCGTAGGGCGCCGCCGCTCGAATTCAACCGTTTCGATGGACGGGTTGTCGTGCCCCGGGGACATGGGTCCCGGCTGTCAGGACTTCTGCATCACGCGCTCGGGCGGCGTGGTCTCGGCTTCCCCGTGATCGTGCGTCTCGGCGAGCTTCTTCTCCGGCAGCCACAAGGCGAGGATCAACGCGGCCACGAAGAGGGGCACCAGATAGCCGAACACCGGGGTCAGCGCGTGCTGGTAGGCGTCGATCACGATGTCCTGGCTTTTCGGCGGCTCGGCGGTGTCGCCGAAGCGAATGACGGCAGCCCGGAGCGCCGCGGGGCACAGCCCACAGAGGACCGGCGCCGGGGGACCGTGACGCCTCCCCCACCGGGCCGACGGACCGCGGCGATCAGGCGCGGGCGGGCCGGGGGTCTGACGCCGTGCGGCTCGCCGTTTCCACGTCAGGACTCCGCGGGTGCGGGATGCCTGAGGGAAGGGAGCAGCACGGCGTCCACCAGGCGCAGCATGTAAGCCTCGTCGGCCTCCTCACCGTCCAGCATCGGGCGGGTCAGGCCGAGCGCGACCAGCATGATGTGGCAGAACTCGCGGACCGGGTTGTCCGGGAGATCTCGCCGCGGGCGGCGGCCCGGTCCACGATCCGCTTCAGGATCTCCGCGGCGGGCTTGGTGAACCGCTCGCGCATTGCCGTGGCCAGCTCGGGGTCTCCGAGGGAGGCGTGGGACAGCCCGGACACGAGCTGGTGCTCCGGTGGCGCCGCACGGCGGACGCGGCGGACCATCTCGCGCAGGGCCTCGCGCAGCGAGCCCGTGTGGGCGTCCAGCTCCGCCGGGACCGGCTGGATCCGCTGGTGCTGGAGCGCGGCGACGACCAGCTTGGGCTTGCCCTGCCACTGCCGGTAGAGCGAGGCCGTACTGCACCGGCCGCGGCTGGCGACCGCCTGCAGGGTCAGCGCCTCGTAGCCGACCTCCCGCAGCAGTTGGAGGACGACCGGGCGCTGGACCGGGAGAACGGCAGCATCTCGGGTGCTGCCCGGGCGGTCGGGGTGAACCGGCCACGGCGTATGCGTGATCTACTGACGACCACGTAGGCCATCAGGTGTTGCGAGGACCCCGAGAGTCCGTCGCGGGGACCGGGGCGTTGCAATGCGCGGGGGGCGGCCTAGTTTTGAAACGAAACTATTCCCATTCGGAGAGAAGCCGATGCCCAGCAACGTCGCCTCGCAGACCGGCAGACGGACCCGCCTTACCCCGGAGCGGGAAGCCGAGCTGTACTTACCAGGAGTCGACGATGACCACCACCACGATCGCCATCGAGCGAGAAGAGTTGGATGCGCAGCGGCTGCGCCAGGCGTTCGGCTGTTTTCCCGGCGGCGTGACCGCGGTCGCCAGCCTGGTGGACGGCGAGCCGGTCGGCATGGCCGTCAGCTCGTTCACCTCTGTGTCCATGGCGCCGCCGCTGGTCTCGGTGTGCATGCAGGACTCGTCGTCCACGTGGCCGAAGTTGCGGGACCGGCCGCGGCTGGGCCTGAGCGTGCTGGCAGAGGACCAGCACGAGGTGTGCCGCAAGCTGTCCAGCAAGAACGGGGACCGGTTCGCTGGCGTGCGGTGGCAGGCCACCTCCAGTAGCGCCGTGGCGGCACGGGATTCCGACTCGGGCACGGTCACCGTCGCCCGTGCGGCCGAAGCGATGCCCCGCGTATCCGGGGCGGCCCGCCGCGCGCGCCGCCGCCCCGCGGTGACATCGCCCGTCCACGCTTGCACGGCCGTGTCGCGGATCGCGTCGCCGACGAAATCCAGGCAGGCCGTGACCAGGGCCACGACTCCGCCCGAGGACAGCAGCAGCCATCCGTTCGACGACAGCACCTGCGCACCCGAGGCGATCACCGAGCCCCAGGTCGGATTCGGCGGCTGCGGGCCGAAGCCCAGATAGGCCAGGCCCACGGTGAGCTGCAGGGCCACCGTCGACACCAGCGTCGCCTGCACCAGTACCGGGCCGGCCACCCGCGGCAGGATGTGCCGGAGCATGATCCGGGGCGCGGACAGGCCGGATATCCGGGCGGCGTCGACGAAGAGCTCTCCCCGCAGGGCGAGGACCGGGGCACGGACGCTGCGGACGATCGATGGAACCATGAGCAGTCCGAGCGCCGCCATGGCCACCACGAAGCCCTACCGGAACACCGAGAGCATGACGATCACGACCACCAGCACCGGAATCGACATTCCGATGTCGGCGAGCAGCATCACCGACCGGTCGGTCCAGCCGCCCAGATAGCCCGAGAGCAATCCCGCAGCCACACCCACGACCAGGGCCACGGCCGTGACCACCGCCGCGTAGAAGAGCGTGATGTGTCCGCCGTACAGCAGGCGGCTGAAGGTGTCGCGGCCGAGGTCGTCGGTGCCCAGCCAGTGCGCGAGGCTCGGCCCCTGCAGACTCGCCGACAGGTCCTGCTGGTTCGGCTGGTACGGCGTGATGATCCCTGCCGCGATGCCACGATGATGATCGCCAGTACGATCAGCGCCGTGAGCGCGGTGGGTCTGCGTACGACTCCCGCCGCGATATTGCGGATCGTTCCTCGCGACCGCGTGACGCCGTCCCCGACCGCGGGCAGCGCGGAAGGGGACCCGTTCGATTCCAGACCGGTGGCGGTCATGTCGGAAGTCCCTTCGGATTGAGCAGCCCGTAGCACACGTCGACCAGCAGGTTCACCACGACGACGATGATGCAGAACACCACCACGACGCCCTGCAGCGTCGTCATGTCTCCGCTTTGCGCGGAGGAGACCGCGAGGCTCTCCAGCCCTGGCAGCGCGAAGACCGCCTCGACGACCACCGAGCCGCCGAGCATGCTGATGAAGAAAACCCCGACCAGCGTGGCGATCGGAATCGCCGCGTTGCGCAGGCCGTGGCGGACCGCGATCCACGGCTCGGGCAGGCCGTCTGCGCGAAGGGCCGTGATGAAGTCACGACCCATCACTTCGCGGAAGGAGTCATGGGTCTGCTTCGCGATTCCCGTCACCCCCGCCACTGCGAGCGTCACGACCGGCAGTACCAGGGAGCGCAGCCAGCTGGTGACCGACTGGGAGGGGTCCACATAGCCTGTCACGGGCAGCAGATGCGCCTTGACTGCGAGCAGATCCACCAGGATGAGGCCCAGCCAGAAGCTCGGGACGGCGAAGCTGAGCATTGCCAGGGCGTCGATCGCCTGGCCGATCACGCCGCCGCGCAGTGCGCTCACCGCGCCCAGGCCGATCCCGAGCACGGCGGAGAGCACCGTCGCGCCGATCACCAGTGACAGGGTCACCGGGAGCCGGGCGGACAGCGCGGAGCCCACCGACTGCGACGAGACCAGCGAGGTGCCGAGGTTTCCCGTCACGGCGTTTTCAAGCCAATGCCAGTACTGCGCCCAGAGCGGCTGGTCCAGGCCCATCTGCCGCTCCAGAGCCGCCACCTGCTCGGCCGTCGCGTTGGAGCCGAGTACCGTCTCGGCGGCGTTCGCCGGTTCCAGCGACGTCAGGACGAACGTCAGCGCCGAGACGATGAACAGCAGGGGGCCCGCGACCAGCAAGCCGAAGAACCTCGCCCTCAGCTCCGCAAAATCCACGACCCCCGCAACTCCCTGAACTCCAGGGTGTTGCGGGGATCGATAGAACCCGCCCGCGGCCGTGGGGCCTAGGACCTGGGCGGAGCGACCGGGCGGAGCGACCGGGGGGAGCAATCTCAGGGATGGTCGGCGCGGCCGGGGTCCGGGGCAGGAACGTCCCGGTCTGCTGTGAGTTCTTTCGCGGCCTCGGTCTCAGGCTCCGGGTAGCGAGGCATGAAGAAGGCCACGGCCGTGGCGATCACGATGGCGACGAGCATGACCAGGAGCACGCCGTCGTACGTGCCGGCCTGCTCCACGGCCACCTGTACGAGGAAGGGGATGGTGCCGAAGGCGACGACGCCGGTGATGCCGAGGGTCAGTCCCAGGAGCGGCGCGAAGGACCGGTCGCCGAAATACCGGCCCAGCAGATAGGGCGCGATCGTGTACTCGGCCCCCTGGAACCCGCCCAGCAGGGCAAGGGCGACGAACAGCAGCCAGGTGGTGCCGTGGGTGGTCGTCACGATCAGCATTCCGAGCAGGACACTCGCGAAGAAGGGGAAGGCCGCCCGAGCGGACTTCGACCGGTCCATCACGGGCCCGGCGACGCTCTGGCCGGCGAACGACGCGAGCCAGAAGACCGACAGCGCGAGCGACACGGTCCCGCTGCCGTACCCGCGCTCGCCGAACAGATCGACACCGAGGGTCCGTACGGACATCGTGACCCCCGTCGGGACCAGGATGATCAGCATGAGGAGGAGCCAGGCACGCGACCGGAGCGCCGCGGCCAGCGGGACGCCGGGGGCGTTACGGTGTTCCTGCGGGCCCGCCGGCGCCGAGGCCTCGATGACTGGTCCGCTGTCCGGCACCGGGCGGGCCCCGGGGGCCGGCGGTGTCGCGTCCGGCTGGGAGAGCAGGACGATCTGGGCCGGAACGCAGAGCACCAGCACGCACAGGCCCAGCACGAGATACGTGTACCGCCAGCTGAAGGAGCTGGTGGACCACTCGAACAGCGGCGAGTAGACGGCGCTGGACAGGCTCGCCACCGCGCTGATCAGGGAGAACCCTACCCCGCGGTGGCGGGGGAACCATATCGACACGGTCTTGAAGCCCACCACCTGGGCGCAGACCTGGCTGCCCGCCAGGGCGACGAGGGCGAGGACGCCGAAGAGCGCGTTCGCTGACACCACCACCATCAGGCAGAACGCGACCCCGTAGATCAGCGAGGACCACACGGCGACGGTCCGAATGCTTACCTTGTCGATCAGGTAGCCACCGAAAGTGAGCACGAAGGGCGAGGAGAACAGCGGCAAGGACGACATGAGCAGCACCGTGTGCGACTGCGACCAGCCGAAGTCCTCGGATACCGGAGCGAGCATGTACGTGGTGAGATTGTTCACCACCGAGGGGCCCAGGATCATCGCGATGATACCCGCGCAGATCGCCATCCACGCCCCCCGGGGGTAGCTCCGCAGCGACGCGAAATACTCACGAAGGGAGCCGCCCGCGGGATCGGGACTGGCAAGGGCTTGCTGGGGTGTTGGGTGAGGGTGGGGCATCGTTGACCTTCCTCTGTGGCAGTCGTGGGCCAAGTAGACGTCGTCCGGTCCGCGGTCCGCCGTTCTGCGGGACCCTGGGGTGACCGGCGTCACGGCGCCGGTGCGCGATGGGAGCGGCGAGGTCGTGGCGGCGCTGGGCGTGGCGGCGCTCGCCGAGCGGGTCGGGCCGGCGGCCGAGGCGGAGATCGTCGCGAAGGTCGTGGCCACGGCCACGGCCATCGGCGACCGGCTCGCCACGGTCGCCGGCTGACCGTCGCCGGTTGACGGTCGCGGCTGAGGGGGAGCGGGGCCCTCAGAACGACCAATCATGCGCCTCCCCGAAGCTGTGCGCCCCGTACTGCCGGGCGAACGTGTGGTACTGCGCGCCGATGTGGGTCCGCCACATGGCTACGTCGCGCAGGTAGCGCTGCATGCGCTGGCCCTGCCCGGACGCCGAGGTGCCGGCGGAGTTGAACAGGGTGTCCACGGCCTCGGCGGCCAGGTGCCCGGCCTGCATGAGCGTGGCGCCGAGCCCGGAGCCCATCTCCGCGGTGATCGTGCGCCGCCCCTCGACGGACTCGCGGCTCCACTCGGTCATGAGGTCGGCGGTGTGGCAGACGATGGCCTCGGCGGCGTTGGCCTTCAGCCTCGCCTCCCCGAAGTCGCGCTGGTACAGGGGGTCCTTGAAGCGCGGGCCGCCGCCGGGGACGGTGGTGTTCCGGGTCCGGGCCAGGTGCTCGAACTCGTCGAGGGCGGCGCGGGCGGCGCCGACGACGCTGACGACCAGCTCCAGGACGAAGAAGCCGCCCGTGAGCGCCCCGAGGTACATCGGGTTGCCGTGCAGCCGCACCCCGGGCGAGGTGGTGGAGTTGATCTCGTCGGGGTCCATGACGATGCCGTAGTGCTCGGGCACCACCTGCTGCTCGACGATGACGCTGTTCGAGCCGCTCGCCCGCATGCCGAGGACGCGCTCCCCGCCCCAGTCGTCCGCGATGGTGAACTGCCCGGCGGGGATGAGGATCTGCATGAGGCGGGCGCCCGCGACCGGCTCGCCGGGAACGGGCGGCGGCGCGCCCTCCTCGCCGGCCAGCACGGACACGGTGGCGTGGGAGGCGTACGGCACGCCGGACTGGTAGCGGGACCGGGCGTTCACCAGCCAGCCGCCCTCGACCCGCGTGGCGGTGCCGGCGGGGTTGAACGCGTGGGAGGCGCGGAAGTAGCCGTGTTCGTTGGTGAACACCTCCTCCTGCGCCCGCTCCGGCCAGTGCGCGGCGACGCTGAGCGCGTGGCCCTGTCCCAGGCACAGGCACCAGGCGGTGCCCGGGTCGCCGCGCCCGACCTCCATGATGACCTGGGCGAAGGTGCGCACGTCCACCTCCAGGCCGCCGTAGCGGCGCGGGGTCAGCAGCCGGTAGAAGCCGGCCTCCTGGAACGCCTCGTGCACCGCCGGCGTGTAGTGGCCGAGCCGCTCGGCCTCCTCGGCCTGGTCCCGGATCAGGTTCCGCAGCTTCTGGGCGCGTTCGATCAGCACCGCCGCCGTCTCCTCAGTCATCGTGTGGCTCTCCTCGTCGTTGTTTCTCAGGGCAAGTCTGGTGAGGTGGGTGGGTGGGTAGGGCAGGGCAGGGGAGCTCAGCCGGCGGGGACCACGCTGGCGCCGAGCACGGAGCAGTCGCCGACGTCCCGCATGGCCTGCACGACCTCGTCGAGGCCGTAGCTGCGCTCGGCCATCGCCTTGAGGTCGAGCTGCCCCTGCTCGGCGAGCCGCACCATCCAGGGCAGGTCGCGGCGCATCCGCAGCGAGCCCTGCTGGCAGCTGTGCACCGTCTTGCCGTGGTTGGAGAACTCCATCATGGGGAACGTGACGGTGGCGCCGGGGTCCTCGCTCAGCCCGGCCAGCGTCAGGTGCCCGGCCGAGCGGGTCATGGCCCATGCCTGCTCGACGGCCCGCGCCTCGCGCGCCGCCTCGAAGACGAAGTCGGCGCCACGCCCCTGGTTGATGCCCCCGACGTCCCCCGAGAGGTCCATGACGGCCTCGACCGGGTCGACCTCGGTGGGGTTGAGGGCCGTGGTGGCGCCGAGGCGCAGGGCGGCCTCGCGCCGGTGGGGCAGCGGGTCGATCGCGATGATCTGCGCGGCCAGGGCCAGCCGCGCCGCCTGCACGTAGGACAGGCCGACTGGCCCGCAGCCCACCACGGCGACGACGCTGCCGGGCTCGACCGGGGCGGTGCGCAGCGCGGCGCCCACCCCGGTGCATACCGGGTTGGGGATCAACGCCAGCTGGTCGGCGGGCAGGTCGGTGGTCACCGGGACGAGCTGGATGTCGGGCACCGCGGCCAGCTCGGCGAAGCCGCCGAGGTAGCCGAGGGGGTGCACCTCGGCGCCGTCCCGGGTGCGGGCGGTGGCGGGGCCGAACTGCACCATCCGGGCGCACTGGTCGAACCGGCCGCGCTGGCAGAAGTGGCAGGTGCCGCAGTGCGCGGTGCCGACCATCAGCACCCGGTCGCCGACCTTCACGCCCTGCGCCGCCGGGCCGGTCTCCTCCACGACGCCGACGGCGGCGTCCCCGAGGATGTGCGGCGGCAGGGGAGGAGGGGCCGCCGGGGGCGGGCCGTCCCCCGGGGGTGGGCCCTTCTCCGGGGGCGGCGATCCGGGCATGAACAGGAGCGCGGTGGCCTCGGCGCTGCCCACGTTGCAGGCTTCGACCCGGACCAGGGCGTCGCGGGGGCGGAGCGGCAGGGGCTCCAACTCTGTCACGCGCGCCCGACTCGTTCCACAGCACGGCCTTGAATGTCACGCGATCGCTCTCCCTTTCGTGGGTGGGAGTCAGGAGGTCAGCAGGTCAAGGCGTCAAGATGCTAGGTGCCGGCCGAAGAAATCCCAGATCTCCTGCCAGCCGTCGACCGCCGCGGCCCTGCGGTAGCGGGGGTTGTCCGTTTCGAAGAAGGCGTCGTGGCGGAACCAGCCGGCCGCCCCCTTGCCGACGGCGTTGACCTCAAGCTGTTCGGTGATGTACGCGCACACGGCACTTCACCTTCCTGTCCTGTGCTGGTCGGGTCCCGTGCGGTCGCCGCTCAGTCGGCGGGCTCGGCCGGGGTCGCCAGGTGGTGGGTGAAGAACTCGCGCACCAGGCGCCATCCCTCGACGGCCGCCTGGGGGGTGTAGCCGCCGCTGGACCAGTCGAAGAAGTCGTGATCCGCGCCGTCGAAGAGGTGGTAGTCGAAGTCCTTGCCGGCGTCCCGCAGCACCTTCTCCTGGGCGGCGACCTCCGAGGGCGAGGGGACCAGGTCCTCGGAGCCGAACAGGCCCAGCAGCGGGGCCGACAGGCCGGGGGTGAGGTGGGCGATGGGCTCGACGAGCATGGGCGAGGCGCCGGGCGGCGGGGGGCCGGGAAGGGCCGGGGGCTTGTCCGGCTTGTCCACGATCACGCCGCCTCCGCCGTTGACGATGGCGTCCGCCCAGGTGGAGGTGCAGCCGATGTAGTAGGCCTGCCGGGCGCCCGAGCAGAAGCCGATCAGCCCCACCCGGCCGTTGGCGTTGGACATGGCGCGCAGGTACGCGGCGGCGCCGGCCGCGTCGGTGGCGACCCGGTCGTCCGGGGCGCCCCCCAGGCGGCGCATCTCGGCGGCGGCGTCGTCGGGATCACCCCACGGGTTCTCGCGGTGGTGGAGGTGGGGGCAGATGGCGTTGAAGCCATAGACGGCGAGCCGGCGGGTGTATTCCTTGCTGGCCTCGTCGTAGCCGGGCTCGTGGTGGAGCACCACCACGCCGCCGAGCGGTCGGTCGGTGAGCGGGCGAGCCACGTAGGCCTCGATGGGTTCGCCGTCCTGGCTGGTGAGGGTGATGGTCTCGGCCAGCGTGGCGTCGTATCGGGACAACGCTGTCCTCCTTCGTGCTTCGTGCTGGGTGATTCGTGCGGTGTGCGGGGGTCGGGGCGGGTGGGGGCTCAGGCCGGGCGGCGGCCGTCGACCACGGCCATGCCCAGCCGGCGCAGCACCGTGAAGGCCGCCTCGCGGACCGTGCCGGGCCCGTCGGTCAGCGGATGCGCGGGCGGCACGCGGCCGGTCATCGGGAGTCCTCGGGGGGCCCACCGGGCCAGAAGCCGTCCCGGACGGGGTCGCCGTAGTCGCGGGACTGCTTGCGGTCGACCACCCGATGCCAGTGGGCCGCCAGGTCCTCGACCGTCATGCCGGGGTTGCCCCAGCCCTCGGTCTGGGCGAAGTAGCTCTCCCAGACCCGGCCGGACTCCGAGTGGATGCCGGCGCCCGAGCAGGGGCAGGACTCGTGGGCGAGGTAGGCCGCTGCCGGGGCAACCATCTCGGGGGTGCCGATCTCCGGCGGCGCGGGGTGGCCGGTCTCCGGCGGCGCGGGGTGGCCGGGAGCGACCCGGACGGAGCCGGTGGCGGCGCCGGGGGCCAGGGCGTTGACGACGATGCCGTGTCGGTGCCCCTCCAGGGCCAGGGTGCGAGTCAGGCTCCACACGCCGGCCTTGGCGGCGCCGTACACCGAGGAGTAGCCCGCCCCGGTCATGGCCCCGGAGGTGGTGTTCACGATGCGCCCGTAGCCGGCCTCGCGCATGTGCGTCCACACCGCCCGGCACATCCAGATGGTGCCCATGAGGTGCACGTCGACGAGCGCGGAGATGGCGTCGGAGGGGAGGCGGTCGAACTCCCCGACCCGGAACACGCCGGCGTTGTTGATCAGCACGTCCACCCGCCCCCAGGCGTTCAGGGCGGTGCCCACCACGCCCTTCGCGCCGTCCTCGGTCGCCACCGAGTGGGTGTCGGCGATCGCCTCGCCGCCCTCGGCGCGGATCTCGGCGGCGATGGTCTCGGCGCTCGCGGCGTACGTGCCGCGGCCGTCCGGGCCCACGCCCAGGTCGTTGACGACGACCCGGGCGCCCCGCCGCGCGAGCAGTTGGGCGTAGGAGCGTCCCAGGCCCGGGTTGCCGCCGGCGCCGGTGACGACGACGACGCGGTCGTCGAAGCGCAGGGTGGGCTGTTCCCCGCTCACTCCGCACCCTCCGGCACGGCGGCCAGGACCCGCTGCACGGCCGCGGCCGGCTCGAGGGCGGACTCCCGGCTGACCTCCACGGCGACGCGGGGGTGGGCGGGCATGGGCAGGGCGTTGGCCTCCCAGGCCTCCTGTGCCGTGCGGCGCGGGCCGCTCGGCGGCTTGCGTTCGATGGTCATGTCGGTCACTCCTATCGAAGGTGAGGGCGGCGGCCGCCGAGGCGTGCCGCGCCGCGGGTCGGGGTCAGAGGCGGAGCCCGAGGGGGTCCAGCCCCAGCACCGCGCGGGCGTAGGGCTGGGAGGCGATGTTGAAGTTACCCAACGGCCCGTGGGTGGCGGCGTGGACGTCGCGGTGGAGGCGCTGCAGCGGGTCCTTCGTGGACAGCGAGCGGGCGCCGCCCAGGTCGAATATGCGGTTGACGGCCTGCACCGAGAGCTTGCAGCCGTAGCCGCGGTTCCGCAGGTGGACGGTGAGGTGCTCGATGGAGGGGTAGTCGCCGGCCTCGCCGATGCGCTGGGCCACCTCCATGTCCTCCAGCAGCATGGACCGGGCGGCCGCCACCTCCACCGTGGCCTCCGCGATCTGGGTCTGCACCATGGTGGAGTCGGCGCTCTTCACGCTGCCGGAGGTGCCGCGGGTCCGGGCGATGAGCTCCTCCGCCGCCCCCTGCGCGCCGCCGATCGCGACACAGGTCAGGTCCTGCAAGGTCGACATCGGGGCGAGGTAGCGCCGCTGCCGGTGGTAGCCGTACGCGCGCTCCAGGTCCGGGTCCCGCTCGAAGTCCACCGGGGGTCGCGGGATCTTGCCCCGGTGCTCCGGCACGAAGGCGTCCTCGATGAGGACGTCCTTGCTGCCGGTGCCGCGCAGGCCGGAGACGTCCCAGCTGCCGGCGTCGATGGTGTAGTCGCTGCGGGGCAGGATGAACTGCCGGATGCCCTCCTGTCCGGGGGCCACGACGAACATCCACTGGGAGTGGTCGCAGCCGCTGGCGAACTTCCCATGGCCGGAGACCCGGTACCCGCCCGGGACCTTGCGCCACTCGGACTTCACGCCGAGCTGGACGCTGGCGGAGAGCATGTCGGGCCCGTCGGCGAAGACCTCTTCCTGGGCCTCCATCGACCAGAAGCCCATCCAGTAGGCGTGCAGCGCCTGCAGGACGTACACCCAGCCCGTGGACGGGCAGGAGCGGGAGAACTCCATGGCGACCTCGTACATGGTGGCGACGTCCACGTCGAGGCCCCCGAACTTGATCGGGGTACCGATGCGCACCAGCTCGGCATCGATGATGTCCTGCATCGTCTCCTGGGAGACCTGCGAGGCGTCTTCCGCGGCCTGCGCGCGCTGCCTCAGCGCGGGGGCCAACGCGGCGGCGCGTTTGAGAAGCTCCTCGCGGGCTGCCTGGTCCACTCCGGACTGGATGCTCATAACCTCACCTCGGGCCACAACAGGGGGAAGGCGGTCAGCGGCCGCTGTGGCACGAGAGGATGACCGTGACTGCTTGCACGCATGCAATGGTTGCACGCTAGGAGCGTTCCATGCAACCATTGCATGCGTGCAAGCGTTTATCGGATCCCCTGCCGACTGCCCTGCGGGAGGCCGCGAACAGCGCGGCGCCGGATCTGCGACTGGACGCCGCGGTTCGGCTACCCGGGACGGTAGCGGTGGAGGCGGAGACCGCAGCCACGGTCCTGGCCCGGCTCGCCACGCATCCGGCAGGCACCGTGGCCTGGCGCATAGCCTTTCCGGTGGCTGGGGGAGACTGGAAGACGGCGTATGGTCTCTTTGCTCGTCTTCAGATCTCGTCGCCGTGGTGCCCGTGTCGGTGCGGGACGGCCGCCGAAGCCCGCTCTTCGATCCGGTGCACCGCGGCCCGCAGGTCGTCCAGGTGGCGCCGCGCCACTTCCTGCGCGGACATGACCGTCTTGCGCCAGGTCACGTTGACGCATCCCAGTACCTCGCCGTGCAGGCGGATCGGTACGGCGATCGAGTTGCGACCGTCGAAGTCGTACTCCGGTGCGCGCACGCTGTATCCGCGGGACCGGGTGGTCGCCAGCAGACGCCGCAGCCAGCCCGGATCGTGCGCGTACGCGTTGCCCGGAGCGTCGTGCTCGCGCAGGCGGCGCAGGACCGCCTCCCGCTCCCGCTCGGCGCAGAAGGCGATGTAGGCCCGGCCCGAGGCACCGAGCAGCATGTGCGAACGGAAACCGATGGGCGCGACGGGGACCACCTCGTCGAAGTACGCCCTGGGGCTGTTGGTGTCGATCGTCTCCATGTAGTCCAGCCGGGGCACGGTCAGCACCGACGGCCACATCACGCGCTCGCACAGCTCCTCCAGGACCGACGACGCCAGCTCGCCGAGCCATTCGACGTCGTTGTACGGGGCCCTCTGGGGTCTGAGGCTTGCGACGAACGCCCCGTCGGCGAGCCGCTGCCAGACCAGGCCCTCCTGGTTGCAGGTGTGGAGGATGCGGATCAGGGTGGCTTTGGGGATGCCGGTGACCTGGTGCAGGTCGTGCAGGCTGGCGGCACGCATCTCCTCCAGGGCCTTCAGCACCCGTAGGCCGCGCTCGAGCGAGCTGATCGTTTTCACCTGGTACTGCCGCATGAGGCGACCCTCACCTGCGAAGATGGAGAGCGGATTTCACCAGGTGAAAAGCTAGCAGGGAACTGTTGCTCGCGTCCCGGCTCGTCGGGGACCGTTCCTCCACTGACGCGAGGAGGCGACATGACCGTCGAGACAGCAGGGGGCTTCCCTGCCGCTGGTCGGGCACACGGCGCAGCCGGCGGGGCCGCCGTGGTGGCCGAAGGCGAGCTGCTGTGGACGCCCGGCCCGCGGCGGGTCGCGGAGGCCAATGTCACGCGGTTCGCGGATTGGCTGTCCCGGGAACGGGGGCTGCGGTTCGACGGATACGACGAGCTGTGGAACTGGTCCGTCACCGACCTGGAGGGATTCTGGGGCGCCCTGTGGGACTACCTTGGCATTCGGTCGACGACCCCCTACTCCTCGGTGCTCGACGGCCGGGACATGCCGGGGGCGCGGTGGTTTCCCGGGGCGCGGCTGAACTACGCCGAGCACGTCCTGCGAAACGAACGGTCGGGCACTGACGCCGTGGTGTTCGGCTCCGAGAGCGCCGCTCCCGTCGGCCTTCCGTGGGAGGACTTCGCGGGCCGGGTGCGCGTCCTGGCGACCCGGTTGCGGGCGCTCGGCGTACGCCCCGGCGACCGGGTCTGCGGATATCTGCCGAACGTGCCTCAGGCCGCGATCGCGATGCTCGCGACGACGGCCATCGGGGCCGTATGGGCGAGCGCTTCCCCCGACTTCGGGTCGCGAGGCGTCATCGACCGGTTCGGCCAGCTCAGGCCGAAGGTCCTGTTCTGCGTCGACGGCTACCGCTACGGCGGAAAGACCTTCGACCGCCGGGACGAGGTGCGCCGCATCGCCGACGCGCTTCCCGGCCTGGAGCGCGTGATCCACCTTTCCGTCCTCGACGACGGGGACAACGAGCCGCTGGCCGTCGGCGGACTGCGCTGGGACGAGGTCCTGGACCACCCGCCCGTTCCCGCCGAAGACTTCGACTTCGAGCACGTCCCCTTCGACCACCCGCTGTGGGTGCTCTTCTCCTCCGGTACGACGGGACTGCCCAAGGCGATCGTGCACGGGCACGGCGGCATCCTGCTGGAGCAGCTGAAGCTGCAGACCTTCCACATGGACCTGCGCGAGGGCGACCGGCCGCTGTTCTTCACCACCACCGGCTGGATGATGTGGAACTTCCTGATCAGCTCCCTGCTGGTCGGCGCCTGCCCGGTGCTCTACGACGGGAATCCGGCCCACCCGGAGCCGGACGTGCTGTGGCGGATCGCGCAGGACACCCGGACCACCTTCTTCGGCGCCAGCCCCGCCTACGTCGACCTCATGGCCAAGGCCGGCATCGTCCCCGGCGAACGCTACGACCTGTCCGCCCTGCGCACGGTCATGCCCGCCGGTTCGCCGGTGTCGCCCCAGTGCACGGCCTGGTTCTACGGCAACGTCACGGCGGACCTGTGGATCGCCACCGGCAGCGGCGGCACCGACTGCTGCACAGGCTTCGTGGGCGGTGTGCCCACCCTGCCCGTGTACGCCGGCGAGATGCAGGCCCGCTCGCTGGGGGTCGCCGCGTACGCCTACGACGAGCACGGCCGCCAGGTCGTGGACGAGGTCGGCGAGCTGGTGATAACGGAGCCGCTGCCGTCCATGCCGGTCACGTTCTGGGGCCCGGACGGGGACGAGCGGTACCGCCGTACGTACTTCGAGGACTTTCCGGGCGTCTGGCGACACGGCGACTTCTTCAAGGTCAACGCTCGCGGCGGCTGCTTCGTCCTTGGCCGCGCCGACGCCACTCTCAACCGGCAGGGTGTGCGCATCGGCACCGCGGAGATCTACCGGGTCGTCGAAGCCCTCGACCAGGTCTCGGGAGCTCTGGTGGTCAGCCTCGACCTGCCGGACGAGAAGTTCTTCATGCCGCTGTTCGTCGCCCTGACCGACGGCGTCACGCTCGATGCCGGCCTCCAGCAGACGATCCGGGACCGGCTTCGCCGCGAGTACAGCCCCCGGCACGTACCGGACCGCATCATCCAGGTCCCGGCCGTCCCGACCACTCTGACCGGCAAGAAGCTTGAGGTGCCGGCGCGCCGCATCCTGCTCGGCACCCCCGTCGAACAGGCGGCCGACCGCAGCGCGGTCGCCGACCCTCGCGCGCTAGACGCCCTCGCCCGCTACGCCCGTACCCAGCGCGACTACCCCCTGGCCACTGCCACCGTCTGAGCCGCCCCACCCTCGGATCCCCGCTCCCTACCGCCTGAGCCGCACACCCTGGAGAGCCCCGTGAACGATGCCAGACCCACCCCCCGCTTCCCACTGCCCTCGGAACTGACCGACGTCGCGGGCGCCGAAGGCTGGGCGTCGATGTACCCGTACTACACCCGGTTCCAGCCCGGCGACGACCAGCGGTTCTGGTTCTACAACGCGATGCACTTCCCCGAGCCGATGCCCGCGTTCGACGCCATCACCGCCGAGGCGCCCTACACCGCTCTCGGCGCGAACACGGCACGCCTGTTCGTCTTCCCCACCACGCTCGGCATCGAGCACCGCATCGTCAACGGCCGGGTCTACATCACCGCCAACCCGGTCACAGACCCCGAGGAGATTCAACGCAGGCTCGCGGAGTTCAGTGAGCGGGCGGGGTACTACTACGAGAACTGGGACGACCTCTACCAGGGCTGGGTCGCCCGCATCACCGGGCTGATCGACGAGGTGCAGCGGATCGAGGTGCCCCGGCTGCCCGAGTTCGAGGACCCGGAGGTCGTGTTCCAGGCCAAGGGCGTGGCCCAGAACCACTACGTCCGGGAGAACTACCACCGGCTGATCGACCTGTACTCCAAGATGTGGCACCACCACTCCGAGTTCCTGATGCTCGGCTACGGCGCCTACGTCGTGTTCTTCGAGTTCTGCAAGACGTCGTTCCCGGAGATCCCCGACCAGGACGTGGCCCGCATGGTCGCGGGGATCGACGTCATCCTCTACCGCCCGGACGACGAGCTGAAGAAGCTGGCGAAGCTGGCGGTCGAGTACGGTGTCGACGATCTCTTCGTCGAGGGCTGCGAGCCGGAGAAGGTGCTGGCCGCGCTCGCCGCCCGCGGGGACGGCGGCCGGCGCTGGCTGGAGGCGATGGACGCCGCGCGCGAGCCGTGGTTCAACATGTCGACCGGCGCCGGTTTCTACCATCACCACCGCAGCTGGAACGACGACCTCACGGTGCCGTTCGCGGCGCTGCCCGGCTATGTCGACCAGGCCAGGAGGGGCGAACTGCTCGACCGCCCCACCGAACAGCTCACGGCCGAGCGCGAACGCATCGCCCAGGAGTACCGCTCCCTGCTGGCCGGAGAGGAGGAGCAGGCCGCCTTCGACCAGATGCTGGGCCTGGCCCGGGTGGTGTTCCCCTTCGTCGAGGACCACAACTTCTACTGCGAGCACTACTTCACCACCAAGTTCTTCGCCAAGGTCCGCGAGTTCGGTGAGCTGCTCCATGACCACGGGGTCCTGGCCGACGCCGAGGACGTCTTCCAGCTGAACCACACCGAGGTCGGCCAGGCTCTGACGGACGTGATGCTCGCTTGGGCGGCCGGGAGCAAGCCGGTGGGCTCGGTGCACATGCGCGAGACGGTCGCCGAGCGCAAGCGGATGCTGGACGCCCTCGCGGGCTGGTCCCCGCCGCCCGCGCTGGGACCTGTCCCCGAGGCACTCAACGACCCGGCGGTCCGCATGCTGTGGGGCATCACCGCCGAGACCATCCAGGCCTGGTCCACACCGACCGCGGACGGCGATCACGAGGTACGCGGCTTCGCCGCCTCGCCGGGCGTCGTCGAGGGCACCGCCCGGGTGCTGCTCAGCGCCAACGACATCGGCCAGGTCCGGGAGGGCGAGGTGCTGGTCTGTCCGGTGACCGCGCCCAGCTGGGGCCCGGTCTTCGGCAAGATCGCGGCCGCCGTCTCGGACATCGGCGGCACCATGTCGCACGCGGCGATCGTGGCCCGTGAGTACGGGCTGCCCGCCGTCGTCGGCACCGGCCACGCCACCAAGCGGATCACTACCGGCCAGCGGCTGCGCGTGGACGGCGACCGCGGCATCGTCACCATCCTCGACTGAGCCTGGGGAGCACAACCATGAACACCTCACCCCATGTCCGCCGGTTCGCGGAACTGCGGCTGACGGACCGGCCCACGGTCGGCGGCAAGGGCGCGAGCCTCGGCGAACTCACCTTCGCCGGCGCCCCCGTACCGCCCGGCTACGTCGTCACCACCACGGCCTTCGAGGCCTTCCTCGGCGCCCTCGACCCGGACGGCGGGATCCGCACCGCAATTGAGGCGCTGGACTCCGAGGACACCGAGGCGATCACCCGCGTGGTCACACCCGTCAGGGAGTGCATCGAGGCGGCCGAACTGCCCGAAGAGGTGGCGGCGGCGATCCGCGGCCACTACCGCGACCTGGACAGCGAGTCCGACAATCCGGGTGAGCCCGCCCCCGTCGCCGTACGCTCCAGCGCCACCAGCGAAGACGCGGAGGACGCCAGCTTCGCCGGCCTCCAGGACACCTACCTGTGGGTGCGCGGCGAGGACTCCCTCGTCGAGAACGTCCGCCGCTGCTGGGCCAGCCTCTACAGCGTCGAGTCGGTCAGCTACCGGCGTCGCCTCGGCCTGCCGGAACACGACCTCGCCATGGCCGTCGTCGTCCAGCGCATGATCGACCCGCGCTGCGCCGGTGTCATGTTCACCCGCAGCCCGCTCACGGGGGACCGCTCGGTCGTCGCACTGGAAGCGTCCTGGGGCCTGGGGTCCGCTCTCGTCAGCGGTGACGTGACACCCGACAAGTACGTGGTCGGCAAGGTGACCGGAGACATCTGCTCCCGTACCGTCTCGGCGAAGCTGCGACAGCACCGGATGGACCCCAGCGGCTCCGGTGTGCTGGAAGAGGACGTACCGGAATACCTCCGGGACGAACCCTGCCTGTCCGACGAGGAGATCCACGAACTCGTACGGCTCGGCCGACAGGTCGAGTCCCACTACGGAGCACCCCAGGACATCGAGTGGGCGATCTCCCGCAACCTCGTCCCCGGCCACAACATCTACCTGCTCCAAAGCCGTCCCGAGACCGTCTGGGCGAGCCGCGAGAAGGCCCCGACGGCCGCGCCGAAGGTCAGGGCGTTCGACCACGTCCTGTCGCTGCTCGGCGGCGCGGGCTCCGGCCCCGGCGGGAGTACGAAGTGAACCTGACCGGCGAGGACGTCCAGGACATCCTGCGGATCATCGACGGCATGGAGGTCGACCGCCTCCATCTGCGCACGGGTCGGTTCGAGCTGTCGCTTTGCCGTGGCGACGACGGCGCGTGGACGCAGTCCGCGCGCACGACAGCCGAACCGGTGCTGGTCGATGGCCGTGAAGTACCCGCGGTCCAGGGCATGGGTGCCGCGGACAAGCAGACTGAGCCCGCCCGCGAGGGTCTGATCGGGGTCCGTACACCGTTGCCCGGCGCCTTCTACCGGGCGCCGAAGCCCGGCGCGGCCCCCTTCGTCCAGATCGGGGACGAGGTCACCGAGACCACCGTCGTCGGGATCGTCGAGACGATGAAACTCATGAACTCCGTGTACGCGGAGGCCTCCGGCACGGTGGCCGAAATCGTCTTGGGGGACGGCGAGTTCGCCGAGCAGGGTGCCGTGCTCATGTTCATCGACACACTGGCGACAGGGGTGGCGCCGTGATCCTGCGACGCGTTCTGATCGCCAACCGGGGTGAGATCGCCCTGCGCATCATCCGCACGTGCAGGCGGCTCGGCATCGAGGCGGTGCTCGCCGCCTCCGACGCCGACCTCGACTCCGTACCGGCACGGCTGGCCGACCGAGTGGTGCGCCTCGGCCCCGCCCCGCCCTCGGCCAGCTACCTGGACGTGGACGCCGTCCTCACGGCGGCGAAAACCGCCGGCGCCGACGCCATCCATCCCGGATACGGCTTCCTCTCCGAGAACCAGCGGCTGGCCCGGGGCTGCACCAAGGCCGGGATGGTCTTCATCGGCCCCACGGTGGAACAACTAGCCGCAGTGGGCGACAAGTTGGAGGCCCGTCGGCACGCTGTGGCGGCCGGTCTGCCAGTGGTACCCGGCGGGCCGCTGGAGGACACGGCCGACGCGGCCCGGCTTGCCGCGGAGATCGGCTTCCCCCTGCTGATCAAGGCGGTCGGCGGTGGCGGCGGCCGGGGCATGAAGCAGGTGCACGATCCGGCGGACCTGTCCACGACCGTCGATCTGGCCGTCGCCGAGGCGGGCGCCGCCTTCGGTGACCCCCGCGTCTACCTCGAACGCTTCGTCGCCACCGGGCGGCACGTGGAGGTCCAGCTCATCGCGGACGGCGAGAACGTCGTTCACCTCGGCACCCGCGACTGCTCCGTGCAGCGCCGCTACCAGAAGCTCATCGAGGAGGCGCCCGCGCCCGCCCTCGACCCGGCCCTGCGCGAGGAGATGCACCGAGCCGCGGTGGCCCTCGGCAAGCACCTGGAGTACCGGGGCCTGGGCACGGTCGAGTTCCTCGTCGACGTCGACCGGGGCACCTTCTACTTCCTGGAGATGAACGCCCGCATCCAGGTCGAGCACCCGGTCACCGAGGCCATCACCGGACTCGATCTCGTCGCCGAGCAACTCGCCGTCGCCGAGGGACGCTCGCTCTCCTTCGGGCAAGCGGACGTGTCCTTCACGGGACACGCCATCGAGTGCCGGATCAACGCCGAGGACTGGGCCCGCGACTTCCAGCCAAGCCCCGGCACCGTGACCGAGGCGGTCTGGCCGCTCGGTGACGGCATCCGGATCGACACACACCTCCAGGCGGGCGCGAGCGTACCGCCGTACTACGACTCCCTGCTCGCGAAGCTGATCGTCCACGGCCGGGACCGCGCCGACGTGCTGGCACGGCTGCGCGCTGCCCTCACCCGGTGTGCGGTCACCGGGGTCCGCACCAATATCCCGCTGCACCAAGAGGTGCTGGCGGAGGCCGAGTTCGCCGAGGGCGGCGTGGACACCGCCTGGTTCACCCGCTTCCTGCGCGACCACCCGATAGGGAGCAGCCGTGGCTGACATCCAGCTCGTCGACGTGTCGCTGCGCGACGGCAACCAGAGCCTGTGGAGCGCCACCGGGCTCGACACCGGCAAGATCCTCCAGATCGCGCCGGTCCTGGACCGGGTAGGCTTCCGCGCCCTCGACTACACCTCCAGCACCCACATGGGCATGGCGGTGCGCACCCACCGCGAGGACCCATGGGAGCGGATACGGCTGACGCACCGCGCCATGCCGAACACCCCTCTGCAGTTCATCGGCACCGGGCTGCGCTTCATCTCCTGGGAGGTCGCACACCCCGAGTTCATGCAACTGGTCTACGACCGGCTGGTGGCCAACGGGGTCACCCGCTACGTCGTCCTGGACCCCATGCACGACATGGACGCCGTACGCGAGTCCGCCCGCATGATCCGAGCAGCCGGAGCCACCGAGATCGTCGGAGCACTGACCTTCACCGTCAGCGACGTCCACGACGACGCCCACTACGCCTCGCTCGCGGCGCAGATGGACGACTGCCCGGACATCGACCGGGTCTACATCAAGGACCCCGGCGGACTGCTGACTCCGGAACGCGCCGCCACACTGATCCCGGCCGTCCTTGGCAAGCTCGCCGGCACACCGCTTGAGCTGCACTCCCACTGCACGATCGGTCTGCCGGGCCTGACCTACCTCAAGGCTGCCGACCTGGGCGTACAGGCCCTGCAGGTGGCCTGCGGGGCTCTTGCGGGCGGCACGTCCCTGCCCAACGCCCAGCAGGTCGTGGCCAATCTGCGCGAAATCGGCCACACCGTGGACGTCGACGACCGGCTGCTGGGCGTGGTCGCCGACTACTTCGACGGCATGGCGGCGGCCGAGGGGCTGCCCGTCGGCGGTCCCCGGGACTACGACGCCGCGTTCATGCGCCACCAGGTCGCAGGCGGCGTCATGACCACCCTGCACCGGCAGCTCGACGAACTCGGTTTCAGCGACCGCTTCGACGCGGTCATCGAGGAGGTGACCCGCGTCCGCGCCGAACTCGGCCACCCCATCATGGTCACCCCGTTCCCGCAGATGGTGTGCACCCAGGCCCTCTACAACGTGATCGGCACCGAACGCTACGAGAACGTCTCCGACCCGGTGATCCGGTACGTGCTGGGCAGCTTCGGCCGCCCCACCGCCCCCGTGGACCCGCAGGTCGCCGACCGCATCCTGGGACGGCCACGAGCGAAGGAACTCGCCGCCGAACCGCCCCCGCCCACCGTCGCCGAACTGCGCCGGCGCCTCCCGCGCGGGATCAGCGACGAAGAACTGCTGCTGCGGGCCACCATGCCGGCAGAACAGGTGGACGCCATGGTGGCCGCCGGTCCGGCCCAACGGCACTACAACCCCGACGTCAAACCGGTGCTCGACCTGCTCCACGGTCTGCGGACACGCCCGGCGACACCCGAACTGATCCTCGACCGGCCCGACTTCCGACTGGAGCTGCACCGTGACCGCCGACCCGTCTGACGAGGCTGCCGCCTGCGTGACCACCGAAGCGGCGGATGAGACCGACGACCTGACTGGCCGTCTGCGGGCCATCCGGGGCGTCGTCTTCGACATGGACGGCACGCTCGTCCTGGGCGACCGGCGCAACCACGGGCTCACCCCCCTCCCCGGAGCCTTGGAAGTCACCGCCGACCTCACCGCCCGCGGCCTGCCCTGGGTCACCTTCACCAACGGCACCACCCGCACCCCGGCGGCCTACGCCGAAACGCTGCGCCGCATCGGGTTCGACCTGCCGGACGATGCCATGCTCACTCCGGCGACCAGCGCCGTCGACCACTTCCTGGCCATGGGACACCGCAGCGCGCTGGTGCTCGGCGGCGACGGCCTCAAGGAGCCGCTTCACCAAGCCGGCATCGAGATCGTCGAGTCCAAGGGCAAGCCGGAAGCCGACGCCGTGCTCGTCGGCTGGTACCGCGAGTTCACCATGGACGACCTGGAAACCGCCTGCCACGCCGTCTTCGGAGGCGCCACCCTGTACAGCAGCTCACAGTCGGTGTTCTTCGCCAGCGCCGACGGTCGGGCACTGGGCACCTCCCGGGCCATCTGCGCCATGATCAGCAGTGTCACGGGCGTCACCGAACAGGTCGTGGGCAAGCCGTCGCTGACCGGCCTGCGTTGCGCCGCGCGCCGACTGGGCGTCGCCCGGCAACACCTCGCCGTCGTCGGAGACGACCCGGAACTGGAGATGGCGATGGCCCGGCGTGCCGGGGCTCTCGGCATCGCCGTAACCACCGGCATCCACGCGGCGAACCACTTCGCCACGCTGCCCACGGAGCAGCGCCCGCATCTCACCGTCGAGGGTGTGGGCGGGCTGACCACCCTGTTGCCCGCCCTGAACTCCCACCCCATCGAGAACGGACCCGTACCGACATGACCACCACGACCGCCTCCCTGCGACCGAGCGCCCATCCCGGAGTCCTTGCCGACCTCGTCCCCGGATCCTCCCTCCTGCGGGACACTCTTCTCGTCGTCGGCGGCGCGGGCCTCACCGGCCTCTGCGCCCAGGTCTCCGTGCACACTCCGCTCAGCCCCGTGCCCTTCACCCTCCAGACCCTCGCGGTCCTGCTGGTCGGCACCGCGCTCGGTGCCGTTCGCGGGGCGTCGGCCATGCTGCTCTATCTCGCCGCCGGCGCCGCCGGAGTGCCCTGGTTCGCCAACCACACCCACGGTCTGGGCGGCCCCAGCTTCGGCTATGTCGTCGGGTTCGTCCTCGCCGCCACCCTCGTCGGCGAACTCGCCCGCCGCGGCAACGACCGAGGCATCCTGGGCACCGTGGGTCTGATGACGCTGGGCAACGCAGTCATTTACCTGGCCGGGACCGTGTGGCTGGCGATGGACCTGCACCTCGGCGCCCAACAGGCCATCGCGCTGGGAGTCACCCCGTTCCTCATCACCGACGCGCTCAAGATTGCCCTGGCGGCAGGACTGCTGCCACTCGTCTGGCGAGGCGTGGCGTCGACAGGGGCCCCTGAAGAGTGAAAACGCCGGTGCTCTTGCGAGGTTCCTGGTGCGGCCGGAGCCGCGGCCGCCGCGCGCTGCGCAAAGCGCCTGGCCGGTTCCGGCCGGTGCTCAGCGGGTGCGGCGGCGGACCGCGTCCAGGAGCTGGTCGATGTCTTCGGGAGTGTGAGAAAAGGAGGTGACGAGGCGGACGATACCCGGCGCCCAGCGGTCGTGGTAGAAGGTTTAGCCCTCAGCGAGAAGCCCCCCAAACCAGCCTGGCGCTCGCGGACGAGGACGTCGCCCAGGACCGCGCCCCGGCCCTTAGCCATCACTACGATCTCATCCTCGCCCACCACTTCGATCACGGCCCTCCACGGCCGCGCACAGTGACTCCCACTACATTGCTGAGCGACTCGATGTCGCCTTGTCTCCTGGCCATGGGCTGGCGTCCAAGCCGCTGCTTACGCTGCGGGACGTGGCGGCCCAGCCGTGGATCACGGTGCACGACGGCTTCCCGCTGATGTCGATCATCGAGGCCATCGCGAGCGTCCCGAACCGTGGCGGCGGGTGTTGACGTGTGAAGTGCCGGGCCGAGTTCGCCCGTGGCTGGAAGGACGAGCACACTTCAACAGACGTGTCCTGGTCGATCACGCCTACATCGTGGCTGGCGGAGAAATCACCAAACAGGCGCGGTCATGGATCATCAACAGTCTCGATGCGGCGAAGCGGCGTCACATCATTTATGGATCGGGAAGACATCGTGAACCTGTTCGTGGTGACGAGTCTGCCTGTGCCGACCCTGGTCGCTCGGTCCGTGCAAAACCCCACGGCGGCAGGTGCCGTCGGCTCGACGTCCAGTGAAAGGGCACCATTCTGACAAGAGCCGATGATGAGAAGGGGGCTCCAGAAAGTACGAGTCGATTTGTTACTCGCGTGGCCAAGGAGTGAAAGCTCGTCGGGGAGCAGGTGTGACACGAAGGCCTGTGCAGCGAGGAGTCGAGCGGCATTTGGCTCGGCTGTTCGCTTATGGTGCTTCGGCCTGGGGCGGATTGAGATCGGGCGGGTAGCCCTTGGCGCGAAGCCAGGTGTCGAGAGCCAGGGCGACGATGTCGCCGTGGGGAATGTCCTGGTCGGCGTTGTAGCGGCGGATGCGCCGCTGGAGTTGCAAGACATCGGGGACGGCGTAGTTGAGCTGTCCGCGTTTGATGTGGCGGTTGCCGATCACCGCAAGAGTGTCGGGATGGGGAGTGAGTGGATCGTCGGCGGGCTCGGACTGCGCATCGAGTGCGTCGGCCATCTCGCGTAGCCGACGGGCGTGGTGGGAGAGGTCGGGCACGAACGTTGCTCCGCTCGGTGCGGCTAGGCGGCTAGTTAGCCGCCTAGTAGGACTCCGTTAGGTCTGTCTTGATCTTGGTGTGGGTCTGCTGGGTAGGGGTTGGTGGCAGGTGGTGCAGGTGCCGGTCCAGCAGTTCAG